>JARGOP010000024.1:7146-61621 GCA_029233965.1 Verrucomicrobiales bacterium | reverse complement strand
GGATCGTGAGGCCATCGAGAAGATCGATTTCCCGAAGCAACGTAACGCCGCCGTCAGCGCTCACGTTGCCACCCCTGAAATCGGCTTCAACTTTACGTTTACCGAGTCCTTGAAAAGCGAAGGTTTGCTGAATACAGTTTGTCATGCGGCGGTTGGTGTTTGTGTGTGATGGTATTGCTTGAACACCATGACATTACACCAAATTTCCAGCCGTCCGCTATTCTACTGATGAGAAATTCGGGTTAAGCAAGCAGGAAATTTAAAAAAATGCAGCTTTCTTTTTGCCGGAAAATCCCCACAGCCCTGTCGGTTTAAAGCGATTCGAGGGCTTTCCGGAACCTTTCGATGAGGTCTTCCGGATCTTCCAGGCCAACCCAGACCCTGAGAAGATTTCTTGGCGCACCACGCTCTGCCGCCCATTTCAGTTCCCCGTAGTGAGCCAGCAGGGTGTAGGGACAGACCAGAGTGAAATCCGTTCCCAGGCTGGGCCCTTTGGAAATTTCGAGGGCATCATAGAACTGCTGAGCCGCTCCTTCCCCGCCCTTCAAGAGAAAGGAAAACAAAGCCCCGTAGCCACCGTCCTCTTTACGGCATTGATCATATCGTTCACGGCATTGCGTGGAAGGATGCCACAAGGCCTCCACCTCAGATCGGCCTTCCATGAACTTGATCAACTCCGCCGCAATCTCGTTGGTGGCGCAGACGCGATCCTCGTAATGCCGGGAATTTCGTTCCAGAGCAATGGCGTCGCGCGAAAACAACGGGCTTGCCGACTCTTCCGCGGGGAGGGCCTCTTTCAGCTTCTCATAGCCGACGCTGCCCTTTTTGATAATCACGGCGCCGGCTGCGACGTCGCCCGCCCCTGAGAAAGTCTTCGTCAGACTCGTCGTCACAACATCCGCAAAGCGAAAAGGGTCCACATTGACGGAAGTCGCGACGGTATCATCGACGATCAAAGGGATTTCATGCTCCTTTAAGAACGGGGAAATGCCCGCCAGGTCAGCGGTGCGAAGCAGCGGATTGCTGGGCAGCTCCGTGAACACCGCGCTGGCGGCATGCCCGGCGGCGAGCCACTCCCGTGTTTCCTCAACCCCTCCGCTTTCACTCACCGAGAGATCAACGACCCCTCCCCCGAACTGCTCCTGCACTTTGAATGAATCCAGATAGGGAAACTCAATCTGAATCGTGGGCGGGCTGTCCTGTTCCCCCGCGAGGATGCGGTGAACGGCAAAGACGGCCCCCATTCCGGAGGAAAAGAGAAACACATCTGCCCCTTCAACTCCGGGGTAGAAGGAGGCGATCCGCTCCCGAATGATTTCGAGGGCTCTCTTCCCGTCGTTGGTGATTGCTTCATCGACCGGTTCATCCCTGAGCGCGGACTCCGCCTCACGACTGCTCACGATTTCTCCACTGTGCTGCCAGTATTTCCAGGCGGCACCGTAGTATTCCTCCCCCACCAGAACGACGGTAAGCCCTTCCCACCCGTAGGATTCGAGCCGGCAGCTTGCTCCGGAGCGACGCTTCACGTACTCGGCGCAGCGCCAGGCAGCAGCCAGTGAGGGGAAAACCAACGCGACCTCGCTCTTTTTTGCGAACTCCTCCTGGGCCGCATAAAACAGCTCATCGACAAAGGGATGCGGAACGAAACGCGGGTAGCCGCACTCGAAGGTATCGACCACTTCCGGGTCGCCCTCTTCGTACCCGATGACATGCTTCCACCGTGGCAGACACACGGAAACGGCGTGATCGCTCTCAGGCAGGGCTTTTCCCAAATCCTCTTCGCGGGAAAAAGGCTCACTGAACGGGTCTCTCATCAGGATATAAGCTCAAGCCTGCAGTGCCTGCTCCACATCAGCGATCAAGTCGGCGATCATTTCGATCCCGACGGAAAATCGCACGAGGGAGTCCGTGATTCCCACCGCCTCGCGGGTTTCCTTCGGGACGCTGGCATGCGTCATCGAAGCAGGATGGCAGCAGAGTGACTCAACCCCGCCAAGGCTCTCTGCCTTCGGAAAATACCGGAGGCTTTCCACAAACCGAAGCGTGTCCTCAAGGCTCCGGCCGAAATCGACAGTGACGATCCCCGAGCCGCCGCTCATCTGCTGCTTCGCCAACTCATATTGCGGGTGGGAAGGCAGATAGGGGTAGCGAACCGTCTTTGCGGACGAGTTTGCCTCGAGATGCTGAGCAAGCGCGAGCGCATTTTGACAATGCCGCTCCATGCGGAGAGCCTCGGTCTTCGCTCCCCGCATCGTGAGCCAGCAATCCATCGGGGCCGGTTGGAGTCCGAGGGCCTTCTGGGCAAAAATCATTTTCTCCTGCCAGGCCCCGTCGTTCGTGCAAACGGCACCGACGAGGGCATCGGAATGGCCGTTGGTGTATTTGGTGAGGGAAACGAGCGAGAGATCGGCCCCGAGTTCGATGGGGCGCTGAAGAAAACTGCTCGCAAAGGTGTTGTCCACAATCAAAGGAGCGCCAGCCGCGTGGGCCGCCTCCGAAACCGCCGCGATGTCGATGATTTTCAAATTCGGGTTCGTCGGCGACTCGATCCAGACCAGCGCCGGCTCATGCGAGCCGACCTCCCCGAGCGACGCCGGGTTGGTGAAATCGAGATAGCGGATTTCGACGCCGAACTTGGCGAAGACCTGGGCAAAGAGCCGGAAAGTGCAGCCGTAGATATTTTCCTCGGCGACAACAACGTCACCGCTTTTCAAAGTGGAGACCACCGCCGTAATTGCTGAAACACCACTGCCGAAGCAGGTTGCGAACTCCGCGCCTTCAAGGCTCGCGATCGTTCGATCGAGCAAGGTGAAGTTGGGATTCCCGGACCGGGTGTAGTCGAATCCGTTCGGGTTGCCGTATTCAAAGGTGGACGTAAGCCAGACCGGCGGCGTTACGGCCCCGGTTTCGCCCACGAAATCCCGCCCCCGATGAATGGCCCGTGTTTCGAACCCCTCCTGCGCATCATTACTCATGTCTGTCGAATCAACAGGGTTCGGTGAGACAGTCAACCCTGTTGCGTGTCATGAATCTGATGTCCGGAGCGATAAACGCTTGCGATACCGCCCCACCTTTTGACACCCTCCTGCCGTGAATTTCGGACTCATCCCCACTCCCCCGGAACTGTTTCGCCAGTTTGAGCGCGGCGATATCAGCCGCGAAGAATTGCAGGCGACGATGGCGCTGCATGCCCGGGGACTGATTCAGGAAATGGAGACGGAGCGGAAAAATCCGAAGACCTCCTACATGGAGCGCCTCCGGAATTTTGCCGCCGCCCGAAAACTCGTTCGAAAGCACGGCAAAGCACGGCTTCGGGAAATCCTCGGGGCGATGGGAAGGATCGAAGGCTTTCCACCTGCCCAGATTCTCTGGAATGCCGGACACACCGACGTTCCGCTCCACTGTTTTTTCCGTTCACGGATCGAGCCTGTTTTCCGGATCACGCGAATGGAAGTGAAAGCGATGCAAGTGGAGGTCGATGTGGAATACGGACCTCACGACAAAAAATCAACGATCCGGGAATCAATCATCCTCCAACGCGACGCGATGCTGACCCTGAACCTCGCGGAGCGGAATTTCAGCTCGTGAGCTTCAACTCGCGCTGCTCTTCGATCCGGGCAAATTCGAGGATCGCCTTCTCATCGTCGAACGCGGCGACCTGAACCCCGAGTTGCTCAAGGCCCTCGCAAATCTCGTTGGCGGCCTCGAGGCACTCCTGATCCTCCGGTTTTTTTACGACGAAAAGAAATCCTTCGGGAAGGCTCTTGATTCGCTGAAGTCTCCGGATCTTTGAAATCCACTCGTCACCGCGAGTGTAAACCCGGGTCGGCGTGCTCTGAGCAAGGTTGAGCGGCTTGATCACTTTTTCGGGCAACTCCGAGCCTTTCGGCGTGAATGCCAACGGCACCCCAACATGATACACATCCGTCCCGACCCAGGGAGCTTCGCGATACAGGCGGTCCAGGCGGTTTGCGTGGAGCAGTTTCCGCAAATCACGGGTCAGCTTTTTCTCCTCGTAGTCCACCGGAGTGAGATTCCAATGCTCGACGTAGCGCTTGTAGAGGTCGTCCAGACATTGGTCCACATCGTCGGTGAGACGAGTTCCGCGCGATCCGTAGAAGAAAGTTGAGGACCGGGTCGCGGTCAGTTGCCGAAAGAGATCCATGTCCCCCATTGCGACGAACAGATCAGACTGAGCCGGGTGATTTTTACCGGCCTGCCTCGCATCGTCGGCCCACAGGTTGGTTTCGATGGAAAGTGCCGAGAGTTCGTTTTCGAGCCGGCGAATTCCGTCTTTGTAAATCGCGAGCTCCAGCTCCGGAAAGCACGCCGTGATCCGTTTCGTCTTCTGGGGAGAAATGAGACGGTACGTCAGGTAACGACTTCTGGCCTCGACCGCAACAATCCCGATATTCACGAACTCACCAAGCTCCCGGTAGGGGCGGAATCCGATGGCGGCAAAGTTAACAACGAGATTCATTTGCAGAGAGGGTTAGCCGGGCAGAATGCCATCGGCCGGCAGTTCGGGTTTGATCAGGCCCGCCTCGATGTCCTGCAGGCTGATCGAAGTCCTGGTGGTCCCGGAATCGTCCCGCAGCCACGCTTCGGGAATCTCCTCCCAGATCTTACCGAGGCCGTAAATGGTCGACTCAAACCTGGTGCGCCATTTTTTGTAGAAAGCCTTTTCAATGAAGGGCCTCACATCGCGAAAGGCATGTTCCTGCATGAATTCGACCCCGTCGAAGTCTTTCGCGAGGCAGTGGTCGTGGTCGATCAGGGCGACATTCTGCATCACCGGATCCCAGAGCAGATTGGGGTCTCCCCCGAGAATACCAAGGCGGCGATCCGGATTTCTCACCCACCAGTCAAAGCAGAGGCAGCGAATCCTGGTCTCTTCATCGATCTGCCGGAGATGGGAAGTTCTCAGTTCGTCTGCAAAGGGAACCCGCTGAGATCCAAACGCCACTCCGGCCCGAAATTCGTCCGGCTGCTCAACGAGCGAATACTGCGTCAGTTCTTCCGGAATCGTGACGAGCTGAACGGGCGCTACCGGCAAACCGCATTCCTCGGCGAGGCGGCTCATGACAAACTCGGTGACAAGCTGGTCGCCGCTGACGTTGGCACTCTTCACGAAGTAATAGTGGCCATCGTCGGCTTCGCAGAAATACGGGCGACTGGTGCCGTTTTCTGCTCTCCCGCTGATACTGACAATCGTGACCGACATAAACCCGCTGTGACGCGAAAGAGCTTTGATAATCGCGACTCTTCAGAGTGTCAAAAAGGTTTACGATCGCGCCTTGAAAGCGTCCTCCTGCGAAATCCCGATCTTGCACTGTGACGTATTCCACGGACCTTTCAGCGTAATAACCTGAGATGCCTGTATTCGACCCCGAAAAACTCCGAGCCGATTTCCCGATCCTTTCCCGAGAGGTCGATGGAAAAGCGCTCGCCTATCTGGACAATGGCGCGACCTCCCAGAAGCCGCAGTGTGTCATCGACCTCGTGGATCACTTTTATGAAAGCGGAAATGCGAACATTCATCGCGGGGTCCACTATCTGAGCCGGACTGCGACCGAAGCCTATGAGTCGGCCCGCGAAACGATCAAAAAGGCGCTGAACACCCCGGATTCTCAGGAACTCATTTTTGTCCGCGGAGCCACGGAAGCCATCAACCTGGTCACCAATGGTCTCGAAGAAAAGCTTTGCGAGGGCGACGAGATCATCCTCACGATCATGGAGCATCACGCCAATTTCGTGCCCTGGCAGGTGCTGGCGGAGCGGAAGGGGCTGAAACTTCACTTCATCGGATTGAACGAAGACGGCTCGCTCGATCTCGATGCCTGGAAAGCAGCCTTCACCAGTCGGACGAAGGTCGCGGCCTTCACTCACATTTCCAACGTCCTTGGAACGATCAACCCGGTGACGGAAATGACGGCCTTTGCTCACGGGCAGGGCGCCCTCGTTCTGGTCGACGGCGCGCAGGCCCTTCCCCATGGACCGGCTGATCTCACCGAAATCGGAGCGGATTTCTATGTTTTCTCCGGTCACAAGGTTTTCGCCCCGGACGGCATCGGTGTGCTCGCGGGATCGCGCGAAATCCTCAATTCGTTCCGACCTTACCAAAGCGGTGGCGACATGATTGATCGGGTCTCGACCACCGGCACGACGTTTCGCAACGCACCCGGGCGGTTCGAGGCCGGAACGCCAAACATCTCGGGAGCGCTTGGCCTCGCCGAAGCCTTTCGCTACCTGGGCGAAATCGACTGGTTGGCGGCCGCCAAACACGAGAAAAAACTCGCCGGCCTTGCCACGGGTGAACTCGAGTCTCTCGGTGACGTTCGTTTCTTTGGAACCACGGAGAACAAAACGGCGATCATCTCGTTTCTCTACGACATCGCTCACCCTCACGATATCGCCACGATCCTCGATACCGAAGGAGTCGCGGTCAGGGACGGACATCACTGCGCGCAACCGCTCATGGACTACCTCGACGTGTCGGCGACGGTTCGGGCCTCGTTTGCCTTTTACAACAATGAATCGGATGTCGAAGCCTTCGCGAGAGGGATGCACAAAGTGAAGCGCTTTTTCGGCTGATGAGGATGCGTTGAAATGCTTGCTTTCAAGGGCCTTCGTGGCTAGATAGCGGACTCCAAATTTACAATCGGAATGAGTGATGCCCCCCTCCAAATCCTAATTGACGGCGTGTTTTACCCGGAAGGTGAAGCGAAGATTTCCGTTTTCGACCATGGCCTCCTGTATGGTGACGGTGTATTCGAGGGGATTCGCTTTTACCATGACCGCGTTTTCCGTCTCGAGCAGCACATCGATCGGATCTTCGATTCGGCCAAAGCGATCCATCTTGAGATTCCCACGACCCGGGCGGAACTCGCCGATATGGTCACTGCGACAATCCGTGAAAACAGTCTCCACGACGGCTACATCCGTCTCATTGTCACCCGTGGAGTGGGCGGCCTCGGATTGAGTCCCTATCGCTGCGAAAAAGCGTCGGTCATTTGTATCGCCTCGACCATATCCCTCTATCCGGAAGAGAAATACGAAAAAGGTCTCATCCTCGCGACCTGCGCGACGCGACGCCCGACACATGACTCGCTCTCTCCGGCCGTGAAGTCGCTGAATTACCTCAGCAATGTCATGGCAAAGGTGGAGGCTCTTCAGGCCGGTGCCGAGGAAGGCGTCATGCTGAATGCCGAAGGCTACGTTGCCGAATGCACCGGGGACAACATCTTCATCGTGAAGGATGGAATCATCTACACCCCTACGGTGGCGTCGGGCTCTCTCTACGGGATCACCCGAAAAGTGGTCATCGAACTGGCTCTGGAAGCCGGCTTCGACCTTCGCGAAGTCATGATGAGCCGCTACGACCTTTACACCGCAGACGAGCTTTTCCTCACCGGAACCGCCGCCGAAGTAGTCCCCGTGGCTGAATATGACCAGCGCGTCATTGGCTCCGGAGAGCCCGGTCCGGTCACCCGCCAGCTCATCACGGCTTTCCGCAATCTCGTGGAAACGACAGGGACACCGATTTACTAATCGCGGTTCCTATCGTAGATTACCGAAGTAGCATTCTTCGCCGGCGAACAAGGGCGTCGAAGAATTTCTCCATGAGATGAATTGCGACGTCTGCCAAAACGAAAAAGCGAGTGTTTTCTTCAGCCAGGTTGTGGATGGGAACCTGCAAAAGGTAAACCTCTGCAAGAGCTGCGCCGATGAAAAGGGCGTCACGGATCCCACCGGTTTCGCGCTCGCTGACATGCTCGAAGGCATGGGAGAGGAGACTGCCACGGAAACGGCAGTGGCCACCGACGATCTTACCTGCCCCAGCTGCGGATTTTCCCAGACTGATTTCAAGAAGACCGGCCGCTTCGGCTGCGCTGACTGCTACCATGTCTTTGACGAAGGCCTCGACGGCCTTCTCGAAGCGATGCACAAGCACACGCAGCACACCGGAAAAGTTCCCTCCACCTTTCCGGATTTGCCTGCGGCGCAGGTCAACCCGCTTCCGGAAGAGCCCATGGCACCGAGCCCGCTTGATAAATTGAGCGAATTGAAGCTTTCTCTGTCTAAATCTGTTGAGGACGAAGATTACGAAGAAGCCGCCCGCCTCCGCGATCAGATCTCTCAGCTTGAGTCTCAGATGGGAGATTCTTGATCATTTTAATCCGAGCTGGCACCCCGGGTGCTCTCTCACCACCTAAGCTTTTGTTGTGCCGATGCGATTCTCAACCTTACTCAAGAAGCCTGCCGAGTGGATGCGCTCCCCCGGGCCTCAGAGTGACATCGTAATGACGAGCCGAATCCGGCTTGCCCGCAACCTCGTTGGCCATCCCTTTCCCGGCTGGGCCAGGAAAGAGGATCGCGCCGTGGTCATGGAGGAAATCCGGCCTTCGCTCGAAAATCTTTCGGAGATGAAAGACTCCTTTTCGGAGGAAATGACGAAACTGACCGCCCTCGAGAAGCAGGTTCTCGTCGAGCGCCACCTCATCAGTCGGGAACATGCCGCGAAAGGCCCCGGATGCGGCACGGTCATGAATCGCTCCCAGACCATCAGCGTGATGGTGAACGAGGAGGACCACCTCCGCATGCAGGCGATCCGGCCGGGACTGCAACTGATGTCCGCTTATCGCTCCCTGGATCAGATTGATTCCGCCCTTGAGCAGGAACTGCCCTACGCGTTCGATCATCAATACGGCTACCTGACCGCCTGCCCGACCAACCTCGGCACCGGAATGCGGGCTTCAGCGATGCTTCATCTCCCCGGTCTGGTTCTCAGTGAACAGATCAATCAGACGATTCAGGGAGCCAATAAGATCGGTCTTGCCGTGCGCGGATTGTATGGCGAGGGCACAGAAGCGCTTGCAAACCTCTTTCAAATTTCCAACCAGAACACGCTTGGAACCGATGAAAAGGAGATCATCGAGCACCTCGACCGGGTCATCAATCAGATGATCGAAAACGAGAAAAACGCCCGGATGAAAATCCTCGAAGACAAGCCGACGATGATGCAGGACCAAATCGGTCGCGCCTACGCGGTGCTGAAATACGCGCATATCATCACTTCGAAAGAAGCGCTGAACTACCTCTCCATGATCCGCCTCGGTTGTGACCTCGGGTTTGTGCCGGAAGAAGAGCGGGAGACGATTACTGTTCTCCTCACCGAAATTCAGCCAGCCCATCTGCAAATATCCGCGAAACGTAAGTTATCTCCCGAGGAAAGAGATATTTTGCGTGCCGACATAATCCGAACCAGTTTAAATGGGCTGACGCCCCCTGATTTTTCCACTATACTGACAGAAAGGGACGACGACGATGAATAACTTTACCCCCCGCGCTCAACAAGTTCTCGCACTGGCCCGCAAGGAAGCCGACCGGTTCAATCACAATTATGTGGGAACCGAGCACTTACTCCTCGGACTGATTAAACTCGGTCAGGGAGTTGCTGTGAATGTGCTTCAAAAGATGAACCTCGATCTTGAGACAGTTCGTCTCGAAGTCGAAAAACAGGTCGGCAATGGTCCTGAGACCAAAATGGTCGGGAATATCCCCTACACCCCGCGGGTGAAGAAGGTTCTCGCCCTCGCCGGCAAGGAGGCGAAAGCGCTCAATCACAGCTACGTGGGAACCGAGCATATCCTCCTCGGCCTTCTCCGCGAAGGCGACGGGGTGGCCGCACGCGTCCTCAAAAATCTGGAAGTCGATATCGAGCGCACCCGCAATGAGATCCTTCACGAACTCGACCCGAACTTCGCCGGTGGAAACATCGAAGACGAAGAGGGTGAATTCGAAGAGATGAGCGGTGGCGGAAGCCGCAAGGAAGGCAAAACGCCCGCTCTCAAAGCTTTTGGCCGCGATCTCACCGAGCTGGCCCAGAATGCGGAACTCGATCCCGTGATCGGACGCAGTTCTGAAATCGAGCGTGTCATTCAAATCCTCTGCCGCCGCACGAAAAACAATCCGGTTCTCATCGGCGAAGCAGGTGTCGGCAAGACCGCGATTGCTGAAGGACTTGCTCAGGAAATCGCTTCAGGAAATGTTCCGGAGCTTCTTCGCGACAAGAAAGTGATCACGCTCGACCTCGCGCTCATGGTCGCCGGGACAAAATACCGCGGTCAGTTCGAGGAGCGGATCAAGGCCGTCATGGACGAGATCAAGCGCGCGAAGAACGTGATTCTTTTTATCGACGAGCTTCACACCATCGTCGGAGCCGGTTCCGCAGAGGGTGCCATGGATGCCTCAAACATCATCAAACCGGCCCTCAGCCGCGGCGAGCTCCAGTGCATTGGCGCCACGACGATGAATGAGTATCGCAAGTTCATCGAGAAGGATGCTGCTCTCGAGCGCCGCTTTCAGCAGGTCAAAGTCGAAGAGCCCAGCATCGACGACGCAATCCTCATTCTTCAGGGCCTTCGCTCCAAGTATGAGGCGCACCACAAGGCGGATTACACCAATGATGCCATCGAGGCCTGCGTGCGACTTTCCGCCCGCTACCTCACCGGACGTTTTCTGCCCGACAAGGCGATCGACATTCTCGATGAAGCCGGAGCCCGTGCCCGCATCACTTCACTGACCCGTCCCCCTGCGATCCGTGATCTCGAAGCCGAGATTGAGGAAATTGTCGCGGAAAAAGAGGCGGCGATTAAGGATCAGGATTTCGAGAACGCCGCTGCACTCCGCGACAAGGAGAAGAACAAGCGTCACGAGATGGACGAAATTCTCGAAGAGTGGAGAAATACCAATGAGGAGAAGATCGTCGAGATCAGCGAAGATGACATCATGTCCGTCGTCGCGAAGTGGACCGGTGTTCCTCTCCAGCGCATGGAGGAGAAAGAGACCGAGAAGCTCCTCAAGATGGAGGAGGAGCTCAAGCGTCGCGTCATTGGACAGGACGAAGCGGTCACCGCGATTTCCAAGGCCCTCCGCCGCAGTCGTGCCGACCTCAAAGACCCACGCCGTCCGATTGGATCCTTCGTTTTCCTCGGGCCTACCGGTGTGGGTAAGACCTACCTCGCCCGGAATCTCGCCGACTTCATGTTCGGGGATCCCGAAGCGCTGATTCAGATCGACATGTCGGAGTACATGGAGAAGTTCACAAGCAGCCGACTTATCGGTTCGCCTCCCGGTTACGTCGGATACGAAGAGGGTGGTCAGCTCTCTGAAGCGGTTCGTCGTCGTCCCTACTCCGTGGTTCTTTTCGACGAGATCGAGAAAGCTCACCCGGATGTCATGAACCTCCTCCTCCAGATTCTGGAAGAGGGAATGATCACGGACAGCCTCGGCCGCAAGATCGACTTCCGGAACACGATTATCATTCTGACTTCAAACGTCGGAGCCGACGTTATCAAGCGCCAGGTCAACATGGGCTTCGGCAGCATGGGCGGGGGCGATGAAAACTACGACGGCATGCGCGACAAGATTCTTGAGCGTGCCAAAGAAGCCTTCAAGCCGGAATTCCTGAACCGTCTCGACGAGAAGATCGTCTTCCACGTCCTCGACAAAGAAAACCTCACCCAGATCGTGGATCTCGAGATCAACACGGTGGTGAAGCGCCTCGCCGAAAAGGACATTCAGATCAAACTCGACAAAAAAGCAAAAGAGTTTCTCATCGAAGAAGGCTACGATCCAAACTACGGAGCCCGCCCGATGCGACGAACCGTTGAGAGGATGATCGAGGACCCCCTCGCCGAGCATCTCCTTCGTGGCGATGTCCAGGGCGGTCAACTCGTCAAAGTGACCCACAAGAAGGGCGAAAAGTTCCTCACGTTCAAAGCCGAAGATATCGATGACGGGGACAAAGACCCGGTCGAGCCGGTGACCCAGGTCGAAGGCTGACAGGAGGCGGTCTTTACACTTCTACAAAAAAAGCCGGGGCATTTGTCCCGGCTTTTTCCTGGGAGGGAAATTGGATCAACAATCCGCGAGCATCTTACGATTCTTCCAGACATAGCTGCACCCGGACCAGAGCGTGAGGATCAGGCTGATCCAGTTCAGCAACATGCCGAGGTGATCCGGACCGAGGTAGAAGGAATCGAAGACCGGTTTTATAAACCGGAGCCAATGATCGGTCGAAGCCAGATACAGGAGGAAGTAGATCACAGTCACGATCTGCATGATCGTCTTGTATTTCCCAAGATTTTCGGCGGCTAGAACCACTCCTTCGGCCGAGGCGAGAAGACGCAGCCCGGTGACAAGAAACTCCCGGCTGAGGATGACAACCACCATCCAGGCAGGGATGAGCCCGAGCGTCGTCAGGAGAACGAATCCCGCACACATCAGCACTTTGTCGGCAAGTGGATCCATCAACTTCCCGAAATTGGTGATGAGCTGATGCTTTCTCGCAAGGTGTCCGTCGAGAAAGTCGGTGATCGCTGCGATCACGAAAACAACGAGCCCAGCGGTTCGCGTGTATTCCACGCCCTCAATCGAAAGGAGGGCAACGAATACAAACGAAAGGAAAAGGCGGGCAACCGTCAGTTGGTTGGGCAGATTCATAAGAAGTCTGCCGCGATCATAGCCCCCCGACTCCGGACCGGCAAACAGATCAACCTAACAATTTTATCGATTGAATCCCCGGAGTCGAAATCCAGAGCTAAGGCCGGGACAATGGAAGGATTTCCCGCAGTTCGAAAAGCCCTGTCTTTTTCGGCTTTTGCTTCGTGGCCCCCACGGGAGACGATTTCTTTTCGACCGGAGGCTCAGCGACCGGCTCAGCGACGATCGGTTCGGAAGTGAACTCATCCGGCTTAGGTGCCGAAATCCGACCAGCGAAGATACGCACATCAGGCACCGCTTTGACCGAATCCATTTCCTGTTCCAGGTCCAGGTATTTCTCCGCCACCTGAACTGGTTGCTCCGGGCCTCCCATAGGAGCTTCCTCCGGAACTGGAATACCACTGGCCCGGCCGCGAACGTCCTCAACCCCGGCGACTGTCGGAGAGCCGCTCCCGACTTCAAGACCGGGAGTCTCCGCATCCGCCTTAACGAGAACTTCTTCAACAAAGGCGTCCATCTCAAGAGCCTGAAAATATTTTGACGCTTCAAGCGTTGCCGGCTGCATCGCCGCGATCACCGCGAGATGAATAACCGTGACCACAGCTCCGACCGCGAGAGTTTGAAAG
The DNA here is from genome assembly GCA_029233965.1 of Verrucomicrobiales bacterium. GTDB lineage: Bacteria > Verrucomicrobiota > Verrucomicrobiia > Verrucomicrobiales > DEV007 > Arctic95D-9. The sequence goes on along the minus strand of JARGOP010000024.1, from coordinate 48,488 downwards.
GAAAAGTGCATGACTGAAGTAAGGTTCGGGTTTTAGTAGGCTCTGATCCCGGCAGCCTGACGGGCAATCGGATTGACCCGAAGTTCATCGGTGTCGTCATCATCTGATGGAGGGCGCAGGAGCCGCTCGCGAATCGAGTGATACTGCTTTTTCTTTCCGTGAGGAGGAATTGTCTTCTCTTCGGGCGCAGGGTGAGAGACTTCCTCTCTCTCCTCTTCCTCTTCATAGAAATCGGACCCGGCCGGTGATGTCACGGTCTTCTCAGTCGCATCCTGAGGAGCCACCGGAGAAGCGAAGTTGATAAATGTCCGTTCGAAGAGACGGGCAATATCCTCTTTGAACTTCGAGATTTCGAATTCGAGGCGGTCGGTTTGAATGGCAAAGGCAATGCGGGCAAGGAAAGCCGGTGTCGCAACGATCAGCGAAATCAGGACAAATCCAAGGGCGCTGCCGATCACAGGCCCGGGACTGGCGTCCGCCTCCAGCTTGTCGAACCCGATCATCAATGTCCAAACGCTGCCGATCGTGCCAAGAAGCAGAGAGGCCGCACCAATGAAGCGAAGTCCACCGACCCCGGAAGTGATCTTCATTAAAGCCTGACGAAGCCCTGACTCGAAAGCACGCTCGAGAACGCGCGCTTTTGCGTGTGGGAGCAGGCCGACATGGCGAACGCGGTCTTCCATGTCCTGAACCGGATTCCTGGATCCCAAGAGCTGAAACGCTGTCTCACGGGCCCCGGCAAGGTAGACGAGAAAGCGGGCGGACTCCTCGTTTTGCCAACCTAGTTCAAAGAGCTCCAGCGTCGTTCTCGACTGCCTGAGCCGCTCCGAAAACGCCTTGTCGGAACGATTCATTCTCATCAGTTGAAGCCACTTGGAGAGGATTTTTACCCAACTGATAATCGACAGCATCAGGAGCAGCCAGATCAGTATCTTTCCGGGAAAGAGCGGCTGATCCAAAGCCGTTTGAATGCTGCCGGTCAGCGAGGTCAGAAGAAAAGGAGAGGTCATGGAAACACAGGGTCGCCCGGATTTTAGTAAATTATTCTAAAATATTCCCTTAATTTAATAAAAAACAAGCTTTCCCCGCAAAATCCCCGTTTCGCACTCTAAAAAAATCTGAAAATCGAAAATTCTCTCCGTTTTGTAATCGCCCCGCCCCTGATGTTTTCGCATCTTGTGATTCGATTTATCCGGAAGGAGACGTTTATTCCTCCCAACAACATGACCACATTCCTCATCATCCTCGCGGTTCTCGCAGTCCTGCTCGTACCCGTCTTCTTTGTGATCAGCCTCTACAACGGCCTCGTGAAGAAACGGAACCTCTATCGCAATCAGTTCTCCCAGATCGATGTTCAGCTGAAGCGGCGTCATGACCTCATTCCGAACCTGGTCGAGACCGCAAAGTCCTACATGAGCCACGAACGCGAAACCCTCGAAGCCGTCATTCAGGCCCGCAATGCCGCTGAGTCCGCGAGGAGCAGCGCCTCCCCCGATCCCGGCAACGGTGAATCTGTTGCCGCGCTCGCGGCCGCTGAATCCGGTCTAGGGGGAACTCTCGGTCGACTTTTTGCTCTCTCCGAAAACTACCCGGAACTGCGGAGTAACCAGAACATGTTGCAACTCCAGGAGGAACTCACCTCCACCGAATCCCGCGTCGCTTTTGCCCGCCAGGGCTACAACGATGCGGTCATGGCCTTTAATAACAAGCTGGAAACCTTCCCGTCGAACCTTGTGGCCGGGATGTTCAATTTTGTTCAGGCGACTCTCTTTGAAGTCTCCGAAGATTCCGAGCGTGACGTCGTTGCCGTGAAATTTTAATCGCTACCCGATCTCAGCTGACCGGGTTGGATGGATTTTTTCGAACATCAGGAGCAGGCCCGCCGGAAAACCGGCGTCCTCATCTTCTATTTTTTTCTCGCCGTCGTCGGGATCATTCTCGCGGTCTATTTTCTGGCGACTGCGATTCTCACCTTTCTCGACGACGGGCAGCGACACGCCAGTGAGAACCCCTTTTGGCGACCGGAAGTGCTCCTCTACACAGGAGTGGGCACGACCCTGATCGTGTTTCTCACGAGCGCCTTCAAAACGGCACAACTCTCCGGTGGCGGCGCCGTCGTTGCCCGGGAACTGGGGGGGCGGGAAATCGATCTCAATACAACTGACTTTCACGAACGACGCCTTCTCAATGTCGTGGAGGAAATGGCGATCGCTTCCGGAGTTCCTGTTCCCACCGTCTTTGTGATGGACCGCGAAGACTCGATCAATGCCTTCGCGGCAGGCAAAACGACCAGCGATGCCGTCGTCGGCGTCACCCGTGGATGCATGACGCTTCTGACCCGCGACGAGCTTCAGGGCGTTGTCGCGCATGAGTTCTCCCACATTCTCAACGGGGATATGCGCCTGAACATTCGTCTCATGGCGCTGCTCTACGGGATCCTTTTTCTCGCCCTTATGGGGGAGCTCATTCTCCGTTTCGGTGTCCGCGGCGGATTCCATTCCAACCGGAACAAAGAGGGCGCCGGTGCGGCCCTCGTCATGCTTCTTGCCGGGGTCGGCCTCCTCGCGATCGGGTACATCGGAAACTTTTTCGGAAATCTCATCAAGGCCTCCGTTTCCCGTCAGCGGGAATATCTGGCCGACGCTTCAGCCGTCCAGTTCACGCGGAATCCGGAAGGGCTTGCCGGGGCGCTGATCAAAATTGGCGGCCTCAAGTCAGGTTCCGAAGTGACGCACCCGATGGCCCGTGACTGCAGCCACCTCTTTTTCAGCAGCGGCCTGCGTTCGCAAATGCTCGCGACGCACCCGCCGCTGAAGATCCGGATCGGTCGTCTTCTTCCAGGCTGGAACGGCGAATTCAGCGGCCCGGTTCTTCCTGCGATCACGAAAAAGACGGACCACGATTCGACACGCCAATCGAATCAGGCGGTCTCCATGCTCGACAGCAGCGAAGGCGCCGTTTCACTCAGCGAACCGGAAGTGATTGAGAGCATGCGCACGCTCCATCCGGAGCAGGTCGAGCTGGGTCAGGACGTCCATCGCAGCCTGCCTCAAGCCTGGATCGATATCTGCCACTCGCATCATGGAGCGCAGGCGATGGTCTACGCCCTGCTTCTTGCTCAGGACGAAACCTTGCGAAACGCTGAGCTGAGTCAGCTCCGTCAATCCTGCGAGGCTGAGACCTACGACCTTGTCTCCAGTCTCTTCCGGGAGGTGGGAACTCTTCATTCGACAATTAAATTCAGCCTCGTCGATCTCGCGATCCCGACACTTCGCCACCTTTCGCAGAATGAATATCAGCAATTCCGGGTCATCACCGATCAGCTCATTGCGAGCGATCGCCAGGTGAACCTCTTCGAGTTTGCCCTTCTCAAAGTCATCCAGCGCCATCTCGATACCTTCTTCCGGCAGTCCCGACCTCCCCGGATGAAATATCGGAACATCGGCCGCCTCACCGATGAAACCAGCATCCTCATCTCGACGCTCGCGGCGATGAGCCACGTCAATGATCCGGCGGGAATTCAATCGGCCTTCAACCGGGCCGCAAACCATCTGAAAAGCACTTCACGAACCCCGATCACCTTTCGCGACGCTTCGGAATGCGGGTTGAAAGAAATCGACGAAGCGCTGGGGAAATTTAATGAGGCCACGCCTCCGGTAAAGCATCTTCTTCTCGAAGCGGCCAGTCAGAGCGTGCTCGAAGACAGCGCCGTCTCGAGCCGCGAGGCCGAGCTCATCCGGGCCATCGCGGATGCGATCGGCTGCCCCATTCCTCCCTTTGTGAAATCCGCTCCCATCATTTGAAATAGTCTGAACCTTTTCTCCTTTGCCGACGACTCCCCTGATAGGATGGCAAAGACGATGAGAAGGGATGCCTGACAAGTGACCAACGCGAAGCAGATCGCACGATTTTTGTGATGAAAGATCCCTCATAACGGCAGCGTATGAATCGTCCTACTATCAGGAACTTCTCACTCTCATGAAACCGCTGTGTCTACTTCTCGCTCTCACCTCACTTCTTTTCGCCTTCCCGCTCGCTGCTGATGAGTCCGGCAAACAGTCTCTGACCTATTCCAAGTTTCCCTACCGCTTCGACTCGAACAATCCACTGAAGCCGAATTCACCAATCCTCCTGCAGTTCAGCGAGGCGGTAGATGCAAACCAGATCAGTCGATATTTCCAGCTCTACGATAAAACGAACGAACGCTTTGCGGCCATCACCGCCGACACCCCTTCGGAAGCGGAAGTGAGGAAGCTCAAACGGGACGAAGGACAGCTGCCTCCCCTCGATACCTTTGTTCTCATCCAGCCGAGCGTCGCTCTACCGCTCGGTGGAAGCTGGTATCTCAATGGCCGCGCCGGACTGAAGAGCCTCTCCGGCAGTCACGAGATCGTCGAAGGACAGCTCGACTACGTCGGGAATCTCAACGCCTTCGTGATCGACGAGGTTGAAACGAGCAACGAATACGATTCCGACCGGTTCATCCGGATTCGTCACAACAAGAAAGAACTCAGCAGCGAATTTACCGCCGAAACCCTACGCAATTTCGTCAGCGTCTCACCTCAGCCGGCAAACTTTTCCATTGAGACGGGAAACTACCGTATCAACCTGAAAGGCGATTTTCAGTTCGGGATCGACTACCGCGTCACGGTGAAGGATGGCATCATTGGCCATGACACAACCCAGCTGGGTCAGGTCTTCTCCGGTATTACTCAGTTCACGCCGAACCCCGGATTTATTTCCTTTCCCGCATTCACGACGACACAGAACGCCGCAGGGCACCGTCGCTTCGATGTGAAAACCGGCAACCTTACCGGCCTCAGAACCCGGGTCAAAAGTCTCAGCGGCGATGAGCTTATTCTCGCCCTTCGCGAATATGATGATCACTATGAAGGCTGGGGCGAAAAGCAATCCCTCGCCTTCTCGACCGTTCCCGGAACCACCGTTCATGATCAGTTCAAGGGCTCGACAAGTGGCATTGATGAATCCGAAACCCTCTCCCTGAACTGGAGTGATCTCACCGGCGGCGCGACAACCGGAGCCTTCTATCTCTGCTCCGAAGGAAAGTCCGCCACCCGGGAGAAGATCGAAGTCGGCGCACAGTCACTCATTCAACTCACCGACATCGGACTTGTTTGGAAGCAGTCCCCTGAAGGCACCACTGTCTACAGTTTTTCCCTCCAATCCGGAGAACCACTCCCCGGCACGCTGATCCGGCTCGTCGATGAAAACGCCGCGCCCCTCGTCGAAATCACCACGAACGAAGCTGCCGTCGCCACTTTCCCGGCCGAGCTCTATGCCGGACGGAACGAGGAGCGATTCTTCCTCGACGCCAGCCATGAAGGCGACCGCCATGTCATCCGGTTCTACGAAGATCTCAACTCTCTCGGTCTCTGGAGTTTCTCGATTGATCAACGCTATGACGACGTGATCGACGGCGAACGTCGCACCCTCCTCTTCACGGACCGCAACATCTACAAACCCGGCGACGAAGTCATGATCAAAGGCCTTTCCCGGTTCATCGATGAGGACAGCCTTCTCGGTCCCGGCCAGGGCAAAGCCACTCTCCGAATATTCGATGGTCGCCAGCGGAAGCTCGTTGAGCGCGAAGTCACTCTCGGCGAAAACGGGAGCTTTGATGAGTCTTTCACTCTTCCCTCCGCCGGCATGGGCTGGCACTCCGTTGAGCTTGACTTCAATCCTGCCGGACTGGAGCGACCGGACTGGAGACTGAAAACCTCGACCTCCTTTCAGGTCGAGGAGTATCGGGTGAATACCTTTGCAATCAGTTTCGGGAACAACTCGACCTATACCACCGGTGATGAAATCGACATCCCGATCACCGCTAACTACTACATGGGCAAAGCGCTCTCAAAAGCCGAATTGAAGTGGAACGTTTATTCTTACAGCCAATACCCCCGCCCCCGCGGATTCGATGAATTCGAATTCGGAGATCTCACCGTGGATCCGGAGAACTACTCGGACAATGGAACCTCTCCGCTCTCTTCGCAGGGAACCGGCAACGTTTCTCTGAAACTCCCGGAGCAAACCCTCAATCCCGGACCACGCAGTGTTTCTCTGACGGCTCAGGTCACCGATGCCAATCAGCAGACAATCTCCAACTCGACGCGCTTCACCGTCCACAGCTCGGACTTTTACCTCGGGATGCGGCAGCCGGAGGGCGTCCACCGCGCCGGAGACACCGCCACCTTTTCCGTCGCCGCAGTTTCCAACAGCGGGGAAGCCTACACCTCTCCTGTCGCGGTGACCGTTCTTGTCGAAAAAGAAATCTGGAACACGGTCAAGGTCCTCGGAGCCAACGGCAAGATGACCCATCGAAATGATCGCACCCTTCAAATGGTGCAGGAGCAGGCGGTGGATCTCGAGACCCGCGTCGATGCAGACACCGGCCTGACCCTCGCCCAACCGCACGACCTCACCTTCGCAGAAGCCGGTGACTACATCATCACTCTGACGGCGCGCGACGAACAGGGCCGCCCCGCCATCACCCGCACCCGCTTCACCCTGATCGGTGCGGAAGAGCCCTCATGGTCCTGGTATGACGTCATCCGCATTGACCTCATTCCTGACAAGACAAGCTACTCTCCGGGCGATACCGCCAAGTTACTCGTTCGCTCCCCGGTCTTCGGACACGCCCTCCTCTCGACCGAACGCGGAGGGGTCCGCTCGACCGAATCGCTGATGATCGATCAGTACGAAACGCTGATTGAGATTCCGATCCGGGAGGGCGACGCCCCGAACATTTTTGCCTCAGTGATGATCATTCGAGGCTCCGGCGACAGCCCTCACACTCACACCTCAACGGACTATCGACTTGGCTACTGCCAGTTGGAGGTCGACGATCCCGCAAGTCATCTCGAAGTCACCCTCGATTCCGGTGACGCCGAATACTACCAGCCCGGCGAAGAAGTTGAAGTGACCATCACCGCTGCCGGCAAAAATGGAGCACCCGCTGCCGGATCCGAGGTCACCTTCTGGGCTGTTGATGAAGGCGTTCTCAGCCTCACGGGTCATCAGACTCCCGATCCACACAAACTCTTTCACGCCGCCTTCCCTCTCGCCGTCATGACAGGACAAAGCCTCAGCAGTCTTCTCCCCGAGAATCCGCTGGAGCAGGATTTCATGAACAAAGGCTATGTCATCGGAGGCGGTGGATCTGCCAAAGGACTCGATCCCGACCGCGTCAGGAAAGACTTCAAGGCACTCGCCGTCTGGGAGCCATCGTTGATTACCAATGCCAACGGGAAAGCGACCGTCCGGTTCACTGCCCCGGACAACCTCACCGAGTTTCGTCTCATGGCCGTGGTCGCGGAAGGAAATCGCTTTGGACATTCCGAAGCCCCTCTCATCATCAACAAACCGCTCATCATTGAACCGGCCCTTCCCGTCTTCACGAATCTGACCGATCAGATCGATGTTTCGGCGGTGCTGCACAACAACACAACTGAAGCGCAGGAGGTCGAGGTCACGGTGACTCTCGACGTGCACGCCGCTTTCCTCTCCGAAATCGGAGCGGAACTCACTGCGCTGACGAATACGGAGACCCCCGACGTTCGCTCCGTCACTGCCATCCTCAACCCGGGAGCCACCGAAACGCTCAACTTTCCAATCGCGCTCACCAAGGTGGGAGAAGCGAAATGGAACTGGGCGGTTCGTTCTCTAACCAATGAGCGGCTCCGCGATGCGACGGAGTCAAAAACCGGGGTCGGCTATCCCCTTCCTCTCCTCCGGGAATCGCACAGCTTCACGCTGCGCGAGGCCGGTGATTTCTCCACCGCCCTTCAGACGGTCGAAGATCGGCTTCTGAGTGGCCATGGTTCGGTCAATGTCAGGGTTTCCAACTCCCGCCTCATCGAAGCTGCCGACGGCCTTGACTACCTGCTGCGGTATCCATACGGCTGCGTCGAACAGACAACTTCATCTCTCATACCATGGCTCAGCACGCAACAGCTTCGCCAGGTCCTTCCGGAACTCGATAAAACGGAAGAGGAAGTTTCCGCGACCATTAAAAATGGAATCCAGCGGCTTTTCTCCATGCAAACCGGAGACGGCGGCCTCGGCTACTGGCCGGGCAGCAGCGAATCCGTCCTTTGGGGGAGCGCCTACGGGGCCGTCGCCGTTGCGCTGGCACAGCAGCAGAACATTGAGGTCCCGGCCGCTCAGGCGGAAGCCCTCTGGGCATACCTCGCGAAAAATCTTCGCAACACGTCTGAGCTTACCGATCCCTATCAGCTCTCGCAACGCTGCCTTGCCAGCTATGCCCTCGCTCTCGCCGGGGTGAATGAAACCAGCTATCACGAAGTGCTCTACAACAAAACGCCTCAGCTTTCCGGAGAAGCCCGCGCCCTGCTTGCTCTCGCCATGATCGAAACAGGATCTGCCGACACCACGAGAATTGATGCCCTTCTTGCTCCGGACAAAGTTGTCCCCGTCGCTGAGGTCTCCTGGTATCGTCAGCCCTACGTCGCCGCGACACGTCTCCTCGCTCAGGTCAAGTATGCGCCACGCAGTGAGAAAGCCGACGCCCTTGTCGAAGATCTCATGAAACTTCGTCAGCCCCGCAACGGCTGGGGAAGCACCTACTCCAACGCGTGGCCTCTGATTGCGCTGGCCTCCTACAGCGAGTCCGTCGCCGGCACGCTGAGCAGCAACGAAGTTACCCTGACACTGGGAGAAAACGAAACCGTCATCAATCTTCCCGATCAGCCCGGGAGCGATAGCACCGCATTCGGCTTTGACGGCCAAATCGGGAAAAGTGACCTGCGAATCACCCCGGGATCCGATTCCCCGGTTTATGTTTCGATGACCGTCGAGACCCGCCCCGAGTTGATACCGATTGAACCGGAGAACAACGGGTTCGCGATCAAACGAACCTACGAAAAAGTGGAGAACGATGGATCGATCTCAGCAGCGGAGAATCTTCGTGTCGGTGACCTCATTCTCGTAACGCTCGACGTAAACATTCCCGCTGCACGGGAGACCTATCTCGCGATCGATGATCCGCTTCCCGCTATCTTCGAAGCCGTCAATCCGAGCTTCAAATCGCAGGCCACTCAGAAAGTGAACTCACAACGGAAGCGCCGGACGCTCCATACCAACTACCGCGAGATCCGGAAAGATCGTGTCCTCTTTTTCGCGGACTCTGTCTTCAGTAGCGGAGACTACTCGCTCCAGTACCTCGCCCGGGTCGTGGCTCCCGGCCAGGTCACGGCGCCCCCCGCGAAAATTGAAGCGATGTATGAGCCGCAGCGTTTCGGTCTCAGTGGGACCGAACGGATTGCCGCAGGTCCTCTGCCCCTCACGGATACGAAGGTCGCCACCCGATAGCACGGAGATGCGGAAGTGCGGAAACCACGCGAATGAAGAAGTTCTTTCTGAGCCTGCTCATGGCCACCTTCCTCATCGGAGGAACCGGGTATTACATCGCTCCGCTGTTTTTCAGTCTTCCGGAAGAACTGGAGCAGGGTCCGCCTCAGGGCCTCCTCTTCGTCGACCGCGACGGGGAACCGGTCCGGCGATTTCTCGACGGGGAACTTCGGGCCGAAGATCCGGCATCTTTTGATGAGTTTCCGAAGAATTTGATTGAGGCAACAATCGCCGTCGAAGATTCCCGTTTCTTCTCCCACGGTGGAATCGACTTCATCGGACTCGGGCGTGCCCTCCGCGATGGACTCTCGGATCAGGGATTCGCCTCCGGCGCTTCAACAATCACTCAGCAAACGATCAAGCTCTATTCGCCGGCGCGCCCCCGCAATCTGCGCACAAAGTTCATCGAAATACTTTCGGCGCGAAAGCTCGAGATGTTCGCGGACAAAGAAACGATTCTAACGGCCTATCTCAATAAGCTACCCTACGGAAACCAATACACCGGCGCGCGCACTGCCGCGCGGGGCTACTTTGGAAAACCGATGGGAGATCTTTCCGTCTCCGAGGCGGCGATGCTTGCGGGACTTCCTAACAAACCCACTAGATTCAACCCCTGGCGGAGCATGGAAAGCGCAAAGAAACGGCAGCTCTGGGTTCTCAAGCGAATGAAGGAGGAGTCCTATCTCACCGAAGCTCAGTTCGCAACCTCGCTCATCGAAGCGCTGAGCTTTCTGCCCGGACCCGCGCAAACTTTTCGGGCTCCGCATTTTGTGGATCTCGTCCTCGAGCAGCAATCCCCGGCAGTAGACGCAGCCGCCGCGACCGGAACCCCGGTTCAAACGACTCTCGATCTTGATGCTCAGAAATTCGTGGAGGCCACTGTCACGGCAGAACTCGTCCGCCTTTCGCACGAAGCAGGAGAGTCCAACGACATCCAGGCCGCTGCCGTCGTGATCGACAATGCGAACGGGGACGTTCTCGCCCTCGCCGGGTCCCGCTCCTTTTTCGGATCTCAGGCCGGACAGATGAATGGAGCCTGGGCACCGCGATCCGCCGGATCAACCCTGAAGCCGTTCACCTACCTCATGGCTCTTGAGCAGGGCAGGACCGCCGCGACCGTTCTCGCCGACACCCCGATTGAATACATCACCTCGACCGGAACCTACCAGCCGGTCAATTTCGATCGCCAGTTTCATGGACCCGTTTCGATCCGCGAAGCGCTTGCGAATTCCCTGAATGTTCCCGCCGTCAAACTTCTCGATGAAATCGGCGGCCCCTCCCTCCTCTACGACCTCATGCGGGATCGCCTCCGTTTCTCCAGCCTCGATGATTCCGTCGCCGAGTATGGACTCGGGCTCACCCTCGGAAATGCCGAGGTGCGTCTGCTAGAGCTCACCAATGCTTATGCCTGTCTCGCCCGACTCGGCGAATACAGACCCTACCGCCTGGTTCAACGGGGTCAGCCCGGAGGCTCAACCCTGTTGAATGCCGACTCCTCCCGCGTCTTTGACCCGGCCGCGAGCTGGCTCATCGCAGACATTTTATCGGACACTGCCGCCCGGGCCGAATCATTTGGTCTCAGTTCCCCGCTGAACCTCCCTTTTCGCTGCGCGGCAAAAACCGGGACTTCGACCGACTTTCGCGACAACTGGACAATTGGCTTCACCCCTGACTTTACCGTCGGCGTTTGGATGGGCCGTTTTTCGAATCGTCCGCTCAAGCAGGTTTCCGGCGCGATGGGGGCCGCGCCCATCTTCCATCGGATTATGGTTGAGTTGCATCAGGATCGCGAACCGCAGTGGTATGATCGACCCTCCACCGCCGTCCGTATGGAAGTCGATGCTCTCACCGGTCGAACGCCTCCTTCCCATGTCGAACCGCAGAGAATCCGTTCCGAATGGTTCGTCGGGGGAAGCCTTCCCCAACCCGCATCGGCAGACGACTACTCCCCGGACCGGAAAACCTTTCTCCCCACCACCTATGCCAACTGGTGGCGGAGTGAGGCCAACGATCTCAAACCGTTCGCTGCGCTGAAACCTCTGCCAGAAGGAGAGACTTCCCCCCCTTTCCGGATCGTGAGTCCTCTCGATGGAACCGTTGCGTTCCTCGATCCCGACCTTCCCGGACGCGGAGCAAAGTTCCCTCTCGAAATTGCAGGAAGCGGCCGGGAAGCGATCAAGTGGAAAAGCGACAGCCTCGAAATTCAAGTCGCAGGCAAAACTCACTGGGTGATTCTCCGCCCCGGCAGGCATGATATTCAGGCAGTCGACGGCAAGACCGGTAGAGTCGAGAGCACGACCCTGGTCGTCGAAGCTCTTTAAGGCACGAATCAGCCTTCCTTCCGTTTCAACTGCGGGAAGAGGACGACGTCACGGATCGACTCGGCTCCGGTCAGCATCATGACGAGGCGATCGATGCCGATCCCGATGCCACCGGCGGGAGGCATCCCGTACTCAAGCGCGAGGAGAAAGTCCTCGTCGATCTTTTGAATCTCTTCGCCGGCCTGTTCTTCAAGTCGCTTCCGCTGGACGTCCGGATCGTTGAGTTCGGAATAACCGGGGGAAATTTCCGCTCCATTGATAATGAGCTCGTAGACGTCGACGACGGAATCATCGCTCGTGTTCTGCTTCGCGAGAGGCACGAGTTCCTTCGAGACATGAGTGACAAAAATCGGGTCGATCGACTTTTCTTCGACGAGCTTTTCAAAGACCTGCTGAGAGATCTCGTAATCCTCCATGTCCGGAGAAATTTCGACACCGAGTTCTTTGCACCGGGCGCGGCGACCATCGATATCGAGCTCCCACCAGTCGGCCCCGGCGGCCTCTGCGACGAGTTCCTTGTAGGGCGCGCGACGCCAGGGACGACTCAGGTTGATTGTCTTCGTGACGTTGCCCTCAGCATCTTTGTGTTCGATGTTGAGACCTCCGCAGTATTTCTCCGCGAGGGTGCAAATCATGTCCTCGACCATGTCGGCCATTTTCTCGAAGTCAGCATAGGCCCAGTAGGCTTCGAGCATCGTGAACTCGGGATTGTGGCGACGACTGATGCCTTCGTTCCGGAAACTGCGATTCAGCTCAAAGACCTTGTCAAAACCACCGACAAGGAGACGCTTCAGATAGAGCTCAGGGGCGATCCGCAGATACATGTCCATGCTCAGGGCATTGTGGCGTGTCTCGAAGGGTTGCGCGGCGGCTCCGCCGGGAACATCCTGCAGCATCGGGGTCTCGACTTCGAGGAAACCCCTGTCACCGAGGTAACGCCGGATCTCCGCGACCATGTTGCAGCGCGTTTTGAAAATTTCACGGGACCGCTCGTTCGCAATCAGATCAAGGTAGCGCTGACGATATTTGATCTGGGGATCAACGACACCGTGCCACTTCGAGGGCATCGGACGAAGCGACTTGGAAAGCACCGTCACCGTGTTCGCCTTCACCGAAGGCTCGCCCACCTTGGTCGTGAACGTTTCCCCGTCGATCCCGATCCAGTCACCGATATCGAGCTGCTTGTAGGCGGCCCACTGCTCGTCTCCGATCGCTTTCTGGTTCACAAAAATCTGGATACGGCCGTTGATATCGGAAATATCGAGGAAGTTGCTTTTCCCCATATCACGAAGCGCCGTGATGCGACCGGCGAGGCGCACGGGCTGCTCTTCCTCGAAATTTTCGCGCAGTTCACCCGGGGTTGTCGTCGTGTCGTAAACCCCTCCGAAAGGATCGATACCCAGTTCGCGAAGCCCGTCGAGTTTCTCGCGACGAACGCGCAGGAGTTCACCAAGATCTTCGGCCGGGGTGGGATCGTTTTCCTCTGACATGAAATTCGTGTAAAAATAGGTTAATGGGACAGGACGCTAGAATGATCGACCCCGCCGAAAAATCAACCGAAGTATCCTGCGGGGCTCAAGCCGAGGTGGTTCCGGGGATCTTTCTTGATTCCCGTTTAGCGATTTTTCACGGGGAGGAAAAATGGCTCGCCCTCTCCGATCTCCATTTCGGCTACGAGCTCAGTCGCCGCGCCGAAGGTGGACTCTGGCCGCTCTGGGGCATGGATTCGATCCGCGAACGCCTCGCAGATTTGATCGACACCTGGAAGCCGGAATCGTTGATTCTCGTCGGTGACATCGTCGACAGCCGCGCCGCCCCCACCGAAGCGATCGAGTGGCTGGGGCAAATCCGGGAACTCTGTCCGGAACTGGTTCTCATTGCGGGAAACCACGACCGCGGCGAGGTGAAACGTCATTTTCATTTCGTGCCGCATTACGAAACGGGTGATTTCTTTTTTCATCACGGTCACGAAGAGCCGGGAGTGACCGGGAAAATCGAAATCACCGGCCACCTTCACCCCTCCACCCGCTTCAGCGACGGGGCCGGCACCTCCCTGAAGCTTCCCACTTTCACGCGGGAACAGCTGGGAGAAGGGCGCGAAAAATGGGTCCTCCCCGCGTTTTCGCCCTGGGCGGGAGGTCATCCTGCCGAACCGACCGACCCCGCTCATCCGTATCATCGCTGGGTCTGCGGGAAAGAACGCGTCTTCGAAGTCGCCTGACCTCTTTTTTCATGAAAAAACACGTTCTCATCATCGGACATGGCTACGTCGGCGCGGCTCTTGCCGAGAGGCTCCACGGGGAAGGCCTCTCTATCACGGCGATCAATCGCAGCATCGACGCCACCCCCGCCTATTCTCTTCTCGAAGGCGACGTGAGCGACGCGGACTCTATCGCCTCGGTCAAAGCCGGTCTCTCGTCGCCTCCTGATGTCATCGTTCACTGCGCCAGTTCCGGGCGCGGCGGAGCGGAGGCTTATCGTTCCGTCTTCATTCAGGGAACGCAAAATCTCCACGCAGCTTTCCCCGGCGTTCCCGTGATTTTCACGAGCAGCACGAGCGTTTACGGACAAACCGACGGATCGACCGTCACCGAAACCTCAGAAACGGAACCGGATCGGGAAACAAGCTGCCTTCTTGTCGAAGCCGAGAAACTCGTCTGCTCGGAGGGCGGAACCGCACTCCGCCTCGCCGGCATCTACGGCCCGGGGCGATCGATCTATTTGAAGCGAATCCTCGAAGGCACTGCCGCGATTGAAGCCGGCGAGGTGAGTCGCTGCGTGAATCAGATTCACCGCGACGACGCCGCGGGAGCAATCGCCTATTTGATCGCAAATCCGCAGCCCGGGGAAATCTTCAATCTGAGCGACGACGAACCGCTCTCGCAGAGGGAATGCTATGAAAGGCTCGCGGCCTTTTTTGAGGTGCCCGTCCCACCAGAGGAACCGCCGGACAAAGATCGCAAGCGGGCCTGGACTCACAAGGTGGTGAGCAATGAAAAGCTCAAGGCTCTGGGCTGGAAACCCGAATATCCGTCATTTCTCGGGGCGCTTACAAAAGACGAGCGGCTTGTGGATTCGATACGTTAATCGATCCCTTTTGACAGCTCGGCAATTTTAAACTGCGTCCCCATCATACCCGGATGGGTCAGGGTCTGAAATTGCCTCAATCGCTTCGCGGTTTCCTCATTGGGGGTCTGTCCCTCTATTGAAAGAAGCCAATCACGCGCGGCCTCGATGAGAAAATGGTGCTGGTCGGTAAAGGCGTGCCAGTTCAGTCCCGCGGCCTCGGCGGCGCGCCGGACATGAGTGAAATTCACATGAGCGGTGATGTCGGTTTCACCGGGATGCCGGAACGGGTCCTCAGTCGCCTCATGATTCCGATAACACCGGAAGGTCCCGTCTTTCCGATGAGGCGCAAAATAATCCGCTGATTCATGACCGTAGTCGATGAGCCACCAGAAGCCTTTTTCAAGGAGTGTCGCGGCCTCTGCCAGCCATCGATCAAGAGAGGGACAGACCTCTGTTGTATAGCCCGGCGAAAATTCTGTCCCGAGTTCCACGGCATACGATTCCAATTCAGGCTCCAGCGGCCTCTCAACCCACGCGGGAAGCTCCCCTACTTTCCCGACCTGAAGCTCCCGCCATGCCTCACCATCGAAGAGGAGACGTCGAAAAGGGAAGGCATCGAGCAGTTCATTGCAGAGAAACAGCCCCTGCGCTGCCTTCGCGTCCTCAAGCGACCCGACTACTTTGACGCTCTCTCCAAAGCCTTCCGCGGCGAAGCGTCCCGTCAACCACTCACGGGTCGCCGGCCTCGGATCCACGATTCGATATTCCACACCCGAAATGCCCGTTCTCCGCAGCGCAGCCAGAATATCAAACGCCAGTTGCCCGTCGTGGGCACCCTGCTCGACGATGACAAAGGGAGCCCCCGGATCAAAATGGGCACCCCGAACGGCTGTTATCTTTTCCGCGAGGAGAAAACCGAAGGTCTCACCTACGGAAACGCTGGTGTAGAAGTCCCCTTTTCGACCTACCTTTCTTGTCTCCGGAGAAGCGTAATATCCATGAGTTTCATCGTATAAGGCGATCTCCATGTATGCCGAAAAAGGGATCGAATCGTCAGGACTTTTCTGAATTCTTTGAAAGACGACTTCAAAAAGAGGCGTATCTTCCTTTTGAAGAGGGTTTTCGAACTCAGGGTGCATCGCGCCCATCGTAAACTCACCCAACCCCTTTGACAAAAGCCTTCCGTGTCCAACGACTTCGAAGACAATGATTTTGAAGCGATCGGCAGCGGTGACAGCCCGAAAGAGACTGTCATCAAGCTCCCACCGCTCAGTGAAAAAGCGCAGCAGAAAGCAAAGCGTAAACGCCGTATCATATTCTGGCTGAAATTTACCGGTTTCTGCTTCGTTCTCTTTCTGGTCGTCGGGATTATCGGTCTCGCCGGGGCCTTCTTTTACTGCAAGCCCCGCTACGATCTCGCCCATTCTTTCGATCTTTCCGAGCTGGAGAAGGTGGAAGTCGCGAGCCGTATATTTGACCGGAACGGCGATGAACTGGGCCGGATCTTTGTGCAGAACCGCCGCCCCGTGACCCTCGACGGCGTCTCCGACAACATGGTGAACGCGCTCCTCGCGGCAGAGGACAGCCGCTTCTATGAGCACACCGGCGTCGATTACTGGGGCATTCTCCGGGCGGTCTATTACGCGGCCCGCTCAAAGGAATGGAATCAGGGCGCTTCCACGATCACCCAGCAGCTCGCCAAGCAGACCTTTGAGCTGAAAGACCGGACCATGAGCCGGAAAGTGACCGAAGTCTTTCTCGCTCAGCGAATCGAAAAAGCGCTCGGCAGTAAGCAGAAGATTCTTGAACTCTACCTCAACCGTATTTATTTCGGCAGCGGCTACTATGGAATCGCCTCCGCTTCGGAAGGCTACTTCGGGAAAGACCCGTCACGTCTCTCGGTCGCAGAAGGTGCCACTCTCGCCGCCTGTATCCCCAACCCCTATCATCGTTCCCCGCGTTCCTTCCCCGAAACCTCGATACGCTGGAGAAATCACGTTCTCGCCAGGATGGAGGCCGAGGGGTATATCGACAAGGATACCCTCAAGCGTTCGCAAGAGGTCGCGATCCGGACCGAAGAGAAAAAGAACATCACCGGTAAGTCAGCCTTTGTTTACGAGAAGGTTCGACAGGAAGTGATCGAACTCCTCGGTGACGAAACCGTCTCGAAAGGCGGATTTCACATTCACACGACCATCGACGGCAACGTGCAAAGCATCGCCGAGTCAGCCCTGCAGGAACAGCTCACCAAGATCGAACAGGATCCCGATTTCACTCATTCAACCCTGGCTCAATACAAAGCGAAGAAGGCGGAGTTCCGGAAGTCCGCTTCACCGGACCAGACCTTTCCGGCACCGGAATACTTGCAGGGAGCGATCTTGCTGGTCGAAAACAAAACCGGCTCTGTCATTGCCCAGGTCGGAGGTCGTGACTTCTCCGACAGTATGTTCGATCGCGTCAATCAGGGCAGCCGTCCTGTCGGAACCGCATTCAAGCCCTTTGTCTACGCCGCCGCGTTCGAATCGGGACGTTTCCCCGGCACTCTCGTGGATGACACGCCGATGGACACGCGACAAGTCATGGTCGGCGGCACCACGGGAATTCTTGGCGAATGGGGTCCCGAGACCTTCGACAATACCTACGAAAACCGGATTACAGCTCGCACCGCTCTCGCCAAGTCGAAAAACGCAGCCACGGTTCGAATGGGGCAAAAGATCGGCACGGAGCCGGTCGTCGCGCTCGCAGAAGCGGCCGGAATGACGTTTGAGGGTGACCTCAAAAAATTCAACGCAACCTTCCTCGGTCGAAATCCGGCTTCCCCCGAGGATCTCTGTCTCGCCTACACAATCTTTCCGAACAATGGACGACGCCCCGAGAAGACCCACATCATTGCGAATATCAAGGACTCAGCCGGAAACCTGATTTACACTCCGAATATCAACTTGAAGAGCGGCGCGGTCATTGACCGTTTCACCGCCTACCAGATCAACAGTATTCTCGAAGACACCTTCGACACAGATCTCGGCGGCACCGGTGCCAAGGCACGCGAAAAGTATGGTCTCGGTGACTTCCCCGTCGCCGGAAAATCGGGAACGGAGTATAATTTCACCGACAACTGGTTTGTGGGTTACACCTCGGAAGTAACCTGTGTGGTCTGGGCAGGATTTGACCAGACGGATCGAATCTACCTTGGCGCCTTCAGCTCGGACACCGTGCTTCCCGTCTGGACGAAAATCATGAACGCTGCCGCCGAGCACTTTGAGCCGCGTGCTTTTCTCCCGCCTCCCGATGCCGAGCAGGTCGAGGTTTGCCTCCGATCCGGCGAACTCGCCTCGAACGACTGCTATGAAACAGTGGAAAAGAGAGATGGAACCAGTTCCCAGATCCGCTGCACCTACATCGAATACCTTCGTCCCGGAACGGATCTGGAAAATATCTGCCATATCCATGGTCGCGGAGGCAGCCGCATGCGGAATCTGACCAAGCAAACACAGGGCGGCCCCCTGCGGGCAACCTATATCGTCGAGGATGCGGATCCCGTCTTTCCGATCGCGCCGACTGTGATCGGCACCGATGATCCCTACGGATCGGTTCAGCCGGTGATCCGTGCCCGCGTTGCGGCGACCGTGATCACCGCAACTCCGATCGAAGAAGCCGAGTCAGAGCCGGTCGATGGAAACGGAATCCCCCTCGCGAGGCCGGTGATGACCCAAACAGGGTCAGAGGATCTTCCCGCGCAGCGCGTTCAGTTGCCGCCCCCTCGCGCAATTGAGTTTGATTGAGGCCTGACAAAGCGCTTCGCAACGCGCTAGTCTTTCCGCATGCTGACCGTAATTAAGCTGATTTTTTCAGCCGCCCTCATCTATTTCGTGAACGAGATCGTCGTCACGCGGAGCAAGCCTCTCCTCGGAAGTATGATTGCCTCGCTCCCGCTTGTCTCCATTATCACTTTCTTCTGGATCTGGACAGGGCTGAAAGAATCGCCGGCAGAGCAGGTCGAAAAACTGGCGTCTCACTCCACCGGAGTCTTTTGGTTCGTGCTTCCAAGCCTCCCCATGTTCCTGATCTTTCCGGCCCTGCTGCGAAAAGGTCTCTCCTTTTTGCCTTCGATTCTCATCTGCTGCGTCATCACCATGCTTCTCTATGCGGGGATGGTAATGATTCTGAAACGCTTCGGAATGGAACTATGAAAAGAATCCTGCTCCCACTCGTTCTCATTCTCTCCGGGCTTCCCCTTTTCGCTGAGGAGCGCCCACCGAACTTCATCGTCATTTTCTGCGACAATCTGGGCTATGGCGATATCGAACCCTTCGGCTCGACCGTCCACCGTACCCCCCACCTGAACCGCATGGCGGAGGAGGGAATGAAGTTCACCCACTTCTGCGTTACCGCGGGAGTCTGCACGCCCTCACGCGCCAGCCTCATCACCGGCTGCTATGCGCAGCGCGTCGGGATGCATCTCAACAAACGCGACTACCATGTCCTGCGACCCGTCTCCCCCTTCGGACTCCACCCTGACGAAGTGACGATTGCCGAAGAACTCAAGGAGCTCGGCTACAAAACCGCGATGATCGGCAAGTGGCATCTCGGCGATCAGGAACCGTTTTTCCCGACGCGCCAGGGATTCGATTACTTTTTCGGGGTCCCCTATTCCGATGACATGACCGCCCGCATCTGGAACCAGGACGGCTCGCACTGGCCACCGCTTCCCCTCATGGAAAATGAAACCGTGATCGAAGCGCCCGCCGACCGCGACGGCCTCACAAAGCGCTACACCGAAGTGGCGATGGACTGGATCGAGGAAAACCACGACGAGCCGTTTTTTCTCTACTTTCCGCAAGCAATGCCGGGCAGCACCTCGACTCCGTTCTCAAGCGAAGCCTTCCGGGGAAAAAGTGCCAATGGTCCGTGGGGGGACTCCATCGAAGAACTTGACTGGTCAACCGGGCAACTGCTGGATCAATTGAAAGAGCTCGGCATTGCGGAGAACACCCTCGTGGTCTGGACTTCGGATAATGGTGCTCCGATTCAGCCGGAACCGGATGACATTTCACGGGGATCCAATCAACCGCTCCACGGACGTGGCTACACCACGAGCGAAGGCGCATTCCGGGTCCCGACCCTCGTGTGGCAACCCGGGACGGTTCCGGCCGGAACGGTTTGTGATGAACTTTCCACCACTATGGATCTGCTTCCGACCTTCGTGTCGATGGCAGGCGGCCAATCAAAGTCGAAGCTCAAACGTGACGGCCATGACATCACTGATCTCATGACCGGTGTCGAAGGGGCCAAAACACCCTACCCCTATTTTGCCTACTACTATCTCGATCAGCTTCAGGCCATTCGTTCCGGACCGTGGAAACTCTTCCTCCCCCTCGATTCATTCCCGAGACACCCCCACTACAAGACGAACAATCAACCGAACGGCCCGCTTCTTTTCAACGTCGTGGAAGACATCGGATGCGAAACCAACGTAGCGGATCAGCATCCTGAAGTGGTGGCAGAACTGTCAGCCTTCGCAGACGAAATGCGGAAAGACCTCGGCGACCGCGATGCGCCGGGTCCGGGCATGCGCGAACCGGGTAAAGTTGAGACCCCGGTTCCGGTGGTGATGATCGAAGAATAAATTCCGATCCTTTTCCTGAACTCCGATCCTTTTCCCGATCCGTCGGGAGAACAGGAGTGGCGAAAATCAGCGATTCGCCCGCTACGCCGCAAAGCTCTCGCCACACGAGCACGTCACGACCGCATTGGGGTTCGTGACCTTAAATCCGCCCTGCTGAAGATCCTCGCTGAAATCGAGTTCGGAACCCGTTACGAATAACGCGCTCTTGGGATCAATCACGACGCGAACCTCGTTGGACTCGACCATGATGTCCCGATTTGCGGGTCCATCGACCAGATCCATCTTGTATTGAAGCCCTGAGCAACCACCACCAATCACCGCGACCCGCAGAGCCCCGTGATCAAGGCGACCCTGCTTTTTCAGCAGCGAGCGCAGTTTTCCCGAGGCCCCATCCAGCACCTTGATCAGGGTTTCGTTGCCCAGCTTGTAATTGACTTCACTCACACTTGAAATTCCTGCACGATCCACGGCTCTGCAAGCGCGGAAAGATGCCCATCCATGCAAATCACGATGAAAGCATCGACTTCATCTGTTCGAAATAGTCGGTCGCGAAATCTTCATCCACAGGCTCGGAAGCGAGCGTGTCATGATCGGTTTCCTCCATTTCCTCCTTATCGAGTTCTTTGAAAAAGGAACTCGGCTGACAGGGAAGGTTGTCACCGTAGCGACGACGGCTGTGACACCAGCTGATCGTAAGATCCTCTTTCGCTCTCGTGATCCCGACGTAAAACAGGCGGCGCTCCTCGTCGCGACTTCCCTCTTCAATGGAACGGGAGTGAGGGAGAATTCCGTCCTCTACCCCGATGATGAAACAGACCGGAAACTCGAGCCCCTTCGCGGCGTGCATCGTGATCAGGGAAACCCCCTGCCCCTGATCGTCTTCCTTCTCCCTGTCCTGCATCAGGGCGACGCTGTCGAGGAACCCGCGAAGACCGCGCTTTGATTTTTCGTAATGGGCATGCATGCCGTCGAGCAGCTCGGCCACATTCCGACGACGACTGTCAACTTCCTCAGGCGTCTTGCAGTTCTTCTTGATGTAATCCGGGTAGTTGATCTCTTTCATCAACTCGTCCGTCATCGCCGCGTAGTTCGCTCCTTTGGTGTGTGCACTGTCGGAGTAACGGTGTACAAAGGAGACAAATTCCTCGATCGCATTCTGCGCCCGCTTTGTCAGGAGCGAGATGAATTCCATGTCGTTGAGCGCCTCAAAGACACTCATCTGGTGATCGATGCTGAACTGGGTCGCCAGCGCGATCGTTCCCTGCCCGATGCCTCTTGGCGGCGTTGCAATGACACGGAGAAGACTCACGTCGTCGTCGTGATTCAGGAAAAGACTCAGATAGCCCAGAAGATCTTTGATCTCCCGTCTTTCGTAGAAGGACTGACCACCGATCAATTTGTAGGGGATGTCATTCTCCCGCAGTCGCTCCTCCATGATCCGCGACTGTGTGTTCATGCGGAAGAGAATCGCGATATCATCGTATTTGCGACGGTCAATGCGGTGACATTCGAGAATTTCAGAAATGACCCAATCCGCTTCCGTCTCAGCATCGGGCATGGAAACGAGTCTGATCTTCTCGCCGTCACCAAGGCTGCTCCAGAGAGTTTTCTCGCGTCGCTCCCGGTTGTGACGGATCAGGCTGTTCGCGAGCCTCAGAATTCGGTTCGTGGAGCGGTAGTTTTCCTCCAGTTTGATGACGGTGGCGTTTTTAAAATACCGTTCGAAATCGAGAATGTTGGAAATGTCCGCCCCCCGCCATCCGTAGATGCTCTGGTCATCGTCGCCGACGACACAGATGTTCTGCTCCTGACCGACAAGCATGCGAAGAAGCTGCATCTGCAGGTTATTGGTGTCCTGAAACTCGTCCACCATGATGAATCGAAAACGACGCTGCCACTCTTTCCTGACATCAGGATTCTCCTCCAGCCCGCGGACGGCGAGAACAAGCAGGTCATCGAAGTCGACCGCGTTCAGTGCCTTCAGCTCTTTCTGGTACGTGCGATAGACCTCATTGATCAGAGAATCTTCCTGGTCGCCCGGCATCTGCCCGGAGTTTTTCGCCTGACTGATGAGCATGTTCGCGAGCTTCGGCTCAAGCGACTCATCTTTCCCTAACTTCCGCACAATGATGCGACGCAGCAATCCGAGTTGATCGCTCTGAGTGTAGATCGAAAAGGTGCGCTTGTAACCGAGCCGCTCAATGCAGGTCCTGAGAATCCGAACGCAGAGGGAGTGAAACGTACAAATCGTCGCGTCCTCCGCCATCCCCGGGTCGACCATTGAACTCACCCGCTCCCGCATTTCATTGGCCGCCTTGTTGGTGAAGGTCACCGCGAGAATTTGGCTCGCCGGGATATCATTGTAGAGCATCCCCGCAATGCGCGTCGTCACGACACGGGTCTTTCCTGTTCCGGCTCCGGCGAGGATCAGGACCGGACCATAGATTTGCTCAGCGGCGGCACGCTGAGGAGGATTGAGGGCAAGAAAGCCCTTCTGGATAGACATTGGCGATGCGAAACGCGGTAAGGAGGTGGGGAAACCGGAAAGACTAACTGATCAATCGAAGAGCAAACGGGTAGCGATAAACGACCCCCTTGTTCGCTTCAATGCCGCCGAGAATTCCGAAAATCAAGTTGGTGACACCGATGACTGGATAAAGGAGCGCGCCCACACAACCAATCACCGGAATCATCGAAATAACCGTCGCGGTGACGTATCCAATCAGGACAGTAATTTGAAAATTGAGAGCCTCCTTACCCTGATCGTTCACAAAAGGACTTTCATCCTTTTTGATCACCCAGATGATGAGTGGTCCAACAACGCTGGTCACTGCTCCGAGAATATGGGACAAGAGCCCCATCGTTTTCTCATCATTCTCTGCAAGTTTTCCCTGGCCGAGGCCAAGACCGGCAGTGGAAGGTGCCTCCGTCGGAGGAGAGTCGATAACCGAACCCCCGCTGCCTCCGGACTCGGTCAGCGGCGGAGCATCCTGATCGGAAGAATTATCGTCCATGGGTGGTGGAGTGTCCTGATCGCTCATGATATTCGATAGATCCGAAACCCCTCTTCATCAAGCAAATTGACCTCGCTGAGCGAATACGGGACGGGGGTCGCAGGTGCGTCATTGCGACTGCGTCTTGAGTCCGATATTCTCTTCCAACGCACCCGATGAAAATCCTCGTCGTTTCCGACATTCACTACAGCCTGCCACAGTATGACTGGCTCACCCGCGAGAGCACGGCGCACGATCTTGTCATCATCGCGGGCGATCTCATGGAAATGGGATCGGATGTCGATCTGGATACCCAGGCTTCCGTGGTTTCACAGTACTTTCGCCGTATCAGCGCCGCCGTTCCGCTGGTGGTGTGCTCGGGCAATCACGACCTCGTCGAAGACTACGAAGGTGTTCGCTCGGCGGAATGGCTCGAGGATCTCTCAATCCCGAACCTCACCGTCGATCATGGATCCTATGAGACGCCGGAGCTTCGCATCCTCTCCTTCCCCTGGTGGGAGTCGGACGAGGAGCACGAACGCATCAAACGATGGCTGGAAATGCAGGCCCGCCCGGATGATCCGCGTCCCGTCTTCTGGGTTCACCACGCGCCCCCGCTTGGCGCAAAAACGAGCTGGAATGGAAAACGGGATCTTGGCGACAAATCTCTCGTCGGATGGATCAAACGATACCAACCGGATGTTGTGTTCTCTGGACACGTTCACAACGCCCCCTACTACGGGCCCGAAGGCTCGTGGATTGACCGGATTGGAGACACGGTGGTCATCAACGGAGGAAGACAAATCGGAGCGAAGCCCGCCACCGTTGAATTGGAACTGGAGGATGGCCAGCTTGTCTGGTGCAGCATGGAGGGGTGTGAGGAGAAGCGGTTGTCTGCGGTGTAAGCGGGGCGGGCGGCTAAATACCCAAATCCCCAACCCGCCTCGGAATCAGGATTTCATCATTCTTTCGTGCCCGGGGATTTCGTCATTCCCCGTACAGCCGCCGCTTCAGATCGCGATGCAGAATCGAATCAAGAACCCCATCGACCATCCCGACATGATCAGAGCAGTCCTTGAGCTGGTCCTTCACATCGACCAGATACTGGGTCGCGGCGGTAAGCCGGGAGGCCAGGAGCGAGCAGACATGCAAGGTCACCTCTGAATGCTCCCTGAGAAAAGTGAGCGGGTCCATACATTCGTAGAGTTCCACCTCGTCCAGCGCCACGACGGTTGCGGTCGAGGGCTGATCCAGGAGAATGGAAATCTCACCGAGGACACTGCCGGGAGTTTTGATCAGGTTCACTCGAATCCCGTCCCGAACGACTTCGAGGCGGCCGGACTTCAGGAAATAGATCCGGTCCAGTTTGGTTCCTTCCGTAATGATGTCCGATCCCGCCGACCTTGAGATGACCGGAAGGGTGGAAATGGAATCTTCAACGCTCACGTGGAATGATAACGCCGCTTTTGAGATCCGCGCAACCGGCTCTTACGCTCACATGGCAGAGCAATGAGAGTAGGACGGGCTGCCCAGTCCGTCGCGCAGCGCCGGGATATTGACAGGCCAATCTACCCCTCGTAAACCGTCCCGTCGATCAGCTTCGCGAGTAGGAACGCCTCTTTCCGTTCGACGCAGGTGCCGCATTTCCCGCAGTGAATCTCGCCGCCTTTGTAACAGGACCACGTGTCCGCCAGGTCGAGCCCAAGCTCGTCCGCGGCTGCCGCGATGTCCTCTTTTCGCATCTCGATGAACGGTCGCAACACTTGCAAATCGACGTCCGTCCCCTGAGCGATCGCTTCCGCCATCGGGGCCATGAATTCCTCGCGGCAGTCGGCGTAAATCGCGTGATCTCCCGAGTGCGCGGCAATGACGAGCCCCTCCGCTTCGATACTCTCCGCATATCCCGCCGCGATTGACAGCATGATCCCGTTTCGGAACGGCACCACGGTCTTTTTCATATTCGACGCTTCGTAGTGACCCTCCGGAATCTCGCCACCGCTCCGCAGAAGATCGCTTTTGAAAAGGTCATTCATAAAGCCCAGGGAAATGACCTCGTGTCGCACCCCCAGCGTTTTGCAATGCGATGCGGCAAAAGGTATCTCCCGGTGATTGTGCTTGGACCCGTAGTCGAAACTGAGCCCGGCAATCACCTCATGATCTCGATGTGCCTGATACAGGGCCGTGACCGAGTCCATGCCACCGCTGACAAGGACGACGACCTTCATGAGACTTCTTCCAGACCGGCATCCGGATACGACGCCGTTGCCGTGAGTTGGATCCCGCCACGGGGGGAGAATTTCCCGCGAACGATCATGCGCCTCGGTTCGCACGCACCGGAAAGATCATCAAGAATCCGATTCACAATCTCCTCGTTGAATGAAGGGGTGTTCCGGAACGATGCGAGATAGAATTTCAGCGACTTCGTTTCGACACACTTTTCGCCCGGGATATATTTGATCGTGAGATGAGCCGTGTCGGGCTGCCCTGTCACCGGACAAAGGGAACTGAACTCCGGGTAGTCGAGCTCGATCCAGTAGTTGCGGTCCGCGCTGCGATTCGGAAACACTTCCAGCGTCGCTTCCTCCGGTGTGGACGGAAGACGGTTTTCACTGTGACCCAAAAGCGTGAGATCTTTGACAGAGGAGGACATTTTTTTGGAGAAGTAGAGAAACAAACCGGGAGAGGAGTAAAGAATGGGAATGGGCGGGTCGAAAGCAGAAATTCGCGGCTCCTCTGCTTCGTTCCTACTCGCTTTCTTCCGTCAGTCCTTGCGGACGACGATTTCGACCCGTCGGTTCAGGGCCTGATCGTCTGCGGTGCCTTCGGTGGATACGATGGGCCGCTCCTTTCCGAGACCGACCGTCTGAATATTGCTCGCGTCGATCCGAAGCCGGTCAATCAACCACTGACGAACGGCCCGGGCACGTTTGAGACTGAGCTCACGGTTGAAATCCTCGCCCCCGAAGCTGTCGGTGTGCCCCTCGATGATGAAAGTCGCATCGGGGTTGGTCTGCACGATAAAGGCGAGTTTCATCATGCTGAGTCGAGCCTCTTCTTTGAGTTCAAACTCGTTGTATTCGAAGAGAATATCAGTCGGGAGCGCGATTTTCTCCTCTCCGGAAGGAAGACCGCCGGTTCGCCCGATCATTTCATCGAGCGTGGAGTAGCCTTTGATCAGCTCATCCGCTCCGTTTCCGAGCGCTTTCGACGCCGCCTCTTTAAAAAACGCATCCGTATCAACGGTGCTGCCGAGGTCGTCGGTTTGATTCAGCTCCAGGGTCGGTTGCGCGACCGACACTGTCGCGGAGGAGTCGATCAGCTTGTTCCGCATGTCATCGAGATCTTTCGACAACATTTCCGCCACTGAGATATCCAATCCGCCGGCGGCGATATTCAAGGCCTCACCCGGAGCCCTTGGCGCTTCCGCCGAAAAAATTTGTGGAGTCTCGATCGGGGACATCCGGATTGTTTCCTCCTTCATTTGCTCCATGAGATCAAATTCATCGAGCGATTTATCGACGAGGTCCAAATCGCTCAGTTTTTCAGGCTCGAGCGCGGTTTCTTCAGGAATAAACGGCTCATCAAGCAATTGATTCAGCTTCTCCTGATCAATCGTGATCTGCTCCCGCTGGCTTCTCCAGACAATCGTTTCATCATTCGCCGCCAGTCCGCTCCTTTCGATTCCTGCAAGAATGATGTAAAGAAAGATGTGAAGGATAACGGAAACGAGAATCGCCAAGACGACCCACCACCCGAGATTTCGGGTTTCCACTTTGAAGACCGATTGGCCTTTGGAGGACGGATGCCAGTCGAAGGAGGAAGACATGGGTAGAAGTATTGCAGGATAAACGCATTTTCCCGTTTCGGCAAAGGGGCACTCCTACTATAAAACAGCGTGAAAAACTGGGACTGGCAGACAATTTTCGGACTTGATCTGGATCGCCACCGAATCGGGCGCTCGTTCCTGGTCCGCGGGCTCGGGATCATCTACCTGATCGCGATCTGCTCCTGGTGGACGCAGGTCGCCCTTCTCGTGGGTGAAAACGGCCTCGCCCCGGCCGCTTATCTGCACGAAATCCTGAGAGAACGCCTCGGTGCCGCGGGAGAAAGCGCTTTTTTCGCTCTCCCCAATATTTTCTGGCTCCTCGGCACCTCGGACTTTGCGCTCCAATTCGTCTGCTTCATCGGCGCGATGCTCGCGGTGCTCGTCCTCATCGGGCGTTTTACAGGGTTCGCCCTCGCTGGACTCTGGGCCATCTACCTCTCGCTCGTGAACACCGGCGGCGTCTTCATGAGCTTCCAGTGGGACATCCTTTTACTCGAAGCCGGATTTCTCGCCCTCTTTCTCTGCGATTGGAAAATCCGCACCCCCTGGCGCGACCCTCCTCCGTTGACCATCATCAATCAAATTGCCCTCGTCTGGTCCTGGCTCCTCATCGCCAAGTTGATGTTTTTTTCCGGGTGGGTAAAACTCGCCTGGGCCGGCGATGCGACACCCGAGTGGTGGCCGGAGCGGACGGCAATGCTCTACCACTACATGACCCAGCCCATCCCCACCTGGACTGCCTGGCATGTGCATCACTGGCCGGAAGGATTTCACTATCTTTCCCTTTGGCCGATGTATTTCATCGAACTCATCCTCCCTTTCGCGATTATTTTCGGTCGCTTTGGAAAGCTCTCCGCCGCCATCGGATTCACTTTCCTGATGCTGCTGATCATGGCCACGGGGAACTACACCTACTTCAACTGGCTCACGATCGTTCTCTGCCTTTCGCTCGTGCAGGACCGGCTCTGGCCGGGCTGGCTCCGCTCAGCTCTCGGGTTCACACCTCTCGGACTCGTGCCTGCCCCCCCCAGACAGCCACTCCTGATCAAACTCGCCCTGATCTCACCGGCTCTCGTCACGATTTTACTCCTGAACGTTCAGGTTGTTCTGGGCGATCTGCATCGTGCCCCCAAACCCTTCCTGAAGTCCGATCTCACCCCGCCCTGGCTCGATTCATTCCGCGGAAATATGGAACCCTTCCGACTCGCTTCCGGCTACGGCCTCTTCCGCACCATGACGACGAACCGACCGGAGATCATTCTCGAAGGAAGCTGGGACGGTACGACGTGGTTCGAATACGATTTTGTCTGGAAAGTCGATGAGCTCTCCGATCCACCGAAGTTCGTGGCTCCCCATCAGCCGAGAGTGGCCTGGCAGTTCTGGTTTGCCGCCCTCGAACAGCGCTTCGATCCCCGCAGTCGCAACGCTCAATGGATCGAGTCGCTGGTAATCAAACTGCTTCAGGACGATCCTGCAGTGGAAAAGCTGATCAAACGCAATCCGTTCCCCAACTCACCTCCACGATTGATTCGGGCCCGCTTGTTCAACTATCAGTTCACCACTCCTGAAGAGCGCGAGCGAACCGGAGACTGGTGGAAACGCGTCGCGATGGGAGACTATCTCAGCCCGGTCAGTCTCAACGAACCCGAAGATTCACCCTGATTCGCAACTCGAATTGAAGGCCTTTTTCACCAGAACCTTTGTCCCCCTTCTCCTCCCTCTCGGCACGCGCTGGGCGGAAAGGCAGGAGCTACTCATCCTGCGTGAAGGCCGCCCGCTCAGTGAATGGGAGACGATGTGGGCCACCGATGTGGGGGTCAAAAAACCGGAAGCCGTGAGAATTCTACCCGTTCCGCGAATCCCTACGCCCGGCTCATGGTTCACGCGCCTCCTGAGAATTTTTTCGGAAGGCCCCACCGGGATGGCGGTAAATTACGGCATCTACCTGGAAGCCTCCCAGGCGACCAATCCATCGCTCCTCGTCCATGAGTTGACCCATGTCGCTCAGTTCGAACGACTCGGCGGGATCGATGCCTTCCTCCGCGAATACATCACGCAGTGCATTCGCGACGGCTACTGGGAATCCGACCTCGAAAAGGAAGCCCGGGAAGCGGCGGCTCCCTTTACAAGGCCACCGGGAGGATGATTCCGGGCTCGACTCCCCGCTTGTAAAGCCGAAACAAATCGCGCACACTGCCGCAAGCATGGAGTCGCACGAAGTTCTGAAAAAAGCGTTCGATCAGTCGAACACAAGTCCCAAAGAGATCGCCTCTGATTTGGGAGTCTCCCTTTCACTCGTTTACAAGTGGGCTCAGCCGAACTCGGAAACCGGTTCAGGGAGTCGAAACCCGCTCGACCGGATTGAGAAACTGATCGAGCTGACGCAGGACCCTGAAATCGTCGAATGGCTCTGCCAGAAAGCCGGGGGTTACTTTGTCCGAAATCCCAAAAGCTCCTGTGAACAGGGCTACGAAGTGGTTCCCGCCACGCATCTCATCGTGCAGCAGTTTGCCGGCCTCCTCGACGTCGTCTCGAAAGCGGCCCAGGACAACACGATCGACCCCGAAGAGTCAGCCCAGATCCGGGTCGTCTGGGACAAGCTCAAAGCCTACTGCGAAGGATTCGTCCGCTGCTGTGAAGAAGGTGATTTCGAACAAATTCAGAGAGAACTGAAAGTGAAGTAGCGTAGCGACTGCATGACTTTGTCGTCTTCTGACGTTCCGGAACTCCGCTGCTGGGCGGAAATCGATCTTGAGGCCCTTCGCGAGAATGCGCGGGCCTGTGGTTTGCTCGCCGGGGGAAACTGCCGACTCATGGCGATTGTGAAAGCCGATGCCTACGGCCACGGTCTGGAGAGGGTTGTCACTGCGCTCGCCAACGAGGTGGACTGGTTCGGCGTCGCGAATGTGAAGGAAGCACAGCGGGCCCGCGTCGCGGCGGGCAGCGAAGTCCCGATCCTGATTCTGAGCCCTCCCACCCCGGGCGAAATCGAAGCGATTGTTGCCGGTCGTTTTTCCGCATCGATCTCCAGCCCGCAGGAAGTCGAAGCCTTTGCCCGCGCCGCCACCACCCTCGGCATCGACGCAAAACTGCATGCGGTCGCAGATACCGGAATGGGCCGCATGGGGGCCCAGGGAGAAGCCTTTATGCAACTGGCTCAACAGATTCAGAGCACTCCGGGATGTCTCCTCGAAGGACTGGAGACTCACTTCCCGTCTGCGGATGAAGAGCCGGAGTTCACCTCGGAACAGATTCAGTCCTTTCACCATTTGATCGGCGGAATCGAGGGAGCCACGGGGTGCGAAATCCATCTCGGCAACAGTGCCGGCTTGTTAGGCTTTCACGACGCCACTCCCTTTGCAACTCTGACCCGGCCCGGGCTCGCGCTCTACGGAATCTCGCCACTCGGGGAAGTCGAGGTCGAACTGCGACCCGCCCTTTCCCTGAAATCGCGCATCACTCTCGTGAGGGACATTCCCCCCGGAACGAGCATCAGCTACGGGCGCACCTTCATCGCTGACAAAGCCATGAAGGTTGCCACCCTCGGACTCGGCTATGGCGACGGCTACCCCAGACATCTCTCAGGAGCCGGGATGGAGGTTCTCATTCGAGGCAAACGCTGCCCGCTTCTCGGTCGGGTCACGATGGATCAAATCATCGTCGACATTTCCCATCTTGATCACGAACCGGCCTGCGGCGAAGAAGTCATCCTCATCGGCTCACAGAGGGACGAAACCGTCACGGTCGAGGAAATGGCTGCAAAAGCCGGCACGATTCCGTGGGAGATTTTAACCGGTATCACAAGCCGGGTCGAGCGCGTCTACCGCGGGAGCTAACTCACCGTCGCAGACTCGACGTGGAGTCGTTGCGCGGAATCAAACCGGTCATCGAGCCAGTCAAGGTGGGTCGTCGTGATCAGCTTTTGCGAAGTCTCCGGCCATGCCGCCATGAGCGCATTGCGTCGGGCCGGGTCCAGCTCACCGAAGACATCATCGATCAACAGAATCGGAGGCTGACTTCTCGTTTCCAGAAAGAGATGAGTCTGGCCCAACTTTAATGCCAGGGCGACGGTGCGCTGCTGCCCTTCGCTCGCAAACTTGGAAGCAGGCATGCCGTTCAGGTTCAGGCTCAGGTCATCACGGTGAGGGCCCGCCAGGGTCTGCCGCTTCCGAAACTCTTCAGATCGATGATCGAAAAGATACTGAAAGAGGTCCGGCGATTCCGCCGAGCCGCATTCATACTGAATTTCGAGACTCTCGTCGCTTCCGCTGATCTCGCGCTGCGCTTCCGCTGTTTTCGGCCGCAGGCGCTCGATCAACTCCCTTCGCTGCGCGGAAAGGATCCGACCCTGCTCGCTGAGGATGCGGGTATACGCATCGACCTCGGGCCACCTCGGGCTGGCATCGCGCTTCAGCAGGTAGTTCCGGGTCCGGAGCGCCTTGTCGTACGTCCTCAGCGACTGCAGATAGCCCGGGTAAAGCTGCGATGCCATGAAGTCGAGATAGCGGCGGCGACTTTCGCCGCCTCCCCGAACCAGCACGAGATCATCGTTCGCCATCCAGACAACGAGCGAACTGTGGCGAAGATAATCCGCGCCCCGCTTCTGAGTTTCTCCATCCACGATAAGACGACGTCCTGACTCACGATACTGAAACCGGAGCTCGGACGAATCCCCTCCCTCAAGCTTTCCCCCGATCGCAAACGCCTTCTCGGAAAAACGAATGCAGTCGGCCAGCTTCGAGGCGCGGGGACTTTGGAGACGCAGCAGGACGCAGGCGGCTTCAAGGATGGAGGTCTTTCCCTGCGCGTTATTCCCATGGAAAAGCGTGATCCCCGGCGCCACCCCCAGCTGCGCGGTTTCGAAGCAGCGAAAGTGATTCAGATTGAGTGAGCGGAGGACCATAGAGAGCAGCCCCACTCAACAGGGTTTGCTCAAGGATTCAACAGGGTTTGATGCGGGAAAGTTGTAAGGGAATTACTCATGCCCATTCTTTCCAATTCTTTTCCATTCGTGTATGTCAATCTCCATGGCTGAATTCTCTGACGGAACCTACGAGATTATCGGATGCGCTATGGAGGTTCATCGCAAACTCGGACCGGGGCTCAGGGAAAAGCCCTACGAGAACGCCCTCGTGATCGCATTGAGAAGACAGAAAATTAAGGTGGAGCAGCAAAGGGCTTATCCGATCAAATTTGATGATGAAATCGTCGGCGACTGCGCGCCTGATCTAACGGTGGGTAAAACGATCCTGATTGAAGTGAAGTCTGTTGAAACTCTGGGCGATGCAGAAACCGCGCAACTCCTGAATTACCCTCGCATTTCCACCCTCAGGACAGGGCTTCTTATCAATTTCAAAAAACCGAAGTTGGAATGGAAGCGGCTCGTGATGTGATATGACTCATCTGGAACTCGAGTTTTAACGAATGGAAAAGAATGACCACCAATCACCTGGCTTTCAACCTGCCCATTCAAAACACCGGCTCGATCATCTCTTGATCAAGTTCCTCCCACTCTTCGACGAGTTCTTCGAGAATCTCATCCTCCTCTCCCGCGAGATCGTTCACCTCTCCGATGTCCTCCCGCAGATTGTAGAGTTCCCACGGTCCGGGCTGCCCGCGCTGCCGATCGCGGACGATCTTCCAGTCGCCTTTCCGCAAAGCGGCACGATCTCCCACGCGCCAGTAAAGTGACTCGTGAGGGGAACCGGTTTTTTCCCCGTTCAAATACGGAATCAAATCGGCCCCGTCCGTCTGCGTCGGGGGCTCCAAACCGGCTAACGCCAAACTGGTGGGAAACAGATCGAGCGAAGAGACCGGCTCTTCGTAGACCTGCCCGCCCTTCACTTTCGCGGGGTACTGCAGGAGAAAGGGAACGCGGATCCCTCCCTCATGGAGGCGCCCTTTTTCACCCTTGAGCGGAAGGTTGCTGCTCGTGAGTTCGCGGGTCGGCCCGCCGTTATCACTCAGGAAAACGATCATCGTGTTCTCCCGGATCCCCTCGGCTTTGACGGCATCGAGAAGACGACCGACCCCGTCGTCGAGATGCCCTAACATCGCCGCAAAGATGCGACGCTGAATGTCATCGATCCCGGCATATTTTTCCATGTAGTCCGCCTCACCCTGAAGCGGACTGTGCACCGCATTGTAGGCGAGATAGAGAAAAAAGGGACGCTCATCGCCGCATCGCCGGACGAAACTGACAGCCTCGCGAGTGATCGCATCGGTGAGGTTTTCCGGCTCGTCGATCGGTTGGCCGTTTCGATAAACGGGATTGTCGGCGTCGTAGTCCGGCTCATTGCCACCCATGTGCGTTGAGTAAATGAGCGTCCCGTCATCGGAGGTCCAGCGACCGGTCTTTCCTCCCGGCAGAACTTTTCGCCGGAGCCAGGTCGTCATGCCTTCGTAGGGGAGCGGGCGAAAGTAGTGTCCCTCGTGGAGAAATCCGTAGAACTCGTCAAAGCCCCGTCGAATCGGATTGAAATGAGCGGTTCCGCCAAGATGCCATTTCCCGATCATCGCGGTACTGTAACCTGCTTTGTCACGAAGGAGATCGGCGAGAGTAACTTCTCTGGGCGGCAGCCCGGCGTCCGGATCTTCATTGCGCGGACCGATGGGATTGAACTCAAATCCGAACCGAGTCTGATACCGGCCCGTGATGAGTCCGGCCCTCGAAGCGGCACAAAAAGGAGCCGAGACATACCCGTCCGTGAATCGCACTCCATTCGTCGCAATCGAATCGATATGCGGAGTCGGAACGTCCGTGTCAGGATTCTGAACGCTCAGCTCTCCGTACCCGAGATCATCAGCGATGATGAAAATGATGTTTGGCAGCTCATCCGCACGCGCGGAGATCAGACAGCAAAGGAACGAAAAGAGGAGGAGGGTTCTTCGATTCATACACTCAGTTTCTCGCGATACCGGGAAGATGTCTTGTTTCGAACTGACATTCTTTGGTGTTTTTCAGACATCAGACTTTCGGGAAGCATCCTCCCAACAACATGGTTCCGTCATTCGTACCGATGCGTTCAAGCATCTTCCGGACGCCTACTTCCATGAAGAAGAAAGCCGGGGCAGTGTTTCCGAAACGATTTCAAGGATGTGCTCCCGCTCCGAACTGCTGAGATGACTGAATTCCGGATACGAGGACGGTTCGGTCAGGATCCCGTGAAGCTGCTCCAGAATGATCGTCCGGATCTCGTCAGGAAGCTGATCGAAAGCATCACAATAAATGAGATGACTGCAGCGGTATTTCATGAGCCGCTCGTAGAGACGGAAATCCTTCAGCGAACGACCGGTGCCGTATTTCCTCTCGTTTCGCTGAAACGCCTTTTGGAAAGCCTCACTTCCCTCCACTCCGCCGGGGAGAACAAACTCATCGACGTAGAGCATCTCTTTGAGGACTCGTTCGGCGACGTTGGCGAGGACCCTCGTGTTGGTGTCCGAGAGCGGGCCGTCAATTGGCTCCCCGAACGCCTTTTGCATCTCGACGTGACGATGCAGCGTTGTCTGCGTTGTGAGGTTGGCTTCGATGAGGGCGTTGTGAACCCCCACCTGGTGTTCCAGCATCATCAGCGCGACAACATCACTCTGGCCTCCATGCAGATAAGGCTCTGTATTGACCACTTCATCGAGCGTCGTCAAAGCGGCTTCCGAAATGGGGTGAACGGTCACTTCGTTTCCGGCGCGGTCCCCTTTCGAGAGACGGTTCCCGAGGTGGCCGCTGTGATCCACCGCGCCGGTCACATACCAGCCGCCCCAGCGTTCTTCGATGGGACTGTCCTGCCTCGTGTGAAAGGTTCCCGCCTGAAAAAGAGGCTGTCCGGTCTCGTCGGCATACACGGAACGAACCATCAAGCCGGGTAAATTCTGATTCGCTGAGCCGGCATGGCAATTCAAACAGGAGCGTTCCCGCGCCAGTTTGGGAGGCTGATTCCCCTCGCGGCTTGTCATTTCCACCAAATGAAAAACCATCCCCGGCTTTTCATCGAAGGTGGCCACCTCGATCTCTCCTCCCTGCACCCAACCGACGTAGGCATTGTCCGAGAAATAGATCGCCCGCGGAGTCCGCGGCGAGATCCGGCTGTTCTGCGCACTTGTCTTGGAAAAGACGAGAACCTGAGACTCAATCGGCACCTCCAGCGCCTTCAGCAATTGCTCCAGAATCTCCCGGTCCGTTCCGGTCGCAAGAGGACCGCCCGGTTCGGCCGAGGCGATGAGCCGGATTAAGATCGTGTCTTCTTCGGTCTCGTTGTAATGAATCGGGGCACGCTCATACAAGGGCTCAAAGCCCGGAAGAGTGGCCGGAGAAATCGAAGCAAGAAACAGAGAAACGAAGAAAAAACGACTCATGATGAGACACCAGTCGCTTACCCTCAACGATTTCGACGATTCCGCCACGCCCCCATTGCGACCTCCTATGCATTTCCTGCGGACTACATTCGTCGAACTTTTGTCTGCGATTACAAAGCCCTCACCCGTTTGTAATGGGTAGAAAGGCGGTCTCGTAGTCTCATGTCATCGTCTCAATCCGACCTCTCAAGTATCATGGAAGTTCTCGAAACACTCGCCGTTGCTCTCGGCTTCGCCACCCTGGCAGGCCTGAATCTCTATCTTGTCGTCCTCGTGACCGGCCTCGCCATCAACCAGGGCTGGGTCGATGTCTCGGCCACCTATCCTGACCTGATGGTCCTCGGAGATCCTGCTGTCGTCACCGTCGCCGGGATCTTTTTCTGCATGGAATTCTTCTCCGATAAGATTCCCTGGGTGGATTCGCTCTGGGATACCGTGCACACCCTCGTCCGCCCTGTCGGTGGCTCGCTCCTCGCGATCCATACGCTCGGGCCGACTGAGCCGGCTTTCGAAGTGATCATTGCCCTTCTCGCCGGCGGTACCACGATGATGGCTCACGGTTTCAAATCCGGGACCCGCCTCGCGATCAATGCTTCGCCGGAACCCTTTTCAAACGTCGCCGCCAGTGTCACAGAGGATCTCGCGGTGCTGGGGGGCCTTGCTCTCCTCAGCGTCAATCCACTTCTCGCCGCCGGCTTCTGCCTTGTCTTCCTCGGCATCAGCGCCTGGCTCACCCCGAAACTTTTCCGCCGCATCAAGGCCTTCATCTGGCTCGTGAGCAGCAAACTCTCGGCCCTCGTTTCGCCGCCGAATGAAGAACGACTCTTGAACTCGGGACTTTCCTCATCGGAGAATCAGATGCTCGGAGCCGTCATTGGCGGGCGTCAGCCGGATCCGGTCTGGTCCGCGAAGGTGCTCGTCGGAAAGGCGAAACTCATGCCCGGCTTCGTCCCCATGACCTTTGGCCGCCTCATTGCGGAGGCCGATTCTCCAGGATCACTCCACTTTGTCGGAAAGCGCTTCTTCAGAAACTACTACACCTATCTGAATCTCGACGGCCTTGAAATCACGCAGGAGTCCCGGCTTTTCAGCGAAGATATTGTCCTCTACGACATGACGGGAAGCCGGAAGCTCATCCTCCGCCTTCCCTCCGGTCATCGTGAGATGGCGAATCGCATCGTCGACAGCCTCAAGGCGATTCGGAACCGGAACATCACGAGGATGCCAAGCGAGCGGGTCATGCTGGCTTGAGGTTCCAAATCACGAATCGAAAACCCCTCTTCCCCGTCACCCGGGGATGACTTCCCCTGCAACGAGGTCGTCCATCGTCTGACGCCGGCGAATCACGTGCGCCTCATCGCCATCGACAAGAATCTCGGCCGGAAGCGGGCGTGAGTTGTAGTTCGAGGCCATAACAAAACCATAGGCGCCGGCACTGAGCAGGGCGATCCTGTCTCCCTGCGCCAGGGCAGGGAGCTCTCGATTCTGGGCAAAGAAGTCACCGCTTTCGCAAACCGGTCCCACGATATCGACAACTTCGTTGTCGTCGCCGCCCGGCTCAGTGAGAGGGACGATATCATGATGGCCTTCGTAGAGCGCAGGGCGAATGAGGTCATTCATCGCCGCGTCAATGATCTGAAAAGTCTTCGCTGAGCCACGCTTTTCGTAAAGCACCTCCGTCAGGAGAACTCCGGCATTGCCGACCATGAAACGGCCCGGCTCAAGGATGATCTTGAGCCCGAGCGGCTTCAGGAGGGGAACCAGCTGCGAGGCATATTCCTCGATCGTGAGCGGCTTTTCCTCCTTTGCGTCCCACCACTGGCCACTTCCGCTCGCGAGAGTGTCCTCATAAACGATTCCGATCCCGCCACCGATGCTGAAAAATTCGATGCCGTATTTTTCCTTCAGCGACTCCACAAACGGACGCACTTTCTCAACCGCCTCGACGAAGGGCTTCACCGATGTAAGCTGGGATCCGATGTGCATCTGGAGACCGCGAATCTTAATATTCGGCAGCGCCGCCGCCCGCTCATAGGCTTCGCCGATGACTGAAAAATCGATCCCGAACTTATTCTCGCTCTTGCCCGTCGAGATATACTTGTGAGTCTTCGCGTCCACATTGGGATTCACCCGCAGGGCGATCGGCGCGATTTTGCCCATATCCCCGGCGACCTCATTGATGAAGGCCACTTCCGCTTCGCTCTCGGCATTGAACGAGTAGATGCCCTTCTCAAGTCCCAGCTCGATTTCGGCACGGGTCTTGCCGACCCCGGCGAAGGTGCACCTGCCGGGATTGCCACCCGCCTTTTCGACGCGGAAAATCTCTCCTCCGGAAACAACGTCAAATCCGGCGCCCTCTTTTGCGAGGAGGTTGAGAACGGCGAGATTGGAGTTCGCCTTCGTCGCGTAGCAAATCTGGCAGTCGAGCTCGCTCATGCCTGCGGAAAGGCGACGATAATGATCGAGAATGGTCGCTTTGCTGTAAACATAGAGCGGAGTCCCGTGCTCGTCGGCAAGGGAGTTCAAATCGACGCCTTCGCAGTGGAGCGCGCCGTTCTCATAGTGAAAGGAATGCATGGCCGCGAAGATAGACGGGAAAATCGCGGTGGCAAGGTGGAGGAACGATCTTCGTTCTATGGAACTCCCCGTAGAAGAACGTTCCTCGCTCTCCGTCCAACCTATTCGGAACCTGGAACGTTCCGTTACAAACTCGCGCAGGAACCGAGATCGACGGTTTTTCCACCGATCTCAAGATTCCCCGCACCCGCCGGAATCGTTTGCTTCTGCACGTCGACGACTCTGCCGCCATCAAGAACCACGAAGGTAACGCGCCCCTTGTTACCATCGCGGTGAACATAAGTCCAAAGATCGAGAACCGGACCGGTCCCCTTTGAGAACTTACCTCAACTCGGTCGCGGAATCTGCTCCTTATGGACCGGCTGACCCAATTCAGCCTGCAGGGAAGTCGAACTCTGCCCCATGACTTTTGGTGTCGTTGGCCATTCCCTCTTCACCACGAAACCAATCGCGAGGATAATACAAAGGAACGAAAACTTGCCCGAAATAAAGCCACGCTGGCGATGGATAGCGGAAACATGATGTTTCATGAGTCCGTTAATATAATTTTCATAACTTTTATATCAAAGGGAATTTGAAGCCATTTGAAAAATACCGGGAACAGGACTCGAACCTGCACACCTTGCGGCACTTGATCCTAAGTCAAGCGTGTCTACCAATTTCACCATCCCGGCAAGAACAGGCTTCAAATTGACACCGGACGCTGAAATTCACAAGTCCCGGTTCGCCTCCGTCCGCACGATTTCGGCGACGGCTTCCGCCTGTCGACGATGCAGGAGAAGGTGAACCCCCAACATGCAATGCCACTTGTGCCCGTCAAAGGGCCCGAAGACCGGATGATCCGCCAGCGGTCCCCCCCGGAGATGCGTGAGGGCGGAGACGAGCTCCAAGTGCCTTTCCACCGACTTTTCAAAATCAGTCATTTGCTCCGGACCGGCGGTTTCGGTCGGCATCACATCATGCTTCACGTCGAAATCAGGATCCGGCTCCGGTCCCTCTCCGGCAGCGAAGAGAACCTGGGCGGAAATTCTCCGATTTACAATCGTGTTGTGCTCAAGAATCTGAAACAGGGACCAGCTGCGCATCTCCTCATCAATCCCGATCATCGCGGGCACGGTTACGGACCGGGCGCAACCGGCCTCCCCGAGGTCCCGGCAAAGTCTCATGGTTCGATCCGCTTCCCGACGGATGAGGCGGTCGGCTCCGGTGCGGGGCGTCAGAGAGAACTTCAGAGAGATCAGTTTTCGGACCAATGACATGTCGCAACCTTTCCAGTGGATGAATCCCGGTGAGCGCCGGAACGGGAACGCGTCAGGAAAGCATAAAACAGGGTTGAACGAAAGCGGCAACCCGATCAAGGTGCTGCCCTTCCATGCCCCACCCCGTTGAACTCAGCCGAAAATTTCTCTCCGACACCGGTGGGTGGAAGGAAATGAAGGAGGCGCGCTCCCTTCATGCCGGGGGACGGGTCTCGGAAGCCCGCTATGAGAACGGGATGCTCGAAGGCTTCGTCCGGGCCGGGGAGAAAACGATGAAAGTCCGGATGGAGATTCAGTCGCGCATCGACGTCGTGAATCACTGCCCCTGCTTCCGGACCCGGCGCGACGGGATCATCTGCGCTCACGCCCTCGCCGTCGGTCTGGAGTTTCTCGAGCCGACGGAGAAAGCCCCCGCAAAGAATGAGACCACCGAAGCAAAGGAAAAAGCGATCCCCCTGAGCCCGGACTGGCCCGCCTTCACCGACATCCCGGATGAAGCCGCCGAAGCGGCCCGCGTCCATCTCGTTCTCGCTCCGAATCTCGCCGATGCCTGGTACAAAGGCCGGGTCTCCACCGGAATCGAAGTTGAGATCGAAGGTCGACGGCAGCTGCTTTCCTCGGTCAAGGCGTCGACCCGTCTCTTCCTCGATCCCTCGGACGCCGCCCTCTTCCGGGTCCTTCAGCAGATTTCCCCCGAAACGGTCCCAGGGATGCTGTCTCTCTCGACTGATCATCTCGCCCGAATCTTTTCCACGATCCCGGGCCACAGCGGCATCACGCTGGGGAAAAAAACACCCCTTCGCCTTTCCTACCGCCCCTACCGTCCCGCGATTCGCCGGGGGAAAGGACTGAATTTCAAAGTCGACTGGCCCGGTGATGTCCTGCCCCTGATTTCCTCGCGGGGGGTCTGGGCAATGACGGAGGAGGACCTCATCCAGCCCGTCGCTCCGGGAATGGAAAGCCGCTGGCAGGCGGTCATGGTGGGCGGACTGACGATTGATCCCGCCGACTTTGCGGTGGCCTTCTCCGCCTTACAGAATCATTTCGAAACAGAGGCCGTCGAGATCATTCGACCGAAGGCGGAGGTCAAACTCGAACTGGAAGGATCTCTCAATCACCTCGATGCCGACCTCAGTTTCATTTACGGGAGTGAAGTCATCCCCGCCGCTTCGAATCGCCCCGCCGTGGTCGAGTCCGGCGGCAAATTGCGAGTCTCGGACCTGGTCACTGAGTCCAGATCGATTCGTGATCTGGAGGACGCCGGATTCACCCGCCGCGGAACGGAGGGCCGCTGGATCCTCAAAGACAAGGCCGCGATTTTGCAATTCCTCGGTCACGGATACACGACGGTCGAGCCCTCCTGGCAAATGAGAACCGGCGAACGCTTCGACCACGCCCTCAGCCAGGTCGAACCGATCGAGACACGACTCGATTTCCGGAGCAGCGGCACCGACTGGTTCGCGATGGAAGTGGGCTTCGGAACCGATTCCGGCGAAACGATTCCCCGCCGGGAAATCGAACGGCTCCTCCAGATGGGCCAGACGAGCAGGAAACTGGCGAACGGAAAAATCGCAGTACTGAACACAAACGTCGCCGAGCATTATGGCGAGATTATCAGCGACTGTGAACCCGAGCAACTTCAGCCCGGCGTTTACCGCATCGGCCGGTCCCAAGCCGGTTACCTGCAGGAAACGGCAAAGGACTTCGCCTTTCAAACCACGGGCGCGGTCCCCTGGCAAACCACTGAGGGAGGGATCGAATTTTACGACCTTTCCGGGGAACTGAGCAGCACCCTCCGGCCCTACCAGCGGGAGGGACTCGAGTGGATGCAGGGCCTCGCCTCGCAGAGCATGGGCGGGATCCTCGCCGATGACATGGGACTCGGCAAGACGCTCCAGACGCTCTCCTTTCTCTACTCCGTGGGCGGCACCTCGC
>JARGOP010000024.1:0-7046 GCA_029233965.1 Verrucomicrobiales bacterium | reverse complement strand
CTCGGCAAGACGCTCCAGACGCTCTCCTTTCTCTACTCCGTGGGCGGCACCTCGCTCGTGGTCTGCCCTTCCTCACTCGTTTTCAACTGGGTCGCGGAAGCGGAGAAATTCACCCCGGACCTCAAAGCCGTCGCGATCGAAGGACCGAACCGGGCCAAGGTTCTCGCCCAAAACGAAGACGCCGATATTTTTGTGACGAGCTACGCCCTCCTCCGCCGCGATGAGGAGATCTGGCAGGCGAGGAACTTCGACGTCGTCATCCTCGACGAAGCTCAGCACATCAAAAATCCGGACGCTCAGGTCAGCAAGGTCGCGCATCGCCTCAAAGGCACCCATCGCTTTGCACTCACCGGAACGCCGATTGAAAACTCGGTGCGCGATCTCTGGTCAATCGCGCACTATGCCCTCCCGGGCTATCTCGGGAGCCGGAAAGACTTTGCGGAACGCTTTGAAAAACCCCTCTCGCTCAATCCCCCCGACGACTCGGTTCGCGCGCGACTCTCGCGCCGTCTCAAACCGGTCATTCTCCGCCGCCTCAAGAAGGACGTTGCGAAAGATCTCCCCGACAAGATCGAGCAAATCGTCTACTGCGATCTGAAGCCGAAACAGAAAGAGGTCTACGAGAAACTGCTCCGCGAAAGTAAAGCCTCCCTCCTCGAAGCCGAAGGCGGCAAGCAGCGTATGCTCGCCCTCACCGCCCTCCTCCGCCTCCGGCAAACCTGCTGCGATCTGCGCCTGTTAGGATTACAGGACGTCAAAGATGAGGACGCCTCAGTGAAAGCCGACACGCTCAATGAACTCCTCGAAGAAGCGATCGAAGGCGGGCACCGCGTTCTCATCTTCAGCCAGTTCGTTGAAATGCTCCAGGTTCTCGTGCCGGATCTGGCGGCGAAGAAAATCGACTTTTGCTACCTCGACGGTCAGACCAAAAACCGGGGTGACGTCGTGAAGCGTTTTCAGGAAAATGAAGTGCCCGTCTTTCTCATCAGCCTCAAAGCCGGTGGCGTCGGTTTAAACCTCACCGCCGCTGACACTGTCATCCACATCGACCCCTGGTGGAACCCGGCCGTCGAAGCTCAGGCGACCGACCGCGCCCACCGCATCGGACAGACCCATGTCGTGACGAGCTACAAACTCATCACCCGCGGCACCGTGGAGGAAAAAATCCTCGCCCTTCAGGACAGGAAACGCGCCATGACCGAGTCGCTCCTCTCCGAAGCCGGCGAGGCGAAACTCAGCGCGTCAGAGCTAATGAGCCTGTTTGACTGAGGGGCGAACGACGAGGTCATCGATCTCGATCCCCTTCTCACCACCGTTCTGCATCCAGAGGAGCTTCTGCTTCCGGGCGTGAAAATTCGGACGGGAGAGCGTCTTCGCCCAGCGGTCTCCGTCGATGGAAATCCTCACTTCTTCGCCCCGGAACGTCACGAGCACTTCGCGCCATTCGCTCCCTGACAGATCCACCTTTTCCGGCGGGAACATCTCATTGAGCCGGAAGGCACCACTCACCTTGTCAGCGGGACGCTCACTCTTTTGTCGGAGAGGATCTTCGGGATCGAGCGAATGGGAATCCACCTGAAGCTGCACCCCGTCCCGCAGAAATTTCACGCGCAGCATGTGATCAATGCTCCCGTATCCGTCTTCCCCGTCCACGAAAAACCAGAGCATACCGCCCGGCCCACGGTGACGGTAGCGGAACGAAATCTCGAGGTCGGTTCCCTCCACCGGGAGATAAACCATCGGCGGGTATTTTCCACCACTCGCCCCGCTCGTGCGAAGAGCGCCGTCGACGGCTTGGGTATTCTTATTAGGAATCGGAGTCAAAAACCGCTCCGCCTTGAAATCATCATCGAAGCGTTCGGCCAGAGAAGTTCCTCCCCCCGATTTAAGATGGGCACTGAAAAAAGAATCACAGATTTTCAGGCATTCATCGAAGGCTTCCTGCCTCCCGAGAAAGGCATGAGGCGCGTCCTTCAGGAGCATGAGACCGGTTGGAATCCCGAGCCGCTTCAGGTCTTCACGCGTTTCGTCGGCATGGGTGCTCGGGTCATCGAGCTGCCCTGCCATGAAGAGAATCGCAGGATCGTCGGCATCGAGGTGGTGCCGTGGCGAAGCCAGCGCATAGGTTTCCGGGATGACTGACTGCGCGTCGCCGAGGAAGGTCCGGTAAAAGGGATCCTTCTTCTCGCTGCTCAACGCTCTAATGCGGGCCGACTCCAAATCGCTTTGCGCTCCCATCGCGACACAGGCCTGAACCGCGCTCGACTCGTCGGGATGACCTCCCTCTCCTTCCAGTGCTTCGACCCCGCCGCTGGTAGCGAGGAGCGCCGCGAGATGCCCTCCCGCCGAGAGCCCGGTGACTCCAATCTTCGCGGCGTCGATTCCGTAGGTTTCCGCTTCCGCCCGCAACCAGCGAACCGCCGCCTTCGCGTCCTGGATCGCGGCCGGAAACTTTGCCTCCCCACTGAGACGATAGCTGATCGAAGCCGTGACATACCCCCGGCCCGCGAGCGTCTGAGCGAGATTTTTCATCGCTCCACGATCCCCTTTGAACCAGCCCCCGCCATGGATACAAATGATCGCCGGAAGTGCTTCCCCGCGCTTTTCCGGCCGATAGAGATCGAGCTGAAGTTCGCGCTCCCCGTAGCGGGCGTAGGTGAGACCGGGATGAATCTCGAGTGACTCGACCAGCTCCGCAGAGAGCTTCCTCGGGGTGGGTTTGCCCGTGTCTTGCGCTTCCGCACAAACGAGTGAGAGCAGTGCCAGGGCGGCGGAAAAAATTCGCATGGTAAATCGAGGTAAAAGTTACTGACCGCTGATCTTCAAGTTCCGGATTCTGACCCCGTCTCCGGCCGCGAGCCAGCTTCGGCTCTTGATGGTGACCAAATAGGGATGCTGCGCCTCGAGACTCTCGCCGTCCAGTCTCGCCGCCATCCGATCGCCTTTCCACTCGACCCGGAGCTGATGCCACTCCCCGGTCGTCACCTCCAACTTCGCCGAGACGAGCCGGTGCGATGGCTTCACCGAGTCCTCGGCGATACTCATCCCCGCTGCATTAACAATGACACGACCGACATGTTTCTCCGAGTCACAACCGACGATGAACAGGCCCGGCTTTTCGAGATAAAATTCCACCTCAATGACCGCGCTTTCCAAACCAACGAGATGATGCAGCACAGGGATGTGCTTCTCCGCGGGAACATTCACAACTTTGATTTCGCCTGATTGCGGAGTCCAACGTCCCTTCGCTTCGCGAAAACGATCATCAAGAGGACCGGAGAAATCAGGGGAGGCAAGAACCGGGAGGGTTTCTTTCTGCAAAA
Organism: Verrucomicrobiales bacterium; assembly: GCA_029233965.1. GTDB lineage: Bacteria > Verrucomicrobiota > Verrucomicrobiia > Verrucomicrobiales > DEV007 > Arctic95D-9. Next base: position 3,723 of record JARGOP010000024.1, on the reverse strand, counting down.
GCGGAACAACCTCTTCCGCGACTCCGGGTAAGACGGAAGCAGACAGGGCAAAGCCGACAAAAAGACGAAGATTTTTCATAGGGATGGTTCCGTTGAATTCTCTTTCACCGCTGACTCCTGACAACACAAATTCACGACGAGTATCCGCCCTCGACCGCCACCTGAAACCCTTCCGGGTCTGTTCAGCGGGAGACGGTCGCGGCAATGTTTCCCTCCTCAGCGGTTTCGCGATACTGGCTCGGCGTCATTCCCATCGTCGCCCGAAAGGCCCGGGTGAAGGCGCTGTGGTCACAGTAGCCGCAATTCAGCGCGACCTCCGCAACGGACTCTTCGGATTGGACCAGGAGCTGAGCCGCAAGCTGAATCCTCGTTCTCGTGATGTGCTGCGAAGGTGTCACCCCGAAGACCCTCTTCATGAGCCGGGAGAATTGAACGGAAGTCATGTCGGCCCGGGTCGCGAGATCGGAAGCGGAAACGGAGGCACCCGGTTGCTTCTCAAAATCACCGAGAACTGCGGCCACTTTCTCCGGAACCACCTCCACCGGAAACCGCTCCTGGAGATCCCGGGAAAATCCCACCAGCCCGACGATCCGTCCGCCGGAATCCCGCAGAGCCAGTTTGGTGGTGAGACACCAACAGGGACGATGCGGTTGCAGCCACTGCATCTCGAGATGATTCCGGATAGGTTCCCCCGTTGACAGAACCCGGGCATCCTGTTCCGCCGGTGCTTCCCCGAATGGTCCCGAACAAAGATCCGTCGGCCTCCTCCCGATGAGGCGCTTTCGGTCCGAAATACCATGACGCTCCGCAAGAGAGCGATTCACGGCGAGGTAGCGCCCTTCCCGGTCCTTAATGAAAAAAGCGACATCCGGTGCCTCGTCAAAAAGCGACTCCAGCACGGAGGCACTCAACGCGAGCGATCCGTCTTCCTGGATCAGGTCGGGGAATGGCATTGTGCCCAAACTCATCAGAATCCGTCGATTCTTATCAAGACAAGTCTACGGATTCCCGATTACCCTCGAAAGTCCCGATTCCTGTACCAAACACCGCCAAACCCTCTGTTTCATGAAAGCCCGATTCGTCCTCGCCTTCCTCCTCCTGAGCGGACTCCCTCCGGTAACCGCAACAGAGGAAGGCAAACCCAACATTCTCTTCATCGCCCTCGATGACCTGAATGACTGGATCGGGTGCCTCGGCGGGCATCCCCAGACCCTCACCCCGAATCTCGACCGCCTCGCCGCGAGCGGGGTCCTCTTCACGAACGCCCACTGCCCCGGCGCATCCTGTAATCCTTCGCGGACCGCGATCATGACGGGGCTCTCGCCGCATACTTCGGGGCTCTACGAAAACTCGCAGAACATGCGGGAGGTGCTCCCCGACGCGGAGCTGATCCCGCAGCACTTTCGGAATCATGGTTACCGGTCGACCGGCTCGGGAAAGCTTCTCCATTACTTCATCGATGCCCGCTCCTGGGATGACTACTTTCCCGAAAAGGAATCCGGGGCCCCCTTTCCGCGAACGCTCTATCCTGACAAACGTCCCGTAAGTCTCCCGAGAGGCGGACCCTGGCAGTATGTCGAAACCGATTGGGCCGCGCTCGATGCGACCGATGAGGTATTCGGCGGCGACTGGCTCGTCTCCAAATGGGTCGGCCAACAGTTGACGGAAGAACACGAGCAGCCTTTCTTCCTCGCCTGCGGCATCTACCGGCCGCATGAGCCCTGGTTCGTTCCTGAAAAATATTTCGAGCCATTTCCGCTCGAGGACATCCAGCTTCCTCCCGGCTACAAGGAAGACGACCTCGACGACCTTCCACCCGCCGGTAAAAAGCGCGGCCCGAATCGATACTTTGCGCACATTCTCGAACACGATCAATGGAAGCAGGGCATCCAGGGCTACCTCGCTTCGATCCACTTCGCTGATGCCATGCTCGGTCGCGTCCTCGACGCCCTCAACAATGGCCCTAACAAAGACAACACCATCGTCGTCCTCTGGAGTGATCATGGCTGGCATCTTGGCGAGAAGCAGCACTGGCAGAAATTCACCGCCTGGCGCGCCGTGACCCGCGTCCCTCTCATGATTCGCGTCCCGGAGAGCGCCGCGCCCGGACTACCAGGCGGAACGAAACCCGGAACGATCAACGATGATCCGGTCAATCTCCTGAGTCTCTTCCCGACCCTGACCGAACTGTCCGGGATCCCGGCCAAAGATGACAACGACGGACCCAGCCTTGTCCCCCTCCTTCGTGACCCCGGGAGCAATTGGAACCACATTTCCCTGACTCATCTCGGCGAACCCGGAAGCTACGGCCTCAGTGCAAAGGACTGGCGTTATATTCACTATGCCGGAGGCGATGAAGAACTCTATCACATTGCCACGGATCCCTACGAATGGACCAACCTCGCGAGTGATCCTGATCACCAGAGCAAGCTGGAAGAGCTGCGGGCTCTCGCCCCGAACTCATTCGCCCCCCTGAAAGAACCGGCCGACACCTCCCTGCCCAAGCTGAAATGGCATCCAGTATCTGACGGCACTGCTCCGCCCTCAAAACCTCAGGGCAAGCCTTTCCCTGTTTCCTTTACCAACCAACGGTCCGCTACGATCGAGCTCTTCTGGATGGACCCGAAGGGGGTTCCCAAATCCTACGGAATCGTCGCACCGGGAAAATCGAAAGGACAGCAAGTCCGCCCCGGAGCCGTCTGGAAAATGGTCGATGCAGAATCGGGCGAAGAACTCGGCCATTTCCGAATCGGTAAACAGAGATCCGGAGCCATCATTCCCGCGCACTAATCTCAAACGCCACTCCACCATGTCATCTTCCGAATCCAATATCTTTCAGGGCTGCATCCCGGCTCTCATGACTCCCTGCGATGCCGCCGGGAAGCCTGACCTTGCCGCCCTCGTCCGGACCGCAAGCGGTCTCATCGAAGCCGGCATGCGTGGAGTCGTCTACTGCGGCTCCATGGGAGACTGGCCGCTCCTGACGGACGCCCAACGGCAGGCGGGCGTCGCCGCTCTCGTCGAAGGCGGAATCCCCGTCGTCGTCGGAACCGGCGCACAGAATCCGCGCCGCGCCGCCGCTCATGCCGCCCACGCCCGTGAAGTCGGGGCCGCCGGTCTCATGGTCATTCCCCGCGTCATGTCCCGGGGATCTTCGCCTGCCGCGCAACGCGCTCACTTCGCCGACATTCTCAATGCCGGAGGAGATCTCCCTGCAGTGATCTACAACAGCCCCTACTACGGATTTGAAACGAAAGCCGATCTCTTTTTTGACCTCCGGAAGGATCACCCCAACCTCATCGGTTTCAAAGAATTCGGCGGAGCCAAATCTCTCAGCGACGCCGCCGAATACATCACGAGCGGCGATCCCGATCTCACCCTCATGGTCGGCGTCGACACGCAGGTCTTTCACGGCTTTGTCCACTGCGGTGCGATCGGAGCCATCACCGGGGTCGGCAATGCCCTGCCGAAGCAGGTCCTCCGCCTTGTCGAGCTATGCACCGCGGCTGCCGGAGGCGATCCCGTCGCGACCCGTCTCGCCAAAGAACTCGACGATGCCCTTCACGTCCTCTCCACCTTCGACGAAGGACCGGACCTCGTCCTCTACTACAAGGAACTCATGGTCCTCGAAGGCCACGCCGAATACACCCATCACATCCACCCCACCGACCAACTGAGCGCGAGCCAGCGTCAGTTCCTCCACGCGCAGTGGATGCAATTCCG
>JARGOP010000023.1:8856-63603 GCA_029233965.1 Verrucomicrobiales bacterium | reverse complement strand
CGTCAAACTCTGATAGCCTCCCCGGCAGAGCCGGGGGGTCTCCTATTGGATCACTAGAAAAATCCGACGACCGGGCACAAAAAAAAACCGGGAACGAATCCCGGTTTGTCAGCCAGAGGCCGTGAGAGGTCGGACGGCCCGAAGGAAACCCGGGGCGCCGTCAGGCGGTCGCTCTGCGGGCCTTCTTGATAATACTGAGGACGGTCTCAGACGGCTGGGCGCCTTTGCTGATCCACTCATCAGCTTTCTCGAGATCGATATTCGCTCCACCTTCCTCTTTCAAAGGATCGTAGTTCCCGATCATTTCAATGAAAGCTCCTTCGCGGCGGGCGCGACCATCGGCCACCACAATCTTGTAATATGGGCGACCTTTGGAGCCTTCGCGTCTCAATCTGATTTTGACCATGTCGAAAATAAACGTTTTGTCTCCGCGTCCAGCCTCACCGGTTCGTGGCAGAGGCGCAAAAGATGCGGAAGGCGAGACTGATACCTTCGAACGAGGTAAAATCAAGATTTTGTTTAACGAAAGTGCATCCTCCGGAAAATCGGGAGATTCCATTGAATTCACTTGGCAAGCGATAGCGACCTCGCGTTGAATGCCTGCATGCCGCTCAGTGAAGAAGAAGTCGCCTTCCATTCCAGCCAAATCAAACGGTTCGTCGAATCGTTACATGGCGTCCTTTTCGGCCAGGAAACGCTTATTGACCTCGTCGTCACGGGCCTGCTCGCGAAAGGGCACATTCTTCTGGAAGGCCTTCCCGGGCTCGGGAAAACGGAGCTCGTGAAAGGTCTCGCAAAAGCGCTTGCGCTGGAAACGAAGCGAATCCAGTTCACACCGGATCTTCTTCCCGGAGACATCACCGGAAACCCTGTTCTTCAGGATACTGAAAATGGACGGAGCTTTGAATTTCAGAAAGGCCCGCTTTTCGCCAACCTCGTTCTTGCCGACGAGATCAACCGTGCCTCACCGAAGACGCAATCGGCGCTCCTCGAAGCGATGCAGGAACGTCAGGTCACGGTTCTCGGTCAGGCCCACGAACTGCCTGACCCGTTCTTCGTCCTCGCCACTCAGAACCCGATTGAACTGGAAGGGACCTATCCCCTCCCCGAAGCGCAACTCGACCGCTTTCTCTTCAAACTGGAGGTTCATCGCAACGATGTCGAGACGCTGGAGAAAATTGTCAAGAACCGGGAGATCGGGATCGCACCCTCTGTCGAGCCGGTGCTCGATCATGAAGGCTTCTCAAAAATCGTCGATGCGGTTCGCCGGATTTATCTTCCCGATGTCGTCGCCAACTACATCGCGCGGCTCGTCGACGGCACCCACCGGGGCCAGTCCTCGACGGCCGGCTTGATCAAATTCGGCGCCAGCCCTCGCGCCGCTCTTGGTCTCGCGGCAGCCGCGAAAGCGAAAGCGCTCATGGCCGGACGGATCAACACGAGCTTCGAAGACGTCGACGAGGTGGCCATCCCCGTCCTTCAACACCGCATCATCCCGGAGTATGAGACCCGACTCGAAGGAAAGACGAACGCAGAGCTGGTGCGGATGCTCCTCGAGGAAATCCCGAGACAGGTTCTGGATCTCCCCTCGACCCTCAAGGATTCCTGAAAGAGCTGCGGCAAGACAACGTATCCCCATTTCAATCATGCCGGCTCGAATCCTGATCCTTTTCCTCCTCTGGTGCGCGGCTGCTCCGCTCCATGCCGGCACGCAGCTGCTGCGGGAAACGCATCGGGACGTACGAAACACGGAAGTCCGCATCGAGAGCATCTTCGGCGTCGCTGCGCAGCAGGGAGCTCTTCCCTTCCGGATCACGATTCGAAATAACAGCGGCACGGATCGAGTCTGGAATGTCCAACTGAACGAAGGCGGCTACAACCGAACTCTCGTGACCCGCTGGTCCGGCGACATTGCGGTCGGGGACGGAACTGAAATCGTTCGTGAGGTGATCCTGCCTTTCGCCCCGAACTTCGCGGCATATCCTTACCGGAACCTCGAAGCAACCTTCACTTCCGGCGGCCTCAATCCGATCTCCCGGAGCACCGGCTACCAGGTGAACAGTGACTTTCCAACCCTTGCCCTGAGCCAGGCACTCGCGACGCGCAGCCTCGCAAAACTTGACGACATCATTAAGAAAAAAGGCTCATCCGATCAGCGATTTGGCGAAGCTTTCGATGCGGAACGTCTCTCGTCGGAATGGAGAGCGTATACCGGACTGGATGTCCTCTTGATCGACTTCAAGACCTGGAAAACCGTTGCCTCCGGTCCGAGGCGGGCCATTCTCGAATGGGTCAGGACCGGCGGAAATCTGCATATTTTTTACTCATCGACGGATTTCCCGGGGTTTTCAGCAACCGATCCCGGCATTGAAGGGCTCGTCATGAATCCGGGGCAGGATGACCGCGGAAAGCTGAGCCTCGGCAGCATCGAATTCAAGGAGTGGGATGGCAGGGAACTCCCCTCCTCTCTCGTCCGTGACTACGAGAACCTATTGGTTCGCAGTGACCAACTCGACTCCCAGTATCGTGACAACTGGGCACTCGCGGAGCTTCTCGGAGAGAAACCCTTCAACTCGATCCTCATCTTCGGCATCCTCCTCACCTTCGCCGTCCTTGTCGCGCCGGTGAATCTGTTCTACTTCGCCGGGAAAGGAAAACGACACCGACTCTTCTACACCACCCCCATCATTTCCGTGGCAGCCTGCCTCATTATCATAGCTCTCATTTTCATCGGTGACGGGCTCGGCGGAAAAGGATACCGGGTTGCTTTCGTCGATCTTCAGGCCGGGAAAGAGGAGCGGAAACTTTATGTCGCCCAGGAACAGATCAGCCGCACCGGAGTGATCGTCGAAACCGGCTTTGAAGGGGATCAGGACCTGCTCATCGAACCGGTCCGCCCCCGTGACAGCGTTTTTGCCGCCTTTCAACGGCGGGCGGGGCGGAACACCACCTTTCATTTCGGCGGGAGAAACTTCGAGGGCGGCTTCTTTCGAAGTCGATCCGAACAGGGCTTTGCTTTGAAAGCCGTCGAACCCACGCGGGCCCGGATTGAAATGCAGAATCCCGCCACCGAAACCACGCCGCCGACGCTTGTCTCGAGCCTTCCTGCCGCGATCGGGGAGTTTTACTTTCGCGATGAAAACAAGCGGATCTGGAAATCCAGGCCAAACTCCGCGACCGAACCGGGAGGAACCTTTCCCCTGGAAGCAGGCACCGAGAGCGAGCTCTTCAATTTCGTAAATGAACATTCCGATACCTTCAGCGCAACGGTCAGAAACAACGTCAAACGCATCGGAAGGGAAACCAGTCGCTTCTACGCCCTGCCGGCAGATCCATCCGCCTTTCTCATCGAAACTCATCCGGGCATCCGCTGGACCGATGACTCCGTGCTTCTCAGCGGCACCTTGAGCACAGCAACCGAACTTGAGACAAACACGGCACCATGAACGCATCCGGGCCCGGGGCAGCCAGTCCTGCCATTGAAGTGACAAATCTCTGGAGGAGCTTCCACAATCTCCATGCCGTCCGCGGAATTTCCTTCACCGTGGAGCGCGGCAAGGTTGTCGGATTCGTCGGGGCCAACGGGGCCGGAAAGACGACGACGATGCGGATTCTTTCCACGCTCGATTACCCGACCGCAGGGACCATGAAAGTCTGCGGCATCGACGTCGTCGATTTTCCAACCGAAGTCCGGAGCCTGATCGGTTGGATGCCGGACCACTACGGCACCTACCACCACATGACGGTGCTGGAGTATCTCGACTTCTTTGCCCGCGCCCTCGGCTACAAAGGGGAAGAGCGGGTCGAGCGAATCAGGGAGGTCATGGAGTTCACCGATCTCGTGCCCCTTGCCGACCGGCTCACTGACAAGCTGAGCAAAGGAATGGGCCAGCGACTCTGCCTCGGCCGGGCGCTCCTCCACGATCCCGAGGTCCTGATTCTCGATGAGCCGGCCGCCGGTCTCGATCCCAAAGCCCGGGTCGAACTGAAACATCTCATTCGCATCCTCGCCGAAGAGGGGAAAACTGTTTTCATCAGCTCCCACATTCTCTCCGAGTTGGATGAAATGTGCGACACCCTTCTTTTCATCAACCAGGGCCAGATCATTCACCACGGATCCTCGGAAAGTCTCCGCCGGGGCACCTCCGGATCGAGCATCTTCTCCGTCGACCTCATTGAGCCCGGCGACAAACTTCGGGAATGGGCCGACACCAATCCCGATGTGAAGTTCCTCGACGGAACCAGAAACGGAGGCCGCCTTGAAATCGATTCCATCGAACCCGAAGTCATCGGAACGATACTCCGCCGCATGATCGAAGCCGGCCTCACCGTGACCCAGTTCCGCCAGGAGGAGCGGAAGCTCGAAGACGCCTTTATTGAAATCCTCGGACAGATCGAAGCCTCCGGCGTTCCCATCGTCAGTTGAAGCCATCCCCTTACCCTCTTGAGTCCCTGACCGGACCCGGTTGAATCCAAGCCCTTATCCTTTTTCCGCCTCTTTCCCCTCCGCCAGCTCCCTCTTTCATGTCCTCCGCCAATTCAGCCTCCTCTCCTTCTCTCGAAAGCAGGATCACCGACTTTTCCTCCCGCTTCAGTCCGGTCCTCGTGAAGGAGCTTCGTCAGGGCATGAGGACGAACCTCTTTGTTATCGCGTTCATTCTCCTGCAAACCTTCATGATACTCTGCCTCATCGCAGGCATTGCGGATCCCGGTTCGCGCGACGCGGACGGCTTCTTCTGGTTTTTCATCATCGCGACGCTTCTCGTCGTCCAGCCGCTCCGCGGATTTGCGGCACTCAGTTCCGAGTATCAGATGAACACGATGGATCTGGTTCAATTGACCCGGCTCAACGGCTGGCGCATCACTCTTGGAAAATGGACCGCTCTGAACGCTCAGGGACTTCTTTTCCTGACCGGCGTCCTTCCCTATCTCGTGATTCGATATTACCTCGGGAATGTGAATTTCGTGACCGATCTCGTCGCGCTCGGGGCGATCGGCCTTGGCTCCGGTCTCATGACCGCGATCACGATCGGCTCTTCGGTTTTCAAAAATATCATTCTGCGGGGACTCCTCCTTGCCGCGATGTTTTTCTTTGCGGCATCGATCTCGAGCGTTCTTAGCTTAACGGTCTTCGGAACCCGCGGGAGAGGAACCCAGCTGGAGTCGACGCTGCTCTTCGCACTCGCGGGAATTTACGGCATCATTTTCTTCCTCAGTTTCGGGGCGAGCCGGATTTCGCCGCTCTCGGAAAATCTCGCCACGAGAAAGCGTGTCACCGCGCTTGTCTTCGTCCTCATCGCTCAGCTTTTCCATTTCTTCGGTGTCAGCGAACAAGTCTTTGTCGTGACCTGCATCATTCTAGGGCTGGCGCTGATTGATGCCCTCACGGAACCCCTTCCCATTTTCTCCCGCGTCCTCGCGCCCTTCCGGAAACACCCTCTCGGCGGGCTCGCCGCTCTCTTTTTCAGCCCGGGCTGGATCAGCGGACTCGCATTCTTTCTGCTTTCCGCCGCCCTGCTCTTCGGTTCCCTTCTGCTCGGAAACACCGGAATTTCCGGGCCTGATTTCAAAGACCCGGGCGATATTGTCCTCTTCCTCTCGATGTGCAACGTCATCCTCTTCCCCCTGCTCATCATTCACCTCTTTTTCTCGGGGCACGGCTCACACCATTTTACCTTTGGAGTCTATGTGTTCATTCAGGGAGGACTCTTCGTTCTTACCCTCATGATCATCGCGATTGGAAATGCTCTGAGCCAATACGAAGACCTGATCTACCTCTGCACCGCCCTTCCCTCCGTTCTCATCTACGCGGAGAATGAAGCGGGGGCGGATTCCCCGCTTCATCTCGGCATCGCGCTCGCCACGACGGTCCTGTGCCTCGGCTTTCCCCTTCTTCGCCAGCGGAGAAAGGTCCGGGAATTTTTCGCGGCACTGAAATCCACCCCTCTTGACAATGCTTCGCCCGCTGAATAATGCTTCGCCCCCTGCAGGAAATTGACGCCGAACCCGCCGCAACGCGGGCCCGGGCTCTTGCTGATCGCTTTTCGCTTCCGCTCAATGACCGGAACTGGCGCGGCAACCCCGGCGACTACGCCGGAATCGGAGTGGGAAGCTCTCTCGATTTTCAGGATCACCGGAACTACCTGCCCGGAGACGACCCCCGCCACATCAACTGGCAGGCCTTCGCGCGAACCGGCGACTACACTTTGAAACTCTACCGCGAGGAAGTTCGCCCCGTTGTGGAGATCATCATGGATGTGTCAGGGTCAATGTTCGCGATCGACGGGAAAGCGGAACGAGCCCTTGAGTTGCTCTATTTTTCCTTCTTCTCGGCCGAGCGTGCCGGCGCCTCCGCGAGGGTTTTCCTGACAAGGGGCCCACTTTGGAAACCGGTCGAAACGCATGCGCTCCTCACGCATCACTGGCAGGAGTTGACTGAGGAAATGGAAGAAACCGCGTCCTCCGCCCCGCCCGCTCTGGGGGCAATCCCATTCCGGCAGCGTTCCCTGCGCGTTTTCATCAGCGACCTGCTTTTCCGGGCCGCTCCGGAAAACCTTGTGCAGTCACTTCAACGTCAGCACGGCCGGGCCGTCCTCCTTTGTCCATTTTCGACCGCGGAATCGGATCCCGGGTGGGACGGGAACTACGAATTCATCGATTCTGAAGACGGATCCCGGAATGACCGCCGGGTCGATGCTTTGCTGCTCAAACGCTATCTGGAATCCTATCGTCGCCACTTTGACCGCTGGAAAGCAGCCTCAATGAGAGCGCAAATCCCCTTCGCCCGAATCGATTCATCGACACGCTTCGAGGAAGCAGTCCGGAAGGAAGCGGTTCCCTCCGGCGCAATCCAACTCACCTGATGCCTCTTCTCTTCACCAACCCGGCCGGACTTTGGGCACTCCTCGGAATTCCCGTGGTGATTCTGATCCATTTCCTGCAGCGGCAGTCAAAGGAATTACCCTCGAGCACACTTTTCCTTCTCGATGCAATTGACCGGCAGAGTATCCAGGGAAGAAAAATCGACCGCCTGAGAAACTCACTGCCTCTCTGGCTCCAAATGCTCGGGGTTCTCATCCTGACCTGGTTGCTCGTGGAGCCACGGTGGGATCGGGATGCAATCGTGCAGCGAATCGTCCTCGTGATCGACAGTTCGGCCTCCATGAAAGCGTTCAAGGAGGATGCCGTCACCGCGCTGGGTTTGGAAATTCCGCCCCTCACGACAGCACTGAACGAAGTTTCCCTGACACTCATCGAATCCCACGATGATGGGGACACACTTTATCGTGGCGATTCTCTCGACGACCTGCTGCAAACGGTTCGGGAGTGGGAACCCTCGAACAGTGCCCACTCTCCCGAAGCATCCCTGCAGGTCGGCCGGAGTCTGGCCGGATCGGAGGGGACCTTGATCTATGTGACCGATCACGAAATCGATCCGCCCTACGGCGCCCGCCTCCTCTGCATTGGCACTCCGATTGAAAACGTGGGATTTGCCGGCCATCGCATCGAAGTCCGCGAAGAAGAGACCGCCTGGGAAGTGACGGTCATGAATCATGGAAAAGAGCCCCAAACGCGGCAATGGACTCTCGCGGTGGGAACGCAGATCACCGCGCCGCGATCCATCACCCTCGCTCCCGGCGAAGTCCGCACCCTTGCTGGAAAATTCCCCGAAAGAAGTCCCGGCATTCGGCTCCTCCTCGAAGACGACGCCTTTTCACGCGACGACCAGCTCTTTCTCGTGCCCCCCCTGCCAAAGCCGATTCTCACCGCGCATTCCGTTGAAGAGGACGCGGAGCCTCTCATCTCAGACCTGATCCGAAGCCTCGAGAATGCCCCCCTCTTCGACTCCGTCGAATCCACCGCGGAAGCGCCCGACCTCGTTTTTTCGACCTACAATCCACTCTCACCCTCCCCTTTTCCGCCGAAAGCCATCGTCTTCCTGCATCAGAAGAGTGTTCCCCGCGAATTCTTCAGTGGTCTCATTACTGCGGAGAATCATGAACTCGTCGAGAACCTCAACTGGCAGGGACTCATCGCGAAGAAAACGCCTTCGATTCCCGCGACGAGTGAAGATACTGTGTTGCTTTGGCAGGGAGAACGGCCCCTCATCATCCTCCGCCTCTTTCCGGACCGGAAGCAGCTTCTCTTCAACTTCGACGTCGCGCAATCCAATGCCCCGCGCCTTCCCGCCTTTATCGTCCTCATCCATCGATACGTCGATTACCTGAGAGAGGCGAAGGTCGCTCCGGCAGCGCAAAATTTTGACCTTCGTCAGCCACTCAATCTTGCGGTCGAAAAAGGCGACGAGGCGTCGGAGTTGCGATTCATTGATAGCACAGGAGCGGCCACCCTTCCCGCAGGCCGCGCTTCCAGCCTCAAGGCACCGCGGGATCCCGGATTCTTTTCCATCTACCACGGAGAACGCCTCCTCTTGACCGGAGCGGCCAATTTTGCCGACACCCGCGAGGCCGACTTCTCAGAAGCGTCAAGCCGCTCTGACCTCCCCGGCGTGTCGAAGAAGATTCTCGAAAACCAAACCGTGAGCGATCCCTGGTGGCCTCTCTGGGTGATTACCCTTCTTCTCCTTGCCCTCGGCATCTGGGCCGTACTCGCCAAACCCGGTGAATCCAGTCCCGCCCTGTCGCCGATGGATTCTTGACGCCGTCGACGCCCGCCTTACCGGTAACCCTGATCACCGCTTTTTATGTCCCTCTTCGAGCTGATTGCCGTCCTTCTCGCCGTTGCCGCACTGTTAGGATATCTCAATATCCGATACCTCAAGCTGCCGACCACCATCGGCATCATGCTCCTGAGCCTTCTCATGTCTCTCGTGCTGGTGATCGTGGGCCTTTTCGTTCCGGGAATCGAACTCTTTGCCGAGAGTATCGTCAGCCAGATCGATTTCGGGGACGTTCTTCTCGACGTCATGCTGAGCTACCTCCTCTTCGCAGGGGCGCTGCATGTTGATCTCTCCGACCTGTCGAAGCAGAAGTGGGTCATTGCTCTCATGGCGACCGTTGGAGTCCTGATCTCCACGGTGCTGGTCGGCACGGCGGCTTACTACCTCCTGCCTCTCTTTGGTTTCGAGACACCCTACATTTACTGTCTTCTTTTCGGCGCTCTGATTTCACCGACGGATCCCGTCGCGGTCCTCGGTATCCTCAAGAGGGCCGGGGTCGGGAAAAGTCTCGAGACAAAAATCACCGGTGAGTCCCTCTTCAACGACGGCGTCGGCGTGGTCGTCTTCCTCGCGCTTCTTTCGATCGCGACGGGAAAGCACGAACCGTCCCTCGTCTTCATTGCCGAGTTGTTTGCCGTCGAAGTGATCGGCGGAATTGCTTTCGGAGTCGCTCTCGGATTCCTCGGCTATTATCTCCTGAAGCGCATTGATAATTATCAGGTCGAAGTCCTCATCACTCTGGCGCTCGTCACCGGCGGCTATACTCTCGCCTCGCACTTCCATCTCTCCGGTCCACTCGCCATGGTCGTCTCCGGACTCATGATCGGAAATCACGGCCGCCTTCTCGCGATGTCCGACACAACCCGAAAGCACCTCGATCTGTTCTGGGAACTGATCGACGAAATTCTCAACGCACTTCTCTTCGCGCTGATCGGCTTCGAGCTTCTCATCGTCGCCAACGAATTCTCAGTGCAGACGTTCATCCTCGGGCTAATCATGATCCTCGTCGTTCTCGCCTGTCGAGCGATCTCCGTTTCCATCCCGGTGGCCACTCTATCAAGGAAGAGACCTTTCAGTGAAGGCGCTATACGCATGCTCACGTGGGGAGGACTCCGGGGCGGGATCTCGGTTGCACTGGCCCTCGCATTGCCGGCCGAAAGTGATCGAAGCCTCTTCCTCAAACTGACCTACATGGTCGTCATTTTTTCCATCGCGGTGCAGGGACTCACGATCAGCAAACTCTATCAATCCATTCAGCGGAAAGCAGGTTGATTTGATAAGGAGCGGGTATTGACATGATTCCCCACGTCACCTCATGATCGGAGAGATGAAATCACGCGTCATCCTCGCCGGCAGTCTCCTGTCAGTTCTCACTATCGTGCCGCGACCGGGAAGCACCGAAGAAGAGTCTCCCCATTCGAAGCTGCGCCTCGATTATCACATTGCCCTCACCGAGGCTGAGGCCCCGTTGATCCAACTCGGGGAATTTTACGACTCCAAGCTGGATGAACTGGCAACTCAGTTTCAGGCAGACGGAAACCTTGAAGGCCTGATTGCCGTGAAAGCTGAGCGCAAAAAATTTCGCGAGAAGCCGACCGAAATCACTGATCAATACCCGGATTTGAAGAAGCTTCAATCCATCTATCTTGATGCAAAGGGTCCGCGCGAAGCCGCATCGCTCCAATCCGTGCTCGAGGTAACCCAGCTTTATCAGGAACATCTCAATACACTCATCGGCGAATTGACCAAAGCAGGCGAACTGGAAAGAGCCGTCGCCGTGAGGGATGAGCTGCAAATGACTCAGGAACGGCTCGATGAACTCGAGAAAAAAGCGGAGCTCCTCCTGCCCGCGCATGGTCTGAGGTCGCCGGTAGATGAGCCCAACTGGGAGGAACTCACTCGACTTTTTGAATCCGACTCAATCACCCCCGCCGAATTGACCGCCGGGCAAGGTGGTGGAAGCGACTATCGGGATCTCCCCCCAACTCCCGGAATTCTTATTGGTATTGAGCTTCAATACAGTGATTTCAGAGGATTCGATACCGTCCGTGGAATCCGCCCGATCTTCCTCACTAAGTCGGGCCGGAAAGAAGGCGAAACGATTCGCGGCAACAAGAAGGGTCGTCCCCGTAACGTTATCGCCAGGAAAGGCTACGCCATTTCTCAGATCGAAGTCTTCGGCGATAACACCGCGATTCGACGCGCGAAGATCACCTTTGCGCGCATTGCCGGAACCCAGTTGGATTTATCCGACACGTACGACTCAGGCTGGCACGGCGACTATGACGATGGGAGCTTTTCCAACTGTAGTTCCGACGGACGGTTTGTCGTCGGCGTCGAGGGAGTGAGCGGACTTGGAATCGGAACGATCCGTTTTCTCCTCACCGGAGAGTAACTCTAGCAGGAAGTCGGCACTTGCAGGGCCAGTTTCACCGAGTGCGGTATCGCCGCTTTTACAAAACCCAGGCACTCGACTGCTCCACTCGGCTTGCCCGGCAACGCGATGACGAGAGATCGGTCTACGATCGCCGCGAGACTCCGGGAAAGAATTGCATTCGGCGTGATCTCCAGAGATTGCGTCCTCATCGTTTCACCGAATCCGGGTATCTCGACTCGCATGATCCCGCGAATCGCCTCCGGAGTGACGTCGCGGAGCGCAACGCCGGTACCGCCTGTCGTGAGAACGAGGCCACACCTCTGTTCGGAAAAAGCCCGTATCGTTCGCTGAATCTGCTCCTTGTCATCCGGAATGACCGCTTCGGCAGCGACACTCCAGCCGTAGCTCTGACAAGTCTCGCGGAGAGCCGGGCCGCCGTGATCTTCGTATTCACCGGCAGAAACCCGGTCCGAAACGGTGATAATCCCGACCGCAATCGTATCGCTCATCGAAAACGCCTACTCAGAAAACTGGACGCCGGTTCCGCTGCCGAAGTTCGGCGTCGGAAATGCTCCCGCGGGTTGCTGGTTCTGCGGAGGAATGGGAGGGGAGGAAACCCGCGGATAGGAAGTGGAAGCCGGGGCACTTGAAGCAGGGGCCACGTCAGTCGTCGACGGATAAGAAGGAAAGCTTGAAGGAGCGGGCGCACTTGAGGAGGTGTAAGATCCCGCACCGGACGAGTCCGTCGTCGCGGCACTTCCATAACGGTCCCCGGATGAACTAAAGGAATTCGGATTCGACGCAGAAGGAGTCGGAGCATTCATCGCGAGCCCCGGAGGTGCTGCCGTCGGGATCTGCAAAGTCTTACCCGCGAAAATCTTGTCGTTCGTCATTCCGTTCGCCGCCTTAATTCTTGAAACGCTGGTGTTATACTTGGTGGCGATCTTACTGAGATTGTCGCCCATCTCAATCCGGTAAGTCACGAGGGTCTCCCCTTCGCGCAAGCTGAACTGAGGCGGCTCCGGAGCAGCAGGAGCAGGTGCCATCGTCGAAGACGGAGGAACAGGTGCCGTCGATCCCGTGTCCGCATAACCTTCCGGAGTGGAAGGATAGGCGGCAGGAGGAGGTGCTGCAGCTTCGACGGCGACTTCGTCCTTTTTGTTACTGAGGCAACCAACCGAACAGTTGGCAACGAACAGGAGAATAAGAAGGCTGAGGGGAGACTGTCCACGGAACATGGAAATAAATACCATTCCGATCCTCTTCGATAAAGTTAAAATTTAAAATTTCCCAAATTTAATTCTCAAATTTTGATAATTTATCAAATTTGAATAATTAGCTTGCAAGAATATAAGAATATAAGAAAATTTTTACCATCTTTCGACTGAACTATGCTCCAACCAGCAGTCTTTCGGGATGTTCGAGGCAATCCTTTACCCGGACAAGGAACGTCACGGCCTCTTTTCCGTCCACAATTCGATGATCATAGCTAAGCGCGAGATACATCATCGGACGAATCACCACCTCCCCATTCAGCGCAACCGGACGTTGCTGAATGCTGTGCATGCCGAGAATCCCTGACTGCGGAGGATTGAGAATCGGAGTGCTGAGAAGCGATCCGTAAATTCCACCGTTGGTGATCGTGAAAACTCCTCCCTGCAGATCAGGAAGGCCAATCGAGCCTTCGCGAGCCTTCGTCGCGTAATCAATGATATCCTGCTCAATCTGAGCAAAGCTTTTTTGATCACAGTCACGGACCACCGGCACCATGAGCCCTTTGTCCGTTCCCACCGCGACACCCACGTCGAAGAAGTGGTTCTCCACAATCTCATCACCGTCGATCTGCGCATTCACCGAAGGCACTGCCTTGAGAGCGTCGACGACAGCTTTGATGAAGAACGACATGAAACCAAGCTTCACGCCGTGACGATTCACGAAATCGTCCTGAACCCGCTTCCGAAGCTCCATGATCTCTGTCATGTCGCATTCATTGAAAGTCGTGAGGATCGCCGAAGTCTGTTGCGCATTCACGAGGTGGGTCGCAATTTTCCTGCGAAGCGGTGACATCTTCTTGCGAGTCGTTCGCTTCCCGTCCGCCGGAGTTGGCGCAGACTCCTGCTTCGCAGCCTCAGCCCGATTTTCCGAGTGTGTTACGTCCGCACCGGCAGCAGCTTCAAGAACATCCGCTTTCGTGATTTTCCCACCGGCTCCGGTTCCACTCACAGTGGCGAGATCCACCCCTTCATCCTCGGCAATTTTCCGGGCAACCGGTGTGACCTTGACTCCCTCGTGTGACGACTCATCGCCACCCCCGGAGGCGGAGTTTGCAGTCTCTTCTTCACCGCCACCATCTTCCGCAGCCGAATCCCCTGAACCCTCAGGCGCCTCCCCTTCTTCGATCGCGGCGACCGGGGCGCCAATATCCAGCTCATCGCCTTCCGCAGCAAGATGCTTCAAAATTCCCGACTTATCGGTTTCCAACTCAGTGGAAATTTTGTCGGTTTCAATCGTGAGGATCACCTCACCGGCATTGACGTAGTCGCCATCACTCTTGTGCCAGGTTCCAAGGGTCGCGGAAGTAATCGATTCACCAACCGATGGGATTTTAATCTCGTGGGACATAGGATAAATACTAATACTGAAAGCTATGACTGAGAAGAACGTGAGTCGTTCCTACTTGTTGAAGGCTTCCTCGACGAGGCGCTTCTGTTCCATCTTGTGGACGGCTTTTGATCCGCTCGACGGACTTGCGGCGGCGGGGCGTCCGGCATAACGGACGTGGTGCTCCGCCTCTTTCTGGAGACGCGGACCAACGAATGTCCAGGCCCCCATGTTCAGGGGCTCCTCCTGACACCACACCCACTTCGAGGCGTTCGGATAATTCACAGTCGCCTCCCGGAGCCTCGTGCTGCTGAAAGGATAAATCTGCTCCAGACGGATGATCGCAACATTGTTGATTTCGTTTTTGTCGCGGAATTCAATGAGATCGTAGTAGACCTTACCGGTGCAGAATATGAGACGGCTGACCTTTTCGTTGTCGCCGCAGTTTTCGTCATCGATCACCTCCCGGAAAGAGGTCCCTTCGCCGAAGTCTTCGATCTTCGAAACACAGCCCGGGAAAGTCAGGAGGCTCTTCGGTGTCATGATCACAAGAGGCTTACGATAGTCCTGATGCATCTGGCGACGGAGCGCATGGAAATACTGCGCCGGCGTCGTGAGGTTGCAGACCTGCATGTTCTGCTCTGCGCAAAGCTGAAGGAAGCGCTCGAGACGCGCACTGCTGTGCTCAGGCCCCTGTCCTTCATAGCCGTGAGGAAGAAGGAGCACGAGATGACTCGGTCGCTGCCACTTGGACTCAGAGGAAGCAATGAACTGGTCAATAATCACCTGAGCTCCGTTGGAGAAATCCCCGAACTGTGCTTCCCAGAGCACGAGCATATCGGAAGAGACCAACGAGTAGCCGTATTCAAAAGCGAGAACCGCAAATTCCGAGAGGTGGCTGTTGTAGACCCAGAGTTTCTGCTTCTGATCGTCAGCAATGTGATTCAGCGGCGTATACCGTTCACGGGTTTCAGGATCATAGAGCACGGCGTGGCGCTGACTGAAGGTCCCGCGGCGACAGTCCTGGCCGGAAAGACGGACTGCAATTTCCTCCTTCAACAAAGATCCGAAAGCGAGGGCTTCTCCCAATGCCCAGTTGATGCCGGCTCCACTTTCGATCGCTTCCCGTCGGGGTCCGAGAAAGCGTTTCGCCAGTTTCCTGTTCACATTCACCCCGTCCGGAACTCCCGAAAGACGCATTCCAATCTCACGAACCTCGTCCACCGGAATCCCTGTCGGCACCGGATCATGGTGATATTCAGGCTGAGGCTCCGTGACAGCTTCCGCCATGGAGTGGCCCTCCCCTCTTTCGGTCGCGATCTCCAGTTCCTCAAATTCGCTGTCGAGCTTGTCCTGATAGGCCTGCTCGATCCGATCGGCATCCTCGTGAGAGAGATCACCTCCGTTGACAAGTTGCCGACGGAAAATCGTCAGCGGGGTATCCTGTTTCTGAATGTCACGATAGGTGTTCGGGAGGGTGAAGGCAGGCTCATCCCCTTCGTTGTGGCCGTGGCGACGATAGCAGACAATATCGACAACCACATCCCGCCCGAAACGTTGCCGGAATTCAAGGGCGAGTTCCGTCACGAAAAGAACATCCATGGGCGAATCCCCGTTCACATGGAAAACGGGAGCCTCGATCATTTTGGCAACGTCGGTGCAATACACAGAGGAGCGGGCATCCTTCGGTGTCGTCGTGAACCCGATCTGATTGTTCACGACGAGGTGAACGGTTCCACCCGTGCGATAGCCGAGGAGTTGAGAGAGGTTCAGCGTTTCGGCAACACTTCCCTGCCCCGCGAAAGCGGCGTCCCCGTGAATGAGAACCGGCAGAACCTGGTCGCGATCGACAAAGGAGTCACGAAGATGCTCATCCCTCGCGCGCTGACGGGCGCGGGCCTTCCCTTCGATGACGCCATTCACCGCTTCGAGGTGGCTTGGATTCGCGCCGAGATGAATCAGCACTTTGTGACCATTCACATCCAACTCGGAATCGTATCCGAGGTGATACTTCACATCGCCGTCACCGGCGACAAGGTTGGGGACGTAGTTCTCGGAAAACTCATACAGGATCACCGTGAGGGGCTTGCGAAGGAGGTTGGCGAGAACGTTGAGTCGGCCCCGGTGAGCCATTCCCATCATCATTTCCTCGACACCGTATTTGGGGAAACACTGCACCATCCCGTTGAGCGCCACCATGAGCGAGTCTCCACCCTCCAGCGAGAACCGCTTCTGGCCGACATATTTGCGGTGCAGGAACCGCTCGAAGAGCTCCGCTTCCGCGAGCCAGCCGAGGGCGGATTTTTTGGACTCAATGTCAGGCTCGGGCTGCTCGATGCGGGACTCGACGCGTTCGCGGATCCACTCGCGGACATCCGGCGTCTGGATGTGCATGAATTCAAAGCCGATCTTCGAACAATAAGTCCGCTCAAGACGGTCAATCATCTCGCCGAGCTTCATGCGGCGGCCACCTTCGTAAAACTGGGTCGAGACCTCCTCCTCAAGATGTTCCGGAAGAAAACCCAGTTCCTCGAGGCTGAGCAGGGGCTGTGAAAGAGGAGTCTCTTCCAGAGGATCCAGCCATGCCGCCGTATGGCCGAGAGAACGGTATTGATGCACCATCGACACAATGCGTGCCCGGGTCGCCATGTCGAGTCCGCCAACGACATCAGAGCCGGGATCATCGATTTTTCCCGGCTTGTCCGCTGAAACCGGCTGAGTCAAGCCGAGCTCAAACCCTTCAAAAAACATTGCCCAGGTCTCGTCGACTGACTTTGGATCTTGCTTCCAGTCGGCGTACTTCTGGTCGATCAAATCGACATTCGCGCGGGCGGGTATGGTGTGGCTCATCAGATGGCAGGTCGAACTAGCGATGTAATCGTAAACCCTCGCTTCAATCCGATGGACTGGCTAGGGAAATTTCCCGAAATGCCCCGTAAAACGGGGGGTTCGGGCGCGTTCAGAGATGATTACGTCATGCCCGGAAATTCGACCTCACAAAAACACAAATTTCGCACTCATCAAAACTGAAGGATCGACAGCTTTAACTCTCTGACTACAACCTGCTTAGAGACCTGCCTTCATCCTGCAGGATCGAATCGTGTTCGCCATCAGCATTGCGATCGTCATCGGTCCCACTCCACCGGGAACCGGCGTGATCGCTTCGCAACGATCGGCTACCGCATCGAAATCGACGTCACCGACGAGACGGCTGCCGCGCTTTGCGGTCGGGTCATCAATCCGGTTGATCCCGACATCAATCACGACAGCGCCATCCTTGACGTGCTCGGTTCCGATGAAATGCGGTCTTCCGATCGCCGCGACGAGAATATCCGCTTCGCGACAAACTGCAGCAAGATCCTTCGTTCGTGAATGGGCAACCGTCACAGTCGCGTCCGCTCCCGCCCCTTTGCCCATCATGAGAAGCGCGAGACTCTTGCCCACAAGAAGACTCCGACCCACAATCACGACATTTTTCCCGGAAGTCTCGAGGCCACTTTCGATCAACATCCGCTGACAACCGGACGGTGTGCAGGGAGCAAAACCAGTCGGGTCCTCCATCGCCAGTTTCCCGAGGTTGGTGGGGTGCAAACCGTCGACATCCTTCGCCGGGTCGATTCGCAGGATTGCCTCCTCCTCACTGAGATGATCAGGCAGCGGCATTTGAACAAGGATTCCATGGATCTTTTCATCCTGATTTAACTCCTCGATCAGAACGTGCAAATCCTCCTGCGAAATATCAGCCGGTCTCTCGATTTTCACCGAATGCATTCCCAGTTCACGGCACTTTCGGTCCTTCGATCCCACATACGCTTTCGAGGCCGGATCATCCCCGATGAGAACAACGGCCAAACCGGGCTGGTACCCAGCGGCCTTCAGCTCATGAAAACCCACAACACACTCAGCGTAAACTGCTTCTGCTATTTTCTTACCTTCAATCAGTTTCATTATTCGGATTCATGATGCGCTCCAGTTCGAGGCGGGATTTTTCCAACTCTTCGTCAGTTTGACCTGCGGGAACGTCGTAAAGCGGGTCAAGATAAATGTCCACGGTCGTGAATGGCTTCGGAACGCGAAACCGGTCCCAGCTCTTGAACTTCCAGCATGAGCCGTACTCCACGCGGATCGGGAGAATCTTCGCCCCGGTCATCCCCGCGAGCTTGATTGCCCCGGGGCCCATGCGATACAGCGGTCCGCGCGGCCCGTCCGGAACGACCCCGACGTCGTAGCCTGATTTGACCCAGTCGAGGAGACCCAACAACGCCGCGGCCCCCCGTCGCGAAGAGGACCCCCGCACCGACGCCATCCCCGAGCGGGACATCAGGGCTGCGATTATCTCCCCGTCGCGACTCGCGCTGGAGAGAATCGCCCCTTTTCTTCCGCCCGCGAACTTCCGGTAAAACGTCGTCAGCACGAAAATCCGGTTGTGCCAGAAAACCCAGATCATGGGGTGCTCCGGGAAGTTTTTCAGGACTCCCCCGGGATCATGAACTTTCCATCGCAGCGTCGACGAGAGTGCCCGAATCAGAACGGAGAGAGCCAGAGCTATGCGCCGTGACTTCGGGGAGAGGCCTTTGACGTCCAGGCTTCTGGTGGCGGGTTCAGTCATCTACTCAGAGCATTCCCGCTTCTTTCAGGACTTCGGTCAACTTGATCTGCCGATCGAGCTTGTCGGTGTAAATCCCGGCATTCTCTGCATTCGGCTCGCATCGCGTGGACTCGTTAAGTGTCACGAGACGCGCACAAAGATCTTCATAACTTCCCTTCCCGTCAGCATGAGCCGCCTGAATCGCTCCTCCCAGTCCGGCTCCTTCTGAAGTCGTCAACCCGACCACTGGAACACCAAAGACATCCGCTGAAATCTGACGCCAGACGGCACTCTTGCTCCCCCCGCCCGTGAGACGGATTTCACCCGGCGTAAGGCCGAGGGCCGCAAAGCGACGCAGCCCGTAAGCAAGACCAAGCGTCGCCCCCTCCATCGCCGCCCGCGCGAGATGAGCCGGGGAAGATGAGCTTCCACCAAGACCATGAATCACTCCGGTGCCATTCGGCAGGTTCGGAGTCCGCTCCCCGTTCAGGTAGGGAAGAAAACTGACACCGTCGACTCCGGGCGCAACCGAGTCGACTTGTCGCTCAAGCTCCGCGAGGTCCCAGCCAAACCAGCTGCGCACCTGCTCCGTCACGACGGTCACATTCATGGTGCAGGCAAGAGGCATCCAGCGGTCGGTGCTGTCGCAAAATGCGGCAATCTCGCCGTTCGGATCAATCACCGGGTTCTCAGCGCAGCCATACAGTGTGCCCGAAGTTCCAAAGCTCGCGGTGATGACTCCATCGGCGATGTTCCCGGTGCCGATTGCACCCATCATATTATCCCCGCCTCCCGCACTGATGATGACCTCGTCACTGAGGCCCCACTCCGAGGCCAGTTCGGATCGCAAAGTTCCGTGAACGACATTTGAAGAGCCCAGTTCCGGAAGCATTTCCCGAACCGAAGGATCCACAAAATCAATCAGGTCAGTCTCCCATGCCTTCTCCCGGATGTTCAGAATCCCCATTCCGGAAGCATCTCCAAATTCCATCCGCTTCACTCCGGTGAGGAAAAAGTTGATGTAGTCGTGCGGAAGGAGGACGCTCTTTGTCTTCGCGAAATTCTCCGGCTCGTTTTGCTTGAGCCAGAGCAATTTTGGAATCGTGTAGCCCGGAAGGATTGCGTTGCCTGCTTTCGCGATGAGTCCTTCGGTTCCGCCGAACTCAGCCGAAAACTGATCACACTGGTCAATCGTCGAGGTGTCGCACCAGAGTTTGGCGGGGCGAATCACCTCATCGTTCGCGTCGAGCACAACGAGCCCGTGCTGCTGACCACTCACGCCGATTCCCCGAAGGGACGACTTCCGCTCACCGAGCTGGTTCAGGCAGTCGCTGATCGTTGCTTTAACCGCATCAATCCAGTCGGAGGGATGCTGCTCCAAATGACCGGAGGGAAGCCCGTCAATCAGCCCGTAAGCCTGACTGGACTGGGCGACGATGGCGCCGGTTTCAAGATCGAGCACGATCGATTTCGTGCTCTGGGTCCCGCTGTCGATACCAAGATAAAACATGGCCTATCGCTAGCGGTGAATCCGGTCCGGATCAAGTCTGGAAAGCGTTGCGCGGATGAGGCAACCGGATCGATCGCCCTGCAGAACTATCGCGTTCCGAACTACCGGGAGCGCGGACGCTTCGACCGCCCTGTTCCCGAAGGTCTACCCCTTGGGAAGTAACCCCTCTTTCAGCGCCTTGGCGACAGCACCGGTCATGGTGTTGACGTGCAGCTTCGAGTAAATCCCGCGAATGTGTTTATCGACGGTGTGGAAACTCAGATCAAGCTGATCCGCGATCTCCTTCTTCGTGAGGCCCTCGACCATTTGCTCAAGCACCTCTTTTTCCCTTTCGGTGAGGCCATAGTCACGACTTTGCGGAGCAAGGTCGCTGAACATATCGAGGACGCGACGTGCGATAAGAGCATTGATCGGCGCTCCCCCGGAGAGAATCTCACGAATTGCGTCGGGAATTTCGCCCATGCTTGAAGTCTTCAACAGATAGCCGGAGGCTCCGGCACAAATCGCATTGAAGACCTTCTCATTGTCGTCAAAAACGGAGAAGACGAGAATCTCGATTTGAGGAAGCGCTGTCTTGATCCGGCGGATCCCTTCGATGCCACTCATTCCCGGAAGGCCGATGTCAAAAAGCATCACATCAGGCCGCTCTCCCGCAACGAGACATTCGATCGCATCTTCGCAGCGCTCATACTGATGGACACACTTCATGTCCTTTTGCCGGTCGAGGACACGGGCAACAGTGCGGCGGAGAGTTTCGTTGTCCTCTACGACCCACACTTTTGTCGGGCTCTTCGGGGCTTCTTTGATTTCAGCTTCGTCGCTCATGGCAGTAAATTGGCTGGGTCTAGTTTCGCGGGATTACCGCCGTTTGCATCTAAAATTGTTCGTAAGAATCATGGCATTGGAATCACCAATTGCACGCTCGTTCCTTCGGTTAAAGCGCTGCGAACCCGCAAATTTGCTCCAATGGCCTGGGCGCGCATGCGTAAGTTCCGGAGACCGTTCCCCTCGCGGAATTCCTGGTCGAGGTTATTGAAACCGATCCCGTCATCCTTGATCGAAAGCTGAAGGCGGTTCCTGCGGCAGTCGATTTCGATATCCACATTCTCTGCTTCGGCATGACGGACGATGTTATTCAGGACTTCTTTGTAGATCAGGAAAATGTCCCGCTTGAACTCGAGAGGGAGACGGTCATCATTCGCATCCCCTTTCACGACGAGCGTGTATTCATGAGCGCGAAGTAACTTCGCGGCCGTTTCACGGAAACGGGTCAGCATCTGTTGCCAGGTTTCCTCGCCGGGACGAATCAGCCAGACAATGTCGCGCATGGACTCAATCGTCTTGTCAGCCGTCGATTTGATCTCCGTAAACTCCTCCGCAACCAACTCAGGCTCGTCCGCCTCGGTTTTCCCCAGCTCCGCCAGAAGCGCGATACTGCTCAGGTTACTTCCGATATCGTCGTGCAAGTCACTCGCGATGCGCTGTCGAAGCGCTTCGAGATCTTTTCTCCGCTGCACCCGGCCCCGGGAAAGCGCAATGAGGACAAATCCGAGGATTCCGGTCACTCCCGTTCCAATCAACGTCACCCCGCGAGTTACGGTGTCATCGACAAGATCAAGCCGCTCCTCCTCTTTTTCAAGCCAGCGTCGGACAAGACGATTCCGCTTGTCGAGATCGGAGAGCCATTCCCCGTAGGAAACCAGGTTCCTCCGGCTGCTGTAGCCATCCACCAGAAACTCCGGGGCCCACTCCGAATTCTTGATCGTGTGAACGGCGTTCACAGGCCTACCCAGAGCCACATTTTCGGTCCCGGAAAACACGCGGAGTTCAGCCAGCTCAAAGCCAAGTCGGGATGCCTCCTTCGATCCTGTCACCGTAATCCTGACATACTGCCCGTAGGCATCTTCGACCGGAACGATGAGAGGATTCAATCCGATGACGCTGATCTGCGAAGGATTAAAACGACCGATGGTTTCCGCCTCTTGCATATCCGGCGAATTCGAAACCTCAATCTTCATCGGATACGGAAATCGCACCGTCGGATCCGGAACGGTGACCGGGGAGTCAGCCAGAATGAGTTGCACCTCGTCGATCTTCATCGGCTCGCGCAAAGCCACCTGCACCCAACTGTTGAGCACCGGCTCTTCCGATCGGGCCCGAAAACCCAGCGTCGGGCTTTCTTCAACCCCGTGAGGGATCCCCAGGGTCGTAATTCCGTCCGTCACAAAACGGCGGGACCATTGATCAGACCGTTCCTCGCTGTCGAGAGCCGAAACCTCTTTTCCGACCGCAAGGTTTCGGCCGCCGTTGAGAACCATCACCTCGCTCAGCGCAAACACTTCCTGATTGGACTGAGGGGAACGCCACAGCCCCGTCGCAGTGATGCGGATATACCTTCCCGTGAACCCACTCAACTCCCGGAAGAAAGGCCACCTCCGGATCCCCTGCGGATCGTCGACCCGCCCTTCGACCATCGTCTCGTAGTTCCGAAAGTCCTCATCGTCCGAGATATCGACCCGGAAATTGCGTGGAAATCCGTAGCCGTAGACAGTCTCACCATCGAGTTCCGCGGTCACCGGGAACAGAGCAATAGCATCCGGGGAGACCAGTTCCTCCATGTCAATCTGAAGCCACTTCGGCCTCTTCTTGGCGGAACCGGAATGGTAGCCAAAGCCCGAGACGCGCTGGGACTCGCGAACGATCCTCGGCAAGGCATCGAGCTGGGCCACAATGTCATCCTGCGCCTCCTCAAGATCCCGGAGATCCCGGTTGAAGAGCCTCGCAATCCGGTCCGCACTCGTTTGACGCGGATTGATGACCGGCTCAATCAGATCCGGCGGAAGAATCTCCGGCAGATCCCGACCGTCAGTCGTTTGGATTCCCACCTCCGGAAACGGGGAAAGCTGTGAGAACCCGGCGAACGGGACACAGGAAACGGCAACCGCAATCAACACGGGTAGAAAAATACGGGAAGAATGAAAGCCGGGGAAGCTCAAGTGAAAACCGATAAGATGAACCTCAATGCTATCACAAAAACAACTGTTCTACCAGCTCTGTAGTACCTCATTGAAGGTCTCCTTCAAGGCACCTCGCCCGCCCGATCATCGGGAGAGACTCGAGATCCTGATGCTGTCCGCCTTGCCTCTCAGGCAAAGACTCCTTTCGCCGCTTCAACGTCACTCCCGATCTGCGCTTTGAGCGCGTCGAGCCCTTCAAACTTTTTCTCAGGTCGGATAAACTCCACAAACTCGATTTCGAGATCTTCGCCGTAGATCTCGTGCTTGAGTCCGAAGAGGTGAACTTCGAGAAGCCGCTTCATTTCCCCGCCCTCAACCGTCGGACGGTAGCCGAGGTTCCCGACCCCGTTCCAGGAATCGCCCGCCCCGGTTGCGCGGACCGCGTAGACTCCTGTCGGGGGCAACTGCTCGCGGTGCACCGTGAAATTGGCGGTCGGGAATCCGAGAGTGCGCCCCAGTTTCCGCCCTTCGATGACCGTTCCAAAGACCGTGTAATCGCGACCGAGAAGGGACTTCGCAATTTCAAAATCCCCTGCCCCGACCGCTTCGCGAATCCGCGTGCTGCTGACCCGCATTGCGTTCACCTCGACGGTTCCAACGCCGGTGACGTTGAAGCCATGTTCTTCGCCGAGACGGTTGAGAAGCGCAACATCTCCGGAGCGCTTTTTCCCGAACTTCCAGTCCTGTCCGACGCAGATCCGGCTGATCCCGCCTTCGGGAGCAGAGCGGATCAATGACTCGATAAACTGCCCGCCGGTCTGTTCAGCAAAGTCCGCATCGAATGAAACGACGAGAACCTGCCGGATTCCCAGCATGCGCTCAAGAATGAAAAGCTTGTGTCGCGGCGCGGTGAGCAGGCGGGGCGCGCTTTGCGGCGAAAGCACCTCCACCGGATGCGGATCGAAGGTGACGACCACGACCGAACCGCCCGCCTCCGCCGCCGATTCCTTTGCCGCTTCGACCACCGCCTGATGACCGCGATGAACGCCGTCGAAAACACCGATCGCAAGATGGAGCGGACCCGGAAGCCGCTTCAGCTCTTCGATGTTGAACAGGACATCCATTTCCGAGGATCCGATCAGGCACCCCTGAGCCTTGAGACCTCGGGAAGCGTCATCATTTTCGCGACGATGTCTTCCCGGTTGCCGTGTTTGAGCTCTTCAAAAGTCACGGAACGCTCCAGATCGAATTTGCCGGAACGGGTCCGGCGGAGGGACTTGAGGTGCGCGCCGCAACCGAGGTCCTCCCCGATATCATACGCGTAGGTCCGCACATAGAATCCCTTCGAACACTTCACCGTGAAATCGACCGTCGGCAGCGAGATGCCATCGATCCGATAGCTGAACACGTGCACAAACCGGGGATCCCGCTTCACCTCTTTCCCCTGTCGGGCCAACTTATAGAGAGGCACCCCGTCCTTTTTGATCGCGGAAACCATGGGCGGAATCTGGTAGAAATCGCCTTTGAATTTGTCGAACGACTCCTTGATTTGCCCGTCTGTAAAATCGGGCACCTCGCGCTCGATCTCAATAACCCCCTCGGCGTCCTGAGTGTTTGTCGTCGCCCCCAACTCCAGTGAGCCCGTGTATTCCTTGTCCTCCGACATGAGCAGGTCCTGAATCTTCGTCGCCTTGCCAATCACAAGAATGAGCAGGCCGGTCGCCATGGGGTCGAGTGTCCCGCAATGGCCGATTTTCTTCGTATTCAGGGTTCGGCGGGCCACCGCCACGACATCATGCGAGGTCATGTCCTGTCCCTTATCCACCAGCAAAACTCCATCGATAGTCTGATCGTTCATAGTCTCAAAGCGCTTCGGCCCGGTTCCGGGCGGAAACGCGAAAAGTAGCGGCGACCGCTCAAATTGAAACCAATTATTTGAACCTGAACGAAATGCCGGGATTCAACAGGGTCAATCCAGCGACTCAACCCTGTTGGATAAACGCAGATCATAGCAGATCAAACGGGAACCGAGTTCACTCTGATTGATGTAGAGAAGACCGTTACTCAACGCCGGAGGAGCCCAGGTTTCCGGTGCATAAAAAAGACGGGCCATCGCTCCGAGACGATAGCCTCTGGAGTCGAGCTGCATGTGAATCAGCGCTCCGTTTTCACTGAGGCAGAGAAACTGCCCATCGATATGAAGGAGATGCGCGTGCCCCAGACTGATCGGAATATCGCGCCCGTCCCAGGGAATCGTCGTCTGGTAAAATGCCTCATTCCAAAGCATCCGCCCGCTGTAGGCATCGAATGCCAGCATGAGCCCGCCATTGCCTCCGAACCCATAGATGATTCCGTCGTGATAGATCGGGGTCTGAAACTGGCAGCCGAACTCGGGCGACTGCCAGCGAATCCGGGCACGAAACCCGGCATCATACTCCAGCATGATGCCACCCTTTCCATAGTCCTCCGTGATGAAGACCCGGTTTGGCCCCGAAGGCACAGGGGTCGCCGCATTGACACTCGCAAAATTTTCAGAACGCCACGGGAAGGCATCATCGATTTTCCCATCGACCGGATTGATCGTGAGAAGTCCTCCATGCGGCGGCTTCACCATTCCACCGGCAAAGACGAGAAGTCTGTCTTCGCCATTCACCGGCATCACGACAGGAGAGGCATAGCTCCCGTTCCACTCATGATCCGTTGTCCAGATCACGGAACCATCCGCCTTGTTGAAAGCAACGACACATGCCTCTTCCGCGCCAACCTGAACAATGAGCTTATCCTTGTAAACGAGGGGGCACGAGCCATAGCCGAAAAAGAAAGGCGAAGGACCGAACTCGTCAGCGAGCTTCAACTGCCAGGTGATACTCCCGTTCGCAAGCTCGAAACAGATGAGGTCGCCATCGTTTCCCAGAGTGTAAACCAGTCCTGTCTCCGGATCGATCACGGGACTGGAACGGGGTGTATCAACAATCCCGTAACTCTGATCGACCTCGACCGGGTAGGCGTGCTTCCAGATCTCCTCTCCGGTGAGAGCATCCAGGCAGCGGATTTCCTCCGCTTCCCCGACTTGATGAATAAAGACCAGTTTCCCGTCGGCGATGACCGGCCCGGAATGCCCTTTCCCCCGCTCGACTTCCCATACAACCGGTGGCCCTTCGGCAGAAAAACTCAGATTCAGGCCCGTTTCGGGGCTGTGCAGATCCTGATTCGGCCCCAGAAAATGAGGCCAGTCCGCGGCGGTCGCCGTGAAACTGAACCCAAAAATCAGCATCAGCCAACAATGTCGAAAACACTTCATCACGAAACAGTAGGGCTAAATCCCCGTGTCAGGATGCTTTTTTCTTGGAAATTCACCCGAATCACTGGCACGAAAAAGGCATGCCGAATCTCCCCGTTTCCCTCCAAGGCAAGAAAGCGCTCGTCACCGGAGCCTCCAGTGGCATCGGACAGGCGATCGCGATGGCCCTCAGTCGGGAAGGATCTGCCGTGGCTCTGCTCGCCCGCCGCGAAGAACGTCTTTCCGCACTGAGTGACGCGATCGGAGCTGCCGGGGGAATTGCCTACGGTATCCCCGTCGATCTCTCGCGGACAGATCTCGCCCAGGACGCCGTCCACATGGCCGCGAGCAGTCTCGACGGACTCGATATCGTGATCAATGCCGCCGGAGTCGCAAGACAGGCAAAACTCACGGACGGCCTCATTGAAGACTGGAAAACGATGCTGGAGGTCAACGTCTTGGCGCTGTCCATCGTGACCTGCGAGGCCCTCCCCTACCTCCCTGCCGACGGTGGACACATCGTCAACATCAGCAGCATGTCAGGACACCGCGTCCCCGGGAAAGGCGGGTTTTACGCAGCGACCAAGTTTGCGGTGAGAGCTCTCACCGAAGGTCTCCGCCAGGAGCTTCGCGGCGCCGGGAATCTCACCCGGGTCAGCAGCATCTCCCCCGGCTTCGTCGATACCGAATTACTGGACGAATATTTCAACAGCGCCGGCGACAGCAAGGCCGGGTATGAAGCGATCGGATACCCGCTTCTTCAACCGGAGGAAATTGCCGATCTCGTCATCCATCAACTCAAGATGCCTGCGACGGCGGAAGTGACGGACATCCTCGTCCGACCCACCGCCCAGGCGACCTAGGTCAAAGTTTCACCGCCCGCGTCGCCGCGAACATGGGCATCCACCCTTGAAGGCGCGTTGATTCCTCATCCCAGTCATCTTCGTAAAAGCCCGTGATCGCAAAACCGGCGTCGCACTGACCTCCGATCTGGGATTCCCAACTGTGGCTGTATTCGACGCTGAGTTGGGCATCGAGCTGATTCGAGAGAAGTTCAGCATCGGCGTGTTCCAGGTCAGAATACGGGAGACGATACTTCACGACGAGCTCTCCGGTTTCCTCCAGCACTTCATGATCGAAGAGAAAGAAGGCGGGGTTCATGAAGCCGCAGAGCAGGGATCCTCCCGGTTTCAGAACGCGATGGGATTCTTTCCAAATCGGTTCGAGGTCCCCGGCAAAAACGTTGGAGACAGGATTAAAAATCAGATCGAACGATTCGTCCCCCAATCCTGACAAATCAGCCATATCTCCCTGCCTTGTCCTGATTTTGAGACCATGCCTAGCGCAGGTTTCTTCATCTTTCTCCAACTGAACGTCCGATGCATCGTAGCTCGTCACTTCCGCCCCCGCAGCAGCGAAGATCGGGACCTGCTGCCCTCCACCCGAAGCGAGCGCGAGAATCCTGACTCCCCTCAAATCAGGGTATGAGGGAAACCATCCTGTTGGCACCTCCCGGTTCGGCGTGAGGATCACGGACCACGCCCCCGCTTTCGCCTGCTCGAATACCTCATCCGGATAGGGCGTGCTCCATCGGCAGCCTTCCTGCGACTGCAGGTTCCAGGCGTTGCGATTGTATTCGAGAATATTCATCCCCTACTCCAACGACTGATTTTCAGTGCTGTCGAGTCGGAATTGCTCGATCTCCGTACCCGGCTTGAAGACGACCAGCTCGTAGGTTTCAGCGATCATATCCGTCCGGTAACGAAGCCCGTCGCGTTCCCCCGCCGAGCCGAACTCTGCCTGCGTCCACGGATTCAAAGGCGGCTTTTCCAGGAAGCCCTCTTTCTTCAGAAAATGAACGAGTTGAGCTCCCGTCATGAGATCACGTGGATAGATCTCCTCTTTAACATGATAATTCTGCAGCGCCTCCTGCACCGTCAGGAGCATTGTCCGAATCCGCCGCTCTTCCCTCTTCTCCGCAAGCGGACGGCCGATGAGAAGGCAGGCCACCGCCAACAGCAGGAGCAGCCCCGCAAAACGTATCAACATGGAAACCGCTTTATTCATCCTAACCAAGTGCTCAAGGGAATGAAATAGAGAACCAGCGCGAGGCCGAGCAGCCCCACTCCCGCCCAGTCACGCTCTCCGAATTTGTCCTTCCCGGAACGCTTTCTGACAAATTCCAAGAGCCAACCTGTCGGGCAGCCATACTTGCAGTAGGCCATTGGGAAAAAGAGGGAAATAGCGAGGCCAACCAGAGCCACGGAAATTGTCGCGATGCCGGCCGACTTGATGACATAGGCATCGAACGGCTCGATCCCGGCGAGATCGAAATCGAGCTGGAGAAAAGAGATCGCGATGACGACGACGAGAAGCATCACCGGGATCCAGCGACCGATCCATTTTCCATCACCGGGAAGAGGGCGCTTCCATGTCGCGGGCACCACCTTCATCATCCAGCGTTGCAGATTTCCGTGAGGACAAATAAACTGACAATAGACCGGCTGTTTCGTAAACCACGGAAGGAGAAAGGCAGCGGCAACAAAAATGACGAGTCCGGGAGTCGCCTCCCATGGGATCCGGCTCTCGACCCATCCAACCATGAGCGACTGCGCAATGAGGTCTCCCATCCAGAGCCCGAGCAGTCCGATCGTCGCGACGGAGAATATCCAGCGCCATCTTTGAAAGGTTTTCTTTTTCCAAAAGGCGAAGACACCGCCACCCGCGAGGAACCCCAGAAGCGCAAAATCATTCCAGTGAAACTCGACCGCGCGCTCCAGCCCCTCCTCTCCATCGGCGACGGCGAGCCGATGGGTGACACTCTCCATGACCGCCTCGCTCGTGCGGGTCGCGCCGGTGACACTGTAAATTCCCGCTTCGTTGAAATCGCTGATCTCTGCGATCGCATCCCAGCTCCGGCCGTTCCAGGATTCCATGAAGAGGAACTCTCTCTTCACATCGTCGACATGGCTCGGCGTATCATAGCTCTGCCGGATGGCAATGCCGACGCCCTTCTCCTCCGCGTCGAAGACCACCAGGACATCGCTGGGACCCGAGTAGCCGACAATCTCCCGCGAGTCCGGCATCGTCCGCACCGCATAACCGATCTTTTCCCCGTCGGCATTGACGACCTCGAGGCCGCCGCGCGGCCCGGCGTCCACTTTGAGGCGATGCGCCTCCGGAAGCAGCGCCTTCACCTCGGACACCGTGACCGGCCAGTCCCCCTGCACACGGATACGATCATGATGCGAACGAATGAGCCAGGCAATCGCCAGCAACACCGAGAGACGGTAGATCTGGAGGACGTAAGATTTGATGCAGGAGGATACCTTTGATTCCCCTTTCGCCAAGTGACTGGAAAAAGGGATGTCCAACTCTAACGCAGCTTGTCCGCGATATTGTCGGCATAACCCGTCATCTCGAGGAAGGCCCGACCCACGGCATCGCCGGTTTCCAGGTCGATGACGTCACAGGCTCCCTCCCAATAGCTGACGCCTCCGGAACCATTCGCCATTTCCTGATTCGGAAGTGTCGGAACGAGTTGAAAGCGGCGCGGCTCCCCGGATTTCGGGTCTTTCGTTTCAATGATCGGAGTGATCGGATACACCGCCCCGGTGTCAGGACTCTTCCATTCCCCCTCATGGATCCAGCGGTATTCACCCAGTTTCTGGTGGGTCAATTCACCGACTGGATCAATCCACACCAGTTTCGAATACTCAGACGGCTCTCCCGTTTCCATTCGCAGGACATAGCCCATGATCTCCCTGCCATCAAAAAACTGGAGGCAGGCCCAGTCCCAGCCGATCTGATTCCGATCCAGTTGGCTGCTGGAAATCTCATGATCCATCCATGCCTCGCCGGCAACCTCGATCGTTTTTCCGTCCAGGCGCAACGTCCCTTCCACATCGAGGCGGGGGAAAGTGATGTAGTAGCTCGCAGCGGTCCCTTCCGGCCCCTTGCGTGAGATCCCCTCTTCCCCGAAAATGACATGACGCTTGTGGGGTAGCAGTTTCAACTCGAAACCGGCCTCGGACTTGATCGAGCCGGTCAGTCGCATTCCATTTCCGACCTGAACGAGTTTCCAGTCCCCATTGAAGACCTCGAGCCCCCCCACTTTTGCCCCGGCATCCCATCCTCCCCGATTGAGCCGTTCTTCATGAAGAAACCGGCCCGTCTCCGGATCGCTGATGCCCATGTGAGCCATGTAAATCTGTGACTCACCAAAAGCGTCCCCTGCCGCAACATCGACCGGCTTCTGCCCGAGGCGGAAAAAAGTCGCCTGAAATCCGAACCGCCGGTCCCCTTCGAAGAGATGCCCCGTGAGATACCACCACTCGATTTTGAAGTCGGGATGGCTGCCATGATCCTTCGGAAAAGTCAGCTCATGCCCAACACGGGGAACATTCCACTCCGCTCCTCCGGCGGGGCAGAAATTCAACGAAGCGCTTACAACAATGAAGATGAGGAGGAAGTGTTTCATTCTTCTCGTTCTCCGGGCAGGTTCGCGTTTCGGGATCCCACGGCCCACGCCACGATTGCGGCGGTGGTTAAGGTGATGAGAGCCAGCCACAGAAAGGACATCCACGGCACCCGGTAACTGAGAGTCCAGCCGAAGCTCTGCGGGTTGATGACGAAAATGAGGATCCATCCGAGAAAAAAACTCAGGAGATATCCCCCGATGAGCCCCGCCGCCGCGAGTCCAACGCCCTCCCACATCGCCGCCCGCGCAATTTCGCGGCGGGTCGCCCCGAGAGACTTCAGCGTCGTCAGTTCCGTCCGGCGCTCCATGAGCAGGCCCGCGAGCGCAAGTCCAAGTCCAGCCACGGCGATGATCACCGCAATGGCCTCAAGGGCATAGGTGACGGCAAAGGTCTGGTGAAAAATTCGGATCGACTCGGATTTCAGGTTCTCATTGGATCGCGCGACCACTCCGGGAAACGCCTCCCGAATTTGCCCTAACAAACCTTCCAAATCGACACCGGGATCCGCGTAAACGGCGAGGTTGGAAACACGGTCATCCCCGAACCATTCCTCCGTGAACTGTCTCGCGATCACGAGGGTGCCGGTTTCATTGCCATACTCGGCGAAGATACCCGTCACTTCGACGGGCTTCTCTCCGGAAGGTGTCGGAAGCGGGATCGTCGATCCTACCTGCAGAGAAAACCGCCGGGCGAGGCTCTCACTGATCCAGCCGGGATACGGCCCGGTTTCCCGGACTTCGAGGGAATTCGGCCCCTGGATCGCCGGGGGATCAAGCCACATGAGTTGAAGGAATCGCTCCGGGTCATCGTTGTAATCGGCTCCTCCGAGAAAGAAATCATTCTCCCCGATCGACACCTTGTAACGGCGGAGTTTGTCCATTCCCGCGACTCCCTCCATCGTTTCGAGTTCCTTCCATGTGAACGCGGAAAGAGTGTTCTCGTTCGTGACAGAATTGGATCCGGCGGCGGCGACGTAGATATCCGCTTTCAGGAGTTGTTGAATCCACCCGGTCAGGGTCGATTCAAAACTGGCGACGAGAATCGCCATCGCCGCCGACATTCCGATCGCCACAGCGAGACCTGCCGCGGTAAGGCGATGCCGCCCTTCCGGCCGTCTCAACTGACTTGCCGCATAACGTCGCATCGCATCCCCCTTACCCCGCCCTAACAGGCCCCCTATCGGTCGAAAGAGAAGACCGATAAGAAGGCTCGCGCTGAGAACGAGAATCACGGCGGCGAGATAGCCGCCCAACGGCACGATCGTTCCCGAAGCGAGAAGGCGGGGTGGCAGAAAAGCGCATCCGATTCCCGCGACGAGAAGAACGAGCCCAAGCGGCCAGTTTCTCAGCAGGGCGAGCCCCCCTCCCTGCCCGCCTTGACGCATCGATTGGGCCGGTGGCGTCAGCGAAGCCTCGCGTGCCGGGATCAATGCCGCCGTCAGGCTTGCGACGATTCCGAAGAACAGCGAAAACACGATTTCCCCGGTCTCCAGCGTCACGGCGGAAGTCGTCGTCTCGTAGTAAAGCGTGTTCACCGTCCTTGAGATCGCAACGACGAGACCGACCGCCATGAGGCGTCCGAGAAGGATTCCCGCCACTGCTCCGACCACCCCGAGAATGAGCCCCTCCCAAAGCCATGCGGCCCGGATCTGTGCCGGCGTCACTCCCAACGAGCGGAGCACCGCGATCTCCGCGCGGCGTTTCACGACCGCAGCTTCCATCGCCTGCATGATGAGATAAATCCCGACGAGCAGGGCAAGTCCCGAGAGGATCGTCAGATTCAACCGGAACGCCGCGCTCATCTGAGTGACCGACGATTTCCGGTCCTCGGGCGTTTCGAGAATCCAGCCCCGTTCCGTCGCGAGATCCCACATCGACGCGCCGATTTTCCGGCGGTTCGCCGCTGCCTCGACTCCCGGGGCAATGCGAAACTCGACCCGCGTGAGACTTCCTTCGAGGCCCGCCATCGTCTGCAATCCCGGCAGGTCCATAAGAATGAGATTCTCCGGTACGGCGGGGCGGTTCGGGTCTTCCGGAACGACTCCGGCAATGACGAAATCCACGACCTTGTCATTCACGACGAGACGGAGAGGCCCGCCTTTGCCGACCCCGAACCGCTTCGCGAAAGACGTGCCGACAAAGCCCCGATCCGGCAGCCCGAGAATGCTGTCATCGCCGGTCGCCGAATCCCCCGAGACGGATGTGCTTCCGTTCGTGTAGGTGCCGGCATTCTGAAGCGCGACGAGATCTGCGCCGACCAGTTTCAGGAGCCCCGTTTCCGGCGACTCAGAGATTGCTGCTGAAACCTCGAGAACAGGGAAGATGCCGACTGGCGTTGCCCCCGCTCTCTCGCGGAGCTCGCGCAGAACATCCGCCTCCAGCATCCCGGCCCGCGGACGAAGGATGAAGTCACTTTCCCCGGCAATCGACTCGGTGAACATTCCGAATCCGGAAACGGCGGCTTTGTTCGCGAGTCGAACCGCAAGGAAAACAGCGACTCCGAGCGCGAGAATCCCGACAAGGAGCACGGTCAGCCTCGGTTCGCGGCGCCAATGCCTCCAAATGATGCGGGACCAGAGCAATCGTCCGACTCCCCGCGGTTTACCGCCTCTTTCAGCTCCGTCTTCCATTCAGACCGCCAGCTCACTCTGCTCCACCAACACCCCATCGCGCATCTCCAGGGTGCGACTGCAGATCCGCGTCACTCCCGGACTGTGGGTCACGACCAACATCGCAATCCCATGTCGCTCGCTGACCGCTTCGAGGAGGTCGAGAATCACTTCCCCGGTGGTCGAATCGAGATTTCCCGTCGGCTCATCGGCCAGGATCAGTTTGGGCCGAATTGCGAGCGCTCTCGCGATCGCGACCCGCTGCATTTCCCCACCGCTCAGTTCGTGAGGCATCGCGTGGGAGCGGTGGGACAGCCCGACCTCCTTGATCAGCTCCGGGAGCAAGCTCCGACGATCCGAATCGCTCATCCCTGAGAGTTGCAGCGGGAACTCGATGTTTTCCGCTGCGGAAAGAGTCGGGAGGAGGTGAAAAAATTGAAAGACTGTGCTGACCATCACCCGCCTCATATGGCATAACTCCGTCTCGTCGAGCCCCTTTAGAGATTGCCCCTGGATCACGATCTCCCCCTCATCGGGACGGTCGATTCCACCGATGCAGTTCAGGAGGGTGCTCTTTCCCGAGCCCGAAGGCCCCATCAGGGCCGCGCGCTCGCCGGTCTCGAGGGAGAAAGAAACCCCGCGCAAAACGGGATCTTTATCATATGATTTTGTGACGTTGGAGACTTGCAGCGCTTTCATTTCTCGACACGGTAGGAGATTACGTTGACCGGCCCCGTCCGGACCAGAAACCCTATTCATTCATCCCTCTTTCGAAATGCCGCGCTTTCCGATTCAGATGCCCCAACTGGGAGAGTCCATGGCCGAAGCGACCGTTCGCGAGATCCTCATTTCTCCCGGCGACGAAGTCAAAGCGGATCAAAACATTTTCGAGGTCGAAACCGACAAGGCGATGATGGAGGTCACCACTCCCTGCAGTGGCAAAATTACGGAAATTGCTGCCGATGTCGGAACCAGTTACGCGGTCGGGTCCCATCTCGCATTCATCGACGCTACGGAGGAGGATGCGATCAAAGCCGGACTGATCCGGTCCCAGGACAACGCAGAAGCCGATCCGCCGGCCACGGAGGAGGAGAATGAGGCGAACCTGCACTTTGCGATCGACGAAAAGGACATGATCGATCCTTCGGCGCCTCTCGAGGTCAAGCCGACGGTTCGTGATGGACTGCCTGTCCCAATCCGTTCGACCGTTTACCTCAGTCCCCGGATGCGTCATCGCATGGAGGAGCTCGGACTCAATTCCGCCGACCTCGCCGGGCTTCCCGGGAGCGGAGCGGGCGGAAGAGTCACCGTGGAGGACTTTGAGAAATTCATCTCTGATATCGAGCAAAACCGCACCACCGAAGCGTCCCCGATGCGCATCGCGGTGGCGGACTCGATGCGCCGCAGCTGGACCCGCCCTCTCGCCACCGTCACCGTGCCGATCATTCTCGACGAAGTTCTCGCCCATCGGAAATCCCTCGAAGCCAAACCGGGAATCACCCTCTACGCGATGCGTGCCCTCGCCATCGCGATCGCGGAAGACACCGCCGTGGCGGGACGGCTCATCGGAAACCGCATCGTTCATCCCAATGCGATCGACATTGGTTTTGCAGTTGAAGTCGCCGACGGCGTTCTCGTTCCCGTGATTCGCGATGTGGAAAAGAAATCGCTGAACGAACTCCAGGCTCCCTACGATGAACTGGTCCGGCGTGGCCAGGAGCGCAAACTCCCGCCGGAATCGACGGGAGCCGGCATCGCCACGGTCACCAACGTCGGTCCTTTCGGGATCACGGCAGCGACTCCGATCCCCCTTCCCGAGCAGAACCTCGTTCTCGGTCTCATGGCCGGTCGTCAGACGCCAATCTGGGACAAAGAGGCCGGCAGCTTTGTGCCGAAAATGGAATCCAATTTCATCCTCAGCTTTGACCACCGCATTCTCGATGGCGGTGCTGCGGGACGCCTCCTTCAGCGCGTCGGGGAATTGCTTCAGAAACCGGCCGATTTGTAAACCGCGTTCATACGGGAGTGACGGCAGCGCTTAACCTCGCTAAGGTCTCGTCATGAAAATTCATCAATCCGCTGACGCCACGACTTCCGGTGCCCTCGCCGCAAAAACCGGAGCCGGAAAACTCCGCCAGGCGCTCGAAAACCGTTCTTACGCAAATATCATCGTTGCGACCGGCGCTTCGCAGTTCGAAATGCTGAAGCATCTCATCGCCGAGCCCGGGATCGCCTGGGAGCGGGTCACGATTTTCCACCTCGATGAGTATGTCGGCCTCCCCATCGATCACCCCGCTTCATTCCGCCAATATCTTTGGGACCGCTTCGTGAAACAACTCCCCCATCCGCCGCGCGCCTTTCACCCTCTCAACGGGGAAATCGATCCCGATGCGGAGTGTCGACGCCTCAGTGATCTCATTTCGGCGGTCACGATCGATGTGGCCTTCATCGGAATCGGGGAGAATGGACACATCGCCTTCAACGACCCTCCGGCTGACTTTGAAACGACAGTGCCCTATCACATCGTCGATCTCGACGAGGCCTGCCGACAGCAGCAGTTTGGTGAAGGATGGTTTCCCACGCTCGAAGCAGTCCCCACTCAGGCGATCTCCATGACCGTCTCTGAGATTCTCCGGAGTCGACATCTCATCTGCACCGTCCCTGACGAGCGAAAAGCCGAAGCAGTAAAAAACAGCGTGGAGGGACCCGTTACCAATACAGTTCCGGCGTCGATCCTGCAGACTCACTCTTCGACCGACCTCTTTCTCGATCGAGCCGCCGCGAGTCGCCTTTCCTGATCAAGCGTAGCGCTTCCCCCAGATCCAGACCGCCAGAAAGAGAGCGACGCCAAGCCCGAAGGTCGCGCAGGCGAGAGTGGTGAGAAACCGGTCAAACGGCACGATGAACAGCGCCCCGAGGAACTGCGCGACGATCACGGCGAGGAGCAAGCGAACGACAAACTCGTGGCCTCGATTCGAAATGAAACGGGCGCCCATCGGGGCGCCGATTGCGACAATGGGAACGCAGACCCACCAGTAGTTCCAGATCTCCGTCGCAATCGGCTCGCCCCCTCCCCCCATGCCCCGCCAGGCAAATCCAACAAGACTGTTCGCCGCCATGAGAATGACGGAAGTGGGAGTCGCCACCGTTTCGCAGAGACGAAAGCCGAGGACAAGCATGGCAAAGACGAGAATATCGAGTCCGCTGCCGAGAAGACCGGAAATCATTCCCCCGAGGAAGCCGGAGACGGCGAGAAATAAAATTGCTTTGGGCGAGGTGTCACTGAGGTGACGGCGCCTGATTTTCCCGGTGATGCGATTGATCCTCCAGAGAGCAAAGCCGAAGGCGAGCCAGAGAGAGACAAAAAAGACTTTTGTAGGATTCGGGGAAAACCACTGCTGCACAAACTCCAATCCAATGATGACGCCACCCGCACCGGCGATCCCCGCGACGACGAGTGCCGTTTTCTCGATCGCGATACGACGCCATAGAATCGCGACGGATGCCGAGGTCATGCCGACCGACTGAATCATCATCGAAAAGTCTCTCGCCCCCTTTGGATCGATATCGAATCCCAGAGTCATCACCGGAAAGGCCACTGCTCCGCCCCCCTGACTCGTCGATCCGGCGATGAAAGAACCGAAAGCCATCGTTACCGACATGAACCAGTTCTCAACAAAGAGAGACCATCGCTCACCAAACCACATCGCAACGAACCAGAGAGCCCATACTGCGGCAATGAAAATGAGATCAAGAGGACGACGGGTCATGTGATTCACGCGGTCAGGTAGCGGTGCGCAAGTTTACGCTTCCCGGAATAAAAACGAACCGGCGAACCAGGAAATCGGCACCATTCTTCACGGTCTCCATGAGACAATCGGTGCTCTGGGATCGCTGTTGAGACCATGGCGCTGTTCAGCGACCTTCACCGCCTGTTGCCAGGCGCTTTCGCCCCGCAACGCGCCTTTCGTCCGGGCCGGGAAATCAACATTGATTCCTGCGACTTGCCCGGCACTGACGACTCGCTGAAATGCGGCGATTTCCGGACGCTGATCCTCACGCGTTTGATGGAAGGTCACCCACAATGGCACCGGCTCCGAACGATCCCAGTCCGCCGAAGTCAGCGGTACGACAACCCTCCAGTTTTTGGGCCGGGACTGCGCCATTTTTCCGGGACCGGTGCCGGCTCCCTTCCAACTGTAGCTTCCCGCGAACTGCGGGTGTGCCACGCCTTGAAAGGCGAGCCGCTTTTCGAAAACGAAATCGGGGGCCTTTCGAATATCCGGAATCGCCACCGCTTTGGAGCGATCAAAACACCCGCAAAGAAGGCAGATCGGAAGCAATGCCGTGATCGCAAAGAGAGGCTTCATAGAAAAAACCGGACTGCTGGCTGGACCGCAACTAAGGACCTCAGGACGTTGCATGCCTGCACGAAGGCAGGGGGGCACGTTCAGCTGGAGAACAAATTGATCCGGCTCAACAGCCCGGCGGCGCACTATGCAGCGCCTTTCCGAAATTCACCAGCGATTCCTGTGATGTCAGGCAAGCGGAGTGGTCGCTCATCAGGAATCTAATAAAGGGGCTCGCTCCACCTCGCCCGCGAAGAACGATCACTGCTACTCAGGCTTCACCGCCCCGGACTTTTCCATCGCCCAGACGGCAACAAACCCAACCGCCATGACACCGAGAGCGATCCAGGTCGCGCCGTTCAGCTCCGGAAAATACCATTCATAGCCCACCACTTTCTCCTTCACCTTCCCGGCCGCTTCGAAGACTTCGATCTGAGCGTTTTTCCACGGCCAGATAATGAGCAGCGAGCCCGCCACGAAGCCGGTCAGCAATGCCACCGCGAGGTCGTGATACTCGGCGAAGATCCAGGCAAGGAGTCGGCTCAGGAGGATCACCCCGATCACGGCTCCGATTCCCACGGGGATAAGAATACGGAAAGCGTCCGCATCGAGCGACTTCAATCCGGCGACCGATTCGATCATGATGAGTTGGTAATTTCCCAGGAGAAGGAGGACGAATGACCCCGACAATCCGGGAATGATCATGCTCGCCATCGCAATCACTCCACAGAGAAGCAGATACCAGACGTTGTCATTTTCCGAGGCAGGCTTCAGCAAGGCGACCCCGATTGCGATGCCGGCGCCGAGGACAAACCCCACCACCGCACCGGGTGTCCAGCGACCAACCTGTTTTCCGACGAAGTAAACCGAGGCTAAGATGAGGCCGAAGAAAAAGGCCCAGACGAGCGCCTCGTGATTTGCGAAGAGATACTTGAGAACGCTCGCGAGGGTGAGGATGCTCACGACAATCCCGGCACCGAGCCAGAGCAGAAACCCGAGATCCACTTGCCTCGCAAATGCCGCAAACTGCCCCTTCGCGAGCAGCTTGAGCGCCTGCAGGTCGACCGACTTCACCGCCTGAATGAGCCGCTCGTAGATGCCGGTGATGAATGCGACCGTGCCGCCTGAAACACCGGGGATGACATTGGCAGCACCCATTGCCACCCCTTTCAGGAAAAGGCTGATTCCTTCTTTCATATTCACGCTTCGCGGCCGTTACCCGAATTCCTGCTGCATCTCCTTCAGCTGACGGCGGATTGCAATCTTTTTAGCACTCGACATCCGGTCGATGAAGAGTTTCCCAAACAAATGATCCGTCTCGTGCTGGATCGCGCGGGCGAAGAGCCCATCGGTTTCGATGACAAGTTTTTCCCCGTCGAGGGTGTGAACCGTTGCTCTCACTTCGAAGGGCCTGGTGATATCCCCGCGAAGGTCCGGAAAGGAAAGGCAGCCTTCCATGTCGGTGTCCTTTTCCCCAAGGAGTTCCACCTCCGGATTGATGAACGTCAACGGACAGATCTCTGCGAGGGTTTTCTCCTCTCCGTTGACCCGCAGATAGCTGATGCACTCTTCATCGTGGGAAACATCAACAATGGCCAATTGGAGGGAAACCCCGACCTGATGCGCTGCCAGTCCGACTCCGTTCGCATCATACATCGTCTCGACCATGTCGGCGGCGAGTTCGCGAATTTCGGAAGTGACCTCTTCAACGCGCTCTCCCACTTTTCGGAGAACGGGATCAGGATAAAAGACAATAGGACGGATCATGGGCGGAAAAAGACAGTTTAGCCGCAACTTTCGAGAGAAACAAATCACTCCTCAAGCAGAATCCGCAGCGGGAGGTCACCAATATCAATCCCCGCTTTCGTCGCGGCGTCCCAGACTTCGATCATGAGACCGAGAGGAGCCCCTTCATCCGCCTTCAGCTCCAGGTCCACATCCGGTTTGCTTTGCCGGTAGGTCGTCAGCGCGGCGGCGAGCCCCTCCATTGGAACGACCTGTTCCCCTAAGGAAACCTGCCCGTCTTTTCCCAAAGCAAGCGCGGTTCGTACCGTGGCCTCACCGTCAGCCGCCATCTCGGAAGAGCGGGGAAGATTCACCTTCACCAATGACTCCTTCGTCTTGAAGGTCGTCGTCACGATGAAGAAAATCAGCAGAATCGCGAGGATATCGATCAGGGTGATGATCGGCACCGTGGGCTTCTGGCGGCGTTTCGTGTAGATTTTCA
Organism: Verrucomicrobiales bacterium; assembly: GCA_029233965.1. Classification (GTDB taxonomy): domain Bacteria; phylum Verrucomicrobiota; class Verrucomicrobiia; order Verrucomicrobiales; family DEV007; genus Arctic95D-9. Next base: position 23,945 of record JARGOP010000023.1, on the reverse strand, counting down.
CGGGAGAAAGTCACTTCGTTTAGACTCGGCGCCGCTGTGTTCAATCGCCTCAACCAGTTCCGCGTCGGGCTGCAATTCAGTGCCCGCCACTTGCCCCTCCGCCGGATAGAGCGCCGGCCCTCCGTGTTTGTAGAACTCGTTCACCAAATGACCGGCGATCACTTCGAGACGGGCCGCGACCCGCTCAAGTCGACGGGTGAAATAAGAGTGAAGAATCACAGTGATAACGGCGACAACGAGCCCGGCAATCGTCGTATTCAGCGCCACGGCAATTCCTGCAGCGATCAAGGTCGGATCAGGGTCACCCGACTGAGCTCCGAGGGTCGCAAAGACGCTCACAAGACCGCTCACCGTTCCTAACAAACCCAGAAGAGGCGCGATCGTAATAACCACCTCAAGCACTCCCATTCCGTTCTCGAGTCTCACCATCTGCTCCCGCGCGGTTGCTTCGGCTGCTTCTGAAGCCGATTCCCGGGTTTTGTATTCGGGTGAAACCGCGATCCGCCCGATCCGCCCGACGGGACTGTCGCTCCGCTTCAAATCTGCCAGTAAGGTGGATGCTTCCCCTTTCGCGAACAAGTCTCCACACCGATGCAGATTGCTTCGCAAATAGACAGGAATGATCGATTTCCATTTCAGGGTCAGGGCCCGGTGGATACTCACCGCAATCGCCACGAAAGAGCAAGTGGCGATGAAGGCCATGAAGACCCCTCCGGAGAGCAGAAAATCCCAAACCTTTTCGTTCACAGTCGAATCCAGCATAAGAGGCGTTTAATAAATAATAATGTCGTATTTCAGCTGCAGTCCCAACGGTCCCAGTTCTTCGGCCACTTCGTCAGGCATCGCAGGAAGATCCGCGTTCAGAATCGCCTTCAACGAGAACTCGGCAAGAACGGAGTTCGCATCATTTTCCACGACTCTTAAGTCATGAACTTTTCCGTGTCGATCGACACGACACTCCAGCTTGAGGATTCCGTAGGACACGAAATCTCCGTGTTGAACCCGGTAGCTGTGCCACTTCCGCGAAATCTCCTGCTTCACTTTCTTCTTGTACGCTCCCGCCGCAGTCCCTTCCGCATCCACCGCATTCTGACCGAGGTTGGTGAGGGTTCCGTTGGTTGTGTTTTGTAATTCGTCAGGGCTGAAGCCGGCCGCAAAAAGTCCATCATCGGCCGGACTCTCTTTCTCCTCCCCCACCGCTTCCATGGTCGCCACCGGTTCCGAAGTTTCAAAGTCGACCCCGGTTCCCCCGGCACGCTTTTCCTGCTGCTGCAGCGGATCCAGCATTTCACCGACCTCTGCCTCCTGATCCGGTTTCGGGATGGCGGCAGCAAACTGGTCCTCTGCGCCCGCTTCGCCGAAGGCCGGGGTGAGTGTTTTCGAATTCGGATCGTTGAACGAGTTCACCATTGTTGACGTTTCCGCTTCCCCGTCAGTGAGGCTTTCCTCGGGTCGGGTCAGCACTTCTGCGGGATTATTCAGCGGAGGGGTATCGACGCCTTCGACAAGCTCATCATTCTCCCCCTGATCCGTCTCCTCGCCCGGGGCCGCATCGGTCATTGCGGAAACGGGGCTCGGCGGAAGGATCGCCCCGGCCGGAGTGGAGACAGCATTGGCGGCCCCGTTCGAAGCCGGAGGCTGGTCGAACTCACCGTCCGTGTATTCCCGGTTTTGCAGTTCAAAATACGACAGAGGGGAATCCCCGCGTGTCGTCGGGAGGTTCACCTGGGGAAGGTTCGGATCAGGAGCGAGTTCGCTTGCCGCCGAGGTATTGCGATCCGACTCGAACCGGGCGTTCTCAGGTGCCTCAGCCTCCGGCGCATTAAGGTCGGTGTCCATGAACGGCCTTGGCGGGTCGCTCAGCGGCGTCGGCTCTTCCAGTTCAATCTGCTCCATGAGATCGCTCATGAGAATCACCACTTCCTGCGGCGGCGGCGGCGGCGGCTCCGCAGGGTCACGGAGAGACGACCCGATGCTTCTCGTGCTGAGGAGTACAAAAATCAAAATCAGGAGCACGAGATGGGCGATAAACGCTCCCGAAAGACTGGCAAAAACTTTTTGTTGCTCCGACATCGTAATGTCCCGTCACTAAAGGGTTTTCCGGGCGAAATGAAAGAGGTATTGCTGAGCGTAGCCCGCATGGCAGCCGAAGTAACGCTCCGCCCACGCCTGCAGTTTCGCCCCCTTCAGCCTCTTACGGTAATGCTCGCGCAGGATTCGTTCAATCCAAACGTCAATCGGAAACGCGCCCCACTGCCCGCAGGAAAACAGCAGCGCACAGTTGGCGATTTTCTCCCCCACCCCGTGCAGTTCCATCAGGGCCGCCCGTGCCGCGACAGGATCACTTTCCGCTTCGATCGCCTCAAGGTCGACCCGTCCGGACGCAACGGCCTCGCCTGCCAGAGCGAGCGATTTCGCCCGATAGCCCAGCGCACACTTCCTGAGACTGGCTTCCCCTGCCGATGCGAACGCGGCCGGATCGGGATACGCATAGAAACGCCGTCCCGCAAGTTCGTGAACTTCCCCATAGCGCTCTCGAAGCGTCATCGAGATCGCCCGGATGTGAATGACCTGCTTTAAGGACGAGGTGATAAACGTCGCGAGACATTCCCAGACCGGCTGACGGGCGACACGGATCCCGGGGCAGTAGGCAATCGCCGCCCTGAGCACGGGATCATTTTCCGGAAAAGTCCTGTGGATTTCGGCAAGGGATTGATCGAGACCAAAGTAGCGCCTCACGATGTCATCCTGCCCCGCCAGGCTCAGGACCTGCCCCGGTTCGGGCTGGGCGATCCAGCAGGGACCGGAGTCACCGATGCATCCCGCGTAGCCTGCGATGCCATCCAGGGTGAGCTCCTCCCAGTGAAAAAGCTGTCCTGATTTCAGCGTATCGGAAAGACTGAAGGGCGCCTCAAACGGGACCTCCACCATGGAACGGGATTCACTCAAGTCGTGAAGAAACCGATGCTGCCAAGCTCGGCGGCAAGGTCGACATGATTGACCATGACTCCGTCCGGCACATTGAGGACCGCAGGGGAAAAATTGAGAATCGCTTCGACCCCGGATTCCACCAGGGTATCGGCGACGTTCTGCCCCGCTGACTCCGGCACCGCGATGATCGCCATTTTCACTCCATGCTCCCGAACGTAATGCCCGAGCTCCCGAGAATGAATCACCGGCACGCCCATTTCCTGCGTCGTTGACTTGGTGTGATCAATATCCGCGTCAAAGGCGGCAATGATCTCAAACCCCTCACGGCGAAAGCCTGAGTAACGAAGTAAGGCGGAACCGAGATTACCGACTCCGACTAACACGACGGGCTGAAGTACCGACAGACCGAGGACGCCGGATAAAGCTTCCGAGAGCGTCACCACTCCATACCCGAGTCCACGGGTGCCGAACTGTCCGACATGGCCGAGGTCTTTGCGAAGCTGCGTTGACTTCACCCCGGCCGCTGAAGCCAGCTCTTCCGAGGAAACGGTCGCGAGACCTTTTTCACGGAACTTCTGAAGGCTGCGCTGGTAAAGCGAAAGCCGGTATACCGTGCGCCTGGGGATGTCGATTTTTTCCACTTTCTTGGGGGCTGATACTCAGGAAACAGCCGCTATCGCGACCACGTCTCAATATATGACGTTCCGGATCGCGAAAATGTTGGAGAAAAATCATAATTTTCCAGCCCGCAATGAAGGGAGTGAGATTTACTCCTTCAGATGTCGCAATTCGACAAATTTCCCCCGGCAACCTGCCCGCTTCTCACGACGACGCGGTCGAGTCGACTTCCGGGCAGAACCGTTGCGCCCTCCCAGATCGCGGATTCATGAATTTCGGCGCCCTCACCAATGACAGCACCGGCCCCGATGCTGCTCACGGCATCCATCGTCGCCGCGGGATCAATCATTGCCGCGGACGAAATTCTGTCCTCATCTTTCCCGCGATTGAGCATCGTGAGAGCATTGAGGTAAGACTCCCTCTCACCGAGATCACTCCAGTCTCCTTCATCGGACAGAAACCCGCCGATCGATTCCCCGGCCTCAATCGCGGCGAGGAACGAGAGCACGACCGACTCAATCTTCCCCGGCCGGATATACTTCAGGAACTCCGGCGAGACAAAGTAGATCCCGGTAAACTGAAAGCGCTTCTTCCAGTCAGGCCGCAGGGCACCCCGGAGATCGACCACTTTCCCGGTGCTTTGATCATACCCGACGCGCAACTCGTCCCCTGTGGAGCGCAGTACCAACGTGGCGAGATTGCCCGAGTTCACATGATGCTCCTTCGCCCGGGTCAGCGACAGGTCCGTGAGAATATCACCATTGTAGACGACGAACGATTCGTCATCCGGAAGCCAGTCCCGGATGTTGTCAATCCCTCCCGCTGTGTCCAGCAGGACCGGCTCATGGCGAAACTGAAGCGAAGCGCCGCGATAAGTCTGATCCGGGAATGCCGTCGCGTAGGCTTCCGGGCAATGGTGCGTGTTCACCAGGAAATCGCTGATCCCCAAATCATCGATCAAATGATCGAAGGCATAAGTGATGAGAGGCCGGTTCATCACCGGCACCAGTGGCTTCGGCAGGTGCTCTGTCAGCGGGCGCAGACGGGTTCCCAATCCGGCGCCGAGAATAAATGCTTTCATCGTGTCTCCCATTCCGCCGCCAAGGTCCCCGCTTTTCACGATGATTCAACCCTGTTGAGTCCACTACCAGACCCTGCTCGGTCCGCACTCAGGTGAGAGGAATGAGCACGGCTCCGAGGGTGACGACGGCGAGGCCCACAAGCGACATCACGATCATCATGACACTGACGGTCTTGAACGTCTCCAGCGGAGTCATACCGGACATACGACCGATCACCCAGAAGCCGCTGTCGTTCGCCCATGAGATTGGTTTTGAACCACACCCAATCGCGAGGGCGAGATAAAGCGCCGAGTAGGCCAGCTCTGTTTCTGAAGCCAGAGGTGCAATGATCCCTCCGGCCGTAATCATTGCCACCGTTGCCGATCCCTGCGCGGTCCGGACCAGCGCGGTGACCGCATAAGCGAGTGGGATCAGAGCGAGACTTCCCTCGCTCCGGAACAGCTCTCCGATCGATGTAGCAATGCCGGTCTCTTTTAAGGTCGCCCCGAAGGCACTGCCCGCCGCTGTCACCAGAATGATCACGCCACCGCTTGCGAGTGCCTCCTGCACGGCATCGCGGAGCGATTGCTTTTCCGCCCGAAAGCGCGAGGTCGCCAGCAAGATCAAAGCCAGCGCCGCGGACAGGATCAGCGCAATGTTTTTGTCGCCGAAAAATTTGAGCCAGTCACTCTCCATGCCCAGCGATGAGGCAATCGTCTGTCCCCCGATGAGAACGACCGGCAACAGGATCGGAGCGAGAGAGAAGCCCAGGGAAGGAAGACCCACGTTGGAGTCGTCGCCCGGTTCGTCGCATGCGACTTCGTCCCGCAGCGGGATCTCCCATCTCCGGTTCGCCCAGTAGGCGAAGGCGATCCCGGATGATACGGTGAAGATGCCCACGCAGAGACCACCCAGCATCATGCTGCCGATACTCACCTCGTCGCCGAAGAACCCGGCCACGGTGAGCGGCCCGGGAGTCGGCGGGACGAGCGAATGAGCCATCGTCGCCCCGGCCACAATCGTCAGAATGTAGAGCAGGTAGTCTTTCCCCGTTTTCCTGCGAAGTGCTTTCCCCAAAGGCATGAGGAGATAGAAAACCGTATCGAAGAACACCGGAATCCCCAGCGTGAAGGAACTCGCGGCAAACGCGAGGGGGGTGCGCTGAAGCCCGACTGCGGCCATCATCGCCGAGACGATCCGGCGTGCGCCTCCCGAATCAAGGAGGCACTTCCCGATAATGGCCGCCATCGCAATCACCAGCGCGATGCCGCCACAGGCTTTGCCCAGGGCCCCGGTCACGCGGGAAACAAACCAGCTCTTCGAGAGAGACTCCGCCTCGACGTGCTCCCGCACGATTTCCGGGGGAAGGGTTTCGAGATTCTCCTGCTGCCCAAGGAGCACCCCCCTCGCCTCTTTGCTCAGAGAAGCCTCATAGAGAGCCGCTTCCGGAGTCAACGAACTGACCGCCAGCGCCGCGACAATGAGGGCAATGAAGGGATGCCACTTAAACCCTATGATGCCGATCACAACGATCAGCATACCAATGAGTAAGAGAAAAAACGGGCTCATGAGAGCCCGGGATATCGGATTGCCCCGGGAAAGACAATGAAGAAATGTCGTGCGTTAGCGGCGGGACATTTCTTCATCGGACGCGGAACAGGGATCGTACCGCCATCGAATCACTTCATCGAAGCAAACCGGGTACTGAGAAGATCGGCCGTCGAGGCATCCCCCACCTTTTCCTTCGAGGCATCGATCCACTGCTGCTCGAGCTGGTTCTTCGTGGGGCGGTCCGTTTCGTAGAAAACGCCGAACTTGCCGGGATACTGAAGTGTCGCGAGCTGGTAAGCCGCGTTCTCATCTCCCACGTCATGGCGGGCTTTGTCCTCTTCGGTGTCGTCCCAGCGCTTCTCGTCAATGATATCGAACTCGCCGCCCTTGCGGGGATTTCCGTCGTCAAAGATACCGGGGTAAAAGACAACACACTCGGAGAGAACTTCCACGACGCTGAAGCCGGGGTGAAGGATGGCTCGCTCGAAAACCTCCATCATGTGCTTCACCTGAGCCGCGTGAGTCCTTGCCACAAAAGAAGCGCCACCGTAAACCAGTTTCTTCATCGGATTGATCGGCTGATCAATTGCCCCGGTCGGGTCGGTCTTCGACTTGAAGCCTTTGGGGCTGGTCGGCGAGGTCTGCTTCTTGGTGAGACCGTAAACGAAGTTGTCCATCACCACGTAGGTGAGGTTCACATTTTTACGGGCCGCATGGTCGAGGTGATTTCCCCCGATCGAGTAGCCGTCACCGTCGCCGCCGAAAGCGAAAACGTGAAGGTCGGGACGGGAGAGACTCACCCCGGTCGCGAGCGGAAGGGCGCGACCATGAATGAAGTGAACACCGTGACCATTCACAAAGTAGGGAAATCGCGAAGAGCAGCCGATCCCGGCAATCGTACAGATTTTCTCGTGAGGAAACTGGAGCTTTTCAAGCACCTTGAAAAAGGCGGCAAGGACGGCAAAGTCTCCGCAGCCGGGGCACCAGGTCGGGTGATCCGCGGTGAGATCTTTCTTGGTGAGCTTTTTGGGTTCAGCAGGAGCAGACATGAGATAAAGAATAAAAGTTGGATTTCAGAATATCAGCCTGTGATGACATCAAGGCGTTCAATGATTTCACGGACCTTGTAAGTGAGCCCGTCCGTTTTGCAGATCGAAACGATCCTGGGATCGCAGTAGCGGGAACGAAGCAGCGTGGCGAGCTGGCCGACACCGTAAAGGCCTTCGTCATTCATCTCGACAACAACGACATGCTTGTAGCGCGCGAAGAGTTCCTCAAGGCCGTTCGGGAGCGGATTCAAATGTCTCAGGTGAAACGTCCCCACCTCGCGACCGGCATCCCGCAGGCGGTTCACGGACTCGCGGATGGGCCCCCAGGTTGACCCCCATCCCACGAGCAGAACATCACCGGACTCATCCCCATAGATTTCCGGGAGGGAAAGCTCCTCCCCGAGCGACTTGATCTTTTCGCGACGCTTCGCATTCATCTTCGCGTGCGTGACAGGACTTCCACTCGGGTGACCCCATTCATCGTGCTCAAGGCCGGTTACGACAGGATACTTGCCACCCTCCATCGGAGTGCCGGGAGGCGCATGTTTCGTCAAGCCATCCAGCGGGTAGGGTTTGAACTCCTCTCCCCGGGGAACCTGATCGAGAACCGGTTCCTGAATGACATTGGCGAGATCCGGCTCAGCGAAAGCCTCGATCCGGGTCGCGAGGGCCTGGTCAGTCAGGACCAGAACCGGGCAGCTGTATTTCCGCGCCAACTCGCAGGCTTCGACTGCGATATAGAAACAGTCTTCGACATTCTTCGGAGCAAGGACGATGCGAGGACAGTCGCCGTGACTTCCGTAAATCGCCTGCATCAGGTCACTCTGCTCAACGCTCGTCGGGAGACCCGTGCTGGGGCCACCGCGCTGCACATTGATGACAACGATAGGGAGCTCGGCCATTGTCGCATAGCTGAGCGCTTCCATTTTCAAGGAAAGGCCCGGTCCGGAACTTCCGGTGACGGCAGTGTGCCCGGAGTAGGCAAATCCCAGCGCCATGGAAACGGCGGCGAGTTCGTCTTCGCATTGCACGAACAAACCTCCATACTTGGGAAGCTCGGAGCGGAGTTGCTCCATGATCGTTGACCACGGCGTGATCGGATAACCGGCACCGTAGCGCACCCCGCCGGCAAGAAGCCCCAGCGTGAGCGCGGTGTTGCCGTCAGTCGTGACCTTGTCGCCCTTGCCCTGCTCGCCTTCCTGCAGATCGAAACCTTCGCCGAGCAAATCACCGATCGGGTAGGCGTAACCGGAATCGAATGCCAGCATGGCATTGCGGAGAACGCCTTCGCCTTTTCGTCCGAGCTGCTTTTCGATGAGAGAAGTCAGCTTCTCTTTATTGAGGCTGAAAAGCTGGGTGACCAGTCCCAGCACAAAAATGTTTTTGCCGCGGTCCCGCGCGCTTCCGCCGATCGCTTCCACCGTCGTGCTCGTGATCGGAATACCGACATGGCGGACTCCATCGATGTCCTGCAACTCCTCAACATGATCACTGTCGTAGATGCAAATGCCTCCCGCCTTCAGTGAATCAATGTGGTTGTTGTAACTGTCCTGGTAGAAGGCGACAAGGAAGTCGGCTTCATCCCCGGCGGAAAGCACCTCGCCTGATCCAAGGTGGACCTGGAAGATGGAAGCCCCTCCGGAAATGGTCGAAGGAATCGTCATGTAGGTCATGACTTCCCGTGCACTTCGCCCGGCTAAGCGGGCAAGGAACCCACCAATCGTCTGGATACCATCCTGGGAGTTACCCGCGAATCGAATGACAGCGTTTTGGAGTTCAGTGATCCCGTCCGAACTTGCGGACAGGCTTTCGCTGGTTTCGGGATTCCCCGAAGTCGCGGATGCGCTCATTAATAGGTCTAAAAGAGGGGTTCTTTAGAAGGCGGAGACTAAATCAGGCTGCGATCTGTTTTGCAAAGAAAATGTCGCACGAAAACCGCGCCGGAGACGCTTTTCCGACTATTTCGCCTGATAAATCCCTGCCGGCGGCGCTCCGACTGCAGGATAAGGGGAAATCGGCGGCTCACGACGCGTGAATTGAGGCTCAGGATCCTCCGGTTTTGCATTGATCGGATTACCGCCAGGATCAATCAGGTCGATGGTCACAAAGATGAGCAACGCCTGCTTTGTCGAGTCCCCTGTCGAGGAACGAAAAGCTCTCCCGACACCCGGTAAATCGCCCAGTCCGGGCACCTTGTCATTGGATTGAATGATCGACTCTCCATGGTATCCGCCGATCGCGACGGTTTGCCCGTCCCACACCGTGACATTAGTGGTCTCCCTGATAGCCTCAAACACCGGCATGAGAATCCGGTTGTCCGTGAGAACCACGCCCTCGCCGCCAACAGTAAGAAAAGCCGCGTTCCGAATCGGCGTTCCATAGTTGATGAATCCCACGAAATCACTGAAGTCCGCCGTGATGTTGACGCTCACGGTCAGATTATCCGCAGCAACAATGGGCTCCACTTCAATAATACTTCCCAGTCCACGGGTCTCAAACGCAGTCGGCGTTGCCGGTGTCACCGGGAACTCCACCACATCGTTGGTCTCGATAAAACCGGGAATATTCGACGGCGCAACTCCGAGCTGGTTCGGGATCTCCGGCGGGTCGTATTCCGTGGGATAAATAAATTCCCGGATCTGCTCGATCTTCGCAATCTGTCCCGGCTTCGTGACAACGTGAGTGTCGAAAAGCTGATCGGATGCTTTCCGTTGATTGAGCGCTCGCAGCATGACTTGAAACTGAGGATCCGTGAAAACACCGGCGACGGAAAAAATACCCGGGGCTTTCACCTGCCCTGCATCCGGCGCATCACGATTGAGCACATCCGCAATCGACTGTCCCGTCGAAAGATCCCCGGATCGCAGCCCCGCAGAGACAGGATTCATTCCGACCGGGATTCCATTCTGGGTGAAGGTGTAATCGGCAGCCTGTGTTCCTGGAACCGCATTCCCGTTCGTTCCCCCTCCAAAGAAAACTCTCGGGCTTGATCCGAGATTCGAAGCCCCTAAGAGAAAATCCAGGCCCAGCTCTTTCAAGGTGGTTTCCTCAATCGAGATCGTTTTTACCCGAACTTTCACCAACTTACTCCCCGAACTCTTTGCCGCCTGTACGAGACTCTCAACAATTGACATCTGCTCGGCTGTATTCCTCACGACGAGCGAACTCGTTGCAGAGACGAACCGGGCGCTGGCCCCCTCTCCGAAAACGACTCCGTTCTGCTCGAGGAAATCCTGCGCTGAAACTCGTTGCAGGGAGACGCCGGAGTCCGGCTCCGGAGTCGCAAATGGATCCACCGGCCCCGCCGAGGCCCCGTTACCGCCGCCGCCCCCTGAAATGAAACCCGGAGGGACAGAGAAACTTCGAATCACGAGTCCGGAATCGGTGTCTACATTTTCGGGGACGACCGTCACCGCGAAACGGTCAACCCGGTACTTCAATCCCACCTGCTGCGTCACGTATTTCAACGCCGAGCTCAAAGGAATGTTCGACAGTCTCACGGTTACCAAACGATCAGGAATGCTTGACGCCTCCGTTGAGCCCGTGGGATCCAGAACAATCGCGACGCCACGCTTCGCCGGATCCGTCGCAAGGGAATCCAATTCCTGTGACCGGGTCGAGAGCATCGAAAGGACGTCCGTAATCCTCGCACCATTGAACTCTATGCTCGGGATGATGATCGAATTGAGCTTCTGCTCGATGAGAACGTCTCCACCGGCGGCTGTTTCCGTTGCGCTGAGGTTCATGTCCTCCTCCGAAAGGATCGAGGGCACCTGCGACTCCCATCCTTCGGCAACCTCCCTGAGCATTTTTGCTCTCGTGTGATCCCGGGCAGCATCGTAGTAATCCATTCGGTGCCTTTCGACATTCTCCAATCCCCGACGCGCCGCGCTGTTGAAGCGGTCAATCGCCAGCACCTGGTGATATGAGCGCTCAGCCCGGTCATAGTCACCGAGTTCCAGGTATCCCTTGGCAAGAACCAGCTTGCTCTCGACCAGCTCAACGCTTTCGAGGTGCCGGGGTGAATTCGCCATGTTGTAGCGATCATCGAACTCCCGCAGGCCTTCGAGCATCTTTCGAATCCCGGGATCCACAAGCGAGTCGGGGACACTGTTGCGCTGAGCGGTGTTGATCACATCCTGAAGAACATCCTGCGCTTCGACCCAGCGTGCCTCATCGACCTTCAATTTCGAAAACGCAAGCGAAGCCGCCTGGTAGCGGCGGAAAAAGATGCGGCGCTGATCGTCCACCGCGGGCACAGCGGGAACCGTCTCGAAAGCCGCTTTAAAATTATCCATCGCCTCGCCGTAGGACTTGTCCGCATACGCTCTGGAACCCGCCGTAAAGAGAGTCTGTGCGGACTGAACCATCTGCTGTCGCCTCTGCGCTTCCCGCTCCGCAATGCCGGCAACATTGCTGACCTGACCGAAAACCGGGGTGAGCGACAACAGAAGACCCGCGATCAGGAAAATACCTGACCGGATCATGATTGCGTTTCGCTGGGAGAATAGTGTCACAAAGAGACTGCTGGGTTTCGACGACCTGCTGGAAACTTGGACCTTAGCAGAAGACCTACCCGCTTCGCAAGCATGGATTCGCTGCACATGATGAAACAGGAAATTGCGATTTCCCACTCCATTTCCCCGTTCTCCGCGACCTTTTCCAGAATCTGCTGCTGACGGCGGAGACGTCTTTTTGGTCCCGCTTGGCTGATGTATCGCAGGTGAATTGGTTACTATTTCCGTGATCCTCAGCAACAAGAAATAGTTACCCGTCAGTCGCGTGAGCTTGGAGTAAGCTTCAGCGTGAGTTCCTCGTCACCGCGCTGCACCACGATTTCGGTCTCTTCACCGACCTTCAGAGCCGCCATCGCATCCGTGTAGTCATAAATATTGAGAATCTTTCGCCCCCCCAGACCGATGATGATATCGCCGCCCGTCACCCCGGCCTCACCGGCGGGGCCACTTTCGGAAACTCCGCTCAGCATGACCCCTTTCACTTCCCCCTGGCTGTAGTCAGGAATCGTACCCAGATAGACCCGGAAACCCCGCGCTCCACGATTCTTCGGCGGGTCGACTTTCACATACTTCGGCGCTTCGGAATCTATCGCGAGCCCGCGGGTGATCAACCCCATCAATTTCACGATATCGGTTGTCCCTTTGTAGTTGATCTTATCGACCGTGTCGCGCGGTGTATGATAATCTTTGTGAGCTCCCGTGAAGGCGCTCAGGATCGGAATTTTCCGGAGGTAAAAGCTCGTCGCGTCCGTCGGAAGAAAGGTATCCGGCTGAATCGTGATCGGCAGTCCGATCGGGGCGTTGCGCTGCTCAATCGCTTTCTCCCAGTACTCGCTGGACCCCGTTCCCTGGAGGACCAGATTGCCGTCGAGGCGACCGATCATGTCCATGTTGAGATAGGAAGAAAGGAGGAGCCCCAGAGGTGCGCTCTCTTCTCCAAGATAGTCTTTCGCCAGCTTCCTCACAAAGTGAGAGGAACCGAGCAGACCGATCTCCTCCCCGGACCAGCCCGCGAAAACGACGTCGCGCTTCATGTCAAGCTTGTCCTGCTTTCGCAAGTCAGCCAAATATTCGGCAATCTCCATCAAACCGGCCACGCCGGAGGCATTATCGTCGGCACCGAAGTGGATTTGATCCTTTTCCCCCTCCTTCGCGAGGGAACCCGGACCGGCCCCGGTTCCGAGGTGGTCGATGTGCGCACCGACGACCACCGCAGGATTCGGATGCGCGGCCGTCTGCCCGGCGGAAAGAACTCCGATCACATTCCGCCCCATGCGTTTCTCCTGGTCAACGTCAATCGTCGCTTTGAGTCGGACCCCGGGCAGATCAAATCCCTGCACCATCTCTCCGGTGTTGAGCGTTTTCTGAATCCCGGAAAGGTCCTTCCCGGCAGCCGCAACCAGCTTCGCCGCCAACTCATTGCTGATGCTGATGGCGGGAATGCCTGAGTCAGCCAGCGACGCGTCGAACTGCATCGGAACAAGCTCCTCATTCACTTCTGTTTCCGGCCCACTCACAAAAATGATTCCCGCCGCGAACTTGCGGCGTGCCAGGGTCGCCTTGTGACGGAGGCGGGAATAGCGCTGCATCTGCTGCCGGGCTTCCTCCTCCGCTTCCTCCGGGACGAAGCGGAACACCATGACCCACTTCCCTTTCACATCGAGGTGGAAATAACTCGTGTAGGATTCCCCGCCCTCGCCATCCGGGACTTCGAGGCCGTAGCCGGCGAAAACGATTCCCGCCTCATTCAATTCACCGGTCTTCGAAAAAGAGACCGGTCTCCAGTCCTTCCCGACTTCGGGGGCCAGTGACTCGTCCCCGACCTCGATCGAAAGATGATTGTCCTCGCCGACCGCAACCCCGGCCGTGAATTCGAAAGACTGGTAATAAGTGCCGTCGTCTCCTCCCGGCTCCAGCCCCCACTCCTCAAAGGCTTTCGCGACATGCCCGGTCGCGAGTTGCTCCCCCTTCGTCCCGGTAAGACGCCCTTCCAGTTCCGGGGACGCCAGGTAGGCGATATGATTCCGGATGTCTTCCTCGCTGATCGCCGCCACCGTTTCAAAATCGGCGCCTTCGCTTTCTCCTGCCGTCGGCGCTTTCGTCACCGTGACCTCACCCGCCGCTGCACTCCCCGAGAGCAACTCCCTCGCCTTGTCGTGATCCCACTTCGCGAGGAAAATTTGCGACTCTTTCGAAGGCGTGCGATTCGTCGTCCAGGAAATCGTTTTCCCGTCCGGCGAGAAGGTGGGAAGTCCGTCGAAGCCGGGGGTGTAGGTCACCCGGACCGGCTCCTTCTCCCCTGCCGCATCGACGAGATAGAGTTCAAAGTTATCGAAGCCGTGCTTGTTCGTCGTGAAAATCAAATACTCACCGCTCGGATGGAAAAACGGTGCCCACGACATCGCTCCGAACCGGGTGAGCTGGCGCTCGTCGGTCCCGTCGACATTCATCGTGAAAATTTCCGCGGTGAGCCCTTTGCGATCAAAACGACGCCAGCAGATTTTCCTGCTGTCGGCACTGAAAAACGGCCCGCCGTCGTAGCCGTCCGTCCCGGTGAGTCGCTTCACATTCGATCCATCCGCATCCGCGATGTAGATCTCCATGGGGAACTTCTTGTCGAGCTTGAAAAACTTCTGATCCTCTTCACTCATGGAGCCATCGTAGGCCTGCCGGTTCGAAGCGAAGACGATGTGCTTACCGTCGGCCGAGTAGGCCCCTTCGGCATCGTAGCCCTTCGTATTCGTCAGATTGCGATACTCGCCGGACTCCAGGTCGTATTCGTAGATTTCAAACTCCGCGTCGTAGTCCCACGAATACTTGCGGGCCGTTCCGGATTCCCGCTCCTCGTACTCAGCTTTTTGCAAATCTTCCGAGGCCGGATCGGAATGCGTCGAGGCGAACATGACCTTGGTGCCGTCCGGATGAATCCACGCACAGGTCGTCTTTCCCATCCCCGGTGAAATGCGCTCCGTGTCGCCGGTTTCGAGGTCGAGCAGGTAGATCTGATAGAAAGGATTTCCCTCCTCCCGCTCGCTCTGGAAGACCATTTTCGTTCCGTCGGCCGAGAAATATCCCTCGCCGGCACGCTTTCCTTCAAAGGTGAGCTGTCGAATCCCCGACATCAAAACCGCTTCACTCTCTTCAGGGGAAGCCTCAGCAAAGGCCGGCGAGGCGGCGAAAACAAGGATTGCAATCCAACCCTGTTGAAAAATTGACCTGACCCTGTTGAATCCGGAGGTAAAGATAGACTGATGCATTGCCATAATCATACGCATGGATCACAGATTGCGAACCTTCAGCTTCTGTTCAATTATCCGTGATGACGGCCCAACCCGTGATGACGGCCCAACCCGTGATGACGG
>JARGOP010000023.1:3635-8756 GCA_029233965.1 Verrucomicrobiales bacterium | reverse complement strand
CAATTATCCGTGATGACGGCCCAACCCGTGATGACGGCCCAACCCGTGATGACGGTCCAACCTGCAATGACGGTGACCCGCTTTGCCCCCAGTCCGACCGGACACCTTCACAGAGGGCATGCCTACGCCGCGCTGAAGGCATGGCAGTTCGCGAGGGAACGGGACGGTCGCTTTCTGCTCCGAATCGAAGACATCGATTTCAACCGCTGCGACGCGGCGAACACGGAGCAGATTTTCGAGGACCTCGCCTGGCTCGGCCTCGACTGGGAAAAGCCGGTCCGCATTCAAAGCGAACACTTCAAAGACTATCATCGCGCCGCGGAACGACTTCGGGACGGTGGCTTTCTTTATCCCTGCTTCTGCACAAGGAAAGACATCGAGCGGGAAATCGAAGCCGCAGGACAGGCCCCCCACGGAAGCGAAGGCGCGATCTACCCCGGGATCTGCCGCCATCTCCCGAACGATGAGCAGGACGCCCGCATCGCGGCAGGCGAAGCCCACGCCCTCCGACTCAATCTCGAAAAGGCCCTCGAAGAAGTCGGTCGCAATCTCAGCTGGCATGACTCCACCGCCGGGGAACAGAGCGCCGCCCCGGAACGGCTCGGAGACGCCGTCATTGTCCGGAAAGACATCGGCACGAGCTACCACCTCGCCGTCGTCGTCGATGACGGACTTCAGGGAATCACCGACATCGTGCGGGGAGTCGACCTCTTTGAATCCACCCACCTTCACGTCGTCCTGCAAAGGCTCCTCGGTCTTCCGACACCCCGCTACCACCACCACCCCCTCCTCACCGATTCCGAAGGAAACCGGCTCGCGAAACGAAATCAATCCATCACCCTGAAAGCTCTGCGCGAAACCGGCCTAACGGCGGAGGAATTGGTAGAGGCGTGCGTCCCGCGCGAATGATCACAACACTCTTGCGAGCGGGACGAGGCGGTGCGAAAAATCGAAAAATTCACGCCCCATTCGCTGTCATCTGCGGAAATCCGCGTTTTCTAGTCCCCTTTTAACGTGAATGGCCGTTAATGCGCTTCGCTTTCGTTGATAGCCGTGAATTTTTTGTCATGATTCCTCAAGAGATTCTTTTTCACCCAGCCTCGGGACGCTCACAGCTACCCGATACCTTCCCACCTTTTACATTCCCACCTTTCCACGCCGCAAAGCGGCTCAGACCAACATCCCATGCCTGAACCCACCTACCACCCACTCGCGACCTCCGCCGATCTGGCGGAAGGCAGGGGCCGCCCCTTCGAACTCAACGGTCATCGCATCGCTCTCGTTCGGCATGAGGGAACCGTCTACGCGATCGACGACCTCTGTCCCCACGCCGATGCCTCCCTCGCCTTTGGACCTGTCGAAAACGGGTGCATCGCCTGTCCCTGGCATTATGCAGAGTTTCGTCTTTCCACCGGCGAAGCCCTCAGCGGCCCGACTCCCCGCGGCGTGAGGACTTACGCCGTGAAGGAAGCCGATGGACAGGTCTCTATCTGCCTCGAATTGACTGCCTCCGGAGACAACGCAGAAACTTCCGGGGAAGGACAAGGAAATCCTTGACGGAAAAGCCCTTCGCTGGCATTTTCCCCACCCCCGACCGGGCTCAGGTTCTGACGGGGACAGATCAATTTTAGGTTCGATGGCTGAGTGGTCGAAAGCGCTTCTTTGCTAAAGAAGTGAACCGGAAACGGTTCCGTGGGTTCGAATCCCACTCGGACCGCCATTTTAAAGGCCCCCTGTCTCAGCGAAGCGAGGCAGGGGGCCTTTACCATGTTGGCGAGTGGGGTTCGAAGCGCAGGTCGATTCGGAGCGAAGCGCAGAAATCCAACCAAGCAAAGCGACTTGGATAATCCCACTCGGACCGCCATTTTAAAGGCCCCCTGTCTCAGCGAAGCGAGGCAGGGGGCCTTTACCATGTTGGCGAGTGGGGTTCGAAGCGCAGGTCGATTCGGAGCGAAGCGCAGAAATCCAACCAGGCAAAGCGACTTGGATCATCCCACTCGGACCGCCTCACTCCGCCATGTCGAAACAGGGAACGTGTCCGGGCCCATTCACCAGAGCCCCCACCATTCCGTGCGCATGATGAAAAGCCCCAGAGTCAGATTGGCCGTCATGTGCATCACGACGACGGCCCAGAGGTTCCCGGTTTTCACGGCGACCCATCCTGCGAGGAGGCCGTAGAGAAAAGCGACGGCGGTATCAG
The DNA here is from genome assembly GCA_029233965.1 of Verrucomicrobiales bacterium. Classification (GTDB taxonomy): domain Bacteria; phylum Verrucomicrobiota; class Verrucomicrobiia; order Verrucomicrobiales; family DEV007; genus Arctic95D-9. The sequence goes on along the minus strand of JARGOP010000023.1, from coordinate 6,556 downwards.
GCCCGGCGTGAGCAAGGGCAAACGCCCCTCCCGTCAGGCAGACGGAAAGATGACTGCACTTCTCAAGCGGGAACTTCCACCAGCCTCCGCTCTGCTCCGTGATCCACCGCATGAGAAACCCCCGCCAGAAAATTTCCTCCACCAATGAAACGAGAAGAACCAGCCGGATGAAACGGAGGCCAACCACCGCAACGATGAGAAGCGGGGAAGCCGACTCCCCGAACACGCCCGGATCAAATCCATCGAGGCGGGTCTGGAATCCGAGGTGGGAAAGCCAGGGAACCGAAGCCCCCGCCCCGGTCCAGTGATGAACCAGCGGCGGCAGCAACCAGACGGCGATACCGACCAGTCCGGCCCCCACCCCGGTCACGACGCCTTTCGCAGAGAGCGCCGGGTAATGCTTTCGCCAGAACCAGATCAGAAGCAATCCGACGAGGACCTGCAAAGGGTAGCCCCAGTGCTCGGGAAACTGTCGCCACCACGGAAGCTCCGAATTTTCGATTCGGAAAAAGCGAACCACCTCCAGCAGGACCATGAAGACGAGGAATGGCCCGACGAAGGCGGCGATCCGCGAACTGCGGAGCGGGAACACGAGGGATTCGGGAGAAGCGGACATGGGAAAAACGATCGGGATCGGTAGATCGGTCTCTATACAGGCAGTCAGGCGGAGATGCGATCCGGAAAGTCGATTGCAAAGGCCGCGTCCTCGTTCACCTTCGGGAAAGACTGTTACCTCATGGAGCAAAATCAATTGGCTTTGCTGAAGCACCGACTCCCCCCGGAGAGAAAAACCTGGCTCGTCACGGGAGGGGCCGGCTTCATTGGCTCTCATCTTGTCGAAGCGCTGCTCCAACTGGGTCAGAAAGTAATTATCCTCGATAATTTTTCGTCAGGGAAACCGGCGAATATCGACGACGCAGTCCGGAACGCGGATGAGGATACGAGGAGACTTTTGCGTATCATGGAAGGGGACATTGCCGATCCCGCAGTCTGTTTCCGCGCAATGGAGGGAGTAGACTATGTTCTTCACCAGGCGGCTCTGGCCTCCGTTCCGGCATCCCTCGAAGACCCCGTGGCCTTCGACCGAACGAACGTGGGCGGAACCCTCCGGATCTTTGAAGCGGCGCGTCAGGAGGGAATCACCCGCGTCGTTTTTGCTTCCAGTAGTGCCGTCTACGGGGACGACTGCCATCTCCCGAAAGTCGAAGAACACATCGGGATCCCGCTCTCCCCCTATGCCGCTTCCAAAGCGATCACCGAGACGTGGGCGGAAACCTACGCCACCTGCTATGGCATGGATTTTTTTGCGCTTCGCTATTTCAATGTCTATGGACCTCGTCAGGACCCGAACGGAGCCTATGCAGCCGTCATCCCGCAGTGGATGAACACTGTTAAAGAGAACAAACGGGTTTACATCAACGGGGATGGCAGTACGACACGGGACTTCATCTATATCGATGACATCGTCACCACAAATCTTCTCGCCGCGACCGCGCCTTCAAATGAGGGCGTGACCAGGCTCAATGTGGCCGGTGGAAAGCGGACATCTCTCATCGAACTGTTCGAAACGATCCGATCCGTGTTCCGGGAAAGTGACCCGTCTCTGGAAATAGCCGATGCGATTCACCGGGACTTCCGCACCGGAGACATCCGGCACTCCACCGCCGATCTTTCCCGACTCGAATCGGCACTCGAGTTCAGGCCGGGAACAGCGCTGCGTGACGGGCTTCGACGGATCTTACCTCGTTAGTAAAACCGGAGGCGCTCATGAAATCGATGGGAGCAGCAAACCGCGGGACTCCCTCTCGAACCTGCTCCCCCCCGTCTTCGTCCCCTGACTTTAAATTTTTTTTCAAGCACTTGGAAAACACCCGTTTATGGTGCTCTAGTTCAGCCACTCCTTCTCACCCAACGACAGCGAAACGAAGTTCGTCATGATTTATCTTCTCGGAGGCTCCGGATATGTGGGCCGGGCCTACCAGGAACTACTCACCGGAAAAAATATTCCCTTCCGCAATTTGCGGCGGGATGAGGTGGACTACACCGATGTCCGAACCCTCACCGCAGCGCTCGAATCGGATCGGCCGGAGTTCCTCATCAACGCGGCCGGCTACACGGGAAAACCCAACGTCGACGCGTGTGAACTCGACAAAGCCAATTGCCTGTTCGGCAACGCAGTGCTGCCGGGACGCATCGCCGAGGCCTGTGCAAAGGCCGACATTCCCTGGGGCCACGTCTCCAGCGGTTGCATCTTCACCGGATCCCGGCCCGATGGCACGGGATTCACGGAGGAAGACGAGCCAAACTTCTGTTTTCGCACCGACAACTGCTCTTTCTACAGCGGAACCAAAGCCCTCGGCGAAGAACTGCTCAAGAGCTCGGAAAACCTTTTCATCTGGCGCTTGCGCATCCCTTTTGATCACCGTGACGGATCCCGCAACTACCTGTCCAAGCTCCTCCGCTACGAACGACTCCTGGAAGCGGAGAATTCCATCTCACAGCTGCAAGAGTTCGCTGCGGCCACCCTCGCCTGCTGGGAGAGGCGGGTTCCCTACGGCACCTACAACATCACGAACCCCGGCAGCATCACCACCCGCGAAATCGTCGAGTTCATCAAAGCCGGCGGGATCACCTCGAGGGCATTCAGTTTTTTCGACGACGAAGACGAGTTCATGCAAACTGCCGCCGCGACCCCGCGGTCCAACTGCATCCTGGATTCGCAGAAACTGGCGTCCGTCGGGATCAAAATGACCCCGGTTCACGAAGCGATTCAACGCGCCCTCGCCCACTGGAAACCTGAAACCATGAAACCATGAAAATTTTAGTTACCGGCGGCTGTGGATTCATCGGCAGCAATCTCGTCCGACATTTGCTGGAGAGCGCCGGACACGAGGTGCTGAACCTCGACAAACTGACCTACG
>JARGOP010000023.1:0-3535 GCA_029233965.1 Verrucomicrobiales bacterium | reverse complement strand
CATTTGCTGGAGAGCGCCGGACACGAGGTGCTGAACCTCGACAAACTGACCTACGCCGGGAACCGGTTCTCACTGGCCGATTTGGAGGATGACCCGCGCTATCGCTTCGCTCAGGTAGACATCTGTGACGCGGAATCCATTTCCCGGTGGTTTGCCGATTTCAAACCTGATTGGGTCATGCACCTTGCCGCCGAATCCCACGTCGATCGCTCCATCGATGGACCGGGTGAATTCGTGCAGACCAACGTCGTGGGGACCTATACCCTTCTGCAAGCGGCACGGTCCCACTTCGAAAAACTGGAGGGCGCGGCGCGGGAACGGTTTCGATTTCTTCATGTGTCGACCGACGAAGTCTATGGATCTTTGGGAGACGAAGGTTACTTCACCGAGAGCACGCCCTACGATCCCCATTCACCCTACTCGGCCAGTAAAGCCGCCTCAGATCACCTCGCCAGGGCCTGGGCGGACACCTACGGCATCCCCGTGCTGATCACAAACTGCTCTAACAATTACGGCCCCTACCAGTTCCCTGAGAAGCTCATCCCGGTGGTGATTTTGAAGGCCCTGCGGGGGGAAGCCATCCCTGTCTATGGCAACGGGGAGAACATCAGAGACTGGCTTTACGTGGGGGATCATGTCGAGGCCCTGCACACCGTCGTCGCGCAGGGAAGCCCCGGTCAAACCTATAATATCGGGGGCAACAACGAACGACAGAACATCGACCTTGTCCGCCTCCTCTGCTCGCTTCTCGATGAGTTGCAACCGGCCCCTCATGGCAGACCCTACGCTGATCAGATTGAGTTTGTGACCGACCGCCCCGGACACGATCTGCGCTACGCGATTGATGCCACCAGGATCAAAGAGGAACTCGGCTGGAGTCCCAAACAGGACCACGCCTCCGGCTTCCGTGAGACCGTGAAATGGTACCTCGATAACGAGGCCTGGACCGCCCATATTCTGAGCGGTGATTACCAACTCCAACGCCTCGGTCACCACGAATCCCATGAAACGTAAAGGAATCATTCTCGCCGGCGGAAGCGGCACCCGCCTCTCTCCCCTGACCATCGCCGTGTCCAAGCAATTGATGCCGGTTTACGACAAACCGATGATCTACTATCCCTTGTCGGTCCTCATGCTCTCCGGGATCCGGGAAATATTGATCATCTCCACCCCCCGGGACCTGCCCCTGTTTGAAAAACTGCTCGGGGACGGGTCTGCTTTCGGGATTGAACTGAGCTATGCGGAACAACCCAGCCCCGACGGCCTCGCGCAGGCGTTTCTCATTGCGGCGGAGGCAGGTTTCCTGAGTGGCGACGAGCCCTCAGCGCTCATCCTCGGCGACAACCTTTTCTACGGGAATGATTTTACGCAAGCGCTGCATGTCGCGACGGCCCGGGAATCCGGTTCGACCATTTTCGGCTATCATGTCGCCAATCCTCAGGCATACGGAGTCGTGGAATTCTCCGGAGACGGAAAGGTGCTTTCCCTCGAGGAAAAGCCCGCTCAGCCAAAATCAAATTACGCCATTCCCGGTCTCTACTACTACGACCGGCAGGTCGTCGAGTTCGTGCGGGAGCTTACTCCCTCTCCCCGGGGAGAACTCGAAATCACCGACCTCAATCGCCGTTATCTCGAACGCGGCGAACTGAAAGTTGAACTTCTGGGGCGCGGCACCGCGTGGCTCGACACCGGCACTCATGACTCGCTCCTGGAAGCGGGAGAATTCGTGGGCATCATCTCCAATCGCCAGGGCCAGAAAATCGCCTGCCTCGAAGAGATCGCCTACACGCTGGGATGGATCGATGACGCTCAGCTTGACGCCCGAATAGCGATGTTGGGCAACTCCTCTTACGGGTCCTATCTCAAGCAGGTGCAGCAGCTCCGCGGCTGAGCGCTTCCGCCACTCCCCTCCGAAAGCAGGGAAACGTCAGGCATGCCCTGCCTCAGTTCGGTTTCAAGACCTGCCAGAGTGAGGCCAGCGACTCGCAAAAAAACTGGTGAGTCGAACTGATGCCGCCCGACGAGGGAAGCCATTGCTTCCAGGTCTCGTCCCGGGGACTCCCCGGTCGGGGATGATGAAAGTCACAGGGAGCTGCGACCGGAGAAAGCCCCTCCTTTGCAAAAGTCAGCATAGCCCGCGGCATATGCCCCGCCGAACTTGCAATCACCACCTGCTCCCCTTCCCGAAGAGATTCCGCGGCAAGGCGTGCCTCGTCCTCGGTACTTTCCGCCTCCGTGATCAACGATACCCGCTTCGGATCCAGGTCAAAGAGCGCAATCATCTCGTCGAGAAACTCGCGTTTGAGGTTCGGGTCCGCCTCGATGTTGGCGATGGAAACAAGGAGCCTCGCCTCCGGGCGGGCGCGGTAAATCCTCACGGCTTCTATGAATCGAGCATGGGCCGTCCCGGAAACACGACTGTTCTGAGGGAGAACAGGATCCGGGTTGTAGCCCGTGCCCATGACCACAACCAGAACCGCCCCCGCCGGATCAAGGCCCTCTTTCAAGTCAAGAGGCTCATAGACATACTCCCGTGCCCGGTTTGACTCATAGGTCAGCACCGGCAGGCTGCAAATCACCAGAAAAATCAAACTGGACGCGATCAGCCAAAGGCCCGACCTTCTCCTTCCGGAAACCCGGTAAAGGGTCCAACCGGCAACCTGAGCGACGATGACAATAATGAGCGGAGAAACAGCCCAGAGAATCAGAAGTTTGAAATCTTCCATCCTTCAAGCATAGCGCAGGAAATCTGAAAATCGATCTTTTCAATTCCGCTAAGGCACCACCATCCGACCCCCGGGGACCTTTCTTTTCTGTCGCCCGCGGCCGCACCCGGGAGTGAAACCGGGACACCGGAACGGAATGCGAGTGACGCCACCCGCCCCCATCCAGATGGCATGAGTAATTCCAGACCGAAGCCCCGCTGGAAACAGCGCTGGATATCAGGATGCCTCCTCATCGGCTTACCGTTGGTTCTTGTCGGGATTGCCGCGCATCCTCTCCTCCTTTCCGCCGCCGCGCGCCTCTGGGTCATGGATGACCCGGACGGGTCAAGTGACATCGCAGTCATCCCCGGCGGCCAGATCGCGACGAGACCCGCCGGGGCAGCCCGCCTCTATCTCGAAGGGCGCTGTCCCCGCATCTTTGTCATGAGAGAAGACGAGAACCCGCTCCTCCACGCCGATACCCCGGGGGACGAGCGCTCCCGCTTCGTCGTCACCCTTCTGGAAGATGCCGGGGTAGCGCCGGAATCCATTTTCCTGAGCCGCGACCGGGTTACCAACACGCTCGACGAAGCCGGGCAATTCCGCCTCTGGCTTGAAAGCCTGCCGAAGGAGCAACGTCCGGTTTCGGCCACTCTCGTGACGGACGCGTTTCACAGCCGACGTGCCCTCTCCGCATTCCGGAAAGCAAACCCGACCGTCGATTTTTCAGTCGTCACCGTTCCCCATCGGAAATACACAATCGACCAATGGTGGAAGACGGCGGAAGGACGGGCCGACTTTCGCTCCGAGATCCTGAAGTATCTCGTCAC
>JARGOP010000101.1 GCA_029233965.1 Verrucomicrobiales bacterium | reverse complement strand
TACGGTCAAAATCCGAACCCGTCATCCCACACAAATCATGGGAGAACCAAAAAGAAGAGGGTGAAAGAGCGAGAATAGAACCATGCCGATCAGGCTGCTCAGGAGGAGACTGATGCCTTCCAGTAAAAGCAGGGCGGTGCTTTTCTGGACGGTGACGACGTCGAGGAACCGGTTCACGAGTTCCGGGGCATGAGCGTCATCGAGAGCTTCGGCTTTTACCCGGGGAAGACGGTAGGCGAGGTCGGTCGCGGTGCGGACGAAGATGCGTCGCTGAATCACATCCGAAATAAAATACCGGTAGGCGCTGATGATGGCATGAAGAGTGAGGGCACCGATAAGAGCAAAGGCCAAAACAATAAGAGCTTTCGCATAGGGCCCGAACTGCCCGCCAAACGCGAGATTACTGACGACCGCATCCACCGCGAGAGGGGCGGCGAGATAGAGGAGTCCAGAGAAGACCGCGAAGAGAATGAGGACATTGATATCCCGGCGCTCTTCGTGGAGAAGGCGGATGAAACGCCACTCCGGTTTCGCTTTGGACTGATGTTGGCCGTGGTCATGGTCGTTTGCCTGGCCTTCCGGGGTTTTTCCGGCCGCCAGTGCAGAACTGGTTCCGTGCACAGGGCGTTTTGAGTGCACCGTGGCAAATTCAACGGTATCGCTGGCGCTCCTGAGACCGAGACAACGAACCAGCTCCGCTCGCGGAATCGTGATTCGTTTTTTCGGAGAGTCCTGATCCGTGATCCTGACCCGGAACCGACCGGGAGTGGTGACGGTGAACCAGCGGGATTCCGTCTCAGACGAGAAGACAAGGGGAGTATCGTGGTGGGCCTTCCAGAGCGCTTTCACAACCGGCAGGCGCGTCGGAGTGACTTGAAGGTGAATCTCAGCGGCAGCGCTGGCGAGTCGGGACATCGGCTCATCCTCTTCACCGGCTGCCTTCTTCACTGCGAGACGACCTCGTTCTGATCAAACGATTCCCCGGTCAAACCGGCCAACTGAGCCAGTAAGGTGGTCGAAATTTCGGCCTTCGGCGCGTCGACTGATGGAAAATCTGAAGCAGGCCTAATAAAGTGCGTCAAGAAAAGCGTGGTTTCAAGTGGCGAAAGACATAGTTTTGAGGAAATGAACGGCTCAGGGTGCGTTGTGTCCGTCTCGGCACTTCGAGACTTCGATGTGGAACTATCGGGCGGAATGTTAGTGCCGCGCGACGATTCCTGACGAAGTTTTCGTCTTCACGATCTGCCGGTCCCCGAGGACGCCGGACCAGCTCGTGAGAGGGTAGACGATGCACTCACGCCCGAGGATGGATCCGGGGCTGAGGACAGAGTTGCAACCGATTTCGGTTTTGTCACCGACGATCGCGCCGAACTTCCGCAGGCCGGTATCGAGAAAGCCGCCCGCATCGTTTTTGACGCGAACGGTCTCGCGGTCGAGGCGGACATTGGAACAAATCACCCCGGCGCCGAGATGGGCTTTGTAGCCCAGGATCGAGTCACCGACATAGTTGAAATGCGGCACTTCGCAGCGGTTGAAGAGGAGGCAGTTCTTGAATTCAGAGGAGTTCCCGAGGGTGCATTCCCCGCCGACGATGACGTTTTCGCGAATGTAGGCGCCGCTCCTTACTGACGTTCCGGCACCGATCCAGGCAGGGCCGTTAATGACGGCATTAGCTTCCACGATCGCACCGGGGGCGATATAGACGCGTTCACCGATGACCGCGCGCTCATGCACATCGCCCTGAATAAGAGCCCCATCCATCTCGTCGAGGAGCCTGCCCAGGTAATCTTTGATCCCTGCGATGGCTGACCAGACCGGTTCTTCAGCCCGAAAAAGCGCAGCGTGGTCGGTTTCACTCAAGTCGAGATAGTCGGCGGGAGGGAACATGGGGCGACACAATTTGCGGGAAAGGTCAGATCAGGATGATGAGTGGAAAGAAGAGGGTGAGCTGCCCGGGCGGAAGGTTCTCTCCCTCTTGACTCCTCTCCTCCTTTCCCCCTAAACCGTCATCACATCCTCTTCCTTCGCGGCGAGATGTTCGTCGATGCCTTTGACGTGCTTGTCCGTGAGAGACTGGACTTCCTTCTCAAGGTCGCGGAATTGATCCTCGGTGATGGCGCTGTCCTTCAGGGCGGCCTTCAGCTGATCCATGCCGTCCTTCCGCGCGGAGCGAATGCGGACCCGACCCTGCTCGGCCATGTCACGGATGATTTTGACGAGGTCTTTGCGGCGCTCTTCGGAGAGCTCGGGAATGGGGAGTCGAATCAGTCTGCCATCGGATGCCGGGTTGATCCCGAGCTTTGACTCGCGGAGTGCCCTTTCGACATCAGCGATGATGGATGGATCGTGCGGCTGGACGGTGAGCATGCGTGGCTCCGGCGCAGAGACGAGGGCAAGTTGCTTCAGCGGCATGGAAGAGCCGTAGGCCTCCACATTTACATTGATGTTGTCGAGAAGGGCAGGGCTGGCTTTTCCGGTGCGAATGCTGGACATCTCCGAGGAGACAAAGTCGACCGCTTTCTGCATGCTTTCATCTGTTTCGAGAAGGAAGGTTTCGGTATCCATGAGGGTGCTGTTGAGGTGAAATTTTTAGAGTGAACCGGCCTGTGGTCAGTCGTCGGAAGATACGATGGTTCCGATTTCCTCGCCCATGAGCGCACGCCGGATATTGTCGCCTTCATTCATATTGAAGACCACGATCGGAATGCTGTTGTCCTGGCAGAGGGTAAAGGCGGTGCCGTCCATAACTTTGAGATTCTTCGAAAGCGCTTCGTTGTAGGAGACATTTTCGTAGCGCTTCGCACTATCGTGCGCATTCGGGTCTTTGTCGTAGACTCCATCGACATTGGTCGCCTTGAAAATGATATCGGCTCCGATCTCACTCGCACGAAGAGCTGCAGTGGTGTCTGTCGTGAAGAACGGGTTGCCGGTTCCGGCTCCGAAAATGACAACGCGACCCTTCTCGAGATGACGTATCGCGAGGCGGCGAATGAAGGTTTCCGCGACGTTTTTCATTTCGATGGCCGTCTGAACCCGGCTCGGAACACCGACGGCTTCCAGCATGCTTTGGACGGCGAGTGCATTCATGACCGTAGCCAGCATTCCCACGTAGTCAGCCGTGGCGCGTTCCATGCCCCGGCCGGCGGCAGCAGCTCCCCGCCAGAAATTTCCACCGCCGACGACGATCGCGATTTCGAGGCCGGTCTGATGAGCGGCTTTGATCTGGTTGGCAATTCCCTCAACGATTTCAGGGGAAATGTTGTCCTGACTTCCCGGTTCCCGGAGGGCTTCCCCGCTGAGTTTAAGAATCACTCTTTTGAAATCTCTCGCCATAATCTCGTGCACGTAGCTCGTTCATCTTCCGCCAACTGCGGGGATTTTCAAAGGCCAATGTCGATCTCACAGCAGAATCGTGCCGACGGGGATCTGCGTGCCTCTCATCCAGTCACGGACCGGAAGGCGTTTTTTGCCTTCCAATTGCATGTCGCCGTTCAAAATCAGGCTTCCGGAGCCGCAACTGATGCGGAAACCGCCGTTCGTGCTCACGACTGTTCCCGGTTTCTCGCCGGAGTCAGGGGCGGTGCTTGTCTGCGGGAAAATTTTCAGCTTTTTCAGCCCTTCCCCAATTTTGAGCATGGCAAAGGTTCCCGGCCACGGGTCATAGGCCCGGATGAGTCGCTCCAGCAATTCAGCGCCCTGATTCCAGTCGAGGTGACCGTCGTTGCGCTCCAGTTTTCCGGAATAGGTTACGGCCTCTTCATTCTGGGGTTCGCTTTCGAAAGATTCGCTTCTCAGCAGGGGCAGTCCACGTTGCAGGAGCGCAGGGCCGAGTTCGGCGAGTTTGTCGTGAAGAATTCCCCCGGTGTCCGTGGATTCGATGGGGATGGTTTCTTTCAGGATCATGTCGCCTGCGTCGAGCTTTGGAATGACGTGCATGAGCGTGATCCCTGTTTCGCGGTCCCCGTCCCGGATCGCGGCCTGAATCGGTGAAGCCCCGCGGTGTCGCGGCAGGAGAGAGGCATGGAGGTTCACGCAGGCGATGCGCGGGGCCTCGATGATCGAGCGGGGGAGAATCTGACCATAGGCCATGACCACGGCGAGATCCGGCTTTAGTCCAGCGAACTCCGCGCAAGCCTCTTCGTTTTTCCTCAGGGTTTCGGGTTGAAAAACCGGGATGCCGGCGGCCCCGGCGATCACTTTGACCTCGGGCGGTGTCAGGATCTGTTTCCGACCAATCGGCTTGTCGGGCTGCGTATAGACTCCCACGATTTCGTGGTCGCAGCGATCACGGGCGTGGATCAGCCATCGCAGTGAAGGAAGTGCGATCTCCCCGGTTCCCATGAAAACAAGCCGCATAGGGCTCTATTCAAGGTCAGGACGGGAGAAGGTCAAAACAATTGTGCATGACGAGCTGACTTGCAATCGGGTGCGGTCACCTCTAATCATTGAGAATTAAATCGCTCTGAATCATGAAAGGATTTTTCGCCACCCTTATTGTCGTCTGCCTGATTTTGGGTGGAGCCTGGTTTGCCTACGAACCTTACCTCAAGCCGCTTCTCGGAAAGGGGGACGGGATCGTGACGGATGATGCTTCCAGAGTTATCGATGGCAGCGCGGAGAAGCCTCCGGCTTCCGAGGGGAAGTCACAGTCATCGACGACATCCGGTCCTGTCGCGAAGACGACACCGGAAGCCAAAACGAAACCAAAAGCAGCTCCGAAATCTGAGATCGATTTGATCATTGAGGAAAAGTATCCCATGCCGTCCATCATTCCCCTGATGGAGATTGTCGATAACTGGAGGAATGTGCCACCCCGTGCGTTTCCTCCGGAAGTTCTTGCTGAGGAGACCGTGGCGTTCCAACTCGTGGTAAACGGGCAGGCGATCGGTTCCAGCAATGTGGCTCCCGGAACTCCGCTGAAACCTCAGAGCCTCAGTGGTGACCAGCTCCTCATTGCCAATGCCGCGAATCCCGGCATGAGCACGACGATTTCAGTCGATAAAACCGATTTTAAGGAACGGATTACGGGGCGCTACAATGAGTACGTCGAGAAGGTGAAAGCGGAAGTGCTGGCAAAGCGTGCCCGCGTGAAGCAGGTCCTGGAAGCGGACCCGTCCAAACTCGCCGCGCTTACCGGGGAGGCTCCCGCTTCAGTGACGGTCGATCCGGGAGATCCGAAAATGCGCTCTGTCAAAGCCAGTCTCGCGGCCGGTGACGTGGCAAGCGTCAAGCTGGAGGAAGCCACCTCATTTATCTGGAACGGAACCGAGACGGTCGGTGGAAAATTTGCCGGTAACTATGAGACAGTTACGGTCCGATTTGAGGTCTCGACAATTTTCGGAACCTTTCCGGTCAATTATAAGTGTCTCCTGCAGGGGGGGCGGGTTATCGCCTGGATCGATCCGATCACAGAAGATCCGATCTAGTCGGAGGAGAAGATCGTTCCAGAAATGAAGAGCGGAATTTCGGTCATCGCAATCGTTTCGGTGTTGGCGGGCACGTCCGGAGTCGCTCTTGAGCCGATTCCGCTCATCGAGCGACGTCTTCCGCCAACGGGAGGGGTGGAGATTCCGCTGGACATCCGCACCGAACTCGAAGCGCGAACCGAATCCCTGAAAGATGCGGTCTGGGAGGTGGATTTCAAAACGTACGCTGCCGATGTCGGAGTGTTAGTCAAGGCGGTCGAGTATGCGCTGGATCACGGTGAATTTTACTCGGAAAAGGAAATTCCGATCGCGACGGAGATGCTCGATCTGGCTGAAGTTCGCTTGAACGAGCTTCGGGAAGAGGAAGAGGTTTCGTGGTTGAAAGATCGGGGACTCGTCATTCGTGGTTACGAGTCGAGCATTGATGAATCCTACCAGCCCTACGGGCTTGAAATCCCGAAAGAGCTCGATTTATCGAAGCCGGTCCCCCTGCTCGTCTGGTTGCACGGTCGGGGTGACAAGGTGACCGATCTTCATTTTCTGAAGCGATGTGCCGACAAGAGTCAGGCGCTCGGGGGATTTGTTGCCGATCAGAATGAGGCGATCATTCTTCACCCTTTCGGGCGCCAGTGTGTCGGCTGGAAGCATGCCGGGGAAATGGATGTCTTCGAATCGATTGCAGCGGTCATGAAAGACTATCCAATCGATCCTGACCGCATCGCTCTCGCCGGGTTTTCCATGGGCGGAGCCGGGGCGTGGCACATCGGAGCACACTACGCGGATCGGTTCTGCGCGGTTCATGCGGGTGCCGGATTTGTCGACACGAAGGAATATAACAAGCTGACTCCGGAACAGTTCCCTGCAGACTATGTAGAGGCGCTCTGGCAGCTCTACGACGTGCCGGCTTACACCCGGAATCTGTTGAACGTTCCGCTTCTCGCTTATTCCGGCGCCGATGACAAACAGAAGCAGGCGGCTGATCTCATGGCGCGGGAGCTGAAGATAGCGGGGCATGAATTGCGGCATGTTATCGGCGAGGGGATGGGGCACAAATACAACGAAGAATCAGTCGCTGGAATCCGGGAGTGGCTCCGCGAGTCGTGGGAACAAGGGCGGGTGAGGCAGCCGGATACCATTTTCATGCAAACACCCACCCTGCGCTACCCGGGGTATCGGTGGTTGCAGTTCACCGGACTGAATGAGCATTGGAAGGGAGCAGAGGCAAAGGCGGTCTGGGACAGGGAAACGAAAGAGATCTCAGTAGAGTTGAAAAATGTCTCGGCGCTTTCGATCATTGCGGGGCCGGGTCGGGATCTCTCCGGAGTCACGGTTCGGATCGGAGACCAATTCCTGCAGGCGGCTGCTCCGGGATTTGATGTCGAGGGCATAAGCCTCGTCAAAGAGGGGGGGGATTGGCAGTTCGGAGAGCCTCAACGGTCCGGCAAAAAACCGGGTATTCAGGGGCCGATTGATGATGCCTTCATGAGCCGCTTCATCGTTGTTCCACCTGACCGTGCATCAAGCGCTCCGAAATTTGCGCGCTGGGTTGAGTTCGAACTCAACCATTTCCGATCGCGATGGAAGGCTCTGATGCGGGGCGAGTTCCTGGAAAAGAGATCTGATGAATTGAACTCGGATGACATTCGGGAATCGAATCTCATTCTCTGGGGTGACCCGGACACAAATGCGATGATCGCCGAAATTGCAGACAGGCTTCCCGTGAAGTGGGAGGGGGACCACTTCAAGTTCGAAGGGAAGTCGTATCCGCGAAACGAAGCGGTGCCTGTTTTTATCTATCCGAATCCGCTGAATCCGGACCGCTACGTGGTGATCAATTCCGGCCTTACCTTTCGTGAGAACCATGACAAGACCAACTCGCAGCAGAATCCGAAACTGCCGGACCGTGCCGTGATCGGCTTGGATCAACTACCGGACGCTGAGTCCCCGGGTCGCATTATCGAGGCCGGATTCTTTGACGAAAACTGGCGCTGAAATCACGGACTATGGAATACTCAGGACACGATGCAGGGCGTCTACTGAAACGTTGGGAATCCCTCGCCGGCTCGAAAGGTTGGACGACTCATGTCCTGGGCGAGGCGGGGGGATACCCGGTTTTCGCTTTGCTCAACGAACGTGCCGCGGCCGGCGAGGCAGGCGGGCTGTATGTTTCCGCCGGCGTGCATGGAGACGAATGTGCACCTCCCTGGGCTCTCCTGCAGTGGGCCGAAGCCGGTCCGGCGGTTTTGGATGAGCTTCCCGTGGTCCTCATTCCCTGTTTCAATCCGGTGGGCCTGAGCGATAACACGCGGGTGAACGAAGAGGGCATCGACCTGAACCGCAATTTTCAGAACCGCGATCTTCCGCTCATTGCTTCGTGGCAGTCTCTTCTTCATGAAAAGAAATTCACTTTCGCTTTGAATCTTCACGAGGATTACGATGCCACCGGAATTTATCTTTACGAGATCGCCGACGACGGATCACCGGGTGATGAAATTTTATCTGCCTGTCAGGATATTATTCCGCGTGAGACCGCTCCATCGGTCGATGGCTCCGAGTTTGAGAACGGCCTTTTGATTCACGATCCTGAGGCGGAGAATTTGCACCAGATTGTTGAGGAGGACCTTGGCGGTGGAATGCCCGAAGCGATCTACCTCTACCTGAACCACGCGCGAAATTCCTTCACCTTTGAGACGCCGAGTGAAATGGACAAGCTGCGGCGTATTGCTGCCCATGAGCGTTTTCTGGAGGCAGTCTCCGGGTATCTGCGGAATGGTTGAAACTTGAGACGCTCTGTTCCCTTTGTCCTCTTCCTGTGGCACAGATATAGCGGTGTCACCATCCTATGCGTTTTTACGTCAAAAGCTCGCTGCAATATCAGGTTTCCGGACCTTCGACATTACTTTGCTCTCTGCGCTGCCTGAAAACGCCCGGGCAGTCGATATTCGAGGAGTATCTCGAAGTCTTTGGCGAAGCTGATCGGACTGACCTGTCCGTGGGCTTGGAGGAAAACCGCTTCACGAAACTGGAAACCTCATCGGAAGGCAGTCTCACGATCGAATATAACGCGGTCGCGCAAACCACGGTTGCCCATCCTCCCGTTTCAGAGATCGTGACGGCCGGGGTGGCTTCTTTCGGGCCTGATGTTATCACCTACCTGTTCCCGAGTCGTTATGCGCCTTCCGACCACATGCGGGCTCTCGCGTGGGATTTGTTCGGGGGGATCGACGGGGCCTTCCAGCAGGCCATGGCGATTGAAAATTGGCTCTTCGAACACATCACCTACCAGCCCGGTTCTTCCGACGAACAATCCGGTGCTCTTGATACCTTTCTGACCCGCTCGGGAGTCTGTCGTGATTTTGCTCATCTCGGGATCGCATTCTGTCGCGCTCTCACGATTCCGGCGCGTTATGTCACGGTTTACGCCTATTTGTTAGAGCCGCAGGATTTTCACGCGGCCTTTGAAGTCTTCATCGACGGTCGCTGGTATCTCATCGACGGCACCCGGATCGCCCCGCTCAACGGGATGGTGCGAATCGCCTTCGGGCGCGATGCCTGTGACGCCTCCGTAGCGACCCTCTTCGGCAGTATCATCGGAACCGGCATGTCGGTGCACTGCCAGATTTCCTTCGACGCGGAGGAGGAATTTGTTCCGATGAACCGCCATGACCTTGAGGCGAAAGGCGAAGCGATCCTGATGGAGTAGGATTCCCGAATCCACTGCGTAGCGAAAGACGTGAGTCGTTCGTTCCCCGGCCCGGATACATGGAGAATCCATCTCGCCGATGCGCGTGAATGAGCATGAATCGACGTGAATGCCCCGGGCTCCG
>JARGOP010000022.1:50184-64251 GCA_029233965.1 Verrucomicrobiales bacterium | reverse complement strand
GACTCCGCCCCCAATCCCAATAACGGCCTGATTATCAAGTAGGGCCGGTGGGGTTCGAACCCACGACCAAGGGATTATGAGTCCCCTGCTCTAACCACTGAGCTACAGCCCCTTCTTCTCCGCGGGAGTGTCGGGAGACTCGTCTCTTTTTGCGCATGAGGCAAGGAGTTTGGCTTCTTGATTTCGCTGGACCTCCCCTTCTTTAATGGCCATGCTCAACCGCATGAGCACCCACCGTTTTTTTCTCACTGCCACACTCACCCTAACCCTGGGCAGCGCTCCTCCGCTCCTTTCGCAGGATGGAAAAACGGAGGCGCCGTCGAAGTCGCGAAGGCAGGAGGCGACTCAGACGCCGCTCCCTAACCAGACATCCAAGTCAGAGACAAGGATCTATCACATCCCGCCGACCTTCATTGTTTCGCGGGAAGACAGTGGAAAGACGACGTCCGATCCTTTCTCAGTGAAAAGCACCGAGGCCGGATCAGGTGCAGACCAGAGCCTGCGCATGACTTTCCTGAAAGCGGGCGTGGAACTGAACACGGACGATGAAGTTTCCTACGACGCGGCAACAGAGAGACTCACCGCGACCACGAGCGTGACTGCCCATCGTCAGTTGGAAGAGTATTTCGCCCTTCTCAAAAACGAGGCGGAACGTCAGATCCACATTCTCGTCGAATTTATCGAGGTTGATCACATCGAGTTCAGCGACTGGATGATGGAAAACCAAATCACAGGTGATGGAACCCCGCTGCGTAAGGATGTCCAGAAGTGGGTGAAAGACGGTCACGCGACAATTCTGGAGAGCGTCATGGTGACGGCTCGTTCCGGACAACGGGCAAAGACTGAATCGATCACGGAGGTGATCCACCCGACGGAATTTGATGCGGCCGACATCCCGGCAACGCTCACCCAGGCTAAAGACGCAGAGGCGGCGATCACCCCGATCGGGGGAACCGCCTATGAAACCCGCAACGTCGGCGTCACCCTCGAAGTCGACCCCGTGATCGGCGCAGACAACACCACGATCGATCTGAATTTGGCTCCGGAGATGGTGCAGCTGGACGGATACACGATCTGGCCGAATAAAGACATCGACGCCGAATTCCGGGCGGAACTTCCCACCTTTTACACCATGAAAACGACGACTCAGGTCACGACTTTGAACGGTCGATATGCGTTTCTTTCAACGCTCCGGCCACTGAAATCAGCGGATCCAAAGCGAAAGGACGCTCTTGTGCTTCTATTCGTCAGGGCCGATATCGGCAGCACTGGAGAATGGTCGGTCGAGGCGGCGAGGTGATCACGGCCCCCATCGTTGGGAAGTGCGGCCCGCCCGGCTTCTGATCAAGCAGAAAGCAGACCCTTCCCCCTCCGCGAGCAGGCCTTTCGCCGCTAACAGCTTGCATTCATATCAATAATTTCTATATTTATGGTAATTATATTGCTATGAACTCCAGAACTCTCTTCAGTCAGTCAGCTTCATCCTTTTGATCGCCTTTGCTCTCAGCCCGGCGACGGCTGAAGCACGGCTTTTCGGCAGCAAGGAGAAAAAGGCACGCACCGCGACGACCACGACGCGTTCCCCCGGGGCATTCTTCGGAGTCTTTACGAAACCGAACTGCGCACTCCCCTGGACCGGTTGGGAATTTCCCCGCAAAGAAGTGAAGGCGGGCGGCTTTTTCTTCGGGAATCCGAAGCCATTGCCGGAAATGATGCAATTGATCCCGGTGATCCTGGCCCGTGGCGAGCACATCGCGAGGTTCGGTCTCACCTATAAGTTTTGCGGTGATCATTGTTCTGAAGGCGGCATGGACTGCTCCGGCACGATGCAGTTTCTCCTCTCCGAAATCGGCTTCAATAACATCCTCCGCATGAGCTGTCATGAGTATGAGTGGCTCAAGAAGAATCGCACCCTGAACCATTCCGGAGGAGATGGGCGGCGCTAAGGGATCAAACCCGGAGACCTCATTTTCCGGGGGGGGACCTACGACTCGGGACACAAAGTCTCTCATGTCATGCTCTACCCGGGCCAGAGCGGCGATGGAAAACACTACATGTTCGGAGCCCGCGGAAAGAAAAAGAAAGGCATGTTTGGAAGTGGAGTCGACATCTTCGAGCTTTCCTCCGGCTATCAGAAGAGCCTCGTCGGATTCGGGACGCTTCCGGGCGTTTCGTGAGTCGGCTTTTCCCCTGTTTTTCCGCTCTTCCCCATCCGGCATACCGGTTGCGGGAGAAGACACGCGTGATCCTGCCATTTTCCCGTGGCGAAAAGTCCTTGCCGCCGGCGGGAAGAGGCCGCATAAGGTGGCATGCTGAAGCGTGTACTTTCCCTCTTTGTAATGGGTGCTGCTCTTGCCGCCTCCACCATGGCCGACGACCGGCCGAACATTCTTTTCATTTTTACCGATGACCATGCCCCTCATGCGATCGGGGCCTACGACGGATGGCTGAAGTCCGTGAATCCCACGCCGAACATCGATAAGCTGGCGGCTCAGGGTATGCTTTTCAAAAACAGCTTCTGCACCAACTCGATTTGCGGCCCGAGCCGTGCTGTGATTCAGACGGGGAAACACAGCCACAAGAACGGGTTCATGAACAACGGGAACTCGTTCAACTGGGATCAGCAGACCTTTCCCAAGCTGCTCAAGAAAGTCGGCTACCAAACTGCCATCTACGGAAAGTCCCATCTCAAGGGCAATCCCCAGGGTTTTGACGATTGGAAAGTGCTCCCCGGTCAGGGCCTCTACTACAACCCTGATTTCCTCACGCCGGACGGCAAAGTCATGATCAAAGGCCACTCGACCGATGTCATCACCGAACTCGCGACGGACTGGCTCACGAACAAGCGTGACGCGGAAAAGCCCTTCATGCTTATGGTTCAGTTCAAGGCGCCGCACCGCAACTGGATGCCGGCGGAGCGCTACCTCCACCTCTATGACGACGTCGAGATGCCCGAGCCCCCCACTCTGTTTGACAAATGGGAAGACAATACCCTCGCAGCTCAGTATCAGGAACTCGAGATCGACCGTCACATGGACATCAACTACGATCTCTTTCTCGACCTGACCCCCGACTTCGATCAGGAAGCCACCCAGAAACGGCAGGATAAGTCGGCCTGGGGCAACATGAAGCGCATGACCGAGCCTCAGCTCACCGCGTGGCGCAATGCCTACGGACCGAAGGACAAGGCTTTCCACGAGCAAAATCTCAGCGGTGATGATCTCGTGCGCTGGAAGTATCAGCGCTATGCGAAGAACTACCTCCGCTGTGTCAAGGGAGTCGATGACAACGTCGGCAACCTCATGAACACGCTCAAGGAGCTCAAGCTCGACGAAAACACGATCGTGATTTACTCCTCCGACCAGGGATTCTACATCGGGGACCATGGCTGGTATGACAAACGCTGGATGTACGAGGAGTCCCTCAAGATGCCCCTCATCGTGAAATGGCCCGGTGTCACCGAGCCGGGTTCGATCAACGAGGAGCTCGTGCAGAACCTCGACTACGCTTCGACTTTCCTCGACGTTGCCGGCGCTGAGATTCCGGCTGACCTGCAGGGACAGTCACTCAAGCCGCTCCTGGAAGGCGCGCAGAATGTGGCACCATTCCGCGATGCGATTTACTACCACTACTACGAGTATCCCAGCGTGCACATGGTTCCGCGCCACTGCGGTATCCGTACGGACCGTTACAAGCTGATGCACTTCTATCAGTTCGATGTCTGGGAAATGTATGATCTTCAGGAGGACCCCGACGAGCTCACCAACATCTACGAGACCGCTGATCCGGCGCTCGTTGCCGGGATGAAGGACAAGCTGGAGAAGCTCAAGAGGTTTTACGGGGATGACAGCCACGAAGCGGAGTATTCCCTCGAAAAGAAGAAGGAGTTCTGGCCGACATACAGCGAGTAGGAAAGTGGCGGGACGATTTTGGCTCCGGCTGCGGTTTCGACGAAGGAGTCACCTCCTTCGCTACTGGCGAAGCACCGCTTCGGCGGCTCTGAACCCGCACATGCCGTGAACCCCTCCGCCGGGAGGAGTCGACGAGGAACAGAGAAAAATGTCATTCGCGGGTGTCGTGTGGGGCTTCAAACTGACGACCGGACGGGTCAGGAGCTGGCGCCAGTCAGCGACGCCTCCGACGATGTCTCCTCCAATGAGACTCGGATTGTAGTTTTCGTAGTCGGCGCAATTCATCGTATGCCGTGCGAGGACGAGATCACGAAACCCGGGGGCGAAGCGCTCGATCTGAGAATTGATCGCCTCGCTCATATCGACGGCCGAGCCCGCCGGAACGTGACAATAGGCCCAGAAGGTATGCTTGCCCTCCGGCGCCCGTGATGGATCGCACAGGCTCTGCTGCGCGGTGAGAAGGAAAGGTTTCTGACAATGCCTCCCCTCCCAGGCCTCCCGCTCCGATACGACAATTTCATCCATCGTTCCCCCGACGTGAACGGTGCCTGCCTTGCGACAGGCTTGAGCTGTCCATGGAACAGGACCGTCGAGAGCATAGTCGATCTTGAAGATGCCGGGACCATGGCGAAAGCGCTCAAGTCGGGAACGATAGCGTGCCGGCAACCGATCTCCGGCGATTCGACTCAGCGAGGACGGCGGCGTGTCGAAGAGGTAGGCCTTTGCTTTGGGCAACTCGTCGATCGACTCCACTTTCCAGCCCGTCTCGAGCTTTCCACCGAGACTTTCAAAATAGGACACGAGCGCATTGACGATCCTGACGGAGCCACCCTTCGCAACGGGCCAGCCTTTCGCGTGGCCGGCAAGCATGAGGAGAACCCCGATGGCATTCGTGGCGAGGAGACGGTCCAGCGGGAGCACGGAGTGCGCGGCGTTTCCAGCGAGCAGCCCCCTCGCCCTCTCGTCGGAAAACCAGAGTCGCGCTGCATCAAGCGCAGCCGGAAGCGCCCGGAGTCCGAACAGAGCGCCGATAAAGGGATGTTTCGGGATCTCCGGAGCGGCAAAGATATCGCCGACTAATTCGTCGAAATGCCGGGTCAGATAGTCAAAGGCAAGCCGGTAGACTCCGGCGGTTGCCTCATCGAATTGTGAGGCTGTCTCTTCGACGGAGCGATACATGACGGCGGCAGTTCCATCGTCGAAAGGATGAGCCAGAGGGATTTCGGGATGGATCCACTCCAGCCCGTGTTCTGCGAGTGGCAGAGTCTTGAAATAGGGAGACGCCAGTCCCATGGGGTGGATTGCCGAACAGACGTCGTGATGAAACCCGGGAAGAGTCAGTTCCGCAGTCCTCGCGCCCCCGCCCGGCCGCTCGTGCGCTTCGACTATGAGGACCGCCCGTCCGGCCTGCGCGAGACGGACTCCGGCCGCAAGCCCGTTGGGCCCCGAACCGATCACGACGGCATCATATTCCCATGGTTCACTCATCTTCGCTACGTTGCTGTTGTCTGATCCAGTCCAACCATTCCAGATCTCTCCAGTTCATTCCGATGACGCTGCCATGCGTGCCACCCGGGATAATTTTGATCTCAGCATCCCCGCCCAAATCCTGAATTCGTTTGATCAGGGCGACATGTTCTTTCATCGGGACCGCCTCATCCGAATCCCCGTGCCACGCCCGGATCGGCACCCCCGTGAGCTTCGTGGCAACCCACTCAGCCCCGTGGGCTGTGATCGGTGACAGCGCGGCAAAGCGGTCCGGGTAGGTACCCGCAAAATTCCAGGCCCCCATCGCACCGAGACTGTCACCGGTGAGAATGACCCGGTCTTCGTCGACGCGATATTTCCCGAGACATTCATCGAGCAGCTGATTCAGCCCCTTCGCAGGCCAGGCCCCGTCGGGCAACTGAGGGCAGACGACAACAAAAGGAAAGTCAGGCTTTTTGCCCGGAAAGGAAGGCGGTCCGTAGCGGCGGAGCTGCTCCAGATCGTCCCCTCGCAGACTGCGACCGTGCAGCCAGAGGATCATCGGCCACTTCGCAGACTCATCTTCCTCGTAGCCGGCAGGCAGAAAAAGGAAATACCGCCAGTTTTCGCCGCTTTCTCTGACCTTTGCTTCAGCAGTGACCGTAAGAGGGCGTTCCCCGGCCTGTGCGGTCGCCCATAGGCCAAGGCCAAGGCCAAGGCCCAGAGCGAACAGGGGAAAACAAAAACGCCCCGTCCTTCCCCTGCCGGAGCAAAAGAAGAAGAGGCGTTTCATTCGGGAACGGAAAAGGAGGTTTAAAGCTGACCGCAATCGGCAACCTTGATCTCCTTTGCGGTCTTTCCGCTACGACTTCCAAGAGCCTCCAGCTTCTCGACCACATCCATTCCTTCGACCACTTTGCCGAAAACGACGTGCGCCCCATCGAGCCAGTCCGTCTCAGCGGTGCAGATGAAAAACTGGGAGCCGTTCGTATTCGGGCCGGCGTTCGCCATGCTCAGGATACCGGGACCGGTGTGCTTCAGTTCGAAATTCTCGTCTTCAAACTTCTTGCCGTAAATCGACTGTCCGCCGGTTCCATCCCCACGGGTGATGTCACCACCCTGGCACATGAAGTCCGGAATGACGCGATGGAACGGGCTTCCCTTGTAACTTACGCCTTTCTCACCGGTGCAGAGAGCACGGAAATTTTCAGCAGTCTTCGGGACAACGTCAGGACGGAGCTCCATGACAATGCGTCCGACGGACTCGCCGCCTGCTTCCATGTCAAAAAAGACCTTAGGTAGTTCTTCGTTATTTTCACTCATATAGTATAAATTCAGGGGGTAAACATTTTGTCGCCAACTTATTCGATCACGGTCACGGATTTGATCACCACCGTCTCAACCGGCACATCACTCATCGGAGCATCACCGCCTTTGGTGGTGAGCACCTTGGAATCGGTCGCGCTTGAGGCGATTTGATCAACGACATCAAGACCCTCCACAACTTCGCCGAAGACGGCATATCCCCAGCCATCGAAAGATGGATAATCCAGATTGCTGTTCTCACCATGATTGATAAAAAACTGCGCCGTCGCACTGTGCGGGTCGCCGGTCCGCGCCATCGCGATCGTTCCGCGGGAATTTTTCAGGCCGTTTTCCGCCTCATTCTGGATCGGCGACTTCGTTTCCTTCTGCACGATCTTTCCGTCTTCCATGAGCCCAAAGCCACCGCCCTGAATCATGAAACCTTCAATGACACGATGAAACACGGTGTTGTCATAAAAACCCTCCTGCGCGTAGGCGAGGAAGTTCTCCACCGTGGCCGGTGCTTTTTCCCGATCAAGTTGAAGGACGATGTTTCCCGCGCTCGTCTCGATGCGAACCTTCGGATTCATCGAAACCGGCGCGGCCTCTTCAGCCGGAGGAGCTGCTTCAGGCTCGGGAGTCGTTTCATCAACAACCGGGGCTTCCGGAGTCTCCGTCACTTCAGTTGGTTCGCTGCAGGCGGAAAAAACGAAGGCAGAGGCAATCAGGAGAAAGGTCTGGCGTTTCATGGAAATGAGAATTGGTATCGGGGTTTACGGTTTTCGGGACGGGAACGTCCACGAGAGGCCAATTGAAGTCAACCCCTGCCCTGTAGCGGATGCAGTGCGACATCGCCATATGAATTTGGCGCATGCAGACACATGCGCTATGGCTTCGATCTTGCCCTGAAGGGGCCATCATGTATCATTTCCCGCACTCGAAATATTACCCCTGAAATTCCCTATCATGTCATCACTGAAATTGCACAACGCCATGTGGCCCGGTCTCGTTGGAAAAGGCGACGACGAAGGTCAGGAACCCCCCATCTCGCTCGACCACATGCTCGAGCTCACTGCTGCCGCCGAAGTCGACGGACAGAAATACGATGGGATCGATTATTTTCTCTTTTTCCCCCACACCGACCCGTATGCGTCAGAGGACGATCTCAAGGCCATCGCAGACAAGATCGCCGGTTACGGCTTTGATGTCGGCTCTCTCGTGGCTCCGATCTGGCCCGGCACGGTGGGCGATTCGGCGATGGGAGACGAGGCTTCCCAGGCGAAGTTCCTCGAGTCAATCAAGGTGGGTTGCCGTATCGCCGGTGTTTTCGATGAGCATGGTGTTCGCAAAAGAGGCGTGATCCGCATCGACTCCGCCGAGTTCGGTGTCGATAAATGGCGTGAGGATGCCCCCGGTAACACCAAGCGCATCGCGGCCACTTTCCGCGAAGCAGCCAAAATCGCGGCTGATCACGGCCAACGTCTCGCGGCGGAGGGGGAAATCTGCTGGGCGGGAATGCACAGCTGGAAGGACATGCTCGATCTCCTCGAAGAGGTCGGGATGCCCGAGACCCTCGGCTTCCAGGCTGACCTGGCTCACACCTATCTTTACCTCCTCGGCTACAACGCTCCAGAACACGCCCTTCTTCAAGAAGGCTACAGCGAAGAGGCGTTCTACGCCGCCTACGAGGAAATGACCGACAAACTCCGCCCCTGGACAATCGACTTCCACGTTGCACAGAATGACGGCACTGTCCACGGCGCCGGCAGTCACGACAAAACCGGCAAGCACTGCCAGGCCGACGATCCAAACGGAAAGCTCGACATCGTGAAGTGCTCGCAGTACTGGCTCAAGGACTACGCGGACCGCGGCATCGAGCACATCTGCTGGGATGGCTGTATGTTCCCGAACGCCGTCCTCGAGACGCCCGGGACCTGGAACACGATCCTCAAAACGATGATCAACGTCCGCGACGCGGTTTGATCCGGTTCGGCCCTGGTCATCGACGTAAGCCGCTTCGGGAAACCGGAGCGGCTTTTTTAGGACCTGAAGCAACAGGGTAAAAAGGGTAAATCAACCCTGTTGATTCTGTTGGTTGCTGATCCGTCACGATGCCGGATCAGTGTTCCTTCTCCCCTCCCTTCAGAGGTCTCCCGTGAATAAACCAGAGGTTCCGGATGTAAATAAACCAGCCGGTGCTTTGTCCGAGAAATCCGATGATCTCCCACCGCCAGATGAAATAGACCATGAGCATGGAGGATCCGAGGAGACTCAGCCACCAGAATACGGGCGGGACCACGGAGGATCTCGCTTTTTCACTGGCGCGCCATTGCACCACCATTCTCGCCATGAACACCGCTTGCCCTAGAAAGCCAAAGAACACCCAGGCCACGCCGGTCCAGGAGGTGACATCGAGGAGCATGAAGAGCCACGACTGATTTCGACGCCGCTCCAGCAAGATGGAATAGAATTCCTCAGCACTCAGTTCCGGATCGCCTTCGCTCCAGTTCTTAAACCGGGCCCGGATTTCCCCGTCTTCTCCCTTGATGACTTTGATCGTGGAAATCCGGTCTGACTGATTGAAGGGCTCTTTAACGGGATTGCCCGGAGTCGCGACCAGTCCCAGATTCAGCAGAATGACCCAGGCAACAACAGGGAGAATCAGCAACAGCGCGGCCGTCCCGAGGAGTTTACGACGAGCGGTAATCATGCCGCCCTCCTTCTCAAAAACAGCATCATGATCGCGGTGGAAATCATCCCGATGATCACCGCGCCGAGGGCCGATTGGATCATGTAGGAAACCATCCCGAAAGTCTTCTTCGCCCCCTCCGCAAACCGGCCCGCTTCATTCTCAGACAAACCTGACTCGAGATAGTAGGAGCGGGTCAGCTCCACCATCTGGTCGGTGAACCCCGGATTGACCAACTTGAAATAGCCGACCTGAGCCACGGCGGCAAAGAGCGCGACGACCCCGGCAATGATCGCCCCCGAACGGATTCCTTCGAGATACTCGATCTCCGGAAACTTCTTCGCGAGAGCCCTCAGGGCGAGCAGGTATCCGATCACCGAGATGAGTACGGAAATCAGCGTCATGACCTGAATCATGACGAGACCTCTCTCGTGCATTCCAAGATAATAGGAGAGGTAGAGCCAAACCATATTGGCGGCCCCGATCATGACTCCCCATTTCAGTTCCAGTGATCCCATAGCGTTTCAAAATCGACCTAGCGAGTCCCTAGCCCACGGCCCGCCCTCACGCAAGAGTTCGTCCGCCGCTCACCTCACCCTTCGGTGGGCGTTTTCGCGGAAATACCTCGTGAGAAATACAGTCCAGACCACTGAGGCAAGGAACGGAAAGGCCGCTAAGTCCATCCGGCTCGATGGATTCCCGCTCCGTTGAACTGACTGACGATAGTCGCAGGCGGCTCCCCGTGATAGTGCCACGCCATTCCAATAAACAGGAGCACCGAAAGGGCAAAAGCGAGGGCGGATTTCTCCGGTCGCTGACTCGTAAAACCACCCAAAAGGCAGATCAAAAGCCGCCCATTCAAATCATAAGAAGTGCCGCTATCTCCCTGAAAATCCGCATTTCTTCCCTCAAAGACAAGACCGTTGGATCCAATGAGATAGTGATAGGCAATATCCCCCCGGTTGCGCTCGACGATGTGATATCGCTGCACATTCACGAGTCCCGCCCGCTGGAAGGCTGCGACTTCATTCGGGCTCTGCGTGTGATGAATGACGACAGAGGTAATTCCGTCGGTATGCCGCTCCATTTTTTCGGGAACCGGCCTCGTCCCGTCTCTTGACCAACCAGCCTGAGGAATGATTTTGACCGGTTCCTGCGCCCTGCCGAACACAGCAAAGGAGGTGGTAAGGAAAAGGATCTGCCATCGCATGATGTCGGAATTCCAGACAAATCGAAACACCAAAGGCAAGAAATGGAATGATACCCTTCTGCAAATCAGGTCCGCATCGTAATCTTTTACTGCAATAAACGTCCAAAACATGATGACCGAAGAACCGAACCAGGAAATTATCGAAAACCTCAAGATCGCCTATGCGATGGAACTTGAGACCGTGCAGAATTACATCGCCGCCTCCGTCAATCTTGACGGGGTCCGCTGTGAAGTCATCAAGCGCGCGCTCGCGGCAGACATCGTCGAGGAACTCACCCACGCCCAGACCCTCGCGAACCGGATCAAAACAATCGGTGGCACAGTTCCGGGCAGCTTTGATCTGAAGCGCTCACAGGAATCTCTCCAGCCTCTTGCGGACACAACCGACATCGTTGGCGTGATCAAAGGAGTGATCGATGCCGAGAACGGGGCGATTGCTCAATACAACAAGATCATTCAGGTCTCCGACGGGATCGACTACGTGACCCAGGACATGGCGATCGGGCTCCTTTCCGGAGAAGAGGATCACCGCCGCGAGTTCCTCGGTTTCCTCAAAGAATACGAGAAGGACTGATCTGCATTCCTTTTCCTTCAATTCACGAATCGCCGCCCTTCCGTTTACTTCACGGGATGGCGGCGTTTTTCTTCGGAAATTTGCTGGATCGGAAAGAGAGGAAACGATACAAGGGTGTCCCCCCCCGATACAGGTATCGCCTGTTTATGCTTTTGCACAGCGGCCCGGTCGGCATTTCCTTTCCCGCTACATGATGAAGAAACTCTCCGTCGCGGTCAGCGCTTGCCTGGCCTCTCTTCTCGCCCCGGCGATTCCGTCGCAAGCCGGACCACTCCTGAATTCCGATGATCAAGTCGTTTTCATCGGAAACACCCTGATCGAACGGGCCCGGCTCTACGGACAGCTGGAAGCCGCGCTTCAGATCGCAGCAGGCCCTGAGGTAACCGGCCTCACCTTTCGCAATCTGGGATGGAGCGCTGATTCCGTCTTTTCCGATTCCCGCTCCTACTTCGGCACACCGGAGGAAGGACGTGACCGTCTCGTGAAAAACGTCGAGGAACTGAAACCCACCGTGGTCTTCCTGGGCTATGGAACCGGCGAAGCGATGTCGGTCGAGCAGGGATGGACGAACGAAAAGTCCGCCGCCGAAGTTTCCGCGGCGGGTCTCGAAAAGAGCCTTGGACTCTTCATCGACGGGTATCAGAAAAAGATCGATGCGATCCGCAACGCGGCGGGAGGCTCCATCCGCGAAATGGTCCTGCTTTCCCCTCCCCCGCTTGAAAATCTCGGCGCCCCGCTGCCTGACCAAACCGCGAACAACCGGAACATTGCGGCCTTTCGCGATGCGATTCGTGATCTCGCCAAAAAGAACGACGCCCGCTTTGTCGACCTGTTCGCGGCGCTCGGAGGCGATGACTTCGACGGGAGCATTGCAGATCCTGCCCTGACCGACAATGGTGTTCACTACACCGAGGAAGGGTACGCCATCCTCGCACGGGCAATCCTCAAAGACCTCGGCTATGACGAACTGCCTGTCACCGTGGCGGACGCGGAAGCGAAAACCGCATTGCGGGCCGCGATCACTGAAAAAAACCGGCTCTTTCTCCACCGCTGGCGCCCGGCCAACGAGACCTACCTTTTCCTCTTCCGGAAACACGAACAGGGGCAGAATGCGAAGGAAATCCCCATGTTTGACCCGCTTATTGAAGAGCAGGAAGTGCGTATCGAAGAGGCCCGCCAGCGCGTTCTTTCCGGAAACGCCAAAAACTAACTTCCCTCTCCCCTGATCATGAATCGTTTCACTTTTTCCCTTCTTTTCCCGCTACTCGTTAGCTCCGCCGTGATGGCCCAGAACGGCCTCCGTGACATTCCGGACACCTCCCACGAGGCCCAGCTGAACGCCTTCTCGCTTCGCGAAGGCGCGTCGATCAATCTTTTTGCCCACGAGCCGACAGTGAAGAATCCCGTTCATATGAACTGGGATGAGCGCGGTCGTCTCTGGGTCGTGAGCAGCCCGCTTTATCCGCACATCCAGCCGGGTGAAGAAGACAACGACCGTATCATCATTCTCGAAGACGAGGACGGGGACGGGGTCGCCGAAAAGCACACTGTTTTCGCGGATCATCTCCACATTCCCACGGCGATTCTTCCCGGCGATGGCGGATGCTATGTTGCCAATGCGATCGAAGTGCTTTTCCTCAAAGACACCGACGGTGATGACGTCGCCGACGAGCGTCGGGTCGTTCTCTCGGGATTCGGAACCGAGGACACTCATCACCTTGTTCACACCTTCCGCTACGGTCCCGAGGGAATGATCTGGATGAACCAGTCGATTTACATTCACACCCACCTTGAGACGCCCTACGGGATACGCCGTCTTCTCGGCGGGGGCATGTGGCATTATCGCCCCGAGACACAACGCGCCGAGGTCTTCATGAAAGGCCTCATCAATCCCTGGGGTCATGCCTTCGACGAGTGGGGACAGAGCTTCCTCACGGATGGAGCCGGCAGTCAGGGGATCAACTTCGTTTTCCCGCGCTCGGTCTTTGCGACCTCACCGGGCGCTTCCCGCATCCTCACCGGACTCAATCCCGGCCAGCCGAAGCACTGTGGACTGGAGCTTCTCACCGGCGGTCACGTTCCGGACGATCTTCAAAAGGTCCTCGCGGCACCGGATTTTCGCGGCAACCGGATCAACCTCTTCAAACTGACCGACAACGGCAGCGCCTACACGTCGTCGCAGGTGGAGGATCTCGTTTCCTCCAAGCACCGCGCCTTTCGCCCGATCGATATCAAGATGGGTCCCGACGGAGCGATCTACATCGCGGATTGGTACAACCCCATCATTCAGCATGGCGAAGTCGACTTCCGCGATCCCCGGCGCGACAAGGAAAACGGTCGCATCTGGCGGATCACCTTCGACGGGCGGGACCTCCTCGAGAAGCCAAACATTGATGAGGCTCCCGACGCCGACGTCGTCACGATGGCGCTGACCTCGGACGCAGGCTGGAATCGCGAGCAGGCCGGCAAGGAGCTTCGCACCCGCGATCCGGAGTCCATTCTTCCCATCCTCGCCTCGGCAACCGCTCCTGAGCAGGTGGATGCCGACCTTTTTACTCTGAGAAAAGTCTGGGCTTCGCAGACGATGAACCAACTCGATCTCGAGACGGCGGCCTCATTGCTGAGTTCCGAAAACCACAAAGCGCGGGCCGGTGCTTTGCGCGCGATCTATTACACCGCGGCGGAGAATGACCGTGCTCTCGAGCTCGCCGGCAAAGCGATCAGCGATCCTCACCCCCAGGTCCGGCTCTGGGCGGTCAGCGTCCTTGCCCAGCTTGATTCCCCCGACACCGTGAAACTCGCGCTTCAGGCCCTGGAAGGAGCCGAAGTCGATGAGTTCCTCGATTTTGCAATCTGGTCAATTTGTCGCGAGCACGAAGACCGCTGGACCGGGCTGACCGGGCTGACCGGG
>JARGOP010000022.1:0-50084 GCA_029233965.1 Verrucomicrobiales bacterium | reverse complement strand
GTCAATTTGTCGCGAGCACGAAGACCGCTGGACCGGGCTGACCGGGCTGACCGGGAAAGGAAATCCCTTTGCCAACACGAGCCAGCTCCTCTTTGCGGTCCGCGCCCTCAACAAGCCGGTCGCGGTGCCGATCATTCTCACGGCGTTGAAGAACGGTGAGTTCAAGACCGAAAATGAGATTGCGGATCTCACCGACTGGATTTCCAAGGTCGGTTCCCCTGCCGACCTCAATACCATCTTCGAATACGGTCTCGCCGAAGGGACCTCAGAAGCCTCGCAGGAGATCGTCCTCCAGGCTCTCGCCAGCGCCGGCCGTCTCCGCAAGCTGCAACCGGCAGGAGACATCAACCGCCTTTCCCGATTCCTTCGTTCTGAAAATCAGGCTCTCTTCGCGAGTGCGGCGGCACTTGCCGGACAGTGGAAACTGGAATCGGCTCGCGGAGGATTGGAAGAAGCTTTTCTCGCCGCTCCCGCCAATCAGGCCAGGGCGCAGGCCGCTCTCACCGGATTGATTTCCCTCGGAGGCCCCAAGACTGCGACCCTGTTTCAGAATCTCGCGAAAGATGCGACGGCTCCGTTTTTGACGCGTTCCCTCGCTGTCACTGGCCGCACCCGGATGAATCCTGCCGAGGGAGCCAAGCTGGCCGTCGCGGTTCTCACCGAAGCTCCTGGAGGAAAAGATCCCCACGGAATTTTCGATGCCTTCCTCGCCAACAAGCAGGGCCCGGGAGCCCTTTCCGCCGCCCTCAAAAACGCGAGCCTTCCTCAGGAAATTGCTCTGACCGGCGTGCAAAAAGCCAGTAGCGCGGCGACGAGCCCTCAAGGTCTCGTCAAAGCCCTGCAGGATGCCGGTGGGCTTAAGCCCATGAAAATGGCGCTTTCTCCCGAAGAGATGGAAGCCATGATGTCACACGTCGCCACAAAGGGAAATCCTCACAACGGTGAAACCATTTACCGTCGTGCCGCGCTCCAATGCGTCGTTTGTCATGCCATCGGCGGCGCCGGCGGGGTCATCGGGCCCGATATGGTTTCGATCGGTGCGAGTGCTCCGGTCGATTACCTGATCGATTCGCTCCTCCAGCCCAGTGTCAAGATCAAGGAAGGCTACCACACCACACTCGTGACCTTGAAAAACGGCGACTCCTTCGCCGGAGCGATCGCCCGCGAAGATGACAACGAAATCGTGATTCGGGATGCGGTCGGAAACGAAAACCGCATTGCGAAGTCGGAAATCGCGAGCAATCAGATCAGCCCGGTCTCGCTCATGCCTCCCGGTCTCACCGCGTCTCTGCGCGAAGATGAGTTTGTCGATCTCGTCCGCTTCCTCTCCGAGCTGGGCAAGGACGGGGATTTCAAAACACCGCCAAACCGTTTTGTTCGCCAGTGGCAGACCCTGATGCCTCACGAAAGAACCCGGGACGAAATCGGTCACCAGGGCGAAATCATTTTCACCGAAGAAATCGACAGCTATATTTGGCTCCCCATTTACTCGAAAGTGAACGGGGCGCTGCCTGTCGACGAGACCCCTGATGTCGTCGGTCGCGGCTCGAATCGCTACGCGGTTGCGCGCACCTTTATTGAGGTTTCTGAACCGGGGGAGATTAAGCTGAAGTTCACCGGAAAGCTGAAGGATCTCGTGCTTTTTCACGGAGACAAAGAGATCGAGCTTCCCGAAGACGGCGAAGAAGCCGAAATTACCCTCAAGATCAAAGAAGCAGGGCGCCAGAAATTCACGTTTGCCGGCCTGAAGAAATACGGCCTCGACGAGGTCACCCTCGAACTGATCGATGATGCCGGGAAAACTCAATTTGTTCCTGTTCTCGAATTTTAACCCCCGCTTACCCCTTTTTACCCGCGTTTACCCCTTATCATGAAACTCGCCGCCATTATCCCCTGTTCCATCCTTGCCGTCGCCGCGACTCTCGTCGCGCAACAGAAACCCAAGCCGAAGGCTCCCCCGACGCTGAAATTTGAAGTGAAGCAACTCCACAAAGACAACAGCGAGGGCATCGCGGTCGGAGACATCGATGGCGATGGGAAACTGGACGTCGTCGCCGGTGAATTCTGGTATCAGGCCCCCGACTTCAAGCAGCTCCCCGTGCGGAAATTGATGCCTTTCGGTGCTGATTATGTGCAGAACAACTCCGAGCACCTCCTCGACATGGACGGTGACGGGGACCTCGACGTGGTTGCGGGAGCCTTCACCCTTCCCCTTTTGAACTGGTATGAAAATCCCGGACCCGGCAACTATGAAAAGGGCATCTGGGCGATTCACGAACTTGCCGACACCGGCTACAGTCACAACGAGGCGACCTTTCTGCATGATTTCGACGAAGACGGAACGCCTGAGTTCATCGCGAATTCGTGGAAGGCTGACAACCCCATGCTCATCTGGCGTTTTGTGAAAGGCGAGAACGGAAAGCAAAAGGCGGTCAAGCACGTCGTTTCCGAGAGTGGCAACGGTCACGGCATGGGCTTTGGCGATATCAACGGGGACGGACTCGAGGACATTGTCTTCCTGAGCGGATGGTATGAGCGCCCCGCCGACGGCCCGTTCTCGGGACCCTGGGAGTATCATCCCGACTTCACCCTGCCCCACGCAAGCTGCCCGATTCTTGTGGTCGATCTCAACGACGATGGACGCAACGATCTCATCTGGGCCGACGGTCACAACTACGGACTTTATTGGCAGGAGCAAATGGAGCCTCAGTCTGACGGCACCATCGTCTGGCGTCAGCACCTCATCGACAAGAAATTCTCCCAGGCTCACACCATGGCCTGGGATGATATCGACAACGATGGCGCCGCCGAGCTCATCACCGGCAAGCGCTACTTCGCCCACTCCGGGAAGGACCCCGGCGCGAGTGACGAGATTACGGTGCAGTACTACGACTGGAATCCTGAAGAGCAGTCCTGGAAAAAGAACTGGATTTCCAAAGCTCCGGCCGGGGAAGGTCCGGGCGTAGGCTTGCAGATTCGACTGGAAGATATCGACGGAAACGGTTGGAAAGATGTCATCGTTCCCGGTAAGAGCGGCACTCACATTATTTGGAATCAGGGCTGGACGAATCCTTCCTGATTTTGGATACTGACAAGTAGCCAATGTCAGAACACGAACCAGAATTCCCCGGGGAATCGGAGTCCGGTTCCCCGCAAGAACCGTCGAACCGGGTCATTATCCCCGACGTCCTCCACTCCTTCTACGAGGAGCGCCCTTTCGTGACCTGCACCCGCTGCGGCGAGTCTCTTCGGGACTTCGCCGAGGGATTCCGCATTTCGAAAAGCTTCAAAGGGGACGAGGTAATTCTTGAGAGCGCGATTTGCATGCCCTGCATGGCGGCCATGATGGAGGAAACCTCCGAAGAGTCGAAGCAACGCCTCGAAGAATTTCACGAGAAACACCATCGTGATGTTTCCGGCTTCGATGAGTGTGCGCTCTGCGTGAACACACTCGATCAGGTGAAAGGCAACGAATTCAATCTCGTCGGCGTGTGTCAGGGCGACGACATGCTCGACAGTGCCCTGATCTGCTTTGATTGTCAGGAAGCCATGAACGAGATCATCTCCGAAGAAACCCGCCGGACCTGGGATCGCTTTCGTCAGGAGAACTTCCCGGGAGTTCCCTCGGATTTTGAGCCCTTTCCGACTCGTCCTGCCCCGGTCTCCCACTGATCCGTCACCTCTGCGCGGCTCCCTGAAAAAGATCAGCATGAGCGGCCACCGAGGTTTCGATCGGCTCCCCGTAGCCACCACCCATCGTGATCACCAGAGGGATTCCTTTCGCTCTCGCGAAGTCAAAAACCAGCTCATTGCGACGCCTCATCCCCTCTCGTGAGAGAGAAAGACGGCCCAACCGATCCGTCTCGAGGGCATCCACTCCTGCTTGAAAAAAGAGAAGGTCGAGATTCATGGCGGCGAGTTCCCGCGCCAGAAACCGCTCGACGCCTTCGAGGTATTCCGCGTCGCCTGTCCCCTCTTCGAGAGCCACATCAAAGTCGGACCTCATTTTCCGGAAGGGAAAATTTTTCCCGCAATGAAATGAGACGGTGGTCACGGACGGATCTTCCTTGAAGATCGCGGCGGTCCCGTCGCCCTGATGGACATCCAGATCGAGAATGGCGATCTGATCGACTCCAAAATCCCGCTGCGCGATCCGTGCGGCGACCGCGAGATCATTGAAGATGCAGTAGCCCGAGCCAAAGTCGTGATAGGCGTGATGAGTACCGCCCCCCAGATTCCCGGCAAATCCGTTCGCGCTCACCGCATACTGCATCGCTTCAATCGTGCCTCCTGTCAGGATGAGCGTTCGCTCGACAATGACCTTCGTCCACGGACGCAAACCGATTCGCCGAACCATGGAATCATCGAGCGTGCCGTTCAGAAAATCCCGAACGTAGTCGGGATCATGCGCGAGATGCAAATCCTCCGGATCCATGAGCCTCGGTTCCCGAAACTCAATTGCCCCCCGTTCCGGCCCCACCGAAAGCGCATCCTTCACGAGACGATAGCGCTCTCGCGGGAAACGCGCTTCAGGGTCGAGTCCGTTGGTGTAGATCGGTGAATACCAAAGCGCCAGCATGCGAGCGGATTACGTTTGCCGCCCCGGGATCAATCGTTCGCCGTCGGCAAATTTCGATGAGGATTCGCAGCGGCCCGGGCTCCCTCGACAAGAAGGGTGTGGATCTGCTGCTGCAACTCAGAGGGAAGCGGATCTTCGTCGGGAGACTCGCGGACAAGCCTCTTCGCTTCTTCTTTCTCCCCTGCTTCCACGGCGGATCGAATCAGGCGCAAGCGGACCGACCAGTCTTCCGGATTACGCTCCAACTCTTCGTAAAAATCCTTTTCACTCGCCCTCATTTTAATCCATTCGAAAAACTAAAGCGTCTTCAGGAAAATATCCTTGAACTGAATCTTCATCGGCGGACCCGAGTGCAATTGCAAGGCGAGGACGCCGGATAATTCACGCTCCTCTTCCTGCAGGTCTTCTATCACAGCGGTGACATGACCATTGAGTGAAACCTCGATGCGATTGCCCCGGGCTTTGATTTCATAGGTATTCCAGTCTTTCTCCGAATAGGCGTCGATCGCAGGCCCGGCTGAATCCACGGAACTCTTCTTCAACGATCCATCCGGTTGAATCACGGTCGACTCCCCTCGCGCGGCGAGCATTTTCCGGCCATGCTCATCATAAATCGCACCAAGCCAGGGAGCCCCCGGCTGACTGATATCGACCTGGTATCCTTTCGCGTGCCCCGTTTTATCCATCTCAGAGCGAACCTGAATCCCACTGTTCGCCTTCGGACCACCTTCGAGACGAAATTTCACCGTGAGAACGAAATCACTCACCTCCCCATCCTGCCAGACGAGGAACTGATTGGTCTTGCAGGGGTTCTCCTCAGAGGCAGTCGCTGTGATCGCCTCGTCCTCGATCGTCCAGTAAGACATGTCGTAGGCCTTCCAACCATTCAGAGAAACGCCATCGAAGAGCGGCTTCCCACGATCTTCAGCCCGCGCCGGGGCGCAGATCAGGGTAAGAGTAGCGGCATAAAGAAGCACGTTCGTAAGTCTCATACGACTGGACTCTGCAAAGAAAACCTGCTCCTGTCCATGCCGGGATTCATGAAAGACCTGTTATCCGGTGTCGTATTCAAGGGAAAGTGAATGCGCCTCATTGAAATCCATTGAATATTTGAACAAATTCTGAATGAGGGGATACTTAAGATCTGTTAACTCTTCGCCCATGTCTGTCAAAATCCGGTTTTCAGTAATCGCCATAAGTCTCTCCCTGTTCGTTCCCTCTCATTCAGCCCGGGCACAGGGCATGAATTCCTTTATCCAGACGGAAGCGGCTAAATCCAAGGGAGGGATCGACGGCTGGTATCGCGCCCGCAACTATACTCCGGTCTGGACCGGCGAATATCTCGGCGGCCTTGCCCAGTTTATTCGTGAACTCGATGCTCACGGTCTCGCCCCGGCCCTGTTCCAGCTGGATGCCTGGGATGCACAGTGGCGCGCGCCCAGCCCGGACCCCCGGGTCCGCGCCGCCGTGGAAGTCGGCACGACCCAGTTGGCGCTGTATGCGATTCAGGCAGTCGCCTACGGCTTTGTCGATCCGGATACCGTTCACAAGAAGTGGGATGACATCCCCCGGCAACTCACTGCGTATCATTTTCTGGATCAGGCTCTGCAGCAGTCCCCCACTCAGTTCGCCTCCTTCCTTCTCCAGACGGCCCCTCCTCAGGACGAGCGCTACAAGGAAATGGTGAAAACACTCGCCCGCTACCGGAAGATTCAGGCTCTCGGCGGATGGCGCGACCTTCCGGCAACCGCTCAGCCCGCCGGGCCCGGAAGCCAGTATCCGGAATGGAATCTTCTCACTTCACGATTGCAGGCTGAGGGTGATCTCCCCGGTGGAGCACCGAAAAACCGCAAGAGAATCATCGATGAACGGACTGGAGATGCGATCAAGTCATTTCAGTTCCGCCATGGCATCGAGCCGGACGGCTATATCGGAACGGCAACTCTGGAGGAGTTAAACACCAACATTGGCTATCGGGTGAATCAAATTATTATCAACATCGACCGCCTCCGCTGGATGCCCCGAACCTGGGAGCAGTCGGAACACGTCGAAGTGAACATCGCTGAAAGCGCCCTGCGCGTGTATCGCAACCAGCGGGAAATCACGGTGATGACCGTCGTCGTCGGGAGAAAAGGCATCAGTGAAACCCCTGTTTTTCACGGTGACGTCGAGAGTATCTACTTCCACCCGACCTGGAAGGTGCCCACCTCCATCGCGAAACGCCTCCTCGTCCCCGCTGCTTTGAGTTCGTCGAACGGCCCTCAAGCCTACATGGTGGAACATGGCTACGAGATTGTCTCTTCCTATGGCTCGACCTCAGTGCACTCCAACACGGTGGATAATCTGAACAAGGTCGCCTCAGGAAGCCTTCTCATGCAGCAAAAAGGAGGCCCCAACAACTCACTCGGATTGATCAAATTTATCTTTCCCAACGACTCGGCGGTGTATCTTCATGATACCAATCACCGGGAACTGTTCGAGAAAGCAGACCGGGACTTCAGCTCCGGCTGTGTCCGTGTTCAGCGCCCGGAAGAGCTTGCCAACATCCTTCTTCAGTCCAACCCCGGTTGGACGATCCCGGCGATCCGTGCCGCAATGGAGGATGCCTCACAACCAGACCGTCGCGAGGTCCTCCAAAAGAAGATGCCGGTCTATCTGAACTACTGGACCTGCACGATCATGGGTGACAGCCGCGTTCGTTTCGACAAGGACATCTACGGACACGACGTCACCATGTTTCAGCGCTTCGGGCTGCAGTGAGCCGCATGGGCGGGCTTCCAGTTCGCTCTTCCGAATTAAACGATGACGGCTCAGGCGACCCGTTATTGTTTTGAGACACTCCAAACGTTGGCGCAGAACGATCTCTTCAAAGCCGCTTCAGCATAAGGAGGCGGAAATCCATGACTTCCGCACCTGGAATCCCGGTTGCTTTCAGCGTAAGGACTCCCGTCCCCTTCTCCAGCTTGATTTTGCCGAGAGTCATCGGCGTCCAGTCCTGCGTGTAGCTCTCGACGCGCGGTGAACGGTCCTCTTTCCCCCCGAGAAGCGGACTTGCGTGTGCTTCCGTGACCTTGCCCGTGAGAACGGAGTCCCCAAAGCTCAGTTCCAGGGAAGACCCGACGTTTTCCGGATCACAGGTGTAGAAGATCTGAACATCAAACTCCCCACTCTCAGCCACTTCCGCCTCCCAGCTGATGCTGTCTTCCGTCGAGATCCAGTTGGAGAAAAAGGAATCGTTCGGGAACTTGTTGGAACGCTCGATGTTTCCGTGAGGAATCCCGTCACGCGCCGGAATCTGCGTCCAATCATGACCCGGATGAGCGATCACAAAAGGCCGGGTGTCTTCGCCCAACTCCTTGTTCATGGTTTCCGTCCACTCCTTGAGCCGGGTCGAGAGAGCAGCGTGAATTTCAGGATGATCGGCGGCGACATTTTGAAACTGACCGGGATCTTTCTCCATGTCATAAAGTTTCCCATCGGTTGAAAGCCGGAACTTTGGAGTGCGGACACTGGACCTGTTCTTCCAGGCTGAAAAGATGATGCGCTCTTCCAGCGATGGATCCGCTTTGTCACCCAGCAGCACCGGGGCCAGGCTTTCTCCGTCCAACGGCTTTTCAGAAATCAGGGGAACTCCGGTCATCTCGGCCAGTGTTGGCAGGATATCGATCGCGGCACCAAGCGTCTTCACTTCCGTTCCCGGCTTGATCTTTGACGGCCAGCGGATCAGCATCGGGCTGCGGACACCGCCTTCATCCGTGGATCCCTTCTTCCCGGCCATCCCCCCGTTCCAGCGCGAACCGTTCGGTCCGTTGTCGCAGAAATACATCACGATGGTATCCTCTGCGAGATCGAGCTGATCGAGTTTTTCAAGGATCCGCCCGACATTCCAATCGATGTTCTCACACATCGCGAGGGCGGCGCGAAGGTGAAGATCATCCTCTTTTTCCGGCTCACGGTGACGCATCGAAATCTCCTTGTTCTTGAACCGGTCCCAGAACTCGTCCGGCACCTGCATGGGCGAATGCGGTGTGTTGTAGGGCAGGTAGACGAAGAAGGGCTTTTCGCCACTGGCCTCGATGAAGTCCATCGCCTTGTCCGTGAAGTCATCGACGACAAATCCTTCGCCTTTCACAATCGTCCCGTTGTGCTCCAGCATCGGGCTGAAGTAGTGCCCCCAGTGCCCCGAACAAAAGCCGTAAAACTCGTCGAACCCGCGACCATTCGGGTGATAGGGAAATTGCATCCCGTTGTGCCATTTGCCGAAGGCGGCAGTCCGGTAACCGGCGGAGTTGAACGTATCACCGATCGTGATCTCATCGAGATCAAGCCGTTCACCACCGGCGGAAGTGGAATAGACCCCGCCACGCTGATGATAACGTCCGGTCAGGAATTCAGCCCGGGTCGGTGAGCAGACTGGAGATACATAAAAGCGGTCAAACGAGGCTCCGTCTGCCGCGAGGGAGTCGATGTTCGGCGTTGAAAGGTTCGTGTTCCCGTTGACGCTCAGGTCGCCCCATCCCTGGTCATCGGTGAGGATGACAATGATGTTGGGTTGGCTCGCCGTGGCAAGCAGGGGCGCGAGGATGATCGAAAGGAGGCAAAAAAATCGCATGCTCCGAGGCTAGCATGGAGAGAAACGGTGGGCAATTGCCTGATTCGGTCTTCAATCGACGTCCTGCAAATGAGTTTCTATCCTCTCACTTCGCTGAGCAAAGATGAGTGAGTCATCATCAAATCCCCGACGAAGTCTCGTGATACGATTGATCATCGTCATCGCGGCTCCGCTTGTAATGGCACATATCGAGAATCTCCAGACCAGGGGAGAATCGCTTCGAATCGCCGATAAGGAGCCTGACCCGATTCCGGATCCTGGGGAGAACTTTGCGGAAGCGGACTTCATTCGAGATCTTGTTTCCAAGGCCAGAGAGGAGGCGTTGACAGGGACCGAAAAGCTTCGCTCGAAATACTCTCCAAATGCCATTCCCGGATACAAACCACCGGATACGTCTAAATCGGTCCGCTTCATGACCGTCTCCCCGATTCACATGAGCTTCTCTGAATTGGAGACAGATGAAGAGGCTGCGACTGTCATCCGGAGTTTCATGAAGAGTCTTGAGGAAGACCTGAAGGAAATCGAAAATGCTACCCTTCGACCGCATAGCAACCTTTTGATCGAATACAGCGAAGGCTATTCACTAGGCCTTCCGGAAGGGACCGTTTTTCATGATATCGCAAAGCTGCTTCATCTCCGGGCCCGGGCCTCGATCCATTTCGGCGAATCGGAGCAGGCGCTCGATGACATACATACCCTCCTCCGTCTGACCAAACACTTATCGGCAGAGACTTCCCTTATTTTTCAGCTTATTGGAAACTTGTTTTAGGGTCAGGCTATCGGCGAAATCCGGGAGGGAATACAGAAGCAGACTTGGAATTCGGCACAGTTGGAAGCTCTGAATGTGGCCCTCAATTTCCAGCCTCTATCAAGAGGATTTATGTCCTCCTTGCGCATGGAGCGAGCCATTTTCGCCGAAACGATGGTGCAGCTTGCGCAAGGCGAGTATCCCCAAATACAAGAAGTGGAGAATCTTATCCCGGATGTCGAAATCCCAATTACCCTCATTCCAAAGGGAGTCCTCTACGAGAACGCTCTCGCACATTCTGAGATTCTTCAAATTTGCTTGTTCGATTCCGAAGAAGGCGGCGACCGGGTCAATCAAGTCCCGTTCGATATCGACATCGATAAAGAAATCAACGCACGAATGAGCTCCAGAGTAGACCGAATTCGATATGTATTTTCGTTCATCTCCCTGCCTGTTTACGAAGGCATCGCAGTGAGATTCCAGAGGGTCCAAGTTCTCAACGATCATGCTAAGCCCGCTATTCTCCTTGAAATTCACGCGCAGGAACAAGGAAGTTATCCGTCAACGCTTCAGGATTTGCGGCCTGGGCGCGAAGTCCTGAACGCTACCGATCCCTTTACGGGCCTTCCTTACGTTTATGAGCAACTTGGCCGGTCTGACTTCAAACTCTACAGTGTCGGTCCGAACCGGATTGATGAGAAAGGTTTGATTAAGCACGATTATGACGACGGAGACTGGGTCTGGCGTCCCGATCTTCCCGAAGACTTCGACTACAAAGCCTATCGTGAGCGCTAACCACTCACCTTCTCCCACACCGCCAGTGCGGTCCGCACCGCGAGCACGCACGAGATCAGGAATCCTACTGACGCCAAACCGATGATCCAGCGCGGCACCTTGCGCTCGCCGGTCAGCTCCTTCCGCGTTCCGAGATACACGAGCGCCGCCGCCAGCGCCGGAATCCCCAGCACCGTCAATGCCTGGGCAAAGGTGATCAAGGTCACGGTGCTGCCCTCCCGGGTCAGGGAAAAGATCGCCACGGTCATGCCGATGAGCAATGCCAGCGCCGTAAGGTGAAGCGGCCACGGCTGCGAAAGACGGCTCCCCTTCCCGATCGAATCGGCCATCACGGTGCCGCCGATCATGGAATTCACGAGAAAGGAACTGAACGCTCCCGCGACGATACCGAGGCTGAACATCACCGTCGCCCAGGAGCCGAAAAGCGGTTCGAGCTGTCGGGCAACGTCATCAACACGCCCCAGGGTGACGCCGTCAGGATTGCCGTAAAACACCCGGGTCGCGGTCAGGAGGATCACGAGGGTGACTCCACCGAGAACGGAAATGCTGACAATGGAATCGATGAGTCCGCGCTTTGCCTCGCCGATCCCCCAGCCTTTCTCCTTCACGAGATAACACTGATAGAAAGCCCCCCCGACTGAAAACGTCGTCCCGATCATTCCGAGCAGCGCAATCAAGTCACCCTTGGAAACATCAGCCACCGGCTCAAAGGGACGCGG
Organism: Verrucomicrobiales bacterium; assembly: GCA_029233965.1. Classification (GTDB taxonomy): domain Bacteria; phylum Verrucomicrobiota; class Verrucomicrobiia; order Verrucomicrobiales; family DEV007; genus Arctic95D-9. Next base: position 38,631 of record JARGOP010000022.1, on the reverse strand, counting down.
CGTGAGGTAAGCGACCACAAAGTTCACGAGAAAGGCGATCACCATGACCCCGATCAGGATTTTCATGAGCTTCTCAATCGAGCCGTAGAGATTCCGCATCAGATAAAGACAGGAAATCACAAAGCTGTTGAAAACCACGAGGAGGATGACCTGAGACATCACCGACAAAGGTTGACCGTCCCTCATCAGCTCCACCAGCGGCGACAGCCCGGCGACGACCGCGATGTTGTTGCTCGATTGAAACAAGGCGACAAGGAGGAATAAAATCAAGCCGACGGCAACCGCGACCGGCCTCCCGAGGCGCGAGGAAAGCTCGTCGCAGGCACTGTTTTCGTAACCCACGCCAATTCTCGCAGCGAGAGCGACCATACCGATCATGAGAATCGCAGCGATGATCACCACCGGAATTCCGAGCGGACCAAAGGTCGCACCGACTTTCGAGCTCGTGAGGATACTGCCGGGCCCTAACACAACGGCCGCGACTACGATCGCCGGCCCAACGGATTGAAGTAGTTTTTTCACCCCGTGATCAAAGCAAAGTGGATCGATCCGGGCGAGAAATTTTCACAAATCCAACCTTCCGAGATCGAGTCCATTCTTTTCCTTGTCCAACGGCCCGGATTCCGCTACATCGGACAAACCCGCTCGAGAAAACCCTGCCATGGTATCTATCCAAATTCGCGGACTGGAAAAACGTTTCGGCGATGTCGTTGCGCTCAACCAGCTCGAGCTCGATATTCACTCGGGAGAGTTGTTCTTTCTTCTCGGCCCCAGCGGCTGCGGAAAGACCACTCTGCTCCGTTCTATTGCCGGTTTTCATCTTCCCGATGCCGGCACGATCAAATTCGATCAGGACGACGTCACGCAGATCCCGCCGCACAGGCGGGAAACCGCGATGATGTTCCAAAGCTACGCGCTCTGGCCTCATCTCAATGTTTTCAAAAACGTGGCCTTCGGTCTCGAGGAACGAAAGGTCTCGAAGGCCGAAACGAAAAAACGCGTCGAGGAGGCGCTCGCGATGGTAAAGATGGCAGGCCTCGGCACCCGCAAAATCAATCAACTCTCCGGCGGTCAGCAACAACGCGTCGCGCTCGCCCGCGCTCTCGTCGTCCGTCCCCGCTGTCTCATGCTCGATGAGCCACTCTCCAACCTCGATGCGAAGCTGCGGATCGAGATGCGAGGTGAAATTCGCCGGATCTGCAAAGAATTCGGTCTTACCGCGATCTATGTGACACACGATCAAAAGGAGGCCCTCTCCATCGCCGATCGCCTCGCGATTCTGGATGGCGGCAATATCGCCCAGGTCGGGACACCGGAGGATGTCTACCGCTGTCCCCGCAGCGCACTCGTCGCCGGATTTATCGGGGAAACCAATTTGGTTACGGGCGAAGTGGCCTCCATCTCGGGAGACAATGTCTATGTGAAAACCGCGATCGGCGATCTTGCCGGCCGCCCCTCGGATCCCGTCCTTCCTCTCGAGCCCGGCACTCCGGTTACTTTGTCGATCCGGCCTGAGTGTCTCTCTATTGAAACCACCCCACCCGCCCGCAATAAGATCGCCGGACATCTCACGGAATCGATCTACCTCGGCGAAGTCGCACAATACTCTCTCCAGGCTCCGGGACGCGAGGAACCGTTTCATATTTCAGAACTGAATCCCCGTCGCGTCATTCGCGACACCGAACAGAAGCTGTATGCCTCCGCGAAACCGGAGGATATCATGATTTTACCGTATTCGTGAACCGTGATCGCCCGGCTCTCCATCGTTTTTGCCCTGCTTGGCCTCGTTCTCGTGGCCCCGTTTGCGCTGCGACCTGATCCGGAAGACGGCGGACTCACCCGTGGCGACTCTGAGCGCCTCGTGATTATCACACCACACAACGAGTCGATTCAGTCCGAGTTCGCCCGCGCCTTTGCCCGTCACATGAAGGTGGAGCACGACCGCGATGTCTTTGTCGATTGGCGGCAGCCGGGCGGCACCTCGGAGATTGCCCGATTTCTGAAATCGGAGTATTCCACCCGCTTCGAAACACTCTGGCGGCTCAAAACGAGCCTTCCTTTCAATGCCGCGATCCGGGATGCCTTTGATAACAAGAGCTTCGATGAGGCCGCAGAGAATGCCATGCAACAGGGTTGGGTGCGCGACCTGACCCTCCTCGATCGCGACAACCCGGAGCAACTCACAGGAACAGCCCGGGCCTTGTTTTTGAACTCCGAAATCGGTGTCGGTATCGACCTGTTCTTCGGCGGCGGCGCCTACGACTTCACCCGTCAGGCTGCGTCGGGCAACCTCGTCGCGATGGATGCCACGGGGCGTTACGGACCGGGCGTTCTCGCCAAAGAGGAACCGGAGTGGTTTCAGGATATCATGCCGGAAAGCGTCTCGGGGGAACCGTTCCGCGATCCGGGCTTCAAGTGGGTCGGCACGGTGCTCTCCTCGTTCGGCATCGTTTACAACACGGACGTTCTTGAGCGCGTGGGATTGGAAGACGGACTGAAACGCTGGGATGATCTTGCGGATCCACGTCTTGTCGGCCAGGTCGCGCTCGCCGATCCCACCAAGTCCGGCTCGACAACGAAGGCCTTCGAAATGCTCATTCAGGAGCAGATTCTGCGTCTCATTGCCGACGGCACCTCAGAGGATGAGGCCGTCGCGAAAGGATGGGGCGCAGCGATGCGCCTCATCATCAAAATCAGCGCCAATGCCCGCTATTTCACCGACTCCGCCGCAAAAGTCCCTCGCGACGTCGCTCTCGGGGATGCCGGAGCCGGAATGTCGATCGACTTTTACGGCCGGACCTTCAACGAACTCTACCAGGATGAAACCGGGAATTCCCATGTGCAGTTCGTGATGCCGCGGGCCGGTACCTCGATCGGGGCCGATCCCATCGGAATGCTGCGCGGTGCGCCCCACCCCGAACTCGCGCACCTGTTCCTTCGTTTCGTTCTCTCTCCCGAGGGACAGAGATTGTGGAACTATCGCGTCGGCGAAGCCGGTGGCCCGGAGCGATACGCCCTGCGGCGTCCCCCGATCCGACGGGATTTCTACACTGCGGCGAACCAAGCGTTCATGAGCGACCCTGAAGTGAATCCCTACGAGATTGCGGAAGGGTTCACCTATCACGATGAATGGACAGGATCACTCTTCGCGAGCCTGCGTTTTATCATCAAAGCGACCTGCATCGATCCACACGAAGAACAACGCGAAGCCTGGATCCGCCTGATCCGCAGTGGCATGCCGGTCGAAAAACTGGCGCTCTTTGAAGACGTTTCCCTGATCAGCTACGAGAACGCGACGAACCGGATCGCGGCTGTCTTGAAAACGAAAGACAAAGTGGCTGAGGTGAAACTCGCCCGGGAAATCACTGCCGCCTTCCGGAAGAAGTATCACGCCATCGCCGGAGGGAGCCAGCCATGAACCGCAAGCTCGCCATCACGATCTACCTCAGCACCGCGATCTTTTTCGCGCTCTTTTTTGTGTATCCCATCTGGCACACGGTGAAAGAGGCCTTCGTGACCACGGACGGAGGGATCACCTTCGCCTACGTGATCGAAATTTTTCAGAATCCCGTTTACGTAGAGGGACTTGTGAACTCTTTCTACATGGGATTGTTCACGACCGTTCTCTCCTTGATCATCGCCCTTCCGCTCGCACTCCTCGCGAACACCTGGAATTTCAAAGGCAAAGAGATCCTGAACTCCCTGATCCTTGTCCCGCTCATTCTTCCCCCGTTTGTCGGTGCACTGGGAATCAAGCAGCTCCTCGGGCAGGCCGGGGCTCTGAACTCCTTCCTCATTGATCTGGGCATGATGGACGCCGCTGCCCCGTATGACTGGCTCGGCGAAGGTCGACTCCCGGGCGTCGTTCTTATGAACGCTCTTCACCTCTATCCAATCGCCTATCTCAACATCTCGGCCGCACTCGCGAATGTCGATCCGGCAATGGAGGAAGCCGCTGAAAATCTGGGCTGCCACGGTATTCGAAGACTCTTCCGCATCACCTTTCCGCTGATCATGCCGGGGATGTTCGCGGGAGCGACGATCATCTTTATCTGGTCGTTTACCGAGCTCGGCGTCCCCCTGATCTTCGATTTCACCCGGGTGACCTCTGTCCAGATCTTCGATGGAATCAAAGATCTCAGCGGAAATCCTTTCCCCTACGCCCTCGTCGTCGTGCTCCTCGTGCTCACGGTGATGTTCTACCTCCTCGGGAAACGGCTTTTCGGACAAGAGATCTCGGCCAGTTCCGGGCGTGCTTCGACAGGGCGCTCGCTCCGAGATGCCTCGCCCGTCATGAACGCGGTGTGTATCGGGGCGTTCTCCCTCGTGACAGGACTGGCAGTCCTGCCGCATCTCGGGGTCATCCTGCTCTCCGTGTCGAATCAATGGTACGGGACCATTCTGCCTTCCGACCTGACCCTGCAGCATTTCGAGGACGCATTGGGCCATCCTCTCACCCTGAATTCGATCGGGAATTCGCTGAAGTATGCTTCGCTCGCGACTCTGATCAACGTCATCCTCGGCATCGCGATTGCCTATGTCGTCGTGAGAACGAAGCTTCAGGGACGCCAGTTCCTCGATGCCATGGCGATGCTGCCACTCGCCGTTCCCGGCCTCGTCCTTGCTTTCGGCTATCTCGCAATGACCCGCGAAGGTCAGACCTTTGATTTCCTGATCCTCGGGGAGAATCCGATCCTGATTCTCGTGATCGCCTACGCGGTGAGACGTCTTCCCTACGTCGTCCGGGCCGCTGCGGCCGGATTTCAGCAAACCACTGTCACGCTTGAGGAGGCCGCTCAAAATCTGGGCTGCCCTCCTCTGAAAGCGCTCAGGAAAGTGACGCTTCCTCTCATTGCCGCCAACCTGATCGCCGGAGGACTGCTCGCCTTTTCCTTCGCGATGCTCGAAGTCTCCGACTCACTGATTCTCGCCGAACAACAGCAGCATTTCCCGATCACCAAAGCGATCTATGCGCTGGTCTCATCGCTGGGCACCGGTCCGCATATCGCCTCCGCACTTGGAGTCTGGGCCATGGCGTTTCTTGCCATCACGATCACGGGCGCTGGATTGATTCTCGGGAAAAAGCTGGGCGCCCTGTTCAGAGTTTAGGAAATTACAGTCCTCTTGAATTATAATCTTGACAATTAATATAATTTTCATAACTTATGGAGTGCCAATTCGTTGGCTTCTTCAGAATGAATTTCCTTCACGTCGCCATCGCTTCACTCACCGTCCTCTCGGGCAGCCTCTTTGCCGAAGAAGAGAAAACGACCGCGCCACCCAATCCGGCCAAAGCCGGATTTCCCTCCCACTGGAGCGCCACGTCCTGGGATACCGCAGAGGGCGCAGAATTCTGGAGCGCGCCGTCGCCGGCAGAGCCTGAAGAGACCGCCAAAGCACCTGTTTCCCAGGCTCTTCCGTCGAATGAATTTTGTGACAGACAGTCCGAGAAGTAACCATTGAGGCCTGTCCCCGCCGGTCGGAATATTGACCGGGTAGCCCGGGAACCCGAGCCAGCCCCCCGCAGGAAACTGCGGGGGCTTTCTTTTTGCAGGCCAACAATCCCTTGTCCTGAAAGGAAATAATCAGTTTACATTCCGTGAAAACCGACCATATTCCGCGCCCGAGCGTCTATTCAAATCTGCCGTCGGTCCTCTGGTCTTCTCACGAAGGTTATCGCTCACCAAAGGGAAACCCGGCTACCCCAATCCTACATGGCAACATCATTAGCTCCCTTCGAAGTCCCGGAACGTCTTATTAAAAACGAAGACACCGCTACCGACACCTTCGCCCACTTTACGGCAGAGCCTTTCGAGGCAGGTTTCGGTCACACCATCGGTAACACCCTCCGACGAGTTCTCCTCTCCTCTCTTGAAGGAGCTTCGATCACCTCAGTTCGCATCGCCGGTGCGCAGCATGAGTTCACCTCTCTTCCCGGCGTCGTTGAGGACGTCACCGAAATCGTGCTCAACCTGAAGCAGATCCGCTTCAAGCATTTCGAGGACAAAGACCCTGCTACTCTCTCTCTCACCGTCGACAAGGCCGGTGCCGTCACTGCCGGAGACATTCAGGAGATCTCTCAGTATGAGATCGTGAATAAGGACCAGCACATCTGCACCCTCGACCGTGACACGAAATTCTCGATGGAAATGGAAGTCCGCGTTGGCCGTGGTTTCAACACTTCCGAGGACAACAAGCACCCCGACATGCCGATCGGCGTGATTCCGATCGACTCGATTTTTTCCCCGGTTCGCCGTGTTAAGTACGGCGTCGCGAACACCCGTGTCGGTCAGCGCACCGACTACGACAAGCTCAACCTCGAGATCTGGACCGATGGTCGCATCGAGCCGCACGACGCCCTTCTCCAGGCCTCTGCGATTCTCCGCCACCACCTCGATGTCTTCGTGAACTACGACGACGACGCAATCCTCATCGAAGACCGCCCGGAGACTCAGAGCGAAGAGAATGCTGAACTCAAGAAGCTTCTCAACATGAGCGTGAACGAAATCGAACTTTCTGTTCGTGCCGCAAACTGCCTCAACAACGCGAACATTACCTCCGTGGGTCAGCTCGCGATGAAGTCCGAAGCCGAGATGCTCAAGTATCGTAACTTCGGTAAGAAATCTCTCAACGAGATCAAAGACAAGCTCCACGAGCTCGGTCTCTCTCTCGGAATGCAGATCGATCCGAGCCTCCTCGAGTCACCGTTCACCTCGAGCCTTCTCGGCGGTGATCGCGGCGTCGAAGGTCCGGGTCTTGCCGCCCTTATCGCCCAGAACATCAACGACTGATCGGCTTGACCGAAATTCGGGCCGGAGTCTTGACTCCGGCCTCCTCCCACTCCAACCCCATCTTTTCTGATGAGACACCGAAGCAAAACTGTAAAACTCCAGCGCGACAAGGCACACCGTGAGTCACTTCTCCGCAACCTGAGCGCAAGCCTCATCGAGCATCGTCAAATCCGCACGACCCTGGCAAAAGCCAAGGCGCTGCGTCCCCACGTCGAAAAGCTCGTGACTCTCGGCAAGAATGACACCCTTCACAGCCGGCGCCGTGCTATTTCTCTTCTCGGCAGCAACCAGCTCGCCCAGCGCAGCGTGAAAACTCTTTTCGAAGAGATCGCTCCTGCGAGCAAGGACCGCCAAGGTGGCTACCTCCGCATCATCAAACTCGGCCAGCGTGCCTCGGACTCCGCTCCGATGGCCCTCATCGAGTTTGTGGACGTCCTCGTCCCGACTGATGCTGAAGCCACCGAGGCCTGAGCCGACGATTTGTTAATCGATTTCAAAAGAGCCGCTTCCGGAAACGGGAGCGGCTTTTTTTGTGTCTTCCGCCAAAAGTTCGGTAGATTTTGCGAATCTCAGTCTCCCCGCCTTGAACGCCATGAAGGCATAAAAAAGGAGGAAAGCCAGGGACAGGAAGACCCCGAATCCACTCCATCGCTCCAGCATCACATCCCCGGAAGGAGAAACGAGAACATCCAGTTTCCCCCCGATCGCATAGTTCCCGCTCCACGCGCCGAATTCATCCTCTTTCATCTTCCGGAAGAAACGATAACTCTCCGGAACGTGCTTATCTCCGACCTGTATCTCGAATTTCACATCGGCTCGGGCGCGCCCGCCTTCGAACGATACGGATGATTCACGAATCTCCACGATCTGATTTTCCCAACGATAACTGGCGATCACTCTTTCCAGTTCAGGAAGCAGCAACGATGCGCTCAAAAGCCATAAGAAAACCAGAAATCCTCCCAGGAAAAAGAAGATGAAACCAACCCGACGTTCCCGCCCCGCCTCATGCAGAGGCTCCTTCTCCGAAGCCATTCTCGGCGGGTCCGGCAACACCCAGCGGAAAGTCTTCATCTGCGCTTGCTTCTACTCCTACTCCTCCACCAGCGTCCCGCGGAATACTTCCAGGCGCCCGTAGTCAATCCCCGGAGGACGATGCTCGAGGAGCCAGTCCAGATCCTCTTTTGCTCCGGTCACATTATCGTCCTGCATCCTGAGAAGCGCGCGTTGGAATCGTTCCCGGGCGGCTTTGGGCTCGATCGCGAGGAGCAGCTCGAGGTAATCGGCAGCGCCCTCGGGAGTCTGCTCCCGATTGATCTCGATATCGACGAGATTTCTCAGCATGCGAACCGCGATCTGACGCGCATCGGCAGGATGAAAAGCCGATTTCTCCGGAGCGGAACCGAGGAGCTCCCAGATCTCGCGAACCGCGCCGCTGCGATCAATGACGCGACCACCTTCGAAAACATCGATGAAGAGCGAGCTGTCCTTCCCGTCCTTCTCATAGTCCAACCCCACCATGAACTTCCCCGGAAGCGGTGCCCCGTAGACTCCTTCGATCTGAAGGCGTCTCGCCACCTCCATGAAGATGACGCTCAAGGTGATCGGAAGCCCTTCGCGATCATCGAGGACATGATTCACGTAACTGTTCGCATGATGGTAGTACTCGCTCCGGCTTCCATGGAATCCGTTTTCCTCAAAAAGAAACTCCGCGAGGGCGGTGACCCGTTCCTTTTCGCCTCCTTCGAGAGCGTGCCTTTCGAGGTGTTCCGCGGCGTCGATCACGAGGCGCGCAAATGCCGAACGGTAGTAATTCAGATCCAGCAATGGATCATCGAGACGGGCAATCTGAAGACCGACTTCAAAAAGGTCGATCTCCGATTCGGGCCGATCCAAAGCCATGGTCATTTCATTGATGACTTCGTGCAGATAGACCTCTCCCTCCAACTGTCTCAATCGCGCGGCCAGTCGATCCAATTCCGAAGCTCTCTCCAGAAGCAAAAGGCGACCGTGTTCACTCTCACGACTCAGCTCGGCAATGGTTTCCTCCACCTTTTCCTTCTCAAGGAAGCGATCGATGCTTTCCGTCAGCCGGATCCGGTCTGCCGCAGGGAGCGATTTCACGCCGAGTTCGCGAGCAACGGAAAAACCCCGGAATTCAGCCTCGGTCCGTCGAAATTTGCAAAGACCTACCTTTCCCCCGCGCAAGCCGGCATCCTCCAGCTCGAGGATTTTCTCCCCGTTGACCCACCCCGTTATCGTCGTGTCATCCACTTTAACCCGAAGCGTGTTCCAATCACCCGCTTTGTAGGAAGGCGCTTCGAGCTGTTCCAGAATGGACCAGCTGTAGACATCCGCTCCCTCGAAGCGGGTGAGACGGATCTGCCCCCCACTCGGGTAGAAACCATAGTGTTTGTCGCCACCATCCGAAGCAAAGGCCAGCCCCGCTGCTCCGGACTCGTCATCAAGTCGCACCGTCACTTCCAACTCATAACTTCCTTCGGGCACAGCTTCGCTGGAAAGGCACAGGGTCCGGCCGCCGAATCCATCGCCAAGCTGACCGGCGCGGACCACGCCCCCGCGTTGCGTCCAGTCTGCTCCGAGGACCGGAGTCCACTGCCTTGGATCCAGCAATCCAATCGTTCGCCACCGCTTCATCGGTACCGGATTCGGTTTGTCGAGGAGTCGTTGCAGATCGCTGCCGAGCACGGCAAATCCGAGATTGTCGGTGATGCGGTGTCGCAACGTAACCACCCCGAGAACTTCGCCGTCCATATCAATGACCGGACCTCCACTGTTCCCCTGTTCGATCGGCATCGCGAGTTGGAGCATCGGGTAATCCGGCGTCTCATCCCCGACGAAGCCATCCTCCAATTCTCGAATCGCCGAGATCACTCCGGCAACGACGCTGAAACTCAGTCCCTGGGGCGCCCCGAATCCGGCAATGAGCTGCCCCTGTTCCGCTTTCCCCGCCTTCGCCAGCGGAAGCGCCTTGAGTTCCAGTTCCCCGGGCTCGATTTGAATCACGGCCAAGTCATAGCGCCTGTCCCAGGCGTGAACTTCGATGACCGGTTTTGTTGTTCCATCGAAGAGCTCGACTTCTACGGGGCGCCCTTCCCCGATGACATGAAGATTGGTGACAATCAGGCCGTCCTCAGAAATGATAAACCCTGACCCGGTGCCGCGACTTTCCCCATCCCGCCCCAGTTGCCTCACCGTCACGATCGAGGGCTTGGCCAACGCGGTGAGCTCGCGGATCTTGCCCGGCTCCATGTATTGAGCAGGCGATTCAGACTCCTGCAATTCCCGGAGGGCCTCTGCCGCTTCATCGGAGAAAGGATCGAATTCCTTTTCCTCCTGCGCCTGAAGCCCCGGCAGGAAGAACGAGACGGCGAGGAGAGGGAGAAGGAACGGGATTCTCATGATTCTTTGCTTTCGCTACCGGTTAGCATGCCGTTAATGAATACGTCTGACAATGAAAACTGTGACAGCTACTCTCGTGCCGTTTCTCCTCGCCTCCGCCTTTTCTGCAACGGTGGCGGCGGAATGGCCCATGCACATAATTGACGGAGGTAGCGGAATCAGCCATCTCAGCGGAGCAGACGGTATTCGTCCCGGCGACATCAACGGCGACGGTCTCACTGATTTTGTGACAGGCTGGGAGGAGGGAAAATCAATCCGGGTTTGCCTGAATCCCGGCCCTGAAAAAGTCAAGGGGCCCTGGGAGGCCACGACGGTCGCCCGCGTCAACTCGGCCGAGGACGCGGTCTTTGCCGATCTCGATGGCGATGGTTTTCTCGACGTCGTCTCCGCGACCGAGGGCAAGGAGCGCACCGTTTTTGTCTCGTGGGCCCCTTCTGACCCGGAGAATCTCACCAACGAGGCGGCCTGGGAAACCGCCGCCTTCCCAACGACGAAAAGCGCGGCCTGGTGGATGTATACGCTGCCTCTCGATGTCGATCTCGACGGCGACCTCGATCTTCTCATCGGCTCAAAGAATGGAGGCGCTTCGCTCACCTGGCTGGCGAATCCCGGGCAGGAGGAAGCCCGGAACCTCACCGCGTGGAAATCGACTCGACTCTTCGATGTCGGATGGATCATGAGTCTGCGTCTCCTTAAGGAGAACGATACCCGCTACGTCGTCTTCTCGGACCGGAAAGGACTGCATGCCGGCGTCTATTTTCTCCCGCTCCTGAAAGAAGCCCCCTGGTTCGGAAAGCCGGTCTGCATCGGCGCGCCGAATGAGGAAGTCATGTTTCTTGATCTCGCTTATCTCGACGACGATAAAAAGCTCGATGTCGTTGCCGCGATCCGCCCGGACCGGGTTCGCGTTTTCTACCAACCCGAAAACCCTCTCACGCTCTGGGAAGACATCGCCGACCTCGATTCCCTCCCCGCTGACAAGTTCGGTGGCGCCAAAGCGGTGCGCGTCGGCGATCTCGATGGCGATAAAATCCCTGATTTTGCGATTACCTGTGAACAGGCTGACGGCGAAAAGCGGGGCGTCCTCTGGTCGAATGTGTTCTCCGAGTTTTCCCCGATCAGCGATTCCACCGGGGTCAAGTACGACCGGATCGAACTCATCGATCTCGACGGCGACGGGGATCTCGATCTCGTCACCTGCGAGGAAAAGCGAAATCTCGGGGTCGTCTGGTTCGAGAATCCTTTGAACTGAAAGCCAACGCTGAGACGGCTCTTTCATTGCTATCTGAATCCGGTCAGATCCGCCTTTCCAGAGTAAAGCTCTGACTTCGAGTCGTCCCCCCCCTGAGAGCGAAGCTCTTCGGAAAATTCAAGATTCCGCGAAACCGAAATCGATGAGGCGGGTTGAATATTTCAACTCACCCACCATGACCGTTTTTCGTTCCGTGACTCTAATCGCCTTTGCCATGACGGCCTCCTTTCCCCTCGCAGCCGAGGACGAGGTCAACCTGACACAGGCACAAACCGACTTCTTCGAAAAGAAGATCCGTCCCGCGCTCGTCAAGCATTGCTATAAGTGTCACGCTGAGGAAGGCGACAAGGTCAAAGGCGGCCTTCTCCTCGACACACGGGAAACCACGCTCTCCGGCGGCGACTCCGGCCCGGCGGTGGTCCCTTTCGATTTGAACGCGAGCCTTCTCTACGTCGCGATGACTTACGAGGACAGCAGCCTCGAAATGCCGCCGAAATACAAACTCGACGATGAAGTCATCGCCGACTTCAAGCAGTGGATCGAAATGGGCGCCCCCGATCCCCGCAAGCGCAAGCCCAAAGACGGCGCTCCGCAGGAATACACGAACACCATCGATCTCGAGGAAGGCCGCAAATTCTGGGCCTACCAGACTCCTGGCAAGCCTACCGTTTCCACCGAGGAAAGCACCGCCTGGGCCCGCCAGCCGATCGATCACTTCATCAGCCAACAGCATCGCAAAAAGGAACTCACCCCGGCGGACGATGCCGATGCGAGGACGCTGATGAGACGCCTCTCCTTCGACCTCACCGGGCTTCCGCCGTCCAGCAGCGAAGTTGAAGCTTTCGTCGCCGCTCACAGTCTCGACCCCGACGCCGCGATCGCCGCCGAGGTGGACCGCCTTCTCAACTCGCCGCAGTTCGGGGAACGGTTTGGCCGTCACTGGCTCGACGTCGCCCGCTACGGCGAATCCTCCGGCAAGGAAGTGAATGCGACCTTTCCCCACGCCTGGCGCTACCGGGACTACGTCATCGATTCCTTCAACGCCGACAAGCCGTTCGATCAGTTTGTGACCGAACAGATCGCCGGAGATCTCCTCCCGGCGGACTCGGATAGTGAAAAGGCGGAACAAATCGTGGCCACGAGCTTTCTCGCGATCGGCACCAAGGGGCTCAACGAGCAGAACGCCCGGCAGTTCCGGTTCGATCTCGTCGACGAACAGATCGACACGACGACTCAGGCCTTCCTCGCGACCACGGCAGCCTGCGCGCGCTGTCATGATCACAAATTCGATCCCATTCCGATGTCGGACTACTACGCCATGGCCGGGATTTTCCTCAGCAGTGAAACCCTTTTCGGAACCGCCGAGTCTCTTCAGAATCGAAAATCCACCGAATTGATCAGCCTTCCGGCGGGATCGAACTCCGGAGGGGAGGTGAAATCTCTCGGGGAAATGATCGACCTTGAATTTCAGAAAGTGACGCTGCAGGAGCAACTGGATACCCTCACCGCCGAGGCACGAGCCGCGAGGCAGGAAGGAAACGGTGACCGGGCCACCCAAATTCAGCTGCAAAGTATCGGAGTTCGCAACCGGCTCGGAATCACCAGCCAGATTCTCGAATCCTACGACGACGAAGGTTACCCGAAACCGCTCGCGATGGGAATGAGAGACCTTCCCTCCCCCTTTGACTCTCAGATCCTGATCCGGGGTGAAGAAGACAACCCGACCGAGGAGCGCGCTCCCCGCGGCTTCGTCCAGGTCGTGAAAACGAATGACGAAAAGCCGATCGGACCGGACGAAAGCGGACGCCTCCAGCTTGCCGCATGGATCACCTCCCCGGAGAATCCGCTCACTGCCCGGGTCTACGCCAACCGCGTCTGGTCCTGGCTCTTCGGCGAAGGCATCGTCCGCAGCGTCGACAATTTCGGCTCAACCGGGGACAAGCCGACGCACCCCGAGCTGCTCGACTACCTCGCGACCCGCCTCATCGAACTCGACTGGTCGACCAAAGATCTCGTCCGGGAAATCACGACGAGCCGCGCTTACCGGATGAGCTCCACCTTCCGCGAAGACTACTTCAAGAAAGACCCCGGGAACACCTCCCTCTGGCGCGCAAACAAACGCCGCCTCGATGCGGAGTCGATCCGCGATGCCTCGCTCGCCGTGAGCGGACGACTGGACCTTGAACGTCCCGCCGGATCGCTCGTCTCCGAAGCCGGCCAGGGTTTCGTCGGGAGAAATATCCAGGAAGCACAGATCAATGCCGAGACGACGCATCGCTCCGTCTACCTTCCCATCGTCCGGGGCCTCGTTCCCGAATCGCTCGCGCTCTTCGATTTCGCCGACCCGAGTCTCCTTTCCGGAAAGCGCGAAATCACGACCGTCCCCTCGCAGGCGCTTTACATGATGAACTCCCCTTTCATCCTTGAGAATGCGAGAGCGATGGCGAACCACCTCTTGACCGATCTCGGACTCCGCGGCCCGCAGCTCGCGAACGAGGCCTTCTATCGCTGCTACTCGAGGCCCCCGACGGAGGCGGAAAGCCAGCGCACCACTGAGTTCATGACCCGCTTTCTCGAGACGGCCAAAGACGAAGGGCTTTCCACCGAAGAAGCACGAATCCTCGTTCTCACCACTTTCTGCCAGTCCCTCATTGGCTCCGCCGAATTCCGCTACCTGAACTGATCTGAAGTTAGACCCAACCCTGTTACCTCATGAACTCCACCCTGTTTACTCCGAGCCGCCGTCAGATCCTGCAGTCAGCTTCGAGTGGTTTCGGCTACCTCGCCTTTTCCGCGCTCACGAGTCTTGCCGCCCGGTCCTCGTTCGGAGCCGCCGTGAATCCTCTCGCACCGAAAACGCCCCATTTCGGCGGGACCGCGAAGCGCGTCATCTTCATGGCGATGCAGGGCGCGCCCTCTCATGTCGACACCTTCGACTACAAACCCCGGCTGAACAAAGACAACGGACAGGACGCGAAAGGCTTTGCGAAACTCCTCGGATCTCCTTTCGAGTTTACCCAACACGGACAAAGCGGCCTCCCCATTTCGAGTCTCTTCCCGAACCTCGCCGGTCATGCCGACGATCTCTGCCTCATCAACAGCATGCACACCGACCTGCCGAATCACCCGCAGGCGACGACGCAGATGCACACGGGGAATTTTCAGTTCGTCCGCCCCTCGATGGGAGCCTGGACTCTCTACGGCCTCGGCACCGAAAATGACAGCCTTCCCGGATTCATCACCCTGAGTCCTCCCAACGGCGCGCAGAATTACGGGAGCGCGTTTCTTCCCGCGATCTATCAGGGCACCCCGATCGGACAGCAGGCGAGAAACCGGTTTGTGGCGCAGGAAGCGCAGGACGAGGTCAAAAACATCAGCAATCCGAAGTTGAGCAAAGATCTCCAGCGGGTTCAGCTCGATTACCTGAAATCGCTGAACGCCGGGAAGCTGCAGCGCGACGAATACCATCCCGACGTCGAAGGCATCATCGAATCGTATGAACTCGCCTTCCGCATGCAGGATGAACTCCCCGAGGTCATGGCCCTTTCCGATGAGCCGGAGTCAATCCGGAAACTCTACGGACTCGACGACCGCACCACTGGCGCCTTCGCTCAGCAATGCATCAAGGCACGCCGTCTCGCCGAAGCGGGTGTCCGCTTCATTCAACTCAATCATGGAAACTGGGACCACCACCGGAACCTGAAAGGCGGCCTCGAACAGAACTGCGCCGAAATTGACCGGCCGATCGCGGCTTTGCTGGAGGACCTCAAGCAGCGCGACATGCTCAAAGACACCCTCGTAATCTGGGCCGGTGAATTCGGCCGCACCCCGCACGGCCAGAACGGAAACGGGCGGGACCACAACAACAAGGGCTATTCCCTCTGGATGGCCGGGGGTGGCGTCAAAGGAGGCCTGCGCTATGGAGCCACCGACGAGCATGGCTATCAGGCCGTCGAGAACAAGGTCCACATCCACGACTGGCACGCGACGATTCTTCACACTCTCGGACTCGACCACAAGAACCTGACCTACCAGTATACAGGTCGCGATTTCCGTCTCACCGATGTCCATGGCGAGGTCGTGAAAGGGATCCTTGCCTAGCAGAAGTTTGTCCCGCAAAAGCCGGGCGAACCGGTCAGCCTGTCTGCGAGACGCAGTTTCGATCACTGCGATCCTTCACTCATCCGAAGTATCCGGTGGCAGGATCATGATTGCTTCGGTATACTTGAGGCATGAAGGCCGTCACGCGTCGCTCTGCCCTGGCTCTTGGATTGTGTTCCCTTACCAGTCCCCCGCTCTTCGCAAACGAAACCGGCGCAGCGAAAAAACGGCAGCTCCCGATGTCGACCATCTTCAAAGGGGAAAGCCGCTTCAAGACCATCGTCGCGAAGGCGCAGGAGGAAAACTGGCGTGCTCTCCCCATCGGGGACCGGATCATCCAATTCGCCCGCGAACTCCACGGCCTCCCCTACGAGAACTTCACCCTCGAAATCGACGATCACATTGAATCCCCCTCGGTGAACCTGGAAGGACTCGACTGCTGGACCTTCTTCGAGCAGAGCCTCGGGATGGCGCGTATGGTCGCGATTGATAAAGATCAATACACCCCGGAGGACCTTCTCAGGCAGATCGAACTGACCCGATACCGTGGCGGAGTCTGCGGTGGCAACTACCTCGAACGCATTCATTACCTCGCCGAATGGTTCTTCGAAAACGATGCCCGCGGCACCTGTCGTCATATCACGAAGGACTTTGCCGGAGCCGAAAGAATCCATGACCGCCGCATCCAGGAAATGACTGTTCTCTGGAAGCACTACCGCTACCTCAAGAACAATCCGGAGCTTCGCGCGCCCATGAAGACCTGGGAAGACTATATCGCCGCGATGCCGGTCTATCACATCCCCAAGTCGAAAGTCGCCGCGACCGAACCGAAACTGCAAAACGGGGACGTCATCGGCATCGCGACGAAGCACGACGGTGGATTTTGCTCACACGTCGGACTGATTGTCCGAACCAACGACGGGGTCGCCCGCTTCATGCACGCGTCACGGAACTACAGAAAAGTCGTGATCGACAAATCGATCTCAGGCTATCTGAATGCCTTTAACTCCCACGCCGGAATGATCGTCGGTCGCCCCCTCGAAGTGGTCGAGACGGTGACCGACCCTGCCGTCTACAAAGCCAACCTCGAACGCCTCATCAGCTGATCCCCCATGAACGAAGCCAACGCATTGATGGATCCGGAACTGAGCCTTCGCTTGATCAAAATTCTCAGCTGGATTTTGATCGTGCTCGGCGGCGGCAAGATGATCATCTACGTGATCGGGGAATGGATGCCTTCCCTCTACTCCCGCGTCAAATCCGACACGGTCCGGAAATTTCTTACCGGCACCGGCAATCGCCTACTCTTCGGTCTCGGCGGGCTCGTCACCCTCCTCTTCGGAGTCATCGGTCTCGCTCTCGGAAGCTTCTTCGCGATGCTCTTCCGGGCCGGCGGCAGCTGAGGCCGCGCGGGCTTCCTCCTGCGCAAGGAGTTCGGCGACCTCCATCTGAACGGATTCGATTTCGGCCAGCTTCAGTCCGGGATCCGCGACCACGACAACATCGCCGGTTGTTGCATATTCGTAGAAAAGCAGTTTCCGGGTTTCGGTTTCTTTGATGTCGGTCGGAACGAGAACCTTCTTCCGCTCCAGCATGAGGGCGAGAATGTATCGCGCGTTCTCGGTTTTCGGATCATCCTCCTCGACAAACCGTTGCAGCATTCCCTCGGCGGAAGTATCGGCGAGGGCTTTCTTGTCCACTACCAGCACCGGCGCTTTGTAGGTCGACTTCCAAAACGAGAATGGTGCCGGAGAAGCTTCCTTTTTCACTTTCTCCCACGATTCAACGGCATAGTCCCGGCGGATAAATCCGTCAGACTCGGGGTCGGGGTCTTCGAAGATGCAGGTATAGAATTTCTGCCCGTCCTCAAATGCCTCACCGGTAAGTTCGCATTGAGCGCGGGTGGATCGAATTTTCCAGTCCTGAATAATCGCCATAGAATCAGTTTAGCTTGTCGAGCGCTCCATTAGGCCAATCCCGTGACGGTTTCAATGGGGTTCTTCACCGTGACTCAATTCGAAACCTGAATGAACTTCCGCCTCCGGAAGAGGTCCCGGAGCTTCGGGATTTCCCGATTCCTGGCACGGAACCACAGCATGAAGACACCAATCGCGGCGACCACAAGATTCGTGCCCCAGGCAGCCAGGACGGGGTTGAAGGTTCCCCGCTGCCCGAGCGCGAGAAAGGTTCCGCGCATCAGATACATCATCGCAAAGATGATGATCGCCCCGGTGACCCCGGCCATCGAGGCGCGCCGCGAATACACGATCCCGAAAGGGGCCGCGACAAGGATCAAGGCAAGGCACGAAAGCGGCTCCGCAAAGACATACCACCAGTTCGTTCGGAACGGGGCAAGGTTGATCTCGTCCATGTCACTGTTGGCGTTCAAGTACATCGTCAGCCCCGGAATACCAAGATACTCCGGGTTCTGTGACGAACTGAGAACCTTCCACGGCGTTTCCGACCAATCCTCGATTGGAAGAAGGTCAAAGCTCTTGATCCGCGGGATATGTTGTTCGTCGTATGTGTAAACCTTGACATTCAGCATCTCCCACCTGGGAGGCTTCGCTTCTGCCAGCCAGCGGGCACGTTCCGCCTTCCAGATCGTTTCCGGATACCCTTCGGGGGTGAGTTTCCAAATGACGACGTCAGCCATCTCATCACTGAGACGAAACGGAATCCTTCCAACAAACCACGTTCGACGATCCACTTCGTTCACATGCATCCATCCGCGCTTGGCCCAGAGATCCTCCGTGATCTCCTCCCCCGTGTCTTCGGCTCTGATTTTCCGCATCGCCGCCTCCATCACAGCCTCTTTGTATCCTACCGATGCCGGAGCCCATTCATACTTGAAAGCAAGGCTGATGAGACTCGCGTAGATACCGGCCACAAAAAGCGGGATCAAAATTCTGAAAACACTTCGACCCGCACCGATCATGCTGATGAGTTCGTTGGATTTCGAGAGCTTGCTGAGTGATGAGAGGCCCGAAAGGAGCACCGCAATCGGCATTACGAAGAGGATTACAAAAGGAACCTGCACGATGTAAAATTGCAGAATCCCCCCTGCCGTCATCCCTCCAAAAGCAGGACCATTGTCGGTGATGTCAGCAATCACCCAGATCGCCATGAAGGAAAAAAGGCAGAGCGAGAAGGGAGAAAGAAAGCTATGAACCACATAGCGATCCATGAGACTGAGTCGGAAATAGACCATCGCGGCGGCGGGAACACTCAGAATCAAGAGAGTGATCAGAAACAGTTTCCCGAGATAAGCCGGGATCGAGGGATTCTCGCCCGCGAGAGCCTTTCCGGAAATCGCCTCCTGAGTGGCGACGATATCCGAAGGCAGCCACGAGCAGAGCGCGGCAGCCGCGGCAATCCAGAGTGCGATGACAATCAACTTTCCCCGCCGCTCGACCTCACCGGAGGAGGATTCCCGAATCCAAAGGCTCGTCAGAAAGGCCGCCAGGGCGAAAAAGACGCCCATCCCCTGCCAGACAAGCGGGGCAAAAGACGGGATTTCCCGCAACGCTTCCGGATTCCTGGCCTCTCTCAGCGCATTGCTGGCTTCCTTGTAGTCGCTCAGAGTTCCCTGAAAATGGAGCACGAGACCGAACGCCAGCGCACCCATGAAAATCTTAATCGCAAGGCCGCGCGTGTCCCCGAGACTCAAGAGGCGATCAGTTGCCTGACGCACCCATCGGAAGACACCTTCCCAAAAGCGGAAAACCCAGCTCCTTGTCAGCCAATCAATCATGAAGCATACTTACGGCGCTGCCGAAAACGTATCGTATTTCCGAACATTTCGCCGATCCGAAAGGTGACAAGGATCGCGTCATCTCGTAATCCGGTCAAGGACCAGCTTTTTTGCCCCCGATCATGCCTCAACCCTCCACAGAGCAGCCTCCCGCCGTTGAGTCTCCGGTCGAGTATGCCGAGCGCGTTCTTTTCTCCGGGTCGCTCTCAGAAAAGCTGAGGTTTCCGTCCTTACTGGACTTTGACTCGCCTATTACAGAGAGGACCGCACGCGACCTTTACAATTTCGAACCAGGTCGCCCCTCCCACCTGCGATTTGCCGCTTCCCATGAGGCCCGCCCCGCGATGCCCTCGGCCCCCACCCTCGTCGATGAATCGAGCCGTGGTGTCCTTCTCCATTTTTTCGCCAATCACGAACTCCTCGCTGTCGAGTTGATGGCCCTTGCGATCCTTCGCTTTCGAAACGCACCCACCGCGTTCCTTCGCGGCCTCGCGAAAACGCTCAAGGAGGAGCAGCGTCACACCGCCTGGTATGTGAACCGGATGAAGCAATGCGGAGTCGAATTCGGTGAGTATCCCGTGAACCGTTTTTTCTGGGACAGTGTCTCGACGATGGAATGCCCGGTGGACTATGTCTCGCGGCTCAGCCTAACCTTCGAGCAGGCGAATCTGGATTACTCAAAGCACTACGCCGGGATTCTGAAGGAGGCCGGCGATGCGCCCAGCTCGAAGATTCTGGAGCAAATCTACAAGGATGAAATTTCCCACGTCGGCTATGGACTGAAGTGGTTTCGAAAATGGAAAGCGGAGTCGGATTCCGATTGGGACGCACTGGAGAAACGGCTCGTCTTCCCCCTCTCCCCGATCCGGGCCAAGGGAAACCAGACGCCCTTCAACATTGAAGGACGCCGCGCTGCCGGATTTGATGACGATTACATCGAGAAGCTCAGCCTCTACGAGAGGTCCCGAGGTCGGACCCCCAACGTCTATTATTTCAATCCCGAGGCGGAGAATCGTGCGGCGATAGCTCCGGCGGTTTATCACCCTCCGGCCAGAATCCAGGCGGTGAGCGATGACCTGGAATCACTGATCCTCTTTCTCGCGAAGCGGGATGATCTTGTCCTCATGCGAAACGCTCCCTCAGCGGGACATCGCCTGAAACTGATTGAGGCAGGCTTCCACCTTCCCGAAATCGAAGAGCTCGGACCCCGGGGCGCCTTGCAGGACGACAGCCTTCTCCATGAGCGCAAGATCCATCGGTTTCTGCCCTGGTCGAAAGCGCCCGATTTATGGGAGGGATTTCCATCTCTCGCCGCCAACGAAACCAACGGGACCGGAAACTGGAAATGGAAGCACGAAGACCGTGCCCTCTTCTCGAAGAGCGAGCAGGCACAAGCTCTCCCGCAATGGTTCGGGACGAGTTTTCCAGTGAAGACCCGCGAAGATCTCGAAGAGGCTCTCAAGTCCTTCCGCTCGACCGGCACTGACCGGGTTATTCTGAAGCGTTCCTATGCCACCGCCGGCAGCGGAATGAGACGCCTCACCCTCGCAGAACTCGAAGACCTCCTTACCCGTGGTTTCGCGGAAACACCGGCAAAAGGCGGCGGGATTCTTCTCGAACCCTGTCATGCGCGCGTCTTCGATTTTTCGGTTCAGTTTGAGATTGAGAACGGAAGCGCCAGACGCGTTTCCACCGTCGAGCAACTCATCGCTCCCTCGGGCGGCTATCGGGGCACTATTGCGATGCCGAAATTCTGCCAGGGACTGGATCCTGAGACAGCCCGCTTTCTCATGACCGAAGCGCTTCCCCGCTACGAGACAGATTCCGCCTTCGTGAATGACCTCGAGACGTGGGCCTCACGATTCGGTTTTTCCGGAGCGCTGGGAATCGACACCTACCTTTACTGTGATCATGACGGGAAGCTTTGCCATCGCACGGTCTGTGAAATCAACCCCCGCTACACCATGGGACGTGTCGCTCACGAGTTGAGAAAACAGATCGCACCGGGGTGCGGTTTACTCATGAAAATGGTGAAAGTTTCCGACTTGAATCAGGTCGATTTCTCTTTTGAGATGAAGAAAGGAAAATTATCCAGCGGCAGCATTCTCCTCACCGAACCCCGCCCAAACTCGCACTTCGCAGCCCTGATTCAAATCGCGAAGCAACGCAGCCGGTTTCAGCTCTCATGACTACTTCCACCGTGAGGTTTCTTTTTGCCATTCCATTCCTCCTCACTCTTGCCGATTCTCTTCCGGCGGATGAGGAAATGAGCAAGTCCGTGGTTGATCGAGTTAGAACAGCATCGGTCGAGGTGCTGATCCAGGGCCAACTTCGTGGAGGGGGTGCCTTTGTGAAAGACTCCCGGGGCAAGCTTTTCATCCTCACTGCGGCGCATCTTTTTCACACTCCGCGCGACACCGCAGTCATCGCGACAAATGATGGAAAGTCTTACTTTGCGTCACTCAGCGCCTACGACCTGGGACATGACCTTGCGATCCTCGAAGTGGATCCCGAGGCGGGACACTACGGCAGTCTCCCGCTTGCTGTGTCGATTCCCAACGAAACCGAGCCCGTCTTCAACTTCGGTCCCGCCCTGCGGCGACGAACCCTTGTGATCCCCGGTCATATCGCCGACTCGCGGATCAGCTACACGGACTTCACCGCGTCGAAGGGCTACCTCGCTCACTACTTTGTCAGCGCTATCAATCCCGTGATGACCTCCGGAGGCGTCTGGGTGAACCGAAGCGGGGAAATCGTCGGCATCCAGCACGGACGACTCCTCGCCGAGAAGGGTTCCTCGGGGCTGAGCATGGTCTCGAGCCCGAAAGCGGCCGCGGCCCTGCTCGAATCCAACGCCATTGCACAAACCCCGGGACTGGGCGGCTACATTTGGGAAATCTGGACTGCGGACCGCTCTCTTCTCGATGAACTTCCCCGGAACGCCGAGGGGCTTTTCATCAATCCCGTCTTCAAAAACGGTCCTCTCGCTCGCGCCGACCTGAAACAGTTTGACGTCATTGTCAGCTGCGATGGCATCCCCGTGCGGCGACGACATCAGCTCCTTGAAATCCTTCGATCCAAACCCGCCGGTTCAAGCTTCACTTTCGAAGTCGTCTCCCCCGGTACTCAGGGCAGGCGTCCTGTCGCTTTGCTGACCGAACCACTTGAACAAAACTGGAAGTGAGACGCCGACCTCAGTTCCCTCCTCTCAGGTAATTCTCGATATCGTATTGCGCCCGGACAACCGGCTCGTTTTTCCTGCGAGGTCGATACTTGTTCGTGAGCTCACGATCCAGGATCCGGGCTTTCGTATTATCCCGCCACTGAATCTCGAAATATTCCCGCAATTGATCGCTCAACTTTTTGTCGATGATTGGAAAAATGGACTCCACCCGCGTGTCGAAGTTGCGAGGCAGAAAGTCGGCGGATGAAAGAAACACCTTCGGGCTTCCTCCGTTCTCAAAGATCAGCATCCGGCTGTGCTCAAGGTAGCGATCCACAATGCTCATGGACTCAATCGGGTCATCGTCCTTCATGACGAGTGAAAACATGCTGCGAACAATGAGCCGGACAGGCACGCCCGCCTCGGCGGCCCGACGGATCAGCTTGTTGGTTTCCACATCCGAGAAATTGTTCACCTTGATCGAGATCCCCGACGGGAGGTCGTTTTCATGATTCTCGATTTCTTTTTCAACGCGGGTTCGAAGAAAATCACGGAGATGAAACGGGGCAATCAGAACATGACCGAGCCTCGGAGGATGATAGGAGCGCCGGAAGAAATCGAAGACCTTGCCGACGTCCTCCCCGATTTCCTGATTGTAGGTCATCAACAAATGGTCTGCAAAAATGCCTGCGGTGTCCTCGTTAAAATTGCCGGTCCCCAACACGGAATAGAGGCGGTCCCGTCCCGACTCCTTCCGCGTGATATGGACCATTTTGCTGTGCACTTTGAGGCCCTGCACGCCAAGTTGCACCTGCACCCCGGCATCGCGATAGCGGCTCGCCCATTTGATATTTGCCTCCTCGTCAAATCGGGCCTGAGGCTCAACGAGCACGAAAACCTCTTTGCCGTTTCGCGCCGCCGACTGAAGCGCGGCCGCAATGCAGGATGCTTTGGCAAGGCGATATTGAGTCAACTGAATCCGGCGAACCAGTGGATCAATGGAAGCTTCCTGCAGCAGCGTGATAAGATGCCGAAAGGGCTGATAAGGGATATGAAGCAGAATGTCCCGCTTTCGAATCGAAGCGAAAAGCCCCGCCTTCTTCTTAATCAGCCTCACCGGGACCGGCTCAGCATCTTCGTATACGAATCCCTTCTTGTTGATCTTGGGGAAACTGAGAAGATCACGCCGATTGTGATATCGCGCCCCCGGATAGAGAGAGTCCGACCGTGCGAGATTAAGCTTTCGGAGGACGAGGTTCAGGAAAGGCTTCGGGAAATCCCGGTCAAAGTTAGCCCGGACCGGGAGACCCTCCTCACGCGCCTTGAGACTGTCCTCCAGTTTTTCGTAGAAGCTCTCCGTAAAGTCATCATCGAACTCCAATTCCGAATCCCGGGTGAACTTGATCGCATAAGACTCAAAGTGGTCATACGGAAACGTTGAAAACACCTCATGGAGCCCAAACCGGATCACGTCGTCGAGATACATCACCAACTGGGTCGATGAGGTTTTCGGGAGAAGCAGGAACCGGGGCAGGTTGCCGGGGATCTCAATGAGGGCATGCATGGGACGACCGCTCCCGTCCGACTTGGAAGCTCTCACCGCCAGATACATGGGAAGATCCTTCAACTGCGGAAGCTTCGACGCGGACTTCAGAATGATCGGGAAAATATGCGGACTGACGTCGGTTCGGAAATAGTTGAGGAGAAAGGCCTTCAGATTCGCCGGTACCTCCGTCTCATCAATGAGCCTCACATCGTTGACGACAAGGTCACCTTTAACCCTCGCATACGCGTCGTTAAACTGCTCAGCCTGAGCCGAAACGAGCCGCTTGATCTTTCGCAGCGTTTCGTTGGGATTCGGAATACTCAGTTCCTTCCATTGATCCCCGAGAGAGGCGAGTCGCTTCAAAGTCGCCACTCTCACTCGAAAAAACTCATCCAGATTCGAACTGTAGATCCCAAGAAACTTGATGCGTTCATACAACGGCACTTCGGGATCAGCAGCTTCCTGGAGGACGCGGGCATTGAACGAGAGCCAACTGGTTTCCTTGCTGCGGAAGTCTTTCTCCATAAAAATCAAAAAACGGAGAACCTAACAACAGGCAAACGATATGCGAGTTGAACTTTGTGAATTTATTCACTAAGGGAGGAATCCGGCGGTCCGTGACTGGCACTAGACTCAAGAAACAATTCTCCCGCGTAAGCGTCATGAACGAATACGATGACGGGAGGCCTCTCCTCCGCGGCAATCGTCTCCCCATATCGAACTACCCGGTGACTGACCCCGGCACCGGATACATGAAGCTCGCCGGCCCCTTCGTGAAGGTGGATCTCAAGATCACCGCCGGGTTCAAAGAGTTCCAACCAGATTCGGGCATCCCCTGTCCGTAAGCCTATCCGGCTGGTTCGGCACCGTGGCACTTCGATCTTCAACTGCTGATTTGCCTCCGTGACCCGACCACTGATGCGCTCCTTATACCAGACCGCCCAGTATCCCGGTTCTTCACGCTCGTTATAAATCGTCGCCACCTTCGAAGTCGGGACTCCATGCCCGTATGCCTCACCGTGGATGTGCAGTCGATCAGCTCCCACAATATTGATATCTCCGAGCTTTAACAGCAACTCAACATGAAGGGGGCCCGTTTTCGCCGCCTCGTTCACGATGAAGAAATTACGCTTGCTTCGGAATGGAGTCGCAAGCATCGCGGCGGTAAAAAGAAGCGCTGCGGCAAACCAGCACGCAACCTTGATCCACTTTGGAGTGCTCTCAAACAGATCAACGGACTTGAGCAATCCACGGTGAAGCCCAAGTGCATAGAAGAGCCCCATTGGCACGAACCAACAAACTCCGGCCGCCCAGATCACATCCGAAAGAAAATGCCCGCCCTGCATCATGCGGGCAATGCCGGTGAGAGTTCCCCCGACGAAACCTCCGATCAGAAACCAGCAGGCAATCCCCGCCCGGTAACGACGCAGGAGGAAAAACCCGCCCATGAAGAGGAAACCCATCGTCGCATGGCCACAGGGAAAGCTTTTGCCTTCGCTCCCCCGGTCAATGGTCAGGACTGGTTCAAAGGCATTGTGCCCCCCGAGCCCCTCCACCTCACGCGGACGGGGCCGCCCCCAGTTTTCTTTCAACGCAAGATTCGTCACCAGCCCGGGACCGGTGATAGCGGTGAGAAGGACAAAAAGAAGAACCCGCCTCCACTTCTTCCATTTTGGCTTTGACCAGCTGGCCCCGTAACCTACGACAGCACCAAGCGCGAAGATCAAAGCAGGTATCGTTCCGAACTGATAAAGCGTCCTCCAGAAGAACTGATCCCCAAGCGCCCAGGAATTGCCTCCCGCCGTGTAAATCGCTTCCTGAATCGTGAGGTCCAGATCGTAAATCCGGATCAGGACAGTTCCGATCATCAAAAGCAGCAGGGGCAGCCATACCCAGTGCCACCGGAAAACGGGACCATGAGGAACTCCGGGAAAGGATCCCGAAGGCGAATCATCATTTGCCTCCTGCTCGGGCATTTCGGGATTCACAATATCATCCATGGTCAGTTCACGCAAAAAATCCGGGGCTTGAAAGTCCCGGATTTTCAGGTCCTTCAAGAGGGTCAGCTCATTGACTTAACCCTCTTGAGTCTTTGTGCCAGACAAATTTCGGTTACAAACCGACGAGGGGATACAAATTCTCTTTGCACCATTCACCGTTCTGTATCGTGACCCCATCCGGATCTTCGATGGCAATATGAGCCTCATCCTCGCAGACGATCCAACCCTCGTAATTTCGCAGGGTGAGCCATTCCGTGATCTTGTGGAAGTCGAGATGACCGGTTCCCATCTGTGCCCAGGGTTCAGGTCCCATCCCATTGTAATCCTTATAGTGAATGTGATTCACGAGGTGTTGCCACTTGTTCAATGTCTCGATCACATCCATCCCGCCCCGGATGATGTGCCCCACATCAGGCGTCCACCCTGTCACGGAGGGATCAAGCGAACTCAGAACGACATCGTAGTCATACTGCGTGCGGACGAGCGAATCGGGCGGGCTGTTCGGATGATAGGAACAGGTCAGACCGAGGTCTGTCGCGCGAGTCGATACGTTGTTGATGTTGCGCGCGATGTTGAGACGTCGGCGCTGGAGATCCTTCGCCCGACCGCTTGGAAGCGTCACCGTACCGAGCATCGCTCCGGGGAAATGCTTCAACATGTCCATCGTGAAGTCAGCGGCAGCGCGCTCTTCGGGAGTCTCCTCCTCATTGTCCCAAGCGCAGACGAGGGCGAGCCCGCAGAGGTCCATGTTGTGCTCCTGGAGCGTGTCCTTCAGCTTGATCGGGTCGCAGAAGTCACCCAGCCAGTATTTCCCGCATCCCAAAGCGCTCTCGGAGATCTCAAGCACCATCGGCTCAATGCCGGTGAAGCCTGCCTCCGAAGCCACTTTAATCATGTGGTCGAGTTTGTTGTCATATCCCTTCCCGGTTCCCTGCATGAACCAGGTGTAGACCTGTGATCCGAATTTGATTTTAGACATCGTTTGTTTGGAGTAAAAAGTTAAAGATTAAACGTAAAAAGTGGGTTCCGAAATCTCAGGCGAAAGCTCGATTCGTAAAATCCTTGTACTTTCCCAGCTTTCATCTTTGACGGTCGGAAACGGATCAATGTGCCTGGAGCCATTCGCGGACTCTTGGATTGAAGTCGTCCATGACCTCCCAGTGGAAGGCGTGACCGGCTCCGTCGTAAAAGTGGGACTCGGCGTTTGGGATCGCCGCAGCGACTTCCTGCCCCATCCAGAGCGGGGTGAAGATATCATCCTTCCCCGCGATGACGAGACAGGGTGCCTCGATCTTCCCGAGGTCTTCAAGCACGTTGTGATTCACACAGGCTGCCGCCTGGCCTTTCAATCCGTGAAGCGGCTGAGGAGTCGGATTCGCGTCAAAGTCATCACGACCGGACACCAACCCCTCATAGGCCTCATCGTTGTCCCAAAATGGCTTCGTAAAGATGAGAAGCTGGATCCACTCAAGGAACTGCTTGTTGTCGAGATGGGCCTTGCAAACCTTCATGTGCTCGAAGACAGACTTCGCATAGCGATCGCAGCGGGCCCATGGGCACATCAGAACCGCGCTCTGAACCTTCCCGGGATGACGAAGGCACAACTGCTGGGCGATGATTGATCCCATCGAAACTCCAACGATCCGGGCTTTTTCGATCCCCAGCGCATCCATGAGGCCGGCGTAGTCATCGGCCATCATTTCGCTGGAATAATCCCCCACCGGTTTGTCCGAAAGCCCGACGCCCCGATTGTCCGGCATAATGCATCGGAATTCCTGAGACCAATCGTCGGCATGAGCCTCCCAGGTCGCACCATTCGCAGTGATACCCATGATGAGAATGACCGGATCACCCGACCCCTTCTCTTCATAGTACATCTGGATTCCGTTTGTTTCGATCAATGGCATAAGTATGAGGGATAAGTGTGAGAACTGGAACTTTCCACAGGAGGCCTCTTTTTGTCCAGCCTATTTCGGGTCTTGAAAGTGTCCCTTCCGCATCAAAACCGGCAAAAACTGTGTCGGAATGCCGTCGCAAAAGGGCCGGAACGACGTCCATCGCCCCGTAGCGCCCGAAAGAGGTGATTCTTTCGTCGATGCCCGGTCCAATTGCCCGAAGCTGTCACCAGCTACATTCCTTATGCGACCGTCACACCATCGCAGCAAAAATGCCGCTTCCTACACCGATGACGCAAATACTGCCCCGATCAAACCCCGGCAGACGCAGAACTGAGAAGCGACGGGGATCCTTCTCAGCGTGCAGATTAGAGTGCTCAAAAAGCGAAATTTCATTCTTCTTAGGAAAAACTTAGGAAAAAAGAGCTAGAAAAAGAGCGAGGAAAATGCAGAAAAATCACCTGAATTATTCGTATCCTCCTAACAATCAAGTAATTGCAATACTTTTTACTGGATCCGGAACCAGGTCTTTGTGACATCCCTGTCACAAAGCAACTCACTTTGTCACATTTCATTCGTTGCATCCGTCAAACAATCCGACATTCTAGCGGTGTCGCAGGAACTCGTTTATCACCCATTCACCGAATGACTTAATTGTCACAAAGTTAAGGTAGCGGCGAGAGAGTGTTTCCATTACTCACCCCTGTAACCATTCAAACCAACAATCAATGACACAGTCTAATACACTTAGAAAATTCGTCACCGCAGCAGGTGCAGCAGCAGCTCTTGCTGGTGGATCTGCTCTCGCCGGTGATTATGGCAAGGCGATTATCGATGATAAGATGCCTATCGAAGACTCTTGGTCGCTCTGCGACATCTTCGATTACTCGACTCTCTACGAGGGTGAAAGCGGCTTCATCAAGGAAATTGCACTCACAGGTCGCTATCATGGCCAGCACATTTCCCAGCAGGAGGACTATGCAGGGAACGTCAATAACGGATACCACAAATGGCAACATCGCCGGGCACGTCTTGGCCTTGACATCGAGTTTGCTGGTGGAGTCACTCTTTACTCCTCACTCAACGTTTCTAACGGAAGCGGTCCCGGGACTCCCTTCACCACGGGACGTTTCTTTGACGATTTCGACGAAGTCGGCATTGAGTGGGAGACCGATTCATTTGCGATCAATGTAGGTAAGCAGAAGCAGAAAATCACCCGTGAATTTTCCACTTCTTCCAAGCGAATCAAGACAATCGAGCGTTCTCCGATCGTTAACGAGATTGCCGACCAGAAGCCATGGGGTGTTACGGTAGGTTTCGAGACCGGAGAAATCGAGCACACCATTGGTGGGTGGCTCTACGGCAGTGACGACGACTGGAACACACCTCGCTCCAACTCTCGCGGTGGTTTTTCATACCACCTCGAAATGGCGGTGACCGATAAGACTGATTTCCTCCTCGACTACGTTTACACCAACAATTCAGGTGGAACCGTCGGTGCCCAGGGGAATGCCCCCGGCGGCAACGCATCTCCTTACGAGCATGCGGTTTCTTTTGGGACCGTGTCAGACTTCGGCCGCCTTGGCCTTACCACTGATTTGATCTTCGCCGCAAACCGCACTTCGCAAAGGGGCGACGCCAGCATTTCGCAGGGGAGCCGGACGACCATTCCCGCGGGTAATGACACTTGGGGATTTGTGATCATGCCGACTTACGAGATCACTGAAAAGCTCGAGGCGGTTTTCAAATATGCTTACATGGACGAAGGTCGCCAGCAGCGCACTCAGCGCTTCGGCTACAACAGTGCAAATGGCTTTGACGGACAGGTTCGTCAGGTTGTTGAGAGCTACCACACGATCTACGCTGGACTGAACTACTACCTCTGCAAAGATAAGGCGAAGGTCATGTTCGGATATGAATATGCCACCGGTGAGGAGTACGATACCGGCACATCCATCGACTCTGGCACCTGGATGGCTGCTTTCCGCACCTACTTCTAAAATCTTGTTACACCTTTTCGCTTCGGCGAAATTCCCTTGGTGGAAGGCGGGACTTCGGTCCCGCCTTTTTTTGTTCGCACGGCAAAGGCCGAGGCTTCATAGTTTCTCTGTTCAAGTCATGCCCAGCACCCATTCCAAGACCAAACCGCGCAAGCCAACTTCCGTCACGATCGGGGATTTTTATCGCCGCCACGCGCCGGAACTCCATATGGAACTGGTTGGCACCAAAGTCGGCTTCGACCGGGAGATTCTCGAGCCGACCATTAACCGCCCCGGTTTGGCACTGACGGGTTTTTACAAATACTTCGCATTGCACCGCCTTCAGGTCATCGGACTGGCGGAGCGCTCCTACCTGCGCCATTTGAGTGAAGTGAACGCGGAGAAACGCTTCCATGACCTCTGCAAGCAGAAGATTCCCGGCATCGTCGTGAGTCGGAATCAAAGCCTGCCCGAAAGGCTCCTCACAATTGCGAACGAAAACGGCGTTTCTGTTTTGCAAACTTCGATGGTGACGATGAATTACATCAACTCCGCGACGGTCCGCCTCGACTGGGAATTCGCCCCCACGACGACCGAACACGGCTGCATGGTCGACGTCATGGGGATCGGCATCCTCATCCGGGGCGACAGCGGAACCGGGAAAAGCGAAACGGTTTTAGCCCTCCTGCGCCGCGGAGCCAGTCTCGTCGCTGACGATATGGTGAGAATCAGGAACATTGAGGATCGTGAACTCATCGCAACCGCCCCTGAGCTTGGTCGCAGCTACATGGAGGTTCGCGGACTCGGGATCATCAACGTCGCCGCTCTCTTCGGGGTCGGCACGGTCCGGACAGAAAAGCGTCTCGATCTGGTCGTGAATCTGAAGTGGGAGGAAAACATGAATGATGTCGACCGAATCGGGCTGGATCGTGCATCTCTTGATGTCCTCGGAATGGAAGTCCCGCACATTGAACTGCCGGTCGCTCCCGGCCGTGATCTCGCCCAACTCATCGAAGTGGCGGCTCTCGATCAGAAATTGAAGGCGCTCGGACATGATTCCGCAGTCGAATTCAATAAGAAATTATTGAAAAGAATGCGGGACCAACGTAAATCCGTTGTCTGACACTGATTCACTTTTGTCTAAACGATTCTTCGACATGCCGACCCGCGAACTGACGATCCCGAATGAGGAGGGACTCCATGCCCGTCCTGCGGCGAAGTTCGTGAAGCTCGCCAACCAGTTTTCCTGCGAGATCTGGGTTGAAAAGGACGACGAAGAGATCAACGGGAAGAGCATCATGGGCCTGATGATGCTGGCGGCCGGACAGGGGGAAGTCATTATCGTATCTGCCGAGGGTGAAGATGCCGATACGGCTCTTGAGCGTCTCAGCGAGCTGGTCAACAGCGGTTTCGAATCTGATTGTTGAGAGATTCCCGGTCTGATTTGCCCGGCTGAGGCCATTTTGCGTGCATTAGCCATAAGGATTCCGCCGGTGAATCGTATAGAGACCGTTGTTGATGAACAAGACCGCGAAGAAAGCTGAAATACGACTCGAAGGGATCGGAGTATCCCCGGGGGTCTGCTGGGGCCCGGTCGAATTCCTCGGGAAGACTCTCGAAGAGCCCGAGAATACTGATATTCCGCGCAGCGGCGTGGACGCAGAGAAGGCGCGGCTCTCTCTCGCACTGATCGCGACACGGGATCAGATCATCGAGCTCCAGTCTGAGATCAGTAGCGAAGAGGACAACGAAAGCCATGTCGGCATCTTTGATGCCCACCTCCTTCTCCTGGAAGACTCAACAGTACTGAACGAAGTACTCCGCGTCTGCGAAACTCAGCTGAAGTCGATTGATTGGGCCTACTACTCGGTCGTGAAGCGCTACATCGACTCCCTCCGGAAGATTTCCGACCCTTATCTGCGGGAACGGGCGGTCGACATTGAAGACGTCGCGAAGCGGGTCCTGAAGAATCTTCGCTGGTCGAATCTCGAGGATGGAAATCTTCGTCTGCAGACCGACACCTCGATCATTCTCGCCCACAATCTGACGCCTTCCGACACGGTTGGCCTCAATCGAAGTCGCGTCAAAGGATTCGCGACCGAGGTCGGAAGTGCGACCTCGCACACCGCGATCATGGCGAGATCGCTGAACATCCCGGCGGTTGTCGCACTGCATCAGATCCCCGACGTTTGCAATGCCGGTGACGTTGTCCTGATTGATGGCTATCACGGTCGCGTCATTTTAAACCCCGCTGAATCCACGCTTCAGGAGTATGGCGAACTGGTCACGCTCGACGAGGAGCTCTCAGACAGCCTCAGCCTGCTCAAGGGGCATGCCACGACAACAGCCGACGGGAAGCGGGTCACCCTCTCGGCGAATATTGAATTTATTGAGGAGATCGAGGGAGTCAAGAATCAGGACGCCGAAGGCATCGGCCTTTACCGCACCGAGTTTTTCTATCTCCAGAGCAGGGAGCAGCGCAGCGAGGAATTTCAGTTCAAAAACTACAAGACCGCTGCCGAGGCAACCGGTGAGCATGGCGTGATCATTCGCACCCTCGATATCGGGGGCGACAAGCTCTATCCGGAATTGATCGAAAATCCCGAACCCAACCCCTTTCTCGGCTGGCGTGGGATCCGCCTGAGCCTGGACCGGCCCGGGGAGTTCCGAATTCAGCTGCGTGCAATCCTGAGGGCGAGTGCCTTCGGAAAGGTCCGCTTGATGTTTCCCTTCATTTCCACTCTGGAGGAACTTCAGGAAGCCCGCGTGCAACTCGAACTGGCAAAGGATGAACTCCGTGGAGATGGAATTTCTTTCGATGAGAATATCGAAGTCGGTGCCATGATCGAAATCCCCAGTGCGGTCCTCATTGCCGACCATCTCGCCCGTGAAGTCGACTTTTTCAGCATCGGGACGAATGACCTCGTGCAATACACCACCGCCGTGGATCGCGTTAATGACCGGGTCGCGTCTTTGTATCAGCCAACCCACCCTGCCGTTGTTTCGATGATCCGTGAGACCGTCGAGGCGGCCCACCGGAACGGCATCTGGTGCGGCATTTGCGGCGAAGCCGCGAGCGATCTCGACATGATCCCGATCTGGGTAGGTCTCGAAGTAGATGAACTCTCGGTTGGCTCAGCTCAGGTCCTCCGAACCCGACGGGCCATTTCGACTCTTGATTCGAGGGCCTGTGGCGAATGGATCGAGGAAGTGACCGGACTGGGAACCGCAAAAGAGATTCGCGGTAAATGCCGGGAGATGGCAACTGCGAACTATCCGGAGTTGCTCCTCTGATTTCACATTGTCGATCCTCGTTGACCTCTCCCAGTTTTCGATCACACTATCGTTTTTCCGGCGTTCTCTTATCCATGTCCATCCTCCTTCGACAGGCCACCGATTGGAAGAGGCAGCATTCAGGCTGCGGGATCATTGTCGCGGCTTTGCTTTTCGGCAGTCAGACCCAATCTCCTGCACCGGACCTCAAGCTCCCGCCCATTCCCAGCTTTTTCAAAAAAGCCGGAAATGATTTGCAGGAAACCGTGCAGGCGCCGACCGGCCCCGGAGGCATGTGCGTTCTCCCCTCGGGTGACTATGTCATTTCGTGTCACCAGTTTTTCCATCCGACGTACCGGGTCATGCGACTGGACCGGAAAAATGGATGGGTTCCTTTTCCGAACGAGGCAATGAACACGCCGGGATCGGGAGCACCGGTGATTCTCGATTCCGTTCTCGGGGTGGCCAGTGATTCCAGGGGAATCGTTTGGATGCTGGACAACGGGCGCCGCTCCGACAACCCGCCCAAACTCGTAGCCTGGGATTCGAAACGGGACGAGTTGCACAAGGTGCTTCCCATCAACAATCAGGCACTTTCCTCCAAGTCTTTCCTTCGCAATACCGTCCTCGATCCGGTGGCCCCCTTTATCTACATCTCCGATCCGGCAGACGGCATCAGCTCCGCAATCATTGTCGTGAATACCGAGACGGGACTGACCCGTCGGGTTCTTCAGGGGCATCGCTCAACTCAAATGGAGCCCAATATTGTTCTACAGCTCGACGGGCGCTCCATCACCGTCCGTCGACCCGACGGGGAAGTGGCAACGCCACTCACCGGCGTCAGTCCGATTGCGGTGGACCGGAAAGGGGAATACCTTTACTACGGCCCGCGGAATGGTGCTTCTCTCTTCCGGATTAGGACCGAGCTGCTGCAGCGACAGGACGTCACCCGGCAGGCCCTGGAAAGTCAGGTCGATGGAGTCTCCCCGAAACCGATCGCTGACAGCATGGTGATCGACTCCCGCGGGAACATCTACTTCGGAGATATTTCGAGAGGATCGATCGACTACGTGTATCCCGACGACGACTACCTCGAGCTGCGGCTCCTCATTCAGGATCCTCGTCTCATTTGGCCGGGCGGCCTCATTGTCGGCCCGGACGGCAACCTCCATTTCTTCAGCAGCCAACTCCACCGCACTCCTTTCTTCAACGGTGGAAAAGATGTCACGGCTCCTCCCTTCTCGATTTTCAAGACCCGCCCGCTTCCGGGAAATCGCTTTCCACGTTTCTGACCGGGCCCCTCCCCCCTTATGGCCACCATTCTGGATACCCTGAAAAAGGGCACCGAATATCTCCAAAAGTACCAGGTCGAAGAGGCGCGGCTCAGCATGGAGCACCTCATTGCCCATGTCCTGAAGATGGACCGCATGCAGCTCTATCTTGACTTTGATCGACCGCTCACCGGGGAAGCACTGGAAAGCCTTCGGGAACTCACGAAACGGCGCAGTCGCGGCGAGCCGCTGCAACACCTTCTCGGCACGGTCGAGTTCCATGATCTCGATTTCAAGACCGACGCGCGGGCACTCATTCCCCGCCCGGAAACCGAGGAGCTTGTCGATCTCCTCCTGAACCGAAAAGCCTTCAGTCCGAAGACTATTCTGGACCTGGGCTGCGGTTCCGGCGTTATCGGACTGACTCTCGCGAAGAAGCTGGAGCCAAAACCGGAACAGGTCGTCCTTGCCGACATTTCTCCGGAAGCGCTCACGCTGGCGCGGGAGAATGGTGCGCTCCTCGCCGTCGGCGAATCGGTAACTTTCCTCGAGAGCGATCTTTTCACGGGCATTCAGCAGTCCTTTGATCTCATCGCCGCGAATCTTCCCTACATCCCGGACACGGATGCGACCGAATTGAGCCGCGAAGTTCAAAAAGACCCTCCCTTGGCTCTCTACGGGGGAGAAAAAGGCACGGAAATCGTCGAGAAAGCGCTCGAAGCGGCGTTCGGGCAATTGAATCCCGGTGGATTGATCGCTCTTGAGATCGGGATTGACCAGGCCGAAGAGCTGCAAATCTATGCTGAGGATCTCGGGTATTTCCCTGTCGAATGCGTGAAAGATCTGAGCGGCATCGACCGTTTTATTTTTGCTACCAAACCGGCCTGATTCTGCTAGGGTGCCCGCTTTCTCCCCGCCGGTCCCGGCGTTTCGTCTTTCTCAGTCACAGCATGGAAAAATTCATCGTTCACGGCGGCAGTTCTTTGTCCGGCAATGTCAATATCAGTGGGTCCAAGAATGCCTCCCTTCCGATCCTTGCCGCAACCTTGCTGACCCGCGAGCAGTGCACGATCCGGCGGGTTCCAGACGTGGCCGACACGAATTACATGCTGCAGATTTTGCAAAACCTCGGAGCCGAGGTGGAGCGCGCGAGCGGCAATGTCGTGATCAAATGCGAGAAACTCCGCAGTCATGAAGCGCCCTACGATCTCGTCCGTAAAATGCGGGCCTCCGTCTGCGTCATGGGTCCTCTTCTGGCCCGTCATAACCGCGCCAACGTTTCTCTCCCGGGCGGTTGCGTTATTGGCGACCGTCCCATCGATCTTCACCTCAAGGGTCTCGAAGGGCTCGGCGCTGAAGTTACCGTCGAGGGAGGCAACGTGAATCTGGAAGCCCGCTTCGGCTTAAACGGGAACACGCTCGACATGGCCGGAAAACACGGGGCAACCGTCCTCGGAACTGACAATGTAATGATGGCAGCGGTTCTCGCGAAAGGCAAAACGGTCATCAATGGCGCTGCCTGTGAGCCTGAGGTCGTTGATCTCGCCGACTTTCTCATTTCGATGGGAGCGAAAATCGAAGGAGCCGGCACGCCGGTGATCGAAATTGAAGGCGTCACCGAGCTTGGCGGAGTGGAGCATACCGTCATTCCCGATCGTATCGAAGCGGGAACATTCCTCGTCGCCGGCGCAATGGCGGCGAAAGACACGATCACCCTCCGCCGCGTGAAGCACGAGCATCTGACCAGCGTAATCGAGGTTTTGAAGCAGTGCGGGTGTGAAATCAGCACGACAGACACCACGATTACCATTTCGAAGGCGAAAAATCCGGTCGGCGCGAACATCACGACGGAGCCCTACCCGGGGTTTCCTACCGACATGCAGGCTCAGATGTGCTCGCTGTTCGCCGTCACTCCCGGCTTGAGCGTCGTTAGGGACACGATCTTTCCACAGCGTTTTATGCACGCTTCTGAAATGAAGCGCATGGGAGCTGATATCGAAGTAGATGACGGCACCGCCGTGATCAAAGGCGTTGAGCAACTCAGTGCCGCCCCTGTCATGGCGAGCGACCTGCGGGCCTCAGCCGCTCTCGTCCTTTCCGGACTCACGGCAAAAGGAAATACGGAAATTTCCCGCGTTTACCATATCGACCGCGGCTACGAGCATATCGATGACAAGCTCATCGACCTCGGTGCAAGCATCGAAAGGGTACCGGACTGATCAGTGAAAGACGACGTCTTTCAGGTGCGACATATCTCTGACCCTGTCCTGCGCGGTGCGCCGCCCTGTCCTCACCGGGTTGCCCGGTAGACAGATAAGCCCGTCCCGCCAGGTGGGGATACCGTTGATATGAACATTGTTAAACGGCACGGATACTGCCCGCCTCGCCGACCAGTCCTGATCCGACGAAAACAAGGTGAGCACGTGATGACGCTGATTTCTCAGCAATTGAATGGCCTCCTGCGCCTTGCTTACCGTCGTCATTCCAATCACTGGAGCTGCGATCTCCCGGCTTGAGAAACGAGTCTCCGTGAGAGAACATCGGTCCATCAATGTCGCTCCGTAAAGTTGCCCATCGACTCGCCCGCCGGTGACGAGTTCAGCCCCCAGACTGGTTTCATACCCGATACGCTCTTCGAGTTTCTTTATTTTTCCCGGCTCCGAAAGAGGACCTAAACCTGTTGCCTGATCCATGGGATCTCCGGGTATAAGTGCCTCCATCCGCTTCTTCAACATTTCCCTGAGTTCATCGTGCTTACTTTCAAAACAGGCAATCCATGTCGGTGTGAAGGCCGCCTGACCGGAACACTCAAAGGAGACTCTCATGATCTCATCGGCAACGAGACTGAGATCGGCGGAACGTCCCACGACGCAGGTCGCGACACAGCCCCACTGAAGCTGCGAAGTCACGAACCCCATCTGGGCTCTGACCCGCTTGATCACCGCATGCGATGCCGAGCAGACAAGGTGATTCACTCCAGGATGCTCGCAGAGGGCTCTGCCGAGGATCTTTCCCCTCCCGGTCACACATGCGACCGCTTCGGGCGGGCATCCCGCCTCGAGAAGAAGCTCGACGAACTTCAGCGCGACGAGCGGAGTGTGCAGAGACGGCTTGATGATCACTGCATTGCCCGCCGCCAGTGCATAAAGCGCGTTGACGGCAACGAGAACAAGCGGTTGCGGGTTCGGGGAAATAATCGCCACGACTCCATGCGGATGTCTTACCGTGTAACCCATTCGATTCCCGATCAGGGCTTCACTCGCGAGGGGAAGGATCCGGCTTCCTACCAGCGAAGGGGAATCTGCCAAATGCTCCGCCGTTTGCACGGCGGTGGAAACCTCATGACGGGCCTCCCGCAGAAGCTTCCCCTGCTCCGATGAAATCAGGGAAGCCAATTCCCCGGATGATTGAATCAACAAGTCAAAAAACCGGACAAAGATCTCGTGCAGTTCCTCGCGACTCAGAGAGGCCAGCACTTTCACTCCCTTCCGCAACGTTTCCAGCGAACTGTCCAACACCTCAGGCCCGAGAACAGGAACCTCGTCAATCAGCTCCCCGGAATAGGGATTGAGAACTTCAAAATGCTCTTTCCCTGACTGCCAAACTCCACCGTAAAATGCTTTCATCGTGGTAAGGCCCGGCTCTTTTGACTGGTTCCCGCGTTCGCTGCCGTTGGAGCGGCAGTTCGGTTGGGTGAGATATTCCTTGTCATGCAATGCAGGCTGCCGCCTTTGAGAGAGAGTTCCTCGCAATCGATCCCTTTCACATTGACTCCGGGCAGCCACTCTGAATACATCGCAAGAACCTTGCGGTCCAGTTTTGGATCCAGGCCGGGATAAATGGGCACGATCAGCTGGCCATTCGCAAAGACTACATTGTTGTAACTTCGATAGTTGCCGCTGCCGGAGAATGGCATTGGAACCCTGACAACTCTCATCTTTCCCGCCCCTGTGACCAGCCCTTCGAAGGCCGTCGCAAGGTCATTCAGAATGGAAATGTTATTGGGATCCTCTCTCGGATCACACTCCGCAACCGCCAGTAGATTCGGAGTCAGAAAAGTGGCCAGCATGTCGATATGCCCGGTACGCTCTCCATTCAACGGCGTTGCGCAGGCCCACTGTGCGATCCCGCATTCTTTGTCCAGGATCCGGGCGATTCCATCAAGATCAAGGCTGCCGGAATTCTG
>JARGOP010000021.1:4686-66330 GCA_029233965.1 Verrucomicrobiales bacterium | reverse complement strand
CCGGTTTTATCCCGACCCTATTTCCGTACCGGTTTTCATCCGGCGTTTACAGTTTATCGATAATTTTCTTCCCTACTAACCACGATGTGCTTCTTTTCCGAAATTGTTGAGGGGGTGCAGTCGCGCACCAGTCAGTCAAGGTGGTTGTGCGGTCGCTGACCGATCCAGGTTTTGATGCTGGCAGGCCAACGGACGAGCTGCTGCACTCCTGTGTCCAGACCCCCCGATTTTTCGACCGAACCCCCACCATTTCAGAGCGGTTCAGTAGATCCGAGGCTCACAGCCTTGACTCCAGCTTGTTTTCATGGCCAAATCTCTCCATGAAGACAAGATTTCCCCCTTTCTCCCCCTGCACCCCCTCAATCCCGCCAGGACCGGCGCACTCATAAGAACTTCGTGAAAAAGCGAATTCCTGTCAGTCGAAAGGGGATTCATTTCGATTCGTACCATACACAATGATTGTTTGGATCGCTTCATATCCCAGATCGGGAAACACCCTCGCAAGGACGGTCCTTTTTCAAACGATGGGTTACCAGAGTTATACGCGCGACTTTGACGTCAACCTCCGAGAGATGTCCGCAGAAGAGGCAAAGGCCTTTGAGTTTGTCGGGAGGGAGGCGCAACAGTTCATGACTGCCATCCGCCACGGTGTCCTATTTATGAGTCAACCGATCCTCCGTTCTTTCACCGAAGCTTGCGCTTCGGTGTCTTTTTTTATGAGTCAACACGTCACCCCTTCCTCCCCCTGCACTCCCTCCTACCCGGGGCGATGCGCGGTGACGGAGTGGCTGGGTTGAAAAAGCAAATTCTTAGCAGAGAGAGAGCGCGCGACTGGGAAACCCCGAACTGGCCCGCGCCCGGAAAGAGCGCTATCTTCGACGCCAAGCCGAGCAACTCGGTTTCGCCTTAACCTCGGTCCACGAGGAAGTTTCATAAGAGAGAGTAATTGCAGCGACCACCGGAATACCATCTGTTTGATTTCATCCCCATGAGTTTACGCCCCCTTCTCGTCATTGCCCATCCCGGTCATGAACTCCGCATCTGGCATTGGGTCACTGTGAACAAGCCACTAAGCTTTATCCTCACCGATGGAGGTGGCGCCAACGGGGCAGTCAGGCTTGAGGAGTCAGCCAAATTGCTAAGCCAAGCAGGATGCGAACGTGGGGCGTGGTTCGGAGGCTTCACAGACGCGGATGTGTATGAAATACTATTGAAGAAGGACGGGGCCCGCCTGGCTCCCCTTGTGCTCCAATTGCAACAGGCAATCGCAACCTCCTTTCCAGCCACTGTGATGGGCGACATGTGCGAGGGATACAACCCGAGCCATGATGTGTGTCGGGCCATGATTGGTGCGGCCTGCGAACTGGCGGCGGCGGAAGACCGCGCACCTAAACAGAATCTGGCGTTTCCGTTGATTGGCGATCCCATGAATGCCTGGATGGGAAAACTCACTCCGATCAGCACGTTGACACTGGATGAGGCGGCTCTAAGTGAGAAAATAGCTGCCGCACAAGGGTATGAACAACTGCGCCAGGAGTTGGAGGCGGCCCTTGCCTCAAGCGGCAGGCAAGCCTTCGCGCACGAGGCCTTTTACATCCCCGCTCAGGAGCGAGGGCGTGATATCCTGCCTGAGAAGCCTCCGTTCTATGAAAGCTATGGAGCGAAACAGGTCGCTCTGGGAAAATACAAGCACCTGATCTCCTATCAAGAACATGTCCTGCCGTTGATAAACTCGATGAGAAAGACGCTGGGATTGAAGGCATGAGCGGACGTCGCATCATTTTCAGTAACTATGGACTCACCGGCCGCTATGGCACCGAGTGTTTCCTCCGGGATGTCACCAGTAGGCTCCAGCAGCGAGGCGCACATTGCGGTATCTTCTCCCCGCGACTTGGGCCATTCACCGAGGAGTTCCGCGCGGCGGGAATATCCGTTTGGGACGATCCAGGTAGGATTGACTGGGAGCCTGATGTCTTGCATTGCCATCATATCTCTGAGGCAGTGAGGCTGCTTCAAAGATTCCCCGACACCCCTGGAATCTTCATGGTACATGAGCCTTGGCTATGGCAGGGATTGGCACCAATAACTCCGCAAATTCGGCGCTACATTGCAGTCGATCAGCTCTGTCGCGAACGGCTCATTCGTGACTGCAATTTTCGGGAGGATACGATTCAGATCATTGCCAATGGTGTCGATCTGGAAAGATTTCAATCCCGGACTCCATTGCCAGCCAAGCCGAAAAGGGCTCTTATCTTTACGAGTAATGATGCCCACAATGAACATCTGATCCTGGCAAGGAAAGTTTGCCTGACGCTGGGGATTCATTTGGATGAAGTGGGACACGCCGCGGGAAAAGCGGTTGAGCATCCGGAGAAGATCCTACCGCAGTATGATTTGGTTTTCGCCAAGGCGCGCTGTGCGTTGGAAGCGCTAAGCGTCGGATGCGCCGTTGTCCTAATTGGGGCAGGAGGAGTCGGCGAAATGGTAAGCATCAACCGTTTCGATCATCTCCGGGCGATGAATTTTGGCATGGGCTTGTTACATTTTCCGCTGACCGAAGAGGCTCTTCACGCACAGATCGAACGCTACGATTCAAAAGATGCAGCGCTCGTGACCCGGCGAATCCGGGAGACATGTGGGGTTGACCATACTGTCGCTGCTCTGGAAGAACTTTATGCGGAAGTGATCGGCACCGGAAATGATGACACCACTACGCATCCCGTGGTCGACCTCAGAACAGCCAGTCACATCTCCGAGCAACTCACCGCTCTGATTTTGCACCTTGAACTTGAAAGGAAAAAGAGCCGCTATCGGAGATTCAAGAGTTGGTTCAAGTCGGTCGTGAGCAGCAGCAGGCCCCGAAACAATCGCAGAAGCTAACAGCCTGTTGAAAAACCCTTCACCAATCAAGAATTTTGAATAGAGTGAAGGATGTTTGAGCATTGCGATGGGGAGAAGCCGAAGCAGGAAGAGTTCTGGGTGGAGAAGAGACAGTTACCGGCGGTGAAGGCAGGAACGTTTTATCGCAAGCTTGACGAGACGCTTCGCGAGATGGAGTTCGCCGGGAAGGTGCGCGATCTCTGCCGAGCTGCCTACAAGAAAGCGAGTTCGGGCGGGCGACCAGGTATCGATCCATCCGTTTACTTCAAGATGCTCATGATTGGGTTCTTCGAAAATCTTCCCAGTGAGCGGGCCATTGCGAGCCGCTGCGAAGACAGCCTCTCGTTGCGGGCCTTCCTTGGCTACAACCTGACCGAAAGCACACCGGATCACTCGTCGCTCTCGGTGATCCGTACGCGCCTGGGAGTGGAAGTCTACCAGAGCGCGCTGAAGATCGTGCTCACCGGGCTCTACGAGCACGGGCTGCTCAAGGGGCGCGACCTTGGCATCGACTCTTCGATCATCGAAGCCAACGCGAGCCTGCGTGAACTGCAGCACCGCAACACCGAAGAGTCCTACTGGGAGTATGTGAAAAAGCTTGCTGCGGAAGCGGGAATCGATCCCGACGATACCAAGGCG
This sequence comes from Verrucomicrobiales bacterium, assembly GCA_029233965.1. GTDB lineage: Bacteria > Verrucomicrobiota > Verrucomicrobiia > Verrucomicrobiales > DEV007 > Arctic95D-9. The sequence goes on along the minus strand of JARGOP010000021.1, from coordinate 62,811 downwards.
GTGCGTCGTTTCGATAAGAAGCGCAAGGGACGAAAGACCTCCGACGAGGACTGGGTCAATCCACACGATCCTGATGCCAGGGTCGGCCGGACCAAGGACGGGGCCTGCGACATGTTTTATCAGCCCGAGCATTTCACCGACCTGGAGACCGGGGCGATCATCCGGGCCGAAGTGAGAACCGGCGATAGCGGAGACAGCGAAGAGTTGTCTGATCGTGTGCTGGAAGGATGCCGGACGCTGGCGGGAGTCTGCGAAGATCCCAAACAGGAGAAAGTGGGACGGAGCCTGACAACCGACGAAGGCTACTTCAGCGCAGAGGAAGTCTGTGCGTTGCAGAGCGAAGGCATCCGCACGGTGATGGGCGACCCGCACGAGTCACACAGGAACAAAGACAAGCGGTGCAAGGTGACACGGCAAACCTTGAACAAGGCGAAGCGAGCCGTGAAAAGCAAAAGCGGAAAGGCACTTCTCAGAAAGCGGGGCGAGCACCTGGAACGAAGCTTCGCCCATGTGCTCGATCACGGTGGGTTGAGGCGAGCCACATTGCGAGGAAAGGAAAACCTGACCAAGCGACAAATCGCCGCAGCGATGACCTATGACCTTTCGCTGCTGATGCGCAAGATCTTCGGATTTGGAACGCCGAAACAGTGGACGGCACAGTCCGTTTCGGCTCTTATCCGGCTCGCAAATCGCCTCGTTCGACTCTTCGCCGGCCTCCTGAGCTCGCCTTTGCGTTCCGATTCGAATGGGCGGTGTTCGGACAACTTGCTCACCATATCGCGGAGATCGTGGATCATCCCGGAAATCCGCCGTTCTTCAACAGGCTGCTAAGCGGATGACTTCAGAGGAGCACCAATTACACGAGGTTCTTAAGACCAGCTACTTCCATCGCCAGTGGGGTGATGAGACAATTGCCTCGTGGAGTTTTGCTTTTGTCGGAAATCCGGCGGGACATGATATCGGCTGGAAATTCGTCATCAATGCTGAAGGGGAGTTTCAAAGGGGATACCTCAATTCAGTCAGGCAGCGGTTTGAACTTGGGCAGCAGTTGCCTGTTTCCGGCGCCCTTCTGAAGTCCATTCAAATAGAGGATGAAAATCGGGGGGAAATTCTTGCCGGTTCTATCGAAGGCGAGCCCTTTTCGGTTTATGTGAGAAGAACCCGACCCCGGTTACGAATCACGCTGGGGCTGTTGAGGAATATGGTGGCGCAACTTCGGGAACTGACCCGGGCACCGAGATTGCTTTCGAACTCAGTTCCGGATGACTTTCTCGTGAGAAGTCGTCACGGGGTTTCGCTCGAGACTGAGTTACATCCCGTCTTCCCTGTGCTTCGGGAAGAAGAATCGAAGAGCGATTTTGAGATTGCCTGTTTCTGGGGCGAGTATGTTGCCGGAGTTTACGGAGCTGCGAGGGACGGATGGGAGAAGGAAGTGTCCGACTACGATCCTTCGACACAGCGCCCTTTTCGGAAGCTTCTGAAAGCGATGCGTTCCGGTCGCGAACTCGGGATGGGAGACGCTCTGGAGGAATTGGAGCGCTGTCTGCGGAGAGAGACGGATGCTTTGAGGCCATCCACTGACCGAATAGGCGACTTACCTGCGGCTCCGCTGGGCCCGGTGAGAACCTTTCTCATGGAATCGTTGTCAGTGGAGTATCCGGAGAAGCTCGCTCGAGATGGTGGCAGCCCGGGTGCTGTCACGGTTGCCTCTCCGTTTGTGCTTCCCCTCAAGTCGGATCCTGGAGGTGAAATCGACCGTCAGGGGGCATTGCTGCCGCCGGAGGGTTGGTTCGGGGAGTCACTTATTCAGGAAGTGAACCGGAAAATGGCGATCCCGTTTTTGAGTCAACACCCCAACACATTGCGAACCCGGGCACTTCTTTGTGAAGAGGATTTTACTCTTGTTATTTCTGATCTGTGTTCGGGAATGCCTCTTCCTGCGCTTTTGGAGTTGAAGGGTGGGGTGGAGACAGGAGAAGCATTACGGATTGCCGCGAAGATTCGCCGGGCGCTTGATCAGTTTGACAGTGCTGAACTCCAGTTCGAGTTGCAAAGTCCCTGGCAGATTGAGATTTACCTATTGAGAGAAGCCGGGCATGCTGGTTGGAAGGCAATCGTTTCGAAGCCTTGTCCTGAATGGCCGGTCTGGGATATTCGGATTCGGGTTGAGTTTCCGACGGAGGCGATTCTGGAGCCTTCGGAAAATTCATCGTGGCCTTTTCTCCTGAAACGATTGCGGGGCAAAGCGTTCCCGGCACTTCTCGCCTGGATGCTGGAATGGCGCCGTCTCGAGTGGGCCGCCAGAGAGAGGGCCCTTGAGCGCGAACCCATCAGCTGGGACAAACGCTTTGCATCTCTTTTCGAGGCTGCGTCTGATCATTTCGAACCATTCAACCCATCGCATCGTGAGCGCCTTCTTGATCTCGTTTCCGAAGGATATTCAGCCACTCATGCGGATTGAACGTTTTTCACGCGTATCTTTACGGTCGGTGAAAAATGCTGGCGATTCGTGCTTCTCCCGCGTAGTTTCGACCGCTCCCGGGAGGCGGGAGCTTTTTTATTCGCGCCAGAGGAGAAGCCCGTCCAAGATATGGATTTTATTGATTTGAAGTCACAGCAGAGCCGCATCCGTGAGTCGATTGACCGGAGGCTGGCGGCCGTTCTGGATCACGGGCGATACATTCTCGGACCCGAAGTCGCCGAGCTGGAAGAGAAGCTTTCCGAATTTGTTGGATGCAGGCATACGATCGGCGTTTCTTCCGGAACCGATTCACTGCTCATCGCGCTGATGGCGCTGGAGATTGGACCTGGTGACGAGGTGGTTACGGTTCCCTATACCTGGATTTCGACCGCTGAGGTGATCGCTTTAGTGGGTGCAACTCCGGTTTTTGTGGATATTGACCCTGATACCTGGAACATGGATCCGGAGTTGCTGAAGGCGGCGATTTCGGAGAAGACCAAGGCGATCATGCCGGTCGGCATCTATGGCCAGACCGCTGACATGACCTTGATCAACCGAATCGCTGAGGAGGCGGGAGGAATTCCCGTGATCGAAGATGCGGCCCAGAGTTTCGGGGCGACTCACCATGGCAGACAGTCCGGCGGTCTCGGGAACATCGGAAGTACATCCTTCTTTCCTTCCAAGCCCCTCGGGGGCTATGGCGACGGGGGGGCGATTTTCACGGATGACGATGAGCTTGCTGAAAAGATGAGGTGGATTCACCTGCATGGCCAGTCAGGTAAAAACCATCATCCGGTCCTCGGGGTGAACGGTCGACTCGATGCGATGCAGGCGGCAGTGGTCCTTGCAAAGCTTGAGATTTTCGAAGAGGAAGTCGAACTCCGCGGAAAAGTCGGTGAAGGCTATTCGAATCTCCTGACTGATGCGTCGGTGCAGGTTCCGTTTGTTGCCGAAGGAAATACCTCAGTGTTTGCGCAATACACGATTCTCTCGGAATTACGGGATGAGATTCAGGCAAAGCTGGGCGAGGCGGGAATTCCGTCGGTGGCCTACTATTCTGTTCCGCTGCACTTGCAGCCCGTTTTTTCGGGTCTTGGATACCGGGAGGGTGACTTTCCGGTGACGGAAAGAGTCGCGGCCCTGGGGTTGAGCCTTCCCATGAGTCCATACGTAAAGTCATCGGATCAGGAAAGAATTGCCGCAGTCATTCTTTCAGTCTTGAGTGAAGGATGATCGAACCATGAATGTGCTTGTTACCGGAGCCAATGGATTTGTCGGATCGCATGTGATGCGCTCTCTCCGTGCAGCCGGACACGAGGTAACGGGCACGGTCCGATCGGGAGGAGAATGCGGTACGATGGAAAACCTGATCGTGGCAGATGCGTCGAGCGATTTCACATTGCTCGTGAACGAATTTGATGCCGTGGTGCATGCTGCAGGCGTAGCGCACAATCCGAGCCGTGATCCTCAAACATTGAAGAAGCTTTTCGATGAGGGAAACCGGGATTGGACCCGCCGTCTCAGCGAGGCGGTTGCCGGATCGGGTGTGAAGGTGTTGATCCATATCAGCAGTATTGCGGCAGCAGGAGAGGGAAAATCAGTTCCTGATAGAGGCTTCCGGGAAATCGATCAGACAGAGCCCCAAACCGACTACGGGCGATCAAAGCGGGAGGCAGAGCCGTTTGTATCAGCCCTTCAGGAATCCGGGCAGTTGGGGGTGAACTTGAGGCCTCCTTTGATTTACGGAGTCGGCACCAAGGGGAACTGGGCGAAAATTACGGCGCTGGCGAAGAGCGGGCTTCCAGTTCCTTTCGCCGGAGTCCGAAATCGGCGCTCCTATCTCGGGATTGAGAATCTATGCGATTTGATTCATTTCATTCTCAGGGAATCGGGGCGACCGGAGTTGAGCGGAACGTATCATGTCGCGGACGAGGGGGCCTTTTCCCTCTCTGAAATCGTGACGGCACTCCGGGAAGGACTTGGGAGGAAGCCCGGAATGATACCCTTTCCGGTGAGCGTGATGAGAAACATGCTTTGTCTCGTCGGCCGAAAAAAAATGGCGCAAGGCCTCTTTGATGATCTTGTCCTTGATACGACCTCAGTCCAAACTGCTTTTTCCTGGCAGCCTGAGACCCCGACTCTTCGAGGGGTGAAACGAACCACCGAGGGTGGGTGAGATATTCGAAATGAAGCGATTCTTTGAATTGATGCTTTCCATCGTGGGCCTGATTCTAACGGCACCCATCCTGCTTGTCCTCGTTCCGGCAATTCGTCTTACGTCTTCCGGGCCGGCTCTTTTCCGCCAGGAACGGGTTGGAAAAAACCGTAAGCCTTTCATTTGCTACAAGTTGAGGACGATGGCCGAAGGGACGAAGGAGGCGGGAACTCACGAAGTCAGCGCCGCCTCCGTCACCGGCATCGGACGAATCCTGAGAAAGACAAAAATGGATGAAATTCCGCAACTCTGGAACGTCATTCGCGGTGAAATGAGTCTCGTCGGCCCACGTCCCTGCCTTCCCGGTCAGCAAGAGTTAATCGAGGCGAGGGACAAGCGCGGGGTTTTCGATGTGCTTCCCGGTATCACAGGACTCGGGCAGGTCCGGGGGATTGATATGTCAGTGCCGGAGCGTCTTGCTGAGTGCGATGCGGAATACGTAAGGGAGCAGAGCCTCTCGCTCGATCTCCGCCTGTTATGCGACACGGTTCTCGGCGCAGGGAGAGAGGATCGGGTGCAATCTACCTGATTGGCTTTTGATTGCGGACCCTACAGGAGCGTCTAGAATATTTATGGAACTGTTTCCAGTACTTCGATGATTCCGGTCATCCGGTAGCAGGACCTTAACGGTTGAAAATTTGATGCGTTTTTTGGTAGAGCTATTCAGAGATAACACCGCCATCCGGCGGTGTTTTGCATTTATTTTTCATGTCTTGGGGATTGTCCTGGCCTACACCGCTGCGCACCTCATCCGCTTTGATTTCCGGGTCCCCGAGAACCACTGGTTAACCTTCAAAGAGTCCATCGGGTGGGTGATTTGCGCCTATATCACCTGCATCGTCATTTTCCGGATGTATCAGGGCTTGTGGCGTTTCTTTACGTTACGGGACTGTTTGATTACGACGGTGGCTTTCACAATCGGGACCATTTTTGCGGCGGCTCTGGTCTATGTTTCGAATGGATTTACTTTTCAGGATGTGTCGAGATCCGTCTTTATCATCTCATTCCTCCTCCTCCTTCTCTGGGAAATCGGAGGAAGAGGGCTGGTGCGATTGTTTCGCGAAGCGCGACAGAGTCGACGGGGTGCTGCCGGCGCGGAAGGACGACGATTGCTTCTTTTCGGGGATCCGGAAGAAGCGGATGCTCTCCTCCGAAGTGTTCAGAGCCACGGGGGAGAGCTGGGCAGAGTGGTCGGGATTGTGTCCGAAAATCGCCGGCACCATGGCTCCAAGCTGAGGGGAGTAAAGATTCATGCCGGGATTGAGGATGTCGGAGAGGTTGTGAAGAAACTGCAGGCAACCACCCTGCTCTTTTTGCCTCCATTTACAGGGCCGCGTCGAATTCGACGGGTGATCGATGCACTTTCCGGGAGAAAGATCACCTGTGATTATCGAGTGATTCCTTCCATGGACGAGTTGGCTTCCGGTCGCATCTCAGTCAGCAGTATTCGAAAAGTGGCGATCGAAGATCTTCTGCCCCGTGTCCCGTATGAAATTGCGAGGGAGAGGCTCCAGGGAGCTATTGGCGGGCGGCGTATCCTCGTCTCCGGAGCCGGGGGGAGCATCGGCTCTGAGATTTGCCGACAGCTGATCCACTTCAGGCCTGAAGTGATCGTGCTTTTTGAAATCAGCGAATTTCACCTCTTTGAAGTCGAGCGGGAACTCAGCGGAAGAGCCAAAGAGGCAGGAGTGAAAATCATAGCGGTGGCAGGTGATGTCCGCCGGGCAGATCAGTTGAGAACCGCGATGCAGAGAGCAGGGGGCATCGATCTGTTCTATCACGCCGCCGCCTACAAGCATGTCGACCTCATGGAGCGAAATCCGGTTTCGTGTTTCCAGAACAACGTGATCGGAACCGAGGTGGCGGCCTCGGTCTCCGAGGAGGAGGGCGTTGCTGATTTTGTTCTCATCTCGACCGACAAAGCAGTCCGCCCTACCAGTTTGATGGGATCGAGTAAACGCCTCGCGGAACGATTGTTAATTGAGCGCCCTCTTGGTAAGACTTGTTTCAAAGCGGTTCGATTCGGAAATGTTCTCGGAAGTAACGGTAGCGTCGTCCCGATCTTTCGTGAGCAGATTGCGCGGGGAGGTCCCGTCACCGTCACGAGTGAGGAAGTGACCCGATACTTCATGACGATTCCCGAGTCGGTTGAGTTGGTTCTTGCGGCCGGTGCGGTGCCGGAAGACCGCCGGATCTTCGTGCTGGAAATGGGTGAGGCTGTCAAAATCGACGCCATGGCCCGTCGCATGATCGAACTTTCCGGCTTGATTCCTGACGTGGATATTCAGGTCGTCTATATAGGACTCAAGTCCGGTGAGAAGGAATACGAAGAGCTTCTCACTGACGATGAAAATGTTGTCCGCACTGATCTCGACCGCATCTGGGTAGTCGAAAAAGACGCGCCCGGTGAGGCGCCTCGGGTAGAGCTCGGGCGGTTACTTGAGTTGATCGATGACGCCGACGAGGAGGGCCTACGTGAGTACGCTCACTCCCTGATTCCGGGGAGTAAGCTCATGGAGAACAGAGGGTGACTCGCTTCTGAAGACTCACTCTTCCGTTTTTGCCGGTCTCACGATGATGGACACCTGTTTGTCTTCGGTCAGGTATTCCTTCGCGAGTTGATTCACCTCTTCCACGGTGATGCTCTTATAGTCATCCACGAAGCTTCGGGACCACTCGAGTCGCTCCGGATACTCCTGACTTGATTCGAGAACGCTTCCGAGCCAGTAGCGGTTCGTGCGGCGCATTTCCTCGATCTGGGTCACCTGAGGCTTCTTGGCACGCTCCAGTTCATCTTCGGTGATGCTCTCGCCGGTGGCAAGATCATCTGCAATCTGCGAGATTACCTGAGTGACCGACTCGCCTTGATCAGGGTCGACCGTGACTGAGGCAAAGAGGTAGCCGTAGTCAGTCCAGGTGTCGCTGGGCAGGTTATGGGCGAACGGACTGTAGGCATCGCCCAGCTCCTCGCGGATCTTCACGCGAAGGCGGTCATCAATGATCGCCGAGAGCATTCCCAGACGGCGGGACTGTTTGATGTCGTAAATGTCGGTGGTGGGCCAGTGAACGACAGCCATGCCCTTCGGAATTTCGGAATCAAACTCAAACACTTTCGTGGTCGCGTCAGGAAATTTGACAATTCGCTCCTCAGTGTAGGCCGGCTTGGTTTCGGCCCTTTCGGGCAGGTTGCCAAATGTCTGTGCCAAAGCAGAGATGGCCTCGTCAGGATCGAAACTCCCTACGACTGAAATCTCCAGATAGCCTTCGTTCAAATCAGGCATGAGCCACGCCTTTGCTTCCCCGGTCGTGAGAGCTTCCACCGCATCCCGGGGCGGGTAGCCGAACCTCTCATCGCCACTATGAAGAAAGAGAGCCACCTCGTCCTGAGCAAAGCCGCCGGGGGTTCGTTCCAACTGCTGGTAGATGTAATCGAGCGCCCGAATGAATTCGTTTGTCGCTTCTTCACGGAATCCGGGGTTTGTCATGTAGGCCCGCATCAGCGTGAGTTGAGCAAGAAGATCGTCCGGAGTGGTCTCGCCACTGAGAGTGAATGCGTCGTCGTCGATGCCGAACCCAACGTTGACGGATTCCCCGGCGAAGAGTTGCTTCAACTCGTCCTGACTGTGGGCTTCGAGCCCACCTTTGGTGAATATGCTCGAAAGGAGAAAGGACAAGCCCGGCTTCGGTTCGGTGAGAAGTCCCGCTCCGAAGCGTGCTTTGACGTAGACGGTGTCATCCTCGTAGTCAGTCACTTTGAGGTTCACGCGGACGTTGTTGTCGAACCGGAGCTGGGTCACCCCGATGTCTTCGATATCTTTCTGCTCCGCGATGGTGCCGGGCTCAGGAAGTTCTTCGTAGGCAAAATCCGAAATTTCCTGAGCTTCCGGAGGCGTGACGGCGATCCCTTTGCTTGATTCATAGACGGTCTCAACCGCGGCGACGGCATCTTCAACTTCGGCATTGCCGGAGAGATAAATCAGCGTCTCGTTCGCGTCCTTCCAGAGACTGACAAGAGCTTCCTGACAGGATTCCACGGTGATGGAGGCAAGCGTCTTCTGAACCCGGGGCAGGTCTTCGGCCGGGCTCGTAAAAATCCGGCGGGTTCCGATTCGCCTTGCGATCTCGTTGGCCAGATTACGGGACTGACGTGTTCCCATCTGACGGGCTGCTTCTTCGTAGAGTCTGTTGATGACTGCTTTGGATTCCTCAAGCTCGCCGTCGGTGAATCCGAATTCGAGAGCCCGTCTCAGTTCCTGTTCGATCAATGTGAGGGCGGCCTCCCAGTTTTCCGGTTTACAGTCAGCACTGATCGAACTGTAGAGGGCGAACCCAAGATCATAGAAGTCGCCGGCGTGCATATTGCCGGAACTGATCGGGGAGTCCTCCTTCTTCGCGATGCGCTCGAGTCGTCGGTCCATCATGCGACTGGCGAGCATGAGTTTGAGATCCTCCTCGCGGCGTTCCTTATTGTCGGGCGGATCGACCCGTGGCTTCGTCGCCTCGATGGAAACGGATGTTTCCCCCGCTTCATCTTCGTAGTGATAGTGAGTGGCGAGACCGCGCTTCGTGATTTCCCCCATGGGAGGGGCGGGACGCTTCTCCCGGGTCGGCAAATCGGCAAAATATTTTGCGATCACCTCCTCGATGGCGGCGACTTCGATATCGCCGACCACGATGATGGCCATGCGGTTCGGTGTGTACCAGCTTTCGTAGAATTCGACAAACCTCTCGCGCGGCGCATTGGAAATGACTTCCTCAGTCCCGATAGGCATGCGCCGACTCACGCGAATTTCGGGGAAGGCGAATTTGATCTGTTCGACGAAAGTTCTCCAGCCTACGGAGTCGCGGTCGCGCTTTTCACTGAGGATGATCCCGCGCTCGTCTTCAATTTCATCAGGAAGGAAAAGCATTCCGTCCGCATAGTCGCGAAGAAGTTTCATCCCCTCATCAATGATTTCAGCTTCGGTATTGGGAAGCTCCAACTTGTAAACGGTTTCGTTGAATGATGTATGTGCGTTCGTGTGGTTTCCGAAACCCATCCCGAGGCGCTGGAAATATTCGACCATTTCACCGGCGGGAAAGTTCTTCGTGCCATTGAAGGCCATGTGTTCAAGGAAGTGGGCGAGTCCCTGCTGGTTGTCTGCTTCCATGAGGGAACCGGCATCGACGAAGAGTCGCATGCTGACCCGGTTTGGCGGTTCCTCGTTTGGAAGGATGGCGTAGCGTAAGCCGTTTTCGAAAACGCCCCACTTCACGGCGGGGTCGGGACTGATGTCACTATCCTCGTGGGGCAGTGGAATCGGGGAAGCGGGTGCGGTCGTTTCCTGTCCGATCGTGCTGACCTGCCAGAAAACGACGGCAGCAAGGCAGAAAAGGAAATAGACAGGGAGGGCGGGTTTTGGATTCATGGAGAGATAAGCGTTGGTAAACGGGAGTTCTGTTTGCGAAATCGGGCGGGTTAACGGAGTGATGCCGTGTTAAAGGAGACGCAGTCCTTATAACTTACGCCGCCTCCACCAAAAATGTCGAGGGCGCTGCCGATCGTGAGATCAACTTTTCCTGCGCTCAATGAGTGAACGAGATGAAGATCCTCCAGCGAGCGGGCGCCGCCGGCATAGGTGATCGGAATTTTCCCCCATCCGCCGAGGAAAGAGACCAGTTCTTCATCGATGCCGGAGCAAAGGCCTTCGACATCGGCGGCATGGATCAGGAATTCAGCGCAGGAGCGACTCAGTTCGTCAAGAACGGCGTGTTCGATATCGAGGTCGGTCGGGGTCTGCCAGCGGTTCATGGCCACGATCCATTTATCGTCCTGACGACGGCAACTCAAATCAATGACGAGTCGATCCTTCCCGACTGCCGCGACGAGACGGTCAAGCTGCCCGGGCTGAAACTGTGCCTTTGCATCGAAGAGACAGGAGGTCGCAATGACGTGAGAGGCACCCTTCTCAAGCCAGGACGAAGCATTCTCCGCGGTGATGCCACCTCCGATTTGAAGACCGTCTTGATAAGCAGCGAGCGCCTCAGCAGCGGCTTCGTCGTTACCGGGGCCGAGTTTAATGACATGCCCCCCGGTGAGCTGGTCCTTAGCGTAGAGTTTCGCAAACCAGCCTGACGACTGATTACTCACATAGTTCGTTTCGGGCCCTCCTTCTGATGCATCGAGAGTCCCTCCGACAATCTGCTTCACTTGGCCTTCGTGGAGGTCAATGCAGGGGCGGAAACGGGTTTGGGATAACATAAGGGAGCGGGAAAATAACCGATGAAACAGGTTTATGCGACGCAGAAAAAGTCCTCACCCTCGACCCGGCCAATCGCGGCGATTTCCTTTCGAATACGCTCTCTTGCTGCTGAATTTCCCACGGCTGAAAGTAGCACCGGCCGGGTGGGAAGATTTCCCGGATCGGTGCAGTCGACGACCTCGACTCCACCGATTTTGTTTCCGATCTTTTTGCGATTCACTTCGATGAAGCGGTGAACGGTGATGCCCTCATTGTTCAGAAGTCCGGCCATTTGTTTACCGATCGGTCCGGCTCCCCAGATCATCACGCCATGGAGTCGGAGCGATTCGATCCGGGACAGAAAGTGGGCCTTTGCCCTTTGAAATTGATTCTGCTCATAGCGGGGGACAGTTCGAGTGGATCGATGCGGGGAGTCATACCAATCGAGAAGGGGAAGCGGCACCTTTCCGATGCGGTAACCTTCCTCGAGAAATCTCAGCCAAAAGTCGTAATCCTCTGCCCACGGCGGGTCGTGATAGCCGCCCAGTGATTCAAGAACCCGGCGTTTAATCATCATTGTGGGGTTCGGAATCGGGCTGTCGATGAAACGCTGGGCTGAGATATCCCGGGCAGTGATCACCGAATTTACCCAGGATTCGTAGCGGGAGTATCCGCCGTCTGCAGGAATGATTTCCCCGGTTTCGCTGCCGCGCTTCGGGATTCGAACCTGAGTGCAACAGGCATCGAGGTCGGGATCGCCCTGCAGGAAGCGAACCTGGGAGGAAAGGCGGGCAGGGTAGGCGACATCGTCACTATCCATGCGGGCAACGAGGTCGGCGGTTGACCTTTCCCAGGCCAGGTTCACGGCTTCGACAAAGGTTCCCTCGCAGGGGAACACCCGAATTCTGGGGTCCTTCGCCGCGGCCTCGCTCATGAGCTTGCCGGTCGCGTCTATGGATCCATGATCCACGAGAATGATTTCGATTTCAGAAAGATCCTGAGCCTGAAGGCTGAGAATGGAATCGCCTATCGTCGCGGCCGCGTTTCGGGCCGGCATGACAACGGAGACGAGAGGCTTCTTCATTCACAAAAAAGCCCCGGTGCAAACCGGGGCTTTTTGGTAAACCTGTGTTGGGAAAAGGGGAACTCGCAGCTTATTCGGCCGCAGCTTCCTCTTGACCTTCGCCTTCAGCAGACCCTTCTTCGGTTGCGGCGTCTTCAGCTTTCGCCGCGCCACCACCACCAGCAGAAGCTGCGGCACGGGTCTGAACTACGAGTGAGACGATAACTTCCCCGTCCATCTTGACGATAACGCCATCAGGAAGATTGAGGTCTTTCACCTTGAGAGAATCTCCAATTTCGAGAGCCGATACATCATTAGTGATCGACTCAGGAAGATCACCGGGTCGGCAGGAGACATCGATCTCACGAAGGACCTGCTCAAGGAGACCTCCAGCCTTAACTCCGACGGGCTCTCCGCTAAGTAGAATTGGAACCGTTGCGTGGATGGTGTCATTCTCGTTCACGGCGCGGAAATCGACGTGGATCAACGTTCCGGTGAGGGGATCACGCTGAATGTCCTGAACGATCGCGAGTTTGGTCTTCTCCTGAGCGCCATCAATCTCAAGGTTGACGATAAAGTTTTGACTTGCCTGCTTTTTGGCAACATCGAAGAAATTCTTCGAGTCCAGCTGGATCATGTATTCGCGCTGGTTTGATCCGTAGATCACGGCAGGAACGATTCCGGAACGACGAAGTCGTTTCGAAGCGGTGGTGCCTTTGACGTCGCGTTTCTCGGCTTGAAGCGTTTCCTGGGTAGCCATGGTCTCGTTTGATAAATGTAAAATGGTCGCTCAATCGGGCAGTCCGGATTGAGGGCGCGAAATCTAGGCTACCTCTCAGGCAATGTCAAAGAGAGATGTGACCGACTCTTCATCGTGAATGCGACGAATCGCCTCTCCCAAAAGCTCCGCAACGCTAACCACCGTGACCTTGTCTCCGACTGCGTAAGGTGTGCTGTTCGTTGAGATAAGCTCCTCGATATCGGATTCCGCGATCCTTTTGCGCCCCTGCTCGCCGAGGACCGCATGCGAGACTCCGGCAAAAATTCGCCTGGCACCATGACTTCGCAGAAGCCTCGCGGCTGAGGTGAGTGTTCCAGCCGTTTCTGAAATGTCATCGACGAGGAGGACGTTGCACCCGTCCACCTCACCAATCAGGCTGATTGCTTCCACCTCAGTGGCGCTGACGCGATTTTTTGCCACAATGGCGAGAGGACATTCGAGTGCCTTCGAATAAGAGTGCGCCATTTTCATTCCGCCGACGTCGGGTGACACGACGACGAGATTGTCGGTGAGTCCTTTATCGCGCAAGTATTTGATCAGCACCGGCTTGGCGTAAAGATGATCGACCGGGATGTCGAAAAATCCCTGAATCTGCCCTGCGTGGAGATCCATGGTGAGGACCCGGTTCACCCCTGCGGCGGTGAGCAGATTCGCCACGAGTTTTGCGGTGATCGGCACTCTGGGCTGGTCTTTTCGATCCTGCCTCGCGTAGCCGAAGAAGGGAATCACAGCCGTAATTCTCGCGGCACTGGCGCGGCGCGCTGCGTCCACCATGATGAGCAATTCCATCAGGTTTTCGTTCGTGGGAGGACAGGTGGGCTGGACGATGAAAATATCGCGGCCGCGTATGTTTTCATTGATTTTGACGAAGGTCTCGCCGTCGGGGAACTGAGTTACGGTAAGATCCGATTTCCGGACTCCGAGGTAGCTGACGATATCGTCTGCAAGTTCCGGGTGGGCCGTCCCGCTGAATATTCTGATGTCTAGCGCCATGCCCGACCATCCTCGCGAAATCGTCACAAAACGCCAGTGAAAACTCCCTCATTTCGAGGCTTTCTGCCGGAAGGACGCCGCTGGATTCGGCCTTTCCTGGGAGCTCAGGGCAACGTTTTCTTCGGAAGTGGCTTCGAGTGAGTCGATTCGTCCGCGCAAGTCGTTGAGATCGAATGGTTTCGTTACAACGTCATTCATTCCGGCAGTGATGCACTTTTCTTTGTCTTCATCGAAGGCCATCCCGGTCATGGCGAGAATGTATGCCCGTGCATTTGGGTGACTGAGACGGCGAATAGCCCGGGTTGCGTCGAGACCGTTCATGACCGGCATGTTGACGTCCATGCAAATCAGGCTGAAGTGAATAGGACCGTCGGCGAGATCAACGGCTTCCTTTCCATTGTCGGCGATGGTTACCTCACCACCAAGCTGTTGCAGCGTCAGTGACGCGACTTTCTGATTCACTTTGTTGTCTTCTACGAGCAGAACACGGAGTTTTCCTTCCGTTTTTACCGACCTCCTCTGAGGCATTTCGAGCTTGCCCCGCGAAACGATATCAGGGATCTCCGTCGCAAGCGGCTCGGGCATTTGTTAGTTCACGGTGAAGAAAAATGTCGCGCCGACACCACTTTCGCTCTCGAACCAGACACAGCCGCCCATCAGCTCAACGATGTTTTTCGAAATCGCGAGACCGAGACCGGTTCCGTCGTATCGCCTTTCGTCTTCGGAATCGAGCTGGCGAAAGGGGGAAAAGAGCGTTTTGCCTGCTTTCGGAGTGATGCCGATGCCGGTGTCTTTGATTTCGAAAAAAAGCTGGCTCCTTCCCGATTTCTCGATTCCGCAGACAGTGAGAGAGACCTGGCCACTGTCGGTGAATTTGATCGCGTTGCTCACCAGATTGGAAATCACCTGCTTCAATCGCAGATCATCTGCGACAAAGGTGTCAGGAAGTGACTCGCAGATGGTTGCTGAAAGTTCGATGTTTTTGCTGTCGGCCGTAGTCTTGTAGACCAGGAGAACGTCACGAATCAGCTTGCTGAGTTCGAATGTCCTCGGCTTGAGAGGCATCTGATTAGCGTTGAGCTTTGCGTAATCAAGAATGTCGTCCAGGATGTTCAGCAGTGATTCGTTCGAAGCATGAATTGTGTCAAGAACCTCCCGCTGAACCGGGTCGAGGTCCATTTCCAGAAGAAGATTCACCATTCCGAAGATGCCGTTCATCGGCGTTCGGACCCCGTGGCTCATATTGGCAAAGAAGCGTTCTTTCTCCCGGGTTGCTTCGGTGACTTCTTCGTTCAGCGTTTCCAGTTCTTCCTGTTTGTTGGCCATGGAAGCCGCCATTTGCCGGACAAAGGCAATCAGCGCGTGCTCACCGGGCCGGATCGAAGGAATCCGCTGGGTGTGCGAAGGGTATTTTATCATGAACTCCGACACCACTTTGCTCAGTTGGCTGAGTGTGGCCTCGGCTTCGGAGGCACTGGAGACCGGTTGCGCGAGAAGTACGTCAGGCCGCGGCGGAGGAAGAGCCTGTGACCCATTCACGGCTCCACTGAATCCTGATATCGGGGACGAATAATCGTTCTCGCCTTGAGTTATTAGTTAAAATTAAAATAATTACCATATTTAAGTAAGCTGAGTTTTGGGGCGATTGTTGACGGTAAGGGCTGATTTTCAGTAAGCTGCGGTGTGGTGGTTTCTGATGGTGACTGTTTGCATGATTCTTCACACGTCCTTCATCACGAGACACAACCCGCCGTTATTGCGGTCTCGGGCATGACGAGGCTTCCATTGACACCGGGGCGGCAAAGGGTGTTTCTTTCGAGCATGAGTGTTAACCCCCTTTCATTTCTCAGTGCTCTGGCCATCGGCTTATTGCTGACTCCTCTTCTCCGGGCGGCTGACCAGCCAAACATCGTTCTGATTTTATCCGATGATCAGTCCTGGACTGATTATGGTTTCATGGGGCATGAACACATCGAGACCCCGCACCTTGATCGTCTTGCGGAAAGAAGTGCTCTTTTCCGCCGTGGCTACGTTCCCACTGCGCTCTGCCGCCCCTCTTTGATGACCCTGGCAACCGGTCTTTACACGCATCAGCACATGATCAGCGGGAACGATCCCTCACCGGTGCTGACGGACGGTAAAAAAGCCGGACCGGAATATGATGCGCTTCGGGAGACCCTCATTGCCAACGTGGACCGCGTTCCCACAATCGCCCGGCTCCTCGGCGAGCAGGGATACCTCAGTCACCAGTCCGGCAAGTGGTGGGAGGGAAGCTTCAAGCGCGGTGGTTTCACCCACGGCATGACTCGCGGATTTCCCGAGCCCGGCGGACGCCATGGGGATGACGGTCTGAAAATCGGGCGGGAAGGTATGAAACCTGTCTTTGATTTCATCGATCACTCCGTCGCTGAGGATAAGCCTTTCTACGTCTGGTATGCGCCATTTCTCCCCCACACTCCCCACAACCCACCCAAGGAGTTGTTCGATAAGTATCAGGCTAAAGTCGAGAATATGTATGTCGCCCGCTATTATGCGATGTGTGAGTGGTTTGATCAGACTTGTGGCGAGCTCATCGACTACGTGGACGGAAAGGGCCTCACCGAAAACACGCTTTTTGTGTACGTTTGTGACAACGGTTGGATTCAAAGCACCGACAGCGGCAAATACGCCCCCCGTTCGAAGCAGTCCGCCAATGAAGGAGGAACCCGTCAGCCCATCATGTATTCGTGGCCGGGGGTGATTGAGCCCGGCGATCGCGGCAATCAGCTCGCTTCCAGTATCGACATCGTCCCGACCATGCTCGCGGCGGCGGGAGTCGAAGTTCCGGAGGAAATGCCCGGTCTCGACCTTATGCCGATCCTGAAGAGTGGCGAGCCGACTCCCCGCGAGGTGGTTCTCGGAGAGGGCTTTGCCCATGACATCGCGAATGTGAATAAGCCGGAGGACTCCCTCCTTTATCGATGGGTGGTCAAAGATCAGTGGAAGCTCCTTCTGACTTACGACGGCGTTGTGAATCGCTACGCATCCTCTCATCCACGGACCGAGAAGCGCCCTCAGCTTTACAACTTGCTTAAGGATCCGCATGAAGAGAAAAACCTCGCAGCGGAGAATCCGGAGGTCGTGAAAGAACTCGCTACCGAAATTCGGGAATGGTGGCCCGTGACGGAACGCAAAGTTCTCGAAAGCTGGGAGTGAACTCTCGAGGCCGCCTACTCCGGAGTCGCGTTGCGGGAGAGTTCCCCGATGACGCGAAGGCCGTCGTCGTTGAGAAAAAACACTTCCAGGCTGACCGGTAGCGGGGTCGACTGAAATTCGTCGACCAGCGCAGGGCCGTAGTCTTCGAGGGTGCCTCCCACAGCCGGAAATACATAGATCACATATCGGTCGATGAAAACGAGGTAGAGGCTTTTCCCCATCGTCTCTTCGAATTTCACACGGAACTGATCAGAAAATGCAGCGGTCGAAAGGAAGGGTTCTTTTGCGGCAAGAATGGCATACTGCACGACACCGCGATCATCCCGGATCAATTCGGGCTCGACCTCTTCCATGATTTGATCTCCGAGGCTTCGTGAGAGTTCGAGGGAACGATCCCACGTCAGCTCGCGCTTTTCCCATTCTTCGGTCGAAAACGAGCGAATCCCGTAGTCCCACTCGTAGAAGGGAACCATGAGCGTGGATTCGCCACCCGGAGGTTTCTTCGAAATGTCGGGGCTCTCAAAGCTGCCTTCAAAGATAATCCCGACGCGGCGGGCCTTTTCTTCGGCCGCCGCTTTGCCGGGCAGGCAGACGAAGACCGCGCAGCAGAAGAAAAGAAAAGAGGGGATTTTAAATCTGTTTGCCATCCGCAAGAGATTAGGTTGGGTTGAAACTAAAACCTGATGATTACATTTTTACAAGGAACGCTGGAGGAAAGTTGGCCGGGCAGACTCGTCATCAACGCGGGAGGGGTCGGATACGAGGTCACTATTCCCATGCTGGGCGAGGATCGTTTCGGTAAAATTGGAGAGCCCACGAAGGTGTTGACCCATCATCATATCCGGGAGCAGGAACAAACTCTCTACGGCTTCGCCGACGAGGACGGCAGGGATCTTTTCCGGCTCTTGATTAACCGGGTGACCGGTGTCGGACCGAAAGTCGCTATGTCCGTGCTGAGCGGGATGGCGACCGCCGATTTCAAGGTGGCGGTGGTGAGCGGAGACATCGCGACGATCGCGAAGATCAAAGGCCTCGGGAAGAAAACGGCCGAAAGGATCGTGCTGGAACTCGGCGACAAAGTCGGGGTCAAAGAGGCCTGGCAGGCACAGTCTTCGGGCGCGAACCTGACCGAGGACCAGGTCGCGAAGAACGATGCCCTCCTCGCGCTTATTTCGCTGGGGTACAAGCAAGTTGAGGCGCAGAAGGCAATTGAGAAAATCCCCGCAGAAATCACAAGACCTGATGAAATGTTGAGGGCTGCCCTGCGACTACTTCAAGGATGACAGATTCCACAACAGCGGTTTTATCTTCCGAACTTGAGGAAAGAGCCAGGCAGATTCAGGGGGAGTTACCTTCGGGTGGCCTTTTTGCCGAGAAGGCATGGAGGATCTCGCCCGAGCCCTTTGTGCTCACCAAAAGTGAGGTCAAGCAACTTGAGAAGCTGGGGCCGTTGTTGCATCGCTTTCAGCAAGCCTGTGACATGATCTACCGGCGCAGCCGCAAGGGCTCGCTTCCGGGGTGGATCTCCGGTTATCTTGATCAGGGGAAACCCGGCGAGTTGATCGAACTCGGCATGGCGGCACCGCTTCTCGAAAAGACGCCGGGCGTGATTCGTCCTGATCTCATTCTGACCGATGACGGCTTCTCCGCGACGGAGCTTGACTCTGTTCCGGGCGGGATCGGATTGACGGCATGGCTCGGGCAGACCTACGCGAAATTTGCTCCGGGCAGTCGCATTATTGGCGGTGCAGATGGAATGATCGACGGATTTCATTCCCTCTACGGGGATGAGGGGGCTGATATTCTTATCTCTGAGGAATCCTCCGACTACCGGCCGGAGATGGAATGGCTGAGCGACCGGCTTACCGGAGACTGGAAAGTGGCGTCTGCGGAGTCCTACGAGGCGGGGGGCAGGGATGTTTACCGGTTCTTTGAGCTGTTCGATCTCGATAATGTTCGGGGGGGACGGTCTGCCGGAGAAGCCGCCGCAGTCGGCGAGCTGGAAATGACCAGTCCCTTCAAGCCGTGGCTGGAGGAAAAGCTCTGGTCGGCGCTGTTCTGGTCCCGGCCGCTTCGGGAAACCTGGCGGCGCGAACTCCGTGATTCGAATTTCCGCGTGCTTCAGCAGTTGTTCCCCCAAAGCTGGGTCCTGGATCCTGCCGACGTTCCGCATCATGCTGTCATCCCCGGATTGGAAATTCAATCGTTTCATGAGATGAAGCAATTCTCGCAAACTGAGCGTGAACTGGTGATCAAGCTGAGCGGGTTCAACGAAAAAGCCTGGGGGAGTCGAAGTGTCACGATCGGCCAGGACGTTCCTCAGGATGAGTGGGCTCAGGTAATTGACGATTCCCTCGGAGCATTTGGAGAAACCCCCTACGTCCTTCAACGCTTTCATGCCGGGAAGCTTGTTTCCCACCCATGGTTGAATGAAGCAACCGGCCAACTCGAAATGATGGAAGGCAGGGTTCGGCTCTGTCCCTATTATTTTGTCTCAGCCGATAGCCGGAAAGTGACGCTCGGCGGGGTGCTGGCAACGATTTGTCCTTCGGACAAAAAAGTGCTCCATGGAATGAGTGACGCAATCCTCGTCCCATGTTCAGTCGAAGCGTAATTTTTTTAGAATCAGCGCCAAATAGCGGCGTTATTTCGCAATATTGAGAGTAATGACCCCCTTATTTTAAAACTTTCTTAACAAAAATTTGCAAACCTGCGTATCATGGGTAAGATTTTAGCGGTTTCATCCGACCAGCCCGTTCCCGACTTCTGAATTCGCCCTAAGTGGTATTGTGTCTCGTCCGTTTCCTACAAAGAATGGGGATCTGAAGCACACAGGGCGAATGGAAGGATGGGTGATGTAATATAATCCAGAGAGGCAATACATCGTGAAGAAGATTAAATTCACCTGCTCAAACTGCCAGGCCAAGTTGAGAGTTCCCACTCATCTTGCCGGTATTTCCGCGCCCTGCCCGAAATGTGGCCGCAAAATCACCGCTCCCACAGATCTCGACAGCATTGTGGATGACGAACCGGCAACACGATCAAAAACGCTTCCAAACCGGCAGGAGAACGATGCCAGCCCCAAGGTAGCTCCTTCCGCAACAGCGGTAGCAGACGCCCCTCCGAGGACTGATCCTGCCCCGCGGGTCAGTTCCGCAGCTTCCGTGCCTTCGTCGGCCCCTGCGGTGGTATCTGCCTCGAAGCCGTCCACGATCCAGGTTCCGACGGCAACGGTGACTCCGACCGCCCCTTCGGCCCCGGCCCCGCCAGCGACTCCAGCTCCCGCTCCCGAACCGGTTCAGGAGGAGCAGGAGCCGATTATTGAGGAAACCTTGTTCACTCCGCCTGCTCCGCCTCAAGTGGCGGTGGCGGAGACTCCTGTTCCTCAGTCTCCGCTTGAGAAAACTCAGCCGATCCATATTTCTCCATTACCCGGTACTCTTCCGGACGTGAAAAATGAGATTGCCGGACCGGAACCGGGAGGAGGTCTTCCGCGCCTGGATGCAGACCGCGGTGGAAATTTCGAAGGGTCAAGTCTTGATGCCTTGATCTCACCAGCGCCTGGTAGCGGTACTCCGACCAGGTTGCATCTTCCGGGGCCCGGAGACTTGAACGGACAGCAGTCTCCCGGAGACTTTATCGTTCCCGGAGCTGCTCTTCCGGTCGAGCCCGTTCCTCCTCAAACTCCGGTGGTTGAACAACCACCGATGCAGTTTCCTGAAGAACCTCTCTATCAGGAAGAACCGACCTTTGCGCCTTCCCCTGAGCCGGTCATTCCGGATATCTCTGATCTCGACATGAGCGCTCCGGGTATTCTCATGGATGAATTGGGAGAACCTGCATTGCAAGAGCCGCTTGAGGAACTTTTTCTTGATCAGCAGGAACCGGCCCCGCCGGCCGAATTCAATTCTTCTGCTGAGTCGGCTCCACCGGTTGAAACGGAAGCCCCTCTTCCTGTCGGCTATGAGCCCGCGTTGCCTGAATCTTTTCCTCCTGCAGAGCCCGAAGCGGACATGATTCACCCGGGGCAGGAGGAAACTCCCCGGGATGAACTCAGTTCGGGGTCAATGGAGCGGCTTTTTTCAGAGCAGGGGCAAGCCGGTCCTACCGCACCGGTTCAGCCTGCAGTCGGCCGGCAGTCCGCTGCTCCTGTCGATGAACTGGACGCGTTGTTTGAATCTACGTCTGCCGCGATCCCTGCTCCAAATCGGGCGAATTCTCAAAGCCTCGAAGAGATGTTCGGAGAACTTCCTTCGGAAGGCGGGAAGAAGAAAAAACTCACGAATATCGTGATGCTTTCCATGATTGGCGCCGTCGCGATCATTGCGATTATTGTGGTTGTTGTCGGCATCAACGCGGCCGGAGGCCTCAGCCCTCAGATCGCTTCCAACCAGACTGAAATTACCCCGCCGCCTAAAATCAGTGAAGTCCCTCCGGGGAACTCCACTGAACCGTCCATCGTTGACGCGCCTGCAGTGATCGATCCGGTCGCGCAGGAAAGGGTGAATGAAAATACAGAGGGAATTACCCGAAGCACGACAACTCTTCCCGGTGATACGTCACAGCCGGTGTTGATTGCTGATGATACACCGCCTTCGAGCATTGAGACGCCGGCTCCTCAATCACCGGCACCGTTAGAGGATGCTCCTGCGCTTTCCTTCGATGAGCGCGTTCAGCAGATCGTCAATGGATCGAACGGTGCAGGCGGCTCAGAGAGTCAGATGAATATTATCGGGGGCGAGCCCAAGCCCGGCCCGCTTGACAGCCTCGACGCAACGATTGCCGACCTCGGAAATACCGCAAATACCATGGTGGATGATTTTGTCGGCGCAGCGGGTGGGGCAGCGGATGCCGCCGCAGCCGGTGCTTTAGTTCCCGGGGCGTCATCTGCGATGGCGTCGAATTACAATCCACCCTCTGCCTTCCCGGCCCCGGGACCGGATGAAGCTCCCCTTGGAAAAACGCACGACCTTCTCGATGCTTTCCTCAGAGCTCCTGACTGGCAGTCCAGAATCCCCTACACCTATCAGGGGGAGAGCCTTCGTCCGACCATCGAGGAATACTACAAGAAATGGCCAGTGACATCATTCGAGCGATTTTCTTTACAGCTCTTCCAGATGGAGCAGGACACTTCTCTGGGTGGTCCCTACTGGGTTTACCTCGTTTCCACCAACGACCTCGACCAGGGCTATCCTGTGATCGTCCGGGTTGAAGATGGAAACCTCAAAGTGGACTGGGATATCTATTCTGAGTTTCAGGACCAGCATTTTGTGGGATTTCAAAAAGGAGCCATCGCCAGTCCGCATGCGTTCCGTCTCGTCATCGAGCGGGTCTCCGATTACTTCGGAAGCGATCGGGATCAATTCACCAACCTGGACGACTATCTCGTTTACCAGATCAATCCTCCCTACGGTGATCTCAGTGAGCACTCTGAATATGCCTTTGTGAAAAAAGGCAGTGAACTGGCGAGCGAGCTGGAATCGGTTGTCGGATTGAATGATGAGCCTCTTGCCGTGATCGTCACGATCGAGCAGAAGGCTTTCGATCATGGAGTGAAGCATCTCGAAATCACCGATTACGTGACGGAAGGGTGGTTCCGCTAGGACGGTCGATGGAGCGGGAGATCAATCGCTTCGTTCGGTTCCTCGCAGTCGAGAAAGGTCTTTCCGACAATTATCAGCTTTCAGTGAGGCGGGCTCTGGAGAACTTCGCCGGGTGGGCGGCGAGGTCTGCGGGCGTCACTTCGCCATCGGCAGTTACTGTCGATCACCTCACCGCCTACCTCGGTCATCGGAGACTCGATGATCAGATCGCGGCTTCGAGTCTCAGGGTGAATCTGATCGCCCTGAAGATCTTCTTCCGTCATCTCGCAGCCAGGGGCGAGATTCCGGCGGACCTTGCCGAGCAGGTTGATTCGCCAAAGCTGGCCCGGTATCTCCCGGAAACACTGAACGAAACGGTCGTAAGGCAGTTGCTTGAGTCCGTTGATGATTCAAAACCACTTGGAAAGCGTGACCGCGCTATTCTCGAACTTCTTTACGCGAGCGGGTTGCGGGTTTCTGAACTCACCGGCGCGCGCCTTGAGCTGTTCTATCCGGAAGAACGATCCATCCGCGTGACCGGTAAGGGGAACAAAACGCGAATCATTCCGGTCGGTTCCGCGGCCCTTGAGGCCCTGAAAAGCTACCTCGAGTTGGAACGTCCCGGTCTCGTTCGCCCTCAAACCGGCAGTGAGATTTTTCTCTCGAAGTGGGGAAGGAAACTCACGACGACGCGAATCTGGCAGATCGTGAAGGAACGGGCGAAACTCGCCGGAATCGACTCAAACGTCTACCCGCATCTGCTCCGGCATTCGTTCGCAACCCACTTGCTCGGAAACGGGGCAGATCTCAGAGTGATTCAGGAACTGCTGGGGCACGCTGATATTGCGACAACTCAGATCTACACCCACGTAGATCAGAAGCACCTGCGGGACGTTCACCGCAAGTTTCATCCGAGGGGCTGAACAAAGGCTTTGGAGAAGGCCGTGACCTCAGTCGTCTTCACGCATCCACCAGTCAGCAGGTCGCTCCCAGGGGTCAAGGGCCTGACTTTTCTCTTCCGTGTGATTCTCCTCTGAGAAGAAAGTGTTCTCTTCCGCTTCCTCCCGCTCAATTTCTTCGAGAAGCGCTTCGAGATCATCGGGCTCTTCAGCATATTTCTTCTCGCGAAGAACGAGATGAAAAAAGAAAATTCCGATACCGAGAATCATTCCAACGATGAGCCCGATCATGAAGATCGCGGCGGCGCTGTCGGCGGTGACCCAGGCGCTCTCGCCGTATCCGAACTCAGCCATACCTGCTTTGTTCAATTGAATCAGCCCATCCACCGCCATGAGGGCGAGAATGAAGGCTCCGACACTTAAAACGAGGCGGTTCGCGGAAAATTTCATGAGCAGTTCGGTCGTGTTTCGCAGAGCTGAGAGACGCTTCTGCGAAGTATATCAAAGCGGCATAGTGTAACAACCATAAACTCCATTTTACCGGCAAAAGCGGCAAGGTTTTCTCAGCCCTGCGAAATTCGAGTGCGGAAAAGCCTCGGAATCACCTTTGGCAGGCGGCGCAGCGGCCGAAAAATTCCAATTCGTGCTCGAGATCAGAGTAGCCGCTTGTTTTCGCAATCTCCTTTTCGAGATGCTCGACGGGGCAGGTGATATCGAGAACCTCAACCGACCCGCAGTCGCGGCAAATGAGATAATCCTGATGACTGCTCTCCCGGAGGCAGTAGTGAGCGGCCCGACTGTGAAATCCAATGCGTCGAACGATACGTTTCTCCTCCAGCCTCGTGATGAGTCGATAGATCGTCGCCGGGTCGCAGGAAATTCCGAGGAAGGGGCTCGTCCCGATCTCCTGGAGCGTAAGCGGCTGCCCTGCCTTGAGAAGAACTTCGAGGCAGGCTCGCAAGGCACTGGTTCGCCTCAGGCCGGCATCGGAACACTGGTCGAGTAGCGAATCTAAATCAGGAGTGGCGTGAGAGTGTCCCATCGAGTAAAGGCCAAACTAGAACAGAAATGGAAGCGCTGCAAACAGCCACGTTCCCGTGATTGTCTTCGGCGCGGGGGAACGTTATAACGAACTTCCGCTAAATGAAGCCATTTTCAGTCCTCTCCTCCATTCTTTTCCTGTTCACGGTGCCTGCCTCTCTCCCGGCGCAGGAAAAGCCCAACCTCGTCTTTCTTCTCACCGACGATCAAACCATCTACTCGCTTGGCTGCTACGGAAACGACGATGTGCAAACGCCGCAGATCGATCAACTCGCCGCGGACGGCATGATTTTCGACCGGCATTACAACACCACCGCGATCTGCATGGCGAGTCGGGCGAGTATTTTCACCGGTCTCTTTGAATATCGGAACGGATGCAATTTTGAGCATGGCAATCTTCTCCGGAAAAAATGGGAGAAGAGTTATCCCGTTCTCTTGCGCAAGGCGGGCTATCGAACCGCGATCGCCGGAAAGATCGGAATTGAAGTTGCTGACGAACCGGAGGGGAAAGGAGTCCTGCCGGAAGGAGACTTCGATCGCTGGGGAGCCGGCCCCGGGCAGACCAACTACGAGACGAAGAAAAACAAAAGCATGGCGGCTTATGCCGAAGAGTATCCTCATTCGACCCTGTCCTATGGTGCCTTTGGCAGAGATTTTATCGCAGAGGCGGCAGCGGACAACGTGCCCTTCTGCCTGTCGATCAGCTTCAAGGCGCCTCACATGCCCGCGACTCCGGATCCGCAGTTTGCTTCGATCTACGAAGGGAAGACCTTCAAAAAGCCGGAGAACTATGGCCGTGAGCACGGCGGACATTTTTCCCTGCAAAGTCGTCAGGGGAGACAATATGCGCGTTTTGAGGAGTGGGGCTACAAGGACAACTACGACGAAGTCATGGCGACCTACCACCAGCAGATCTATGCCGTCGACGTCGCTGTCGGGATGATTCGTGAGGCGATCGCCAAGGCGGGCGTCGAGGGTGACACCGTCATTATTTTCACCTCTGACAATGGCTTTCTCTGCGGGTCCCATGGATACGGATCCAAGGTATTGCCCTACGAGGAAGCTTCCCGTGCTCCCATGATCGTCTATTTGCCCGGTCATGAAAATTCGGGCAAAGGGATGAGAAGCGAAGCACTCACCGGGAACATCGATTTTTATCCGACGATGCTGGAACTCGCCGACCTTGAGGTACCGAAGGGAATCGACGGGAAGAGCCTCCTGCCTCTTTACGACAATCCCACCGCATCCACCCACGATCAGTTGCCGCTCATGAATGTCTGGGGCCCGAAAGCGGTTCACAGCTTCGGCGTCGTCACCGCGGACTGGAAATATGTCTACTGGCCCTACGAAGAAGGGTCTTTCGAAGCCACCGAAGAACTCTACTTCATCCGCGAAGACGCTCTTGAGTTGAAGAATGAACTCAACAATCCCGCCTTCTCATCGGAGCTGGAAGAGATGAGGCAGCGCTACGATGCCGAGGTTAAGAGCTGGCAGACGAAGGCGGTGCCGTATCACAACTATGCGCCCTTCGGGAAATTGTTCGAGCGGGATTGAACAGGGTTGGGTCGGTGATGCAACCCTGTTGGTCGAACTTCGAATCTGAATCCTGATCGTCTTCCTGCTTTCCTCCCCAGTCCCCGCGGTAAGACGAAAATCAGGAAAAGGAGTAAGCGTCGCGGATCAGTAGACGTCCCGCTGGTAGCGCTTTTCTTTCCGGAGCGCATCGACATAGGCCTTTGCCTCATCCGCTGACTTGCCCCCGTGGGCAACAGTGATGTCGATGAGTGCTTGATGAACATCTTTCGCCATTTTGGAGGCGTCTCCGCAGACGTAAAAGCATGCACCCTCTTCGAGCCACTGCCAGATCTCGGCACCCCGCTCAAGGAGGCGATGCTGGACGTAGATTTTCTCCTTCTGATCGCGGGAGAAAGCCGTCGTCAGCTCGGTGAGGCTTCCATCCTCAAGATAATCCAGCCATTCCAGTTGATAGAGGAAGTCGTAGGAGAAATGCTGATCGCCAAAGAAGAGCCAGTTCTTTCCGGTAGCGGAGTCCGCCGAGCGCTCCTCGACAAAGGCGCGGAAAGGCGCAATGCCCGTTCCCGGACCGACCATGATGATGGGGGTCTCGTTATTCTCCGGGAGACGGAAATTCTTGTTCGAGTGAAAGAAGACCCGAACCTTTTCCCCGACGGCAACATCATCGGCGAGGTAGCAGGAGCAAACACCAATCCGGTCGCGACCATGCGTGTCATAGCGGACCGCAGCGACGGTGAGGTGAACTTCGTTTTCATGCTTCTTCAGGCTTGAAGCGATCGAATACAGTCTCGGGCTGAGTTTTCGGAGGATGCCGGTGAATGACTCAGCCGACCAGTCCTTGTGCGGATAGGTCTCAAGAAGGTCAATGAGCTGACGTCCATGGATCCACTCCTTGAAGGTGACACGGTCTTTCTCATCGAGGACCTCCTGAAGATCTTTGTTGCCGACAATCTCGTTGTATTTCATCGCGATCGCGGGGCTCAGGGTCGTGATGTCGAAATCACGTTTGAGCGCCTCCGCGAGCGTCGTGTCCCCGAGTTTTGCGTTGGCGGTGAGGCCGGTCGCAGCAAGAATCGCATCGATATCTGCAGCGCGGTTCTCCGGGTAAACGCCAAGGGAGTCCCCCGGCTCGTAGGTCAGCCCCGAGCCTTCCAGGGAAATTTCGACGTGCAGGGTTTCCTTGTCCGAACCGGTCCCGTTGAGTACGATCTTTTCGAGAATCTCCGCTTCGTAGGGATTCTTTTTGTCGTAAACAAGTGCTGCGGGAGCTGTTGAAGTCGCGGCGACGGCGGCAACCGCTTCCGCTTGAGGAAAGGCCCCGAGGGCGCCGCTCAACCAGCTCTTGAAAGTTTCTTCGTAGTCGACGTCGCAGTCGGCACGATCGTAGACGCGCTCGCCGCCGAGTTTGGAAAGACGCTCGTCGAAGTCCTTTCCAATTTTGCAAAAGTGCTCGTAGCTGGTGTCACCGAGAGCACAGACCGAATACTTCAGGTTCGGCAGCTGCGGCATCGCGTCGCTCATGAACGCTTCGTAGTAGCTCGTGGCACTGTCAGGCGGATCGCCTTCGCCCCAGGTACTGACGATGACAAGGAGGTTGTCTGCCTTTTTCAGGTCAACCGGCTTGGCGTCGGCCATGTTCACGATTCTGGCTTTGAAGTTGGCCTTTTCCGCGGCCTTCTTCATGTCTCCGGCCAGTTTCTCGGCATTACCGGATTCGGAACCGTAAAGAATGGTCATGGACTGTTTTTCCACAGAGGCAGCAAGCCCTGCGGCAGGATTGATGTCTCCGCCATTGCCGGCGAAACCGATTCCGGCGAAAAAGCCGGAAAGCCAGGTTGCCTGGTCAGGATTCACGGCGGCACCCAGCTGTTGGGCGAGCTGCTGCTGGTCAGGCTGAAGAGGAGTGAGATTCGGAAAACTCATGTCAAAAAAAATCGAAGCGGTAAAACTGGTTCTTACAATCAGAGCGCCAACCCGGGCTCGACGAGATCCTTGTGAAAGTCGTGCCCGTGTTCTGTGGCTTTGACATAGCCGGCGCGAATCGTGAAGTCACCGAAGCGCTCGCCGTCTTCACGATTTTTGGCGTAGTCCTGAATGATCGGCGTGAGGACCGTCTTCACATCCGTGCTCTTGACCGAAGGGGCATAGAGTTTGCTGAGGCGCTGACCGGCAAAGCCACCACCGAGGTAGAGATTGTACTTTCCGGGAGCGCGACCGACGAAACCGATCTCGGCGATGTAGGGGCGCGCGCAGCCGTTCGGGCAGCCGGTCATCCGGATCGTGATGGCATCGTGACGCAGGCCTGCGTCGTCGAGCACTTCGTCGAGTTCAGAGACGAGATCGGGCAGGTAGCGTTGCGACTCCGCGAGGGCGAGTCCACAAGTCGGAAGCGCAACACAGGCCATGGAGTTGAGGCGCAGTGCGGATCGCTCATGCGAATCAATCATTTTGTATTCGGTGAGGAGCTTTTCGATCTCCTTTTTCTTTTCGGGAGAAATATTCGAAATGATGAGGTTCTGGTTTGCGGTGAGTCGGAAGTCACCCTCGTGAACCTTCGCGATCTCGCGCAGACCGGTCATCATCGGGTAGTCGTCCGTGTCGCGGACGCGGCCGTTTTCCACGAACATTGTGTAGTGGTGGTTGCCGAGATGATCTTCGATCCAGCCATAGCGATCACCATTGTCCTCGAATGTGAAATCGCGTGGCTTCCCGAGTTTGAAACCGCAGAGTTTCTCCACTTCGTCACGGAAGGCATCGAGGCCCATGCGCTCGACCGTGTATTTGAGTCGGGCATTGGTGCGGACGTCGCGATTTCCAAAGTCGCGCTGAACGCGGACGACGGCTTCTCCCACGGTCACGGCCTGCTCCGGGGTGCAGAATCCCATAACATCGGCGAGACGGGGGAAGGTGTCCTCATTGCCGTGGGTCATGCCCATGCCGCCACCGACGGTGACGTTGTAACCGACAATGTTATCATCGCCTTCCAGGATCGCGATGTAGCCAAGGCAGTGAGCGTAGATGTCCACGTCATTGCTCGGGGGAACGGCGATCACGGTTTTAAACTTTCGTGGAAGGTAGTGTTTACCGTAGATGGGCTCTTCGGGATCAGCGATATCATCGATTCTGGGCGGATCGTAGGTCACTTTCACCTTTTCGCCGGTCCCGTCGTCGATCCAGATTTCATGGTAGGCTCCCGTCCGCGGGCTGAGGTGATCTGAAATTTCTGTCGCGAGTTGGAGAACTTCGCCGTGTACCTTGGACTGCATCGGATTCGGGTTACACATCACGTTCCGGTTCACGTCACCGCAGGCGGCAAGGGTGTCGAAGAGGGCCTCGTTGATCTCGGCGATCGACTTCTTCAGATTGCTCTTAATGACGCCGTGAAACTGAAAGGCCTGACGGGTTGTGAGCTTGATCGCTCCGTTGGCGTGCTCCTGCGCGATGCGATCCATGTCGAGCCACTGCTGAGGGGAGCTTACCCCACCCGGGACACGGACGCGGATCATAAACGAATAGGCGGGCTCAAGCTTCTTCGCGCGGCGCTCTTTGCGGATGTCACGATCGTCCTGCTGGTAAATTCCGTGGAATTTGGTGAGCTGTTGATCGTCCTTCGAAAGGGAGCCTGTCGCCGTGTTCGCAAGCCCCTCGAGGATCGTTCCCCGGAGATATTGGCTCGCGTCTTTGATGCCTTCGTTCGCAGATTTTCCCAGTGTAGTCATGAAAAGGGGGGGGATTTCAGAAAAGATTTTAAAGTTGCGTGTTTTACTAATGTATTGTATCAGCCTAATCGCAAGCGGTTTTTAGCTGTCTGTCACGATGCGTCTCCCCTTAAAAACAGAGTATGCCTGCCAGGTCTTGGCGCAGTTGGCTCTTACCTACTCGGAAGATGACGTGAGGCAAGTTGAGGATTTGGCCGTGGCCGAGGGACTTTCCCCGAACTACTCCGTGCAAATTCTCACGGCACTCCGGCAGGCGGGGCTCGTCATCAGTCGCCGGGGCAAAAACGGGGGCTATCTTCTCGCGCGTCATCCGGACGAGATTACGCTGGCAGACATCGCTACGGCGATGGAGGGAGAGCAATTAATTGAAAGCAGTCCCGGAAACGAAGGCATGTCGGCTGCCACTGTTCATGCCGCCTGGCTGCAGGTGAATCAGGCGATGCTTGGAGCCTGTCGGGAGATCACGCTGACCGAGCTGATTGCGAATTGCGCGCAGGATGAGGGGGCGGACTGGGTGATTTAAGCCGGATAACTCCCCAGGACCTTCACGAAGGAGCAATTCTTCTCCAACTCATGGATCACGTTCGCGAGGACCGCATCTTCGCAGTGCCCGGCGATGTCGACGAAGAAGTAGTATTCCCAGGCGCGGCGCTTTGACGGGCGGCTCTCGATTTTCGACATGTTGATCGAGAGTTCTTCAAAGGGCTCGAGCGCCCGATGCAGCGAGCCGGGTTCGTCGCGGACGGAGAACATCACCGAGGTGCGGTCATCGCCGGTCGGCGGACAGGTCTTGTGGCTGATGACGAGAAAGCGCGTCGTGTTGTTTGCGATGTCCTGAATGGACCGCTCAAGGATTTTCAGTCCGTACTGCTCCGCGAGAAGAAGTCCGCCGAGAACGGCAGCCCCCGGTTCTTTCGCGGCGACCTCGGCCGCAGCGGCGGAACTGGATTTTTCCACCGGCTGGATTGTCGGGAAGTTTTTCCCGAGCCATCGACGGCACTGCGCGATGATTTGCGGGTGACTGTAGATCTGTGTGATCTCCTCCTTCGGGCAGTTGGCCATGAGATTGTTCTCAATCGTCATCATGACCTGGCCGTAGATCTTCAGTGGCGAGTCAGCGAAAAGATCGAGGGTATGAGTTACGGCTCCTTCGGTCGAGTTTTCGATCGGAACGACGCCGTAGTCGGCGATGCCCCGCTCAACCTGTTCAAAGACATCGGCGAAACTGGGCTGTGGAAGAAACTTGACGCTGTGGCCGAATTTACCGATCGCGGCCTGATGTGTCCAGGTTCCCGGAGGGCCGAGGTAGGCAATTTTGAGGTCCTCTTCGAGGGCTAGCGCCGCCGACATGATCTCGCGGTAGATCGCGCGAATTGATTTTTCGGGCATGCGTCCCCCTTCGCCCTTGGCGACGAGACTGCGGAGGAGCTTCTCCTCACGCTCAGGGGCATAAATCTCGAGACCGTTCTGTTTTTTGATCACTCCGATCTCGTGGACGATGTCCGCCCGCTCATTGAGGAGGCGGATGATGTCCGTATCAATGGCATCAATTTTCTTACGATGGTCTTCGAGGCTCATGAGTTGTCGGCTTTCGATTCACGAATTTCGTCGGCGATGGAGCTGAAATCAATGTCGACGTCCTCATCATCCTGCTCTTCTGCGGTTTCGTCTTCGGCGTCTTCCGGGTCGGCCTTTTCGTCGGAAGTTTCCCCGGTTTCGTTTTTTTCGGATGCCGGGGGGGCTTCAGAGTCGCCATCGGGCTTCTCCCCTTCTTCCGCGGCCCCTTCGTCTGCTTTCGTTTCCTCCTCACCGGCCGTGGGGAGCTTCACCGTGCGAAGTTCTTCAGAATTGGGCAGGTCTTCGAGATCTTTGACGCCGAAGTGTTCCATGAACTCGTCGGTTGTTTCGTAAAGCATGGGACGTCCCGGGAGATCCGCCCTGCCGCCGATACGGACAAGACTTCGATCCATCAGTTTTTGGAGTTGTCCATCCACGGAGACGCCGCGCACGGCTTCGATGTCCGCTTTGGTGATGGGCTGGCGGTAGGCAACAAGGGCCAGTGTCTCCAGTGCCGCGGGACTGAGCTTCTCGGGCCTCATTTCCGGGAGAAGCGCGCGGATCCATTCGGCGTAGTCGCTCCGCGTCACAAAGCGCCAGCCGTTGACGCCTTCCTGCAACTCGACCGGGCGTCCGCTGGAGGCAAGGACTTCGCCGAGTTCAGCGATCGCGGTCGCGATTTTCTTCTCGGTGATGTTTTCCCAGTCCCGTGCTTCGGGGAAATCGTGGCTTTCGGCACCGCGACGAATCGCCTTGGCGATTTCCGCAGAGGTAACGGGTTCCGGTGCGGCGAAAATGAGAGCCTCAATGATGTGGAGTAGATCCATCGAAATGACGGTGCGATAGGGCCGGTAAGCTGCCGTGAATTTGTCGAATTAAAAGCGGATTCTCTGAACTTAAAACTGGTTTCTTCTCAGCTCGATCTCTCCGAGAACCACTTCCTGGCGAACCTGAAAGTAGTTCAGTTTCATCAGTTCGAGCACGGCGAGAAAGGTCACGATCATTTCGTGCTTGCTCGTGGCGTTCTCGAAGAGGCTGGAAAAAGAGATCGATCCTCCGGGCTCGACGGTTGTGAGAAGCAGATCAATCTTGTCGCTGACGGTGTAGTGGTCATCGACAATTTCGCCAAGTCCGTCATCCTGAAATTTATCAAGGATGTTCTGGAACGCCTTGATCAGGTCAAAAACGCTGACGTCGCCGGAGAGAGGCCGTTCCTGATCTTTGGGCGCTTCAATTTTGTCGGGCTTGCGAACAAAATGATCCTGCTGCCGGGCTTCTTTCTCGCCGAGAAAATGAGCGGCCTCTTTGAATTTCTTGTATTCAATGAGCTGTCGAATGAGATCCCAGCGGGGATCATCTTCCTCGGCCTCTTCATCCGGTGGCTGCACATGTTTGGGCAGCATGAGTCTGCTCTTGATGTAGCAGAGATTGGCCGCCATCACGAGAAATTCTCCAGCAACACCGATGTTGAGCAGCTTGAAGGTATCGAGATACTCCATATACTGCTTCGTGATCCGTTCGATCGGAATATCGTAGACGTCGATCTCGTCGCGCTTGATGAGATACAGGAGGAGATCCATTGGGCCCTCAAAGATCTCCAGAGCGATCTTATATTGGCTGTCATCACCTTCGGGCATGACTCCCCCTCCGGGTTCAAAGGAATCGTTTTCTGCTTCAGCAACGGCAGATTCCGGTGCCGCAGTATCGGTTGGATCCGGCGTGTCAGTGTCCGGCGATTCCACCAATGTGGATTCTTCTTCCGGGGAAGGATCTGGTTCGTTCTCAGTCAAAGCGTATCGTGTCCTGCATCAAAGCCTGAGCCGGGAGGGAATGCAAGGTGAGAGGAAATTCCGGAGGGGAATATTTTACGAAAAAATTGAGGATGTCTCAAAATCAACGTTTTCCCGTGCTTTACCAAATTCAGTTTCTCCGCTTCATTTCTTATATGCAGTCTTCATCGCGGAAAATCGGGGAACGGGGTGGATGGTTTGCCGTCCTCGCGGGTTTGCTTATCGGCTTTGCGGCCGTTCCCTTCGAAGCGGAAGCACAGGCGGACTACAAACGCTACTACGATGAAGATAATCTTCCCAAGGTGCGTGAGATCTTTCAGCGGGGGCGCTATGACATCGTGATCCAGATCTGCGACTATGCGCTTCGGCGGGGACAGCCTTCATGGGAGTGGCGCACCCTGCGATTCGAATCGCTGGCTAATGTCGGACGCTACGAGGAGGCCGTCGAAGAAGCCCTCGAAACCACCGATCTCTTTTCTGATAAACTCGGAGCTCTCCTCAGTGCTCATGGAATGTTCGAATCGATGGGTTTATGGGAAGAGGCGGAAAAAATCTACGACGCGATCAACCTTGCCGCGGGGGCAGTCCCTGAGAAAGGTCGAACCGCGCTGGACTACGTTTATCTGGGGAGGGCCGCACTCGTCCTCGGAGCTGACCCCGCCACGGTGCTTGAGAAATTTTACGGTATGGCAAAGACCTTCAAGGCGAAGGGGCAGAATGTTCCCGAAGGTCTCGTCGAAGCCTACCTCGCGGCCGGCGATCTTGCCTTGGTGAAAGATGACTTCGGTCAGGCGGCGAAGGAGTTTCAGGGAGCTTTTAAACTGGCTCCGACTAACCCGGAGGTGCTTTTCGGTCTCGCACAGGCGTTCATGCCAAGCGATCGAGCCGTTGCCGGAGGGTATCTCGAGAAAGTTATCGAAGAGGCACCGTTCCACTTCGGGGCGTTGCTCATGATGACGGAATCTTCGATCAAACGGGAACGCTACGATGTCGCGAAGGAGACGCTCGACAAGGTTGAGTCCATCAACCCGCGGCATCCCATTGCTGCCGCGTACCGCGCCGTTCTGGTCGAGTTGGAATGGAATGATCATGTCGCGTTTGAACTGGAGCGGGAGAAGGCGCTCTCGGTCTGGGCGAATAACCCGGAGGTCGATCATCTCATCGGACGGGTCCTCTCCGATAAATACCGCTACCGCGAAGGGGCTGACAGCCAGTTGCGTGCCCTTGAGATGGATCCCGGATTTCTCCCTGCCAAGCTACAGCTGGCTCTGGATTACCTCCGTCTCGGCCGCGTCGAGGAAGCCTGGCCGCTCGCGGACGAAGTAGGCAAAGCGGACGAATACAATGTCCTCGCGTATAACCTCGCGATCCTGAAACAGGAGATCGAGAGTTTTGCTTCCATCAAGAGCGATGATTTCATCATCCGGATGCCACCGAACGAAGCGGAGATCTACGGGGACCGGGTTCTCGAACTGCTCACGGAAGCGAAGCAGGTCCTTGGCGAAAAGTATGGGATTGAGATTGAGGAGCGTACCTTGATCGAGTTTTATCCCAACCAGCAGGACTTCGCGATCCGGACCTTCGGCTCGCTGGGAGGGGAGGGGCTGCTCGGAGTCTGCTTCGGCTCTGTCGTGACGATGAACAGTCCCGGAAGCACCACCGCGGGCAAGAGTAACTGGGAAGCGACCTTGTGGCACGAGTATTGCCACGTCATCACGCTGACGGCGACGAACAATAAAATGCCACGCTGGCTCAGTGAGGGAATCTCGGTCTACGAGGAGATTCAGCGTCAGCCGAACTGGGGGCAGCGCATGACTCCCCGCTACCGGAAAATGATTCTCGAAGAGGAGGCGCTCACTCCCATCGGTGAAATGAGTCAGGCCTTCTTCAATGCCGGCAGCGGGGAGGAAGTCATGTTCGCTTACTACCAGTCGATGCTGGTGGTGGAGTTCATCGTCGAGCGGTTTGGACTTGAGGCACTGCGCTCCATTCTCACGGATCTTGCAGACGGAGTGCTTATCAATGATGCGATCGCAAAGCATACCCTGCCGATTGATCGCCTCGAAAAGGATTTCGCGATTGCCACGCTCAGCCTGGCTCAAAATTACGGACCCGGGGTGGATTGGCGCGAGCCGGAGGAGGACGAAGTGAATCCCTTGAGCACCTTGTCGCTGGCCTCTTATCTGAAGAAGAATCCTTCGAACTTCTGGGCGCTCCAGACCCTGACTGGTAAGCTCCTCGATGAAGAGAGCTGGGGAGCAGCGGCCGACTCTGCGGAAGCCTTGATCGGGCTTTTGCCGGACTTTGTCGGATTTGGGAACGGCTATGCGATGAAGGCGCGGGCCTTGCGGGAAAGCGGAGATCTTGAAGGGGAGGCCGAAACTCTGGAACGCCTCGCCGCTCAATCCGATGAAGCACTCGCTGCCTACAATCGTCTCCTTGAAGTGGAATTTGAAGCGGAGGGTTGGAGTGATGTGATTGCGAATGCTTCGCGTGCCAAGGCGATCAATCCATTCAATCAGCGCCTTCACTACTGTCGCGGGTGCGCCCATGCAGCTCTTTCGGAAACCGGTGCTGCGGTAACCTCGTTTGAAAAGGCGTTGCTCCTGAATCCTGCGAACCCCTCAGAGATACGCTTCCGGATGGCCGGTTTATTGAAGGACGAAGACAGGCCGGTGGCAAAGCGTCATCTTCTTGATGCTCTTGCCGATTCCCCCCGTTATCAGGAGGCTCACTCGCTCCTTCTTGAGATTGCAGGATCAGTTGCTCCGGATGAGAAAGCAAAGACGGATGAAGAGGAGGCCGCCGCGGTTAGCCCGGAAGCGCTCTGATTACCTCCATTGCTGATTCGGAAAAGCGATCGAAGAGACTCCTCGCATTCTCCCAGAATGAGATCCCGAACCCGGCGAAGGTTGCGGTGGGGGAGGCGATGATGAGCAGCCCGCAGATCAACAGCATGTTGATCAGGAAAATGATCGCGAACGAAAAAATGCGACCGTTTTGCTCGAGGTCAGGTTGTTCGCGGGCCGACATCCAGACAGTGAAACTCAGGTGAAACATCCAGGTGAAACCGATCATCCCGTAGAGCCAGACCGGATTCACGGGCTCCGCTTTTCCGACGACCCATCCTGCCAGAGCCCAGACGATGATCGCGAGTACTGAGTAGAAGGGGAAAAAGTAGGGTGAGAGCGAGATCAGAAAATTATTCCGGTTCGTCAGGATGTGTCCCCCATCGGAAGAGATGTGGACCTTACTCACTTTGCCGCGGCAGATGAGAACGAAGAGGGCATGGGTCAGTTCGTGCCCGGCGACGTAAAGCCACATCATGAGCCGACAGCGGCAGCAGAAAAACAGAGTGAGCCAGAGAATGCACCCGATCCCGAAGGCGATGAACTCAGGCGAACGCCAGTAGTTTCCGGCAAGCGTGTCGACCTGGAGAAGGACAAGAAAGGTTTCGAGGATGACCCAACAGAACGGCAGGAGAAAAATGCCGAAGACCAATTTGAAAGACTTCACCGCACTCTCGGGTGGCGGGCTGAACGCGGAAGCGGCAGCGTCCGGGAGAAAAGCCGACAAACCGTGCCTCGGAGCGGGTTTTCGCTTCCGGGCGCGTTGGTTCGGCGTTTTCTGGCGGGGCACGGGATTGCCGGGTCAGCGCGGAGGGGGACTGAAGATCAGGCCCGCCCCACGTATTTCTTGTCTTCGCTGCTGACCTTGATCTTGTCACCAGGGCCAATGAAAAGAGGAACCTGAACGCGGAGACCGGTCTCGACGACGGCCTCTTTCGTGGCGGCTGTCGCGGTGTCGCCTTTGACGCCCGGGGCGGACTCAGTCACTTCGAGCTCGATGTTGGAGGGAAGTTCGATCGAGACGGGTTTGCCATCCACGAAAAGGACTTCCACTTCGAGCCCATCGATCAGCAGATCCTTGCTTTCAGCGATGAATTCCTCCTGAAAGGTAATCGTGTCATAGCTTGTCGTATCCATGAAATGATACCCAGTCTGGTCTGAGTAGCTGAACTCGAGCTTTTGGCGATCCGACTGCACGATCTCCACCTTGTCGCTGGAGGCGAAGCGGATGTCCTTGGTCTTGCCTGAATTGAAGGAACGAATCGTCGCCATGATGAGCGCGTTGCCTTTGCCCGGAGTGCGGTGTTCCAGTCCGAGGACGATACCGAGTTCGCCTTTGTAGTTGATGCACTGACCGCGTTTGAGGTTGGTTGCGACGATAGCCATAGGATGAATCTGCTGGGATTTATTAAGAAAAGTTAAGTATAACCGGAGGAAACGAATATTGCCATCGTTTCAGTCGATCACAAGATCGGAAATAACGATTTGAGAGCGGCTATGGCAGGGACAGATTGACGCCGTGACTGCAAAACCACTCGATCAATCCCCCCGTTCCCGTCGACTCGCGGTGCTGTTACCGGCTCTGGTTGTTCCCTTCATTGCCTCGTTTTTCTACTTCGTCCTCTTTCCGGGAACGGCGTTCGGGAATTCGTTTTATTCGGGGGTAAAGGTTTTTCTCCTTCTCTGGCCGTTCTTTGCCGTGCTCGTTATCCTGCGGGAAAAGCTGATCGGCCGGAGCCGGGAGAAACGCCATCTCGCGTCCATTCTTCCCGGCACCGTTTTCGGGTTGCTCGTCGTCGGGGTCCTCTTTCTCCTGCTCAGGGCGACGCCACTGGGGATGGTGTTGGAGGAGAACGCCGGAAGGATCGCAGAGAGAATCGAAGACCTTGGCGTCAAAGAGCACTTCCTGCTTTTCGCTCTCTTTTTATCCTTCATTCACGCTTGGCTCGAAGAATTCTACTGGCGCTTCTTTGTCTTCGGTCAGGCTGCCAAACTGATGTCAATACCAAAGGCTCACCTCGTCGCCGCGCTCGGCTTCGCCTCCCATCACATCGTCATCCTGAGCCAGTTTTTTCCGATTGGATGGGCCCTCGCCCTTGGTGTCTGCGTCGCCATCGGCGGATTTGCCTGGAGTTGGATGATGTATCGCTACAACAGCCTCTGGGGTGCCTGGGTCAGCCACATGATCGTGGATTTAGGACTCATGTGGGTCGGCTGGGAAGTTCTGCTAATGGCGGGGTGATCACTCCTCAGGGAAGGTGTCTCTGCCTTCGTCTCATTCGAGAGGCAATTCGAGGGGGACGGGCCCCTGAAATAGGGGAGTTCCGTGACCGGATTGCGTTCGGCTCACGAAGCGAAAGATCGCGCCATTTCCAGGCCTCCTCTGATCTGCTATTCCTTCCGGATGCGTTTCCTCTGCCTTTCAATTCTTTCCATACTTGGGATCACGGTTTCCAGCATCCCCGCTCAGGAGTGGAGTCAACTGACTTCCCCACCGGAAAAATTTGCCGGTGATGGCGGAAGTTACCGGTCCCCCCTTCTTTTCGAAGACGGGACAAAAGTGGCTTCGCCGGAAGAATGGAAGATGCGCCGAAAGGAAATCCTGTCGGCCTGGACAGAACACCTCGGAGCGTGGCCGGAGGTAATCACGGAACCGGATGTCGAAATCCTCGAGACGATAAAGCGCGAGGATTTCACGCGACACCGAATCAGTTTCCTATGGACCCCGAAAGAAAAGACAACCGGCTACCTTCTCATCCCTGACAGCCGGAACCCATCTCCCGGGCCGGCGGTCCTGACCGTCTACTACGAACCGGAAACCGCGATCGGGGAGGGGAGGGAACTTCGCGACTTTGCCTATCAACTCACGCAGCGCGGATTCGTGACGCTTTCGATCGGGACGACTGAAGCGACCGAAGCGAAAACCTATTCGCTCTTCTGGCCCTCGATCGACAATGCGGAAGTCGAGCCGCTCTCCATGCTCGGCTATGCAGCAGCAAATGCATTCCATGTTCTCGCGACCCGCCCCGAAGTGGATCCTGATCGCATCGGCGTGACCGGGCATTCCTTCGGCGGAAAATGGTCGATGTTTGCCTCCTGCCTGTATGAAGAATTTGCCTGCGCGGCCTGGTCCGATCCCGGGATCGTTTTTGATATCCGCCCGAGCGTCAACTATTGGGAGCCATGGTATCTCGGCTACCACCCGAAGCCGTGGAGAAAGCGGGGCGTGGCGACGCCGGAAAATCCCCTGCGGGGCCTGTATCCAAAACTTCTCTCGGAGGGGCGCGATCTCCACGAACTGCATGCGCTCATGGCTCCCCGCCCGTTCCTCGTGTCCGGGGGAAGTGAAGATCCGCCGCAGCGATGGCAGGCCCTCCATCACTCCATCGAGGTGAATTCGCTTCTCGGATTCAAAGATCGGGTTGCGATGCACAATCGACCGGAGCACGGTCCGAATTACGAATCCAACGAGGTCATCTACAAATTTTTCGAACGCTGGCTGAAACCGGGAGAGTAAGCCGTTCTTCCTTTGGGGAATTCGTCCTCTCTTCCCGTTTTCGATGTGCAGGATTTCGCGAGGGACGTCTTCTCTGAAACATAATTTCTATCGCCCGTCGCGAAGTCACTCCAATCCGCTCTCAGAGCGATGGGACAAAGTTTCAATACTTCACTTTCTTCCGCGTCACCTTCATCGGCTTCTCTCCGCTGTCTTTCTTCAATTTATTGATCTGATCGCGGATCAGGGCGGCGCGTTCGAATTCGAGCTTGCCGGCAGCTTCCTGCATTTCCTCCTCCAGTTCGCGAATCACTGAAAGAGTATCGATATCCTCGCCGCTATCCGCCACGAGTGAGCGCTCGACCTCTTTGCCTTTGATATACTGACGCAAGGCCTCCTGATCGTTGCGGGTCACGGTGTGGGGAACAATGCCGTGCTTTTCATTATATTCGCTTTGAACCCGGCGTCGATATTCGGTGATGCTGATCAGTTTCTGAATCGAATCGGTTACGACGTCCGCAAAGAGAACCGCCTCGCCGTTCACGTGTCGGGCCGCGCGCCCTACGGTCTGAATCAGGCTGGTCTCACTGCGGAGAAATCCTTCTTTGTCGGCGTCGAGAATGCACACGAGGCTGACTTCGGGAAGGTCGAGACCTTCGCGCAGCAGGTTGATTCCCACGAGGATATCGAACTCGGCAGCACGGAGGCTTCGCAAAATCTCAACCCGTTCAATGGCGTCGACGTCGGAGTGGATGTAGCGAACCGAGAGTCCGACATTCCGCAGGTAATCGGTGAGATCCTCGGCGGTTCGTTTCGTGAGCGTCGTCACGAGGATGCGCTCGTTCTTTTCGATCCGTTGGCGACACAACTCGATCGTTTCATCAATTTGCCCCTTGAGAGGTCGAAGGGTGATGATCGGATCGAGGAGTCCGGTCGGTCGAATGATCTGTTCGACGATGAGGTCTTTGCCTTTCGTTTCGACATCGAAGGTTTCGATGGGCTGCCGACTTCCGGAGATGCGTGGAAGTCTTTCCGGAGTAAGTTCCTCTTCACCGATTTTCTTTCGTTGATGGGGGGTGTAGCCTTTTCTGCCGACCGTCGAATTCCGGATCTCGAATTTGGCAGGCGTCGCACTCACATAGAGTCGCTGTCCGGTCGCTTTCATGTATTCCTCAAACTTCAGAGGACGGTTATCGAGCGCGCTCGGCAATCGAAAGCCGAAGTCCACGAGGGTTGTTTTTCTCGAACGGTCGCCCTCGTACATGCCTCCAATCTGGGGAATGCTGACGTGGGATTCATCGATCACGGTCAGAAAATCATCCGGGAAAAAGTCGATCAGAGTGCCGGGTTTGGTTCCCGGGGGGCGGCCCGTGAGATGTCGTGAGTAGTTCTCGATGCCCTGACAGAAACCCATCTCCTGCATCATTTCGATATCATACTCCGTGCGCTGCTTGATCCGCTGCGCTTCGAGGTATTGCTGGTTTTTCTCAAAATGCTCGATGCGCTCCTTCAACTCGGCCCGAATCTCTTTGATCGCCTTCGCCATTTTGTCTTTCGGCGTCACGAACTGCTTGGCGGGATAGAAGGTATAGTCGTCCAGCTTCGATTTGGCGTTTCCGGTGAGGGGATCGATACAGGTGATACGATCAATTTCGTCGCCGAAAAACTCGACGCGAATCGCCTCATTCTCGAGGTAGGCCGGGTAGACTTCGATAACATCACCCCGGACCCGGAATTTTCCGCGACCAAACTCGATGTCGTTTCTTTCGTAAAGAATACTGACGAGGCTCTTCAGAAACTCGTCGCGGTCCATTTCCATTCCGACGCGGACGGGGACCATCATGTTCTGGTAGTCTTCGGGCGATCCGAGGCCGTAGATGCAGGATACACTCGCGACAACGATGACATCTTTTCGCGTTAGCAGTGAACTCATCGCGGAAAGGCGGAGCCGTTCGATCTCGTCATTGATCGAGGAATCCTTCTCGATGTACGTGTCGGTGCGCGGGATGTATGCCTCCGGCTGGTAGTAATCGAAGTAGGAGACAAAATACTCCACTGCGTTGTGCGGGAAGAACCCTTTGAATTCGCTGTAGAGCTGCGCCGCGAGCGTTTTGTTGTGGGACATCACCAGCGTCGGCTTGCCGAGCGTGGCGATGACATTGGCGACGGTGAATGTCTTGCCGGATCCTGTGACACCGAGCAGGGTCTGGTGCTCGTTCCCGGCGAGAAGCGACTTCTCCAGTTTGGCAATCGCCTGACTTTGATCGCCCTGCGGGCTGAAGTCAGAGTTGAGTTGGAAAAGAGACATGAAGACAGAATTCTACCGTGGATACAGTGAATTCCAACTACATCGTCTCTTTGAAAGAGGCGTGTTTTTCAGGGATGTCGGAATATCGAAAAACTGACGTTTTTAGCGACAGGAAGGAACAGAGATCACTCCTCAATCGAGTCGGCATCGACGCCGATCTTTCCCTGAATGATCTCAGTGAGAGCGATATCAGCAGCACCCATGCGGTGATCTGTCTGAATAAGGGGGGCACGACCAAGGTTCAACTGCTTTACTCTGGCAGAAACCAGGTTGATCAAAACTGGGGGTTCTGGAATCACTTTTGATGCCGCGTCGACTAGGTCACTTCTCATATTACTGGAGCCATTTCGAATTGCCGAGGTTGTCTTCTTCTGACCTTCCGTTCCGGGGAACGAAACGATATTGGAGGCGTCGTCTGCCATGGGTCAGTTCAGATGCGGCAATTATTGGGGTAAATTCACAGTCCGGTCTGGCGATTTCCGGAGATGCAAGCCTTGCGAGTAGCCTAAATTGTAAAAAATTCAAGCGAATTGTTGAAACAAATGCGGGTAGAAGAGCTTATTTCCGCTTCTTCTTGCCTTTCGTGTGACGATCGCCTTTCTCGCCCGGCATGCGGGTCCGGTCTTTCCTCGAGATCCCACCACCGGTTCCACCGGCGGCTTTTGCCTTCTGGGCTTCTTCCGCCTGTTCCTGCATGCGTTGCATGAAAGACTTCTTTCCGGAGGTCGGCTTCTTCTGCAGCTCGGGCTCAGGCATTTTGTTCATAAGCCAGGTCTGGAGTATCGAGAAAGCATTTGAAGTCGTCCAGTAAAGAGCGAGGGCCGCAGCGAAGTTGTAACAGATGACGAGAAAAATCAGCGGCATCAGCATGAAAATCATCTGCTGTGTCTTGTCGCCTGTCTTCGGGGTGATTGCGATCTGGATGAAGCTGGTAATGCCCATCAAAATCGGGAGAAGATTGAAGGGGATGTCCAGACCGGGGATCATGAACATCGTATCCGGCATCGCGAGGTCGTCGACCCAGAGGAAGGACTCGTGGCGAAGTTCCGCCGCACTCCAGAGCATCCGGTAAAACGCGAGGAAGATCGGGAGCTGTATGAACATGGGGAGACAGCCGCCCAGCGGGTTGATGTTGTAGGTCCGATACAACTTCATCGTCTCCTCATTCATCTTCTGAGGATTGTCCTCATACTTTTCCCGGATCTCTTTCATCATTGGGGTCAGCTTGGACATCCGCTTCATGGAGCGGGCTGACTTCGCGTAGACCGGCCAGATGATGAGGCGGATCATGAGGGTGATGAGAATGATGGCGAGACCGTAGCCGCCCACGTAGCCCTTCAGGAAAACAAGTCCCATGATGAGCCAGGAGGCGAGGGGCTTGATCGCCCAGCCGAAGAGCCAGCCGAAGATCGGGATCTCGTCGTAGTGCATGACGAGTTGCTTTTCTTCACCGAGTCCCTTGAGACGCGAGAATTCCTTGGGTCCGAGGTAAAGATGGTAGCGAAGCGTCTGCTGATCGCCCGGATTCATCGAAAGCGGGGGGAGCCCGATGCCTGCCTCGGCGGCAAACATG
This sequence comes from Verrucomicrobiales bacterium, assembly GCA_029233965.1. Classification (GTDB taxonomy): domain Bacteria; phylum Verrucomicrobiota; class Verrucomicrobiia; order Verrucomicrobiales; family DEV007; genus Arctic95D-9. The sequence goes on along the minus strand of JARGOP010000021.1, from coordinate 19,532 downwards.
CGCTTTTTCGTCGAAGCTTCCTCGTCTCCTTCGACTACGACAGGGAAGCGACTCCCCCATAGCGTTGCTTCGTGTGCGTTTTCAGGCTGCACGATGGTCACGAAAAACTGGTCGTTCACCCCCGCCCAGCGAAGGGATTCGAGGGAGAATTCATCGGACTCGATTTCATTCTTTCCGAAAATCCCCAGCACCTTGCGACCGCCGTAGTGATCTACGGTTTCATACTCGAAGTCCCCGTTGCTCTGCAGCCAGAACATGCCGATCTGCATCGACCACTCATTGAGGTGGAGCGGAGCGGCGGAACCTGCGTAGAGAAACTGATCTGCGAGGACCAGGGGCGTCTGCGATTCATTGCGAACGCTCATTTCCAGCATGATTTCATGCGCGTCACGATCCGGGCCGGGGAGGCGATAGGTCTTGGAAATGGTGAAACCGGCTGGCGTCTTCGTTTCGAAAGTGATTTTTTCCGCTGATTTCTCAGTGACGTTCCAGTTGGTATTGTCGAATTGGCCGGGGCCGGAGGAGAGCGCGCCGACCGGATGGCTTGCATTCTCGTTGATGGTGATGAAATCGTCACCCTCGAAGTGACGGGCCTGATCTTTCAACTCGGCGATCTTAATGCCAGCGCCGCGATTGGTGAGGTGAAACCTGGCAAGGTCACTCTCAAGGACATGCGTCATCTCCGCAACCGTCTCCAGAGCATCGTCCGCAGGAGCTGCTTCAGGAGCGGTCAGCGCATTGACGGGGGCCGGAGCTTCCTCTTCCACGGGAGGATTCAGGGCTTCGAGAGCGGCCTGCTCACGCTGGGCCTCCAGTTGCTTGGCGGTCTCCTTTGCGTTCCACCAGCCCCAGGTAAAGAGCAGACACAGACAGACAATCACGCCTATCCAAGATGTTCGATCCATGTTTTTCACGACAGCTTTTTTCCTATTGATTGGGGTTTTCAGTTTCAGCGTCCGGCAGGTCGCAGGAACGTCGGCCTACATAAGCGGCCTCGGGGTGTTTTGCCACATATTCTTCCCATCCCGGAGGCGGGTCATATCCCTGCCCGCCCCATGGCTGACAGCGTAAAATTCTCCAGAGCCCCTGACACGAGCCTTTGATGGAGCCATTTACGGTCACGGCATCGATAAAATACTGAGAGCAGGAAGGAAAGTAACGGCATCCGCTCAGTGGGCCGCAGATAAAATGAAGCGGTGGTGAAATCACCTTCTGGTAGCAGCGAACAAAAAAAATCAGCACCGGTTTCATCCCTGCTCCTCTTTCGGTATCATCAAGTCTGCTCGATGCATGAGCCATTTCCATTCCTTCTCAAGCTGTTCAGAAGTCGCTCCGGCCGCCGCGTTTCGTGCGATGAGGACCAGCCAGTGTCCGGGCAGAAAACGGTCCCCAACGCGTTGCATGATCCCGCGCAGCTTCCGCCTCACGCGGTTTCTGATCACGGCATTCCCGAGACGCTTCGTGGTAATTAAACCCAATTTCGAAGGCGTCTTTGTGGAGCACTTGAAATACCCTAAGACAAGAAAGCGGCCGTGGACCGATTTCCCTTTCGAGCGCACCAACTGAAAATCCGATCTTCTCGTGATACGCCTGGATCGTGGGAACTTCATGGTCCCGGGGCGAAAATCAGAGGAATCGGTGGATCCAACCCCTGACCGGTGAAAACGGTGCGACGACAGGAGGCTGAAGCGCACCGGAGCACAGCATTACCTGCCGTGCTGAACCGTGTGGCGCTTGTACTGAAGCTCTGCACCCTTGGGAATGAGACGCTTACGGCCTTTTTGGCGGCGGCGCTTGATGATGTCACGACCGGCCTTGGTCGCCATGCGGGCGCGGAAGCCGTGCTGGTTTTTGCGCGAACGTTTTGAAGGTTGGTAGGTCCGTTTCATGTTCTTACGGGTAAAAAAAGATTCGTTTGCTGTGTGACGCGCTCTTCGCGCGAAGGCGTGGGATGACTTTCATTCCACTCCGGTTTCCTGACATTCAGTGAGACGATGGAATCGTCTTCCCAATTGGAGGGCCGCAACGATAAAAGAAAAGTCCGAAAAGTCAACGCGAGTTCTGACGCCTCTTATTCGAGACGCTGAAGTTGACCGATTCCATATTGAATCAGTTGCTGATTCACGAACTGAGACGCCTTGTCGTCGACGTAAATCACCTTGGGATAATCCACAAATTCAATCGTGTGGATGCCGTACTCAGGCGCTTCGCTCAAAGCGGCAGACAAATCCCTGATGTTTTTGATGAATTTCCCGTTCACTTTCGTGATGATCGCGGAGTTCAGGTTTTCATAGCCGAGAGTGCTCGGGGTTTTGAGCACATTGCTCAGGAAAACGAGCTTATCACGGTCCTGCTCCTCCCACTCTTCCGGGTTCGCATTGGCATGAACCAACTTGAATGGCGCGCGATTGACCCACTCGTCGCCCCAGCTTTCCAGGTAGGGGAGGGTCAATTCCTGGAAAATGAGTCCACCGAAGATCACATATTTGGGGCCGCGATCGAACATGTAAGGATCGATCAGGAAATCGTCGGGACGCTTCCGGATCAACTCCATCTCAATGGTTTGGGGCTCTTTGTCTCTGATGATATCAACCGTAATGCTGTCGCCAACCTTCGCATCGCCCCGGACAAGGTGAGAAAAGCTCAGTTTTCCGTATTCCGGGTGCGTGTAATTGCCGCGCGAGTCGATGGCCTGGCCGTTGATGGAGAGAATGACATCGCCTTTTTTCAGTCCGCCTTTTTCAGCAGAACTGTCCTTCGCGACATTTCGAATGAAAACACCGCCGTCCTCGCCGTCGACCCCGGTGAACTCCCGGAGAGTCTCGTCCAGCATCTGACTGATGCCGATCCCGAGATTGGGGAAGCCCTCGTATTCGCCATCCTTCAGGTCTTCCAGGAAAGCGCTGATGATGGGAACAGGAAGAACGGAGGCGGTCTGCTCTTTCGAGGAATAGCTCAGGAGCATACCGCAAAGCTTCCCGTCTTTCACGACAGGAAGTGTGAAGCTGTTGACCCGGGCCTGGAGGGAGCCCTTCACCTGATAGAGGAGAAAGACTGAGCCGGGGATGAAATAGCGGCCGACGTTCACCCGCAGCACTTCGACATCGGTCGTGACACCATCGCCGTTGTCTTCGATCTGCCAGACTTGAAGGGTTTCCCCGGCGGTTACGGAGTCATCGAGTTCAAGTGGCGAAAGGCCTTCAAATACCGTCGAGCTGTCGTTCGACGGCTCCAGGACGGCGAGGTTGGCTTCGTAATCGAGTCCGGCAATGCGGGCGGGAACACGGTCGCCGTTGGACGGGTGCTCAAGCTCGAGAAAGGTGGAGTTTACGACCAGTTCGGCGGTGACGAGGACACGATTGCCTTCGAGGACCGCACCCAGTCCGCGTCTCGGTGTGGGTGCCCCCTTCTCCCAGGGGCGGAGGAAATTGTAGCTCTGGAGCGTGGCATTGACGCGAACGATGGAGTTTTCGGGCGAGGCATCCTGTGCCGTCACCAGGGCAGGAAGAGAAAGGGCAACAAGGATGGCGAGGGGCCATTTGAATGAAAATGAGGTCATGGAAAGGAAAGAGTTGAGCTTCAGCAGGTTGGTTCAGGCAGCTTTTTTGGCTGGTTCGGCGGTCTCCTCCGCTTCGGAATCCCCGGTGGGTTCCTCCTCCCGCTCAACGGGTGCGAGGGTATCCTTCAGCTGCATGATTTCCGGCTCTTCGATGAAATGATCGAAACCGACGTTGTATTTTGCTTTGATGCGCTCGTGGGCGATCGCGGAATCCTTCCGCTTTAGGACGAGAGGACGACCTTCTCCGAGGAGGCGGACGACATGGAAATCCTCGTAGCCTTCCTCGTGGAAATCACCGTGAAACGCATCGTAAACGTCCTGAACGAGTCCGATTTTTTTCCCGTTGATCGAATCGACGACCTTGTGAATGTAGTTTTTCAGGTGGGTGTTGGTCGAATCGGGAAGCACCTCGGTGAGCACGATGACCTGGGGGCGCTCCCGGTAGATTTCGTCCTGACTGAAGAAGGTGTAGTGATAGCGGGTTTGCAGATCGCTGATCGAATGGGCCGCCATCAGATTGCGGTCGAGAGGTTGAAACTGAAGACCGGCGTAGAGCACGAAGTTCGGCTGCTTGTCATACTGACTCGCCTGGATGAGGTAGGGGAGAAAGCGCTTGAGCTCAAGCGTGATTTCCTTGCGGGCGCCGTCCCGCCAGACTTCGAGATCAACGGTGTCTCCCGCAAACTTCCGCTCGATGATCTCGTTGAGGTCAATACGTTCTCCCTCGATCTCGATAAATCCGTCCGACGCGATCGTGTAGCCGTCGATGGAAAGGAGCACGTCTTTGGTTTTGAGGATGCCGCCGGCTGAACCGGCCGCATCGGCTTCTGCGACCATGACGCCGACTCCGTCGTTGGGAAGGCCGAGTGCCTTGCGTTGTGCGGGATTGAGAATGTTGATCACGCTCGTGGCGAGATCGACGTAGAAATCGTAGCTGCCATCTTCGACATCTTTCAGAAACCGCTCGATGACTGGAACCGGGATCATATAGCCCGTGTTTTGCGCGACAGCACCCGAGTAGCCCTGAAAGGCAACGCCGACGACCTGGTTATTTTGAAGAACGGGTCCGCCCGAGTTTCCCGGGTTGATCGCGGCATCGACCTGAATGCTAAGGTGGTTGTCGACGCTGGAGTGACTGTAGGTCCGGAAGTCGATTCGTGAAACGACACCGCGCGTAACGGAGATGCGCTCGCCGCCGATGGGGTAACCCACCGCGACGACGGTTGTGTTCAGCTTCGGAATCCCCCCGATGAAGAGCGGCTGGAGATTGGCGAAGGCACCTTCGAATTCCTCCTCGGATTCGAGTTCGAGAAGCGCGAGGTCACAATCGTGCGCAACATTGACGACCCGTGCCTCGTAGGGCTTTGGGTCGCTCATTTTTTTGATGTAAATGAGCCGGGCATCGCTGACGACATGAGCATTCGTGAGGAACCGGTTCGGTCCGACGAGAAAGCCGGTGCCGTTGCCACTGTTCATTCCGCCAATGTTCCAGGGGACGCGGTAGTTGGGCTGCTTGGTATCCACCTCGACTCTGACAATCGCATCCATGTCGACTTCGGAGATATCGGCCTGCACGGACTCCGGCGGAGGCATTTCCACGGAGGGGGCCGTCGGTGGAGTGAGCGGTCCTGAAATCAGCTCCGGGGCGTCTTGAGCGATCCCTTTGAAATTGCAGGTGAGGAAGAGACCGGTCGTGACAGCTAGAGTGGCCGCTGAAATTCCGTAAAGAGAGAGGCGTGGGGTGTTCATACAAAAAGCGCCGCTCCGACTGTCAACCGGGCAGAAAGCCGGAGGGCGAATGGAAGTGTAAGGTTCGGCGAATGAAAGTCAACGTTACCCGGGGACTCAAAGACGGGTGAAATGAGAGGCATCCGGAAAAGGATCTGACAGGGTTAGGTAAGGGACCTGACAGGGTTCGGTCCGGTTTGAAAAGGGGCCAAGGCCCGATGCCTGCGACCGACGGGGGGTTATTCGCTTTTCCGGAAGATGAGGAAGTAGTTCTCGTCAAAGAGGTCCAGTTCCTCCTCCAGTTCAAAGTTTGCTGCTTCGATCTCGGATTGAAAGACTTCTTTTCCAGCGCGGACATGTCCCATGATCCATTCGGAGCTGACGCCTTCAATCCGCTCAAAATCGATCATCGCGAGGCGTCCGCCCGGCTTGAGTGCCCGGTGAATTGAGGCCATCGTTTTTGCCGGGAACTCAAAGTGGTGATAGGTGTCGCAGATGAAAACAAGATCGACCGAATTTTCCGGCAGGAGGGTGTCATCGGCGGTGCAAACGATCCCCTCCACCTGACTGAACCCGCGGACCCGACTGCTCATGACGGTGTGATTCACGAAGGCTTTTGCGATATCGACGGCATAGACTTTTCCGGTTTCGCCCACTTCGGGAGCAAGGAGTCGGGTAAAAAGCCCGGTTCCGGCACCGACATCGGCCACCTTCATCCCGGGTTTCAACTCCAGTTTTTCCACGATCACTTTCCGGTTGTCGTAGACTTCGCGCCCTTCTTTCTCGAAGCGTTCGACAAAGCTTGACGGGTCCGGATCTTGAAAGTTTTCATTGATTCCCGGATTCACACTCTCTTCCTGAGCGAGGACAGGAATCATCAGTGAAAGCGAAATAAAGGAGGATAATGTGACTGAAAATTTCATAGGAGGTCTGGGTGCATACATTCTAGAGGATTGGCAAATTCGGAATCAAGACGGAAGCTTCCCGCCTCCCCGGGGAAATGACGAGTTCTCAATGATCCGTCAACCCGCCATACCTTCGGAATCGCTTGCCCGTTGCCATCTCCGGTTGTTTTCTGGCCGATGAATTACCTCATCGCCATCGAGTTCCTCGCCGTCATCGTTTCGGCGATCTACGGGGTCCTCCTTGCGGCCCGGAAAGGCATGGACGTCATGGGAGTCTTTGCGGTGTCGTTTGCCGTCGCTTTCGGGGGCGGCACGCTGCGTGATCTTTTCCTCGATCGGACTCCGCTTTTCTGGGTCGGCAATCCTCATTACCCGGTGATTGTGTTGGGAATCGCTGTTTTCTCCGGATTTCTGGTCCGCTATATTGGCAGGATACGACCGCTGCTCGTTTTTCCCGATGCGCTCGGGATGGCGCTTTTCACGCTGACAGGAACGGCCTACGCGATGGATGCCGGGACAGGAGTCTTCGTCGCGGCGCTTTTAGGAGTCATCACGGGGACCTTCGGCGGCGTCCTCGGAGATATGATCTGCAATGAAGTGCCCTCGCTTTTCACTCCGAGCCCGCTCAATGCGACCTGCTCCTTTGCAGGGGCGTGGGTTTATCTGGGAATGACGCACCGGGATTTTCTGCAACCCTTTGCCCTTGTTTCCGGGATCGTCGTGATCGTTCTGTTCCGTCTCGCGGCGGTGAGGTGGAACTGGTGTTTTCCTGCGGTAAGGGAACCGAACCCACCGCCATCCCCGTAACTTTCGGCGGGATGAAGACGGATCTGCAGACAAACGCCATTATTCGCCTCGCGTGGGAGGATCGAACTACCTTCGAAGAGATCGAGAAGAAGACCGGGTTAACCGAGTCGGAGGTGATCAAGGTAATGCGACGTGAGCTGAAGCCTTCCAGCTTTCGAATGTGGAGAAAACGCGTCAACGGGCGGATCACGAAGCACCGGAAGAGGTTTGAGAATGAGGTGAGAAACCGGCGCAGGTGGGAAGAGAATGGCGAATGACGAAAGGCCGGGGGGAATGACGAAGCTCGAAATACCCGGGGAGGTTCGGGAGTCTGAAACCGGAATGCCCGTGAAGCGGCGGAGTGGTCTATTCGCGACGGTTTCCGGCTTTGGGGTTTCGTGATTCCTTCGTGCCCGGGTAGTTCGATCTACGTTAATTGCACTCCCTAGACGTTAAATCGGAACTCCACCACGTCTCCGTCTTTCATCACGTATTCCTTGCCTTCGATGCGGAGCTTGCCGGCCTCGCGGGCTTTGGTGTAGGAACCGAGCGTGGTGAGGTCGTCATAGTGGACGACTTCCGCAGCGATGAAACCGCGCTCGAAGTCCCCGTGAATCACACCGGCGGCCTGTGGAGCTTTCATGCCCTCGCGAATCGTCCACGCGCGGGTCTCCTGCTCGCCGGTCGTCAGGTAGGTGCGAAGGCCGAGAAGGTGGTAAACGCCGCGGATGAGAGCCGAGACGCCCGAGTCTTTCACGCCCATGTCGGCGAGAAATTCAGCGGCTTCCTCCGGCTCGAGATCGACCATTTCCTCTTCGATGCGGGCAGAGATGACGATGGCTTCCGCGCCGAAGGTGGAGGCAGCATAGTCCCGGACTTTTTTGACCATGGCATGGCCGTCCGGATCCTCCAGCGCTCCGGCGAGTTCGTCCTCAGACACGTTGCAGGCAAAGATGGAGCGCTTTGCGGAAAGGAGGAAAAAGTCCCGCATGAGCTTTTTCTCATCGTCGGTGAGGTCGGCGGTGAGTGCAGGATTTCCCGCATCGAGGTGCGGCATCAGTTTATCGATCAGAGCAACTTCGGCCTGAGACTCTTTGTCCCCCTGCTTCGCTTTTTTTTCACGTGAGGCACGACGTTTTTCCAGCGTTGCGATGTCGGCAAGGATAAGCTCGGAGTTGATGATCTCGATGTCGCGAAGCGGATCCACCGAGCCAAGCTCGTGAACGATGTCATCGTTGTTGAAACAGCGAACGACCTGGACCACGGCATCGACTTCGCGAATGTTGGCAAGGAATTTGTTTCCAAGACCGGCCCCGGCGGAGGCGCCTTCGACGAGGCCGGCGATGTCGACGAATTCGATCGCAGCGGGGACGAGCTTTTTCGATCCGCTCAGATCGCTGAGAACCTGGAGTCGATCATCGGGCACGGTGACGACGCCGACGTTCGGATCGATCGTGCAAAAGGGATAGTTCGCCGCTTCCGCATTGCGCGTCCGGGTCACTGCGTTGAAGAGCGTGGATTTCCCCACGTTTGGAAGACCAACAATACCTGCCTGTAACATGCGCGGACGGTAGCACGGGATTTTGAGTCCGCCCGGGGAAAATTCGGGGGGTGAAAGGATGACCGAAATGCGGTAGGCTCGAAAGGTGAGCGAGTCAGATTCCAATCTTGTAGCGGTTACGTTGAAGCAGGTCTGCGAAAGGGCTCTGAAGCAAGGTCTTGCTGAGTTTCTTCTCATCGGAGGGAACGCTGTCATCGCCCATGGCGTTCCACGTTTCACCCGGGATATCGATTTTGTCGTGCCTGAGCGGGTCTTGCCGGACTGGCGACGATTTCTTGAGGCTGAGGGCCATGCGTTTCTACATGCGACTCCTGCCTTCGCACAATTCTGGGATGAAGCCCGCGCCCGGCCGCGGATCGATCTCATGATTGTCGATGAATCGACCTGGGAAACTCTGTCGTCCGGGGCGGGGGTGGCCGAATTTGACGAAGGGATCCCTGTACCCGTGGCTGCTGCTGACCATTTGATCGCGATGAAACTCAAGGCTTTGAAGGCTCCCGGTCGAAGGGCTGACGCCCAGGATTGGAGCGATATCATTGAGCTGACGATGCGATCCGGTTTCGACCCCCAAAAGGATGAGAGTTTTCGGGATCTGGTGCTACATTTCGGAAGCGAGGAGCTTCTTTCCCGACTGGTGAATGAAATACGATCAAGAGCGCGATAAGAGTACGCAGCCGCGGGTATCCGAGGCGACGTTGGCCATGAATCTTCCGATTTGCGACGAGCCTCTCCTCGAAGGCCCGGGTGAGCCGGTCCCGTGGGCGCAATTCATGGCCGAAACGGCGGCGCAGACGAACTACTGGCTCGAGCACTTCGGGAAAGATGAAGTGCTCCCCCCGCCCTGGGAAGAGCGTTTTGTCCTCGATTGAGGTGCGCTGCTCTGCCGGAACGCGGTTTGCCCCCGGCTGTCTCCGCTCAGCGTTCGCCTGATTGCATGATGAACTCGACGAGCTCATCGATCTGCTCCTCGCTTAGAATCGCCCCGATCGGGGGCATGAGGTTCTCGGGATACCCCTCAGCCAGAAGTGAGTTCGGCTCGAGGATGGATTGACGCAAGTACGCAGCGTCGGCCTCTATCTCGCGCGTCTCACCCGTTGCGGGATCGCGAACGAGACGTTTCGTCCCCGCGATTCCGCGCAGCACGGGCCCGGCAAGTTTGACGTCGTCGAGGCTGTGGCAGGCGGCGCAATAGCTCTGAAAAAGGAGGCGGCCGGTGTCTCCTCCTGAAAACTGAAAGTAGGCTGCGGTTCCCGCGAGAGCTCCCGCCGGAGGAGGCAGGACCCTGCCGGGATTTCGCTCCGGAATGCGGTTCGCCGTGTACCAGAGTTCTCCGGCATGGAGCGTCTTCCCGCCCTCACCCGGGAGCGAGGGTGACACCCGCACATGCACCACCTCGCCGGGGACCAGTTCATCCAGCTCGAGGAAGACGCGGCGACGATCCGCCGAGACCGTCGCCGAGCGAATCCCGCCGGTGCGATGACGCACCTTCTGCCCGCCGTAAGTCTGAGTGGCCTGATACCCCCAATGCGCGACATGGTAGGCGGCGGGGTTCCAGCCTTCCCCCCCGGCGAGGGGCGCGGAGAACTCGATCTCGAGACCATTCGAACGGAGCCTTGCCGCGAGGGGTTCAAAGACGGTTGCGCCCGTGTAGCGGATGCGGGTGAGTCCGCTCACGCGATGGATGAAGTCCGCGTCCTTCCCCCGGGCGATGCCGCCTGCATAGAGATCGCCGTTCGGAGCCAAAGCAAACCGGTGGAAAAGATGCTGAAAGCCCTGCGAAAAGCGAAAGACCGCTCCCTGGAGTTCGCCTCCGACTTCCTCGAGAAAGACTCGCTGCAGTCCCCCGTAGGCCGAGTCGCCGAAGATGATATGACCCGCATACGGTCCCCACGAATCCGGGAGCAAGACCGGTTCGGTCGGTGATGCGGCGATTTCCCCCTGCGGCAGCCATACCGCGGGCGGCGTTGCGACGGGACGGTCGAAGGGATGCAGGGGCGGAATGCTGCGGAAGTTGAAGAAAGCACCTTCAGTCACGTGAACGAGCTTGTTCGCGGGGAGCCACTCACCCTGATTGTCCGTCACGAGGAGGGCGCCCCCGGGACCTTCGCCCATCCCGTCCGGAGTGCGCAGGCCGCCGGCGATGAATTCAGTCGCGCCGCTCTCGAGGTGAACTTTGACGACGCTGCCGCGCATCGGGGCCTGGTAGTTGTCTTTTCCCCGCGCCGCCATCCCGACGCTGTTGGAAAAGTAGAGATGGTCATCCCGAATCACGGCTCCGAAGAGATACTCGTGATAATCCATCGTGGAGGGCCAGGCGTGGGAGACGCAGCGATAGGTCTCGAAAAATCCGTCCCCGTCCCCGTCGATCAGCTCGGTGGCCTCGTTCTTTTCCGTCACGAAGATCCTCTCTTCGAAAATGGCGAGTCCCATCGGTTCGGAGAGGCCCCGGGCGATTTTGCGAAAGGGCGGAGGCCCTTCCTCCCGGAGTGAGCCGGTCTCGACCCGGTAGAGGTCGCCGTCCCAGGTCGTGAAGAGCAATTCGTCCGGGCCCCGCATCGCCATCCCGCTGATGCGCAGGGTGAGCGACTCGTCGCGCAGATCGACCGATTCCAGCGCGGGATGTCGCGAAGACAGTTTTTCCCCGAAGCCCGGGCTCGCGTCCGGGGCGGCGGGATCTTCCGGGGCGGTGATGAGTGAGAGATTGCCCGGCGTCGCTCCTTCCAGCACAAGTCTCCGGAATCGGACGGGATGCCCGTAGGTGGTTCCTGACGGGGGAACCAGGAGAATGAGCACGGGGAGCCCCGCTCTCAGGCGGAAGGTTCCCAACTCCGCCATCTCCCATGCCGCCCCGCCCGTTCCCGTGGGAGCCACCTCCCAGAATCGGTCCTGTCCGTCGAAGGAGAGTTGATAGGCCTGGTTGAGCGGCTTTTCGCAGGTGTATTCGACGGACACCCGGACCTCCTCTTCTGTCGTTGCCCTGACATACCAGCCGATCGTCGCCCCCCGGCCTCTCGTGATCTCGAGGACGTCACCGACAAAGCGGTTCGGTCCTTTCGAAAAAACGGCGGTGGCGGGGAGATCGAGCGAAGTTGAGGGGAGCCCTTCTTCCGCTGATCGGGCGGCGGCGACCGTGCCGAGTGAGAGCAAGGAAACGAGATACGGGAGAAGAGTGATTCGGATCATGGCTGTAGAACAAAGCGATGCCAGCCGGCGCCGGTTAACGTGGTCGTGTCAGGGTTCCAGCCTTCCCCGAGTCCGGGAGCCTGGAGTTCCTCACCCTCCGTAAGGCCCGCGACTGAGAGCTGCCTGATGACCTTACCCTGCTCGCTCCTGAAATTCACCCGTTCGCGCAGTGTCAGGGTATCGTTGCCGTGTCTCAGCTCCCACGAGAGGATGAAGTATCCGTCCTCCTGCGAGCATCCGAGGTAGCGGATCGCGGGATCCACAAATTGCCCGTCGTGTCGCCAGCGCCATCGTTCCCCTTCTCCGGCTCCCCCGTGAAGGGTCTCCCCGGATGAACGGGTCGTGAAGTCCGAAACGAGATGCCCCGGCTTTCCCTCGGGAGCCTGCCAGATCTTCATGACCACGGCACGCTCGAGGTCGTAGCCCAGCCAGACGGAGTCTCCCTGACGTATGGAGAGCGAACGGGGCACACCATCAAGGCTGAGGCGCCGGATTCTCTCAGGATCAAAGGGCAGAAGGGCATCTTCCTCTGCCCGGAGGAGGGGGGTCGCGGGGAGGGCGTTAAGGAGGCAGAGGCAGGAAAGACAGAGGAGAAAGCGACTGCCGGGGATTTGTCTTATCAAAATTGCCGGTCCATCACCAGGCCTCGTCCCCGGTTGGGAGCGGGGCAGGGTTGGGAAGGGGTTGAAAAGCCTCATTTCGGAAAATCTGACCGCAAATTCTCCCTGCCGTCAAGCCATTGCCCGGAGGGCGAAGAGTTCAGGTTCCGCAGAGAATGGCTCGAATATGAACCCGCGCGCCGGCGGGATACCGGCGGAGGACGTGATTGTCGGGAGCTTTTCCCCGGTCTCCGCCGTGAACCGACGCCGGGCAAAGCAGAACGAGGAAGTTGAGCCGGAGAGATCTCAGGGCACGAGATAGAGCGCGTGGAAACGGGTCGCAGTGTTTTCAGGCCCCTCGAACACCACGCGAAACCGGATCCGATCAGGCACCGCAGCTTCGTCGGGATCGGCCCATTCCACGGGCACCTGAAGGCCGCTCTCTCCGACTTTTGCGACCCGACCGGGAACGCGGCGCTCGGCGTGGTCGAGCATTTCGATGAAAAGGGTCGCCCGTGAACCAAGCCCGTCGGCATTGAGAAACACCTTCGGCTTCGTGCCTTGCGCCACGGGTAGCGACGCGGTCACGAACTCGTGCGTGATCTCCGGTGCCTGGTAGTCACCCGGCCCCTTTCCGGACTCATCGACCACGAGCGCCCCGAAACGATCCCGTGGCAGCACCGCGATCCCGACCCCGCCGCGAGGCGCGGGCGGTCCCCCTGTTCCGCGTGGATCCCAGGCGCCGTAGTAGATCCGGGTCTCGTCCCCGACATTTTCGAACCCCTGGCCCTGCAACAGCCCTCCCTGATCCCAGGCACCGTCCTCGCCGCGCCGGAGAAAAGTCCATTCGTGTTCCGGTTCGCGAAAGCCGAGGCCGTCGTTGCTGATGACCAGGCCGAGATCGACGGTCACGTCCTTCCACTCCGCCGCTCCCTGCCAACGGCCGTAAACCCCGAGGAGGACGTTTCCACGATGCCACACGCTGATGCCCTCGTGATTCTGCTCCCCCTCGCGGCTGCGGCCGGCACCGAGCCACTCGTGCTGGGTGCCGCGTACGAAGCCGATGTGATTTGTCGCCTTCCAATTCACGAAATCCGCCGAGCGATAGATCCGGGTGACGCGGCCCTGGTACTGATGAATGCCCGGCATGGCGTTCTGGGCTGTGAGGTAATACCAATCATCCCATCGGTAGAGCCCCCCGCAGGGCTCAAGGTGCACAATGGGAAGAAACAGGTCCTCCTTGCGAAGTTCGCCTTTCACCGGCTTCACCTCCTTCACCGGGGTCCAGGTGAATCCGTCAGGACTGACAAAGGGAAGCAAGGTGCCGAGCCGGGTGTGATGACGGAAATAGACGTGCGTCGTCATTTTGTAGCGCCGCGCCGGATCGGGGTCGGTTTCGTCGCGAATCACTTTCAGGTTCACGAAGCCCCAGTCGCCACCTACATCGACGAGATTGTTGTCCATATTTCCCCGGAACGGGACGAGGCCGAGGCTCGGTTTTCTCCAGTTTATCCCGTCGTCACTCTCCGCGTATGCTGCGCGCCAGCGGGTCGAAGGGGCGTTGCTGCTGGCGTCGTCATCGAAAGCGACATACCACATCCGAAATCTCCCCTCTTCCCGAATCACCGATCCGTAAAACTGGACGCCCATTGCATCCGGCGCGCCTGCTGCGCCGCGCCGTAGCACCGGATTGGCAGGATGCCGCCGCGGCTCGTTCATCTCGAGACGGAGATTCTGCGTGTGCGGGATCGAGACGTTGTCGAAGGCGAAAAGCGTCGTTGCCTCCGATTCATCGAATCGCCCGGACGCGAAAGCAGTCCCGGCCAGAATCATCGGCACTACCATGGGAAAAAGCCGGGTCATCATTGGATCGGGTATTTCTGCGGGGGAAATTGCTTTTTCAAGAGCCTGCGTCCGTCACCGCTTATCTCGAGGTGGTGCAGGGGGGGAAGGAGTGAAGCACCCTCACGTCTGCGGATTTGACCGGGTATTTCCTCCGGCGTCAAGTTTTCGGTGGTCGATCATGTGCCCGGGCAATTAATTCAGCGCGAGTCCTCAATGCGCGGACTAAACGGGTGCGCTATGCGTGATCGCATAATCACCTGTTCAAACGTCTTCGATCCTTCTCTTCTCTTTTGTGGTAATTCGGAAGCCCTGCTGATAGAAATGACTCAAACGCGTGTATCTTCAAGCATGCTATCTTTCCTGAAACGTCATTCGCGTTGTTCTGCGTTCGTCGGCGTTTGCTTTCTGCTCGTCCTTCTCATCTGTCTGAGCGGGAATTGGCTCATTGCCCGCAAGGTAGGCGCGCTCATTTTGATGCCAACCGGCTTGCTCTGGGTCATCGGGTTATTCGCGGTGGCTACTCCCGGAATTCGACGGAGGACCCGGGTCGGTTTGGCAGGTCTCTGGATTTTCTACTCCCTTGCCGGCAGTCCGTATCTCGGAACGATGATGCTGCGGACTTTGGAACAGCCATGGTATGCCTTCGAAGAATTGCCGGAACCGCTCGACGCGCTCGTCCT
>JARGOP010000021.1:0-4586 GCA_029233965.1 Verrucomicrobiales bacterium | reverse complement strand
GATCTTGTTCCGGTGCCTGCCGATTTCCGATCCGGTGAATTGCCGCTTTCGCCGCGCTACCTGATTCCCCAGGGGCGCGGGTTTCGGGATGTGCAGACCGTATTGTGGGAATACCTGGGCGGGCTCTTCTGATTTTGGGGCTCGTCACCTTTCTCTCTGTCTGATAATTTGCCAAAACGATGAAGACACTGTTTGCCCTGATTGGTCTGATTTCGTTGACGGTGCTTCCGGCCGGAGCGATTCCGAATGTTTTTTTCCCGAACGGAACGAGTCCGATCCCGGTGATTCCCGCTTTTCCGCGATTCAACGCGGACCTGACCGAAGAATTCCTCAATCAGGAGCCCTGGCAGGATGGCGATTTTTCCGGCCCCTGGGAGGCGGAGCCTTCGCTGCCCGATCTTTCGATTCGTCGAATGAGTGCCATGCCGATCGTTTTCGGCGAAGTTCCGATGTCAGTGCATTCCTACGAAGGCGGGGAAGGGGTGCAGGAACTGGCGATTCACTTTCTCGATGCGGGCCTGTATTTCGGCTACCTAGGGAACGACACGTCCCGCGAGCAACGGGACGAGATGCGGGAGCGACGCATTGAATTTTCGAGGATTTTCAAGAAGCTCTCAGACGCCTTGCAGGAAAAGTTGGAGGAGGGCTGCGGTCGCGGAATCGAAGGCAGAATTGGAAAGACGACGGTGTTGAGCCTCGGCTACACGGATTACCACTGGGAGGACTTTACCCTCAGGTATGTGGAACGGGAGGACCACTCGATCTCTCTGCATTTGTTTCGAAAAGGGAGCGAGCCCGCCAGTCTCGTCGAGGATGGGTGGCGGAAGGCGGACCGCCGGGAGCGCGAGGCTTTTTTGGAAAACCGGGTCCTTGAACCTGCGGAAGGATCGCTGGAACTCACTGATTTCCCCGTGTTTTCTCAGGGAAGCACTCCTTTTTGTGGCATTCATTCGCTCGCGATGGTGGGCCACTACTTAGGGTTGAGGACGAATCCCGGAATGCTCGCCGCTTCCGCTGACTTCAAAAACAACGGAAGTGCATCGGGGAGTGACATGATGGAAGTTCACCGCGCGGTTGCCGCTGAGCTGGACATGAAACTCAGTCTCGCTCCGCGATTCGACCTGAAACGGGTCGAGCGTTCCCTGAGTGAAGGAGTGCCGGTCTTGATTTGGAGGAGAGTTTCGCCCGCCCGCGAAGCCTATCACCGAAGCGTCGCGGGCAGCGATCTTGCTTTCGAGCCGCTGACGGTCGAGGAGAGGGAGGCATTGCCGGCGCGGGATGTGTCGGGAAGCCCCTCTCATGCTTCGGTTGTGACCGGTCTTGATCCGGCCAACGGAGCGGTGTTATACGTCGAGCCCTGGGGCCATGACGGGTGGGACCGGCGAATGCGGATTGAGGAAGCTGAAGCGACGACGTACGCGGTTTTCTATTTCAAACTCTGAAAAGCGGATGCTAGGGTTCGGGCATGGCGGAGCTAAAAGATCTCATGCAACGGGCCGACGAGTGGCTGAACATTGACGGGGTGCCCGATTATCCACAGGCACTCAACGGCCTCCAGCTCGAAGGTTCGCGCGAGGTCAGGAAGATTGTTGCGGCAGTGGATGCCTGCCTTCCTGTCATAGAAGCCGCCTGTGACAGTGATGCGGATCTTCTCGTGGTTCATCATGGCCTGTTTTGGCAGGGCGCTCAGAAAATTGAAGGAGCCCTCTATCGAAAGCTGAGGAGGGCCATGGATCATGGACTCGCGATCTACAGCGCCCATATTCCCCTCGACGTTCATCCTGAGTTGGGGAACAACGTGGGCCTCCTCAGGGCGATGGGGGTCGAATCCGGGGAAACACCCTTTTTCCCGTGGAAAGGAATCTCGCTCGGGTTTTCCGCCGGGGTGGAATGGACCTTTGACGAATGTCTCTCCCGGGCTTCCGCAGCGGTGGGAGGGAAGGTCCACTCGTGTGCGGGAGGATCTTCGATGGTTCGTAATCTCGGAGTGATCACCGGAGGTGCCGGCAGCGAAGTCTTCGATATTGCCGCGACCGGGATCGACACTTTGATCACGGGGGAAGGTCCCCACTGGAGCTACACCGCCGCGGAGGAACTGGGGCTGAATCTCATTTATGCAGGCCACTACGCCACGGAGACTTTCGGAGTGAAAGCGCTCGCGCAGCGTTGGTGCGATGAATTCCCCGGCTTGAAGTGGGATTTCATTGATCACCCGACCGGGCTGTAGTCGTTGTTCCAGAAGTCGAGGGCGCTTCGCGCCATGGGATGACCGAATTCAGCTTCTGCGCGTGGAGGCTGTCCATCTCGTAGACATCCCTCGAAGGGGCCAGGACAATGCGTCCGCCACTGACGGGGCGGGGAAAGGTCGTCAGGTAAGTGATGTAGACGTTGATTTCCTCTTTAATGGGAAGGCTCCTGCGCACATCTGCGAACATCGCCTCTCTGACCTGCTCCTTTGTCCATCCTTCGTTCTTCAAGACCCAGGCACCGAGTTCTTCGGGTTTGGAGACACGAATGCAACCATGGCTGTGATCCCGGGCGCTTCGCTCGAAATAGTTCTTCGAGGGAGTGTCGTGCATGTAGACGTTGAAGGAGTTGGGAAAGAGGAATTTCACGTGCCCGAGAGCGTTGGTAGGGCCGGGTTTCTGACGGAGGAAAAGCCTTCCCTGTTTGACGAGCTCCAGATTCTCCGGTGAGAGACGGTGTGAATTCTTATTGTAGGGGTTGAAGTCGCTTACGATTTCATAGCGGTTGCGGCTCAGAAAACCCCAGTCCGCCTCTGCCTTGGGCAAAACCTCCTTCACGGCAATGCTTTTCGGAACATTCCAGTAGGGGCCGAAAACCATTTCCTTCATCACATCTCTGAAAATCGGGGTGCGTTGGGCTTCCTTCGAGGCTTTTCCGTGAACAATCCGCATCGTGTCGGCATGAAAATCATTATCCTCAAACAGGTAAAGCTCGGCACAGGGAAGGTTTACGAGAAGATAACGATCACCGAAATCATTCGGGAGAAGCCTGGCCCGATGCAGATTGATCGTCAGAGATCGATAATTTTCCGCCGCATTGAGATTGAGATAACGCCACGAGCCGGGACCGAAGATACCGTCTGCGTCGAGCCCGTAGTCAGTCTGGAACGCGGTGAGGGCAGCCACGAGCTCGGGGGTCATTTGAGAGAGAGCGGAAATCTGCTCTGGCGGAAGACTGAGATAACCGCGGTCGGCGAGATGCGCTCCGATGGCCGGAGCATAGGGGTAGGCCTCCCCGGGGCGTCCAACTCCCGCCGTGGTCGGATCCGGGATCGCGGGGAGCCCGGAGTATTTCAGGATGGCTGCCTTCGCTTCGGGGTAAGCCTCCTTCAACTTGCGGTAAATCCAGTTCTTTGGCGCGAGAGAATCGAGGGCTTTGGAGAGATCAAAGGGTTCGATTGCGGTGGTGAGAATCAAATCTTTCACAATTTGATCGACGGAGTTGTCTTCAGAGCCGGGGGTATCTTCGCGATTCCAATCGGCCCAAATCTCCTCCGGTTCCACGGCACCCAGTCTTGCGAAGAGCCCGGAATCAAGAATCGCAACGGTAAAGGCGAGGTCCGTGGGATCGACGGTGTCGTTGGTGAGTGATGGCTCGATGGTGACTGGGTCGAGCGAGAGGAGGCTCGGGAAGCCATGGTCCGAGAGGGCTCTGGAAAGCGTCAGGTGAAATGAGTCAGGAAAGGTGACACCGTCCCACAAGGGGCGGTAGCCACGGTCGGCATAGGCCTTCGCAACGACAGCTGCCATGGTCTCACGGAAACGCCGGTCTGAAGGGACCGCAGTCAGGACGAGTTCTTTGAGCTCGCTTTCCTTCGGGTCGACGACCCCGGCACGCGGTCCCACCGAAGGAAGGCGACTGAGCGCAGATTCGGCCGGGGCCTGAGGGTGGGCGGCAGGACACAAGGCGAGCAGGGCCGAAACCAGGCCGAATAGGGAGGCTGGCCTCGTGAATGCAATTGGGGCAGGCGTCATGACTTCAGGATACGCTGTTTGCGTCGAAAAGGCGAACGCACAGGGGCCGCTGCCTTGATCAGGGATCGCCCGGGAGTCCGCTTGCTCCCGTCCGGGACGATCAATAATAACCGTTGGAATCTCCAAAGAATTAGAGGTTTGTTAGGAGTGTGCCGGGAGCTTTCTGAACGTTTTTTGAAAAACTTTTAGAAAAGGTGTTGACCATCTGAAAATTCCGATTAGATTCACCGCCCGCCCGAAAGAGGGTGGCTCCGACAGTTCTACGGGACCTGACGAGACAATGATCTTTTAGAAAAATCGAGCCGAGTATTTCAAGTGGATTCTCAGCATCCCATCTCAGTCACGTAAGTGTTGAGACCTGCTGATGATGAGAAGTATTTGGTGTTAGGAAAAGACTAAATTGTGTGCTGCACGCAAATCCAGTTTGCGTGCAAGAAGAGGGGTTCTCACGAACCTCTCAGTAGGAGGGCTCTTCGGAGTTCTCCAGCTTGTCAATTTTCCGTTTTTAAGAACAATAGCAATTCAGCAATGAATGCCATGCGTTTCTAAGATCGGGATCAATTTTCTATTCGGAGAGTTTGATTC
>JARGOP010000020.1:46809-66682 GCA_029233965.1 Verrucomicrobiales bacterium | reverse complement strand
CCGGGGACTGCCGTACGCATCCTTGAAAGGCTCTTGGTGGATCTGTTTCATGGTTCCAATGATCTGCTCATTCTCCTCCTGGTAAGCACTGGGAGGGAGGCTCTTCGATCATCGCATACCCAGCTCCGGGTTCTCGCTCAGTATGCTGGCTGCTTTTTTCAGGATCTCTCGCTGCCGCTTGAGATACTCGTTCTCCTTCTTGAGCTGCTTGATCTCGGCGAGCAGCTCCTCGGCCGACGCTTCGGCTCGACCTTTGTCGCCTATGGCTCCAAAGCCCTCACCTCCGCTCTGGCCGAGGATGCGGTTGCGCCAAGTCCGCAGGCTGTTGACGTTGACTCCCAGCTCGCGTGCGACCTGGCTGATGGGACGTCCGCTGCTACGAAGCAGCTCGACCGCATCCCTGCGAAATTCTTCCGTGTATTTGTTTCCGGTATTTGACATGTTGGTCTGATTTTGATGTTCTCAGACCGAGCCCTTCCTGTCTACCGTTTCGGGGGAAGTTCAGCTTTCTTCATAAGGTCCTCAGCCGCGTATTCGCGAATGCGCTCAATCATACCGAGGAGTCCGTTTCGACGCGTCGGACTGAGGTGGGACTCGAGGTCGAGACGCTTCAGCTCCTCCGCAGCGTCCAGATCCAGAATCTGCCTCGCAGTCTTACCGGCATGGAGACTCAGGACCGTGGCGATGATGCCGCTGACAAGAACCGAATCGCTCTTTCCGCGGAACTTAAGCACATCGGGCTCATTGGAATCCTCGTAGGGGACAATCCAGACCACCGACTGACAGCCGAAGACCCGGTAGTCATCCGTCTGCTCCTCTTCGGAAACCGGAGGAAGACGCTTACTGAGATCGATGAGGAATTGATACTTCGCGTCCAGATCCGGGAGGTAGGTCATCGTCTCAGCGATGTCCTCAAAATCGGGTAGCGGCAAGGTATCGGCACTCATGAGTCTGGAAAGATTTCGATGCCACCCTAGCCGGAAAACGTCTTCTTTCAACGATACGGTTGCGACGGCGTCCGGTCTACCGGTTCTACAAGGTTTTCAGCCGGAGGTGGCGATACTCCATCTGCCCGCGATCCCCCTCCAATCCGATGGGTCCGGTCGCAGGCACCTCCATGTCATCAGTGAGGAGTTCCCCGTTGCAGGTCGCATGTGCGATGGCGCCCTTCACTGTCACGACGAGCTCGTTCCAGTCCTGCGGCTTATAATTCTGCAGCTCAAAATAGGGGCCGGCGAGCGGATAGTCGCGGCACTGCAATTGCGGCTTCCGGATAAAGACCCCGCTGTCGGCATTCGGCGTCGCACGGAACTCCAGTTTCAAAATGAAATCCTCACCAAATTCCTCTGTCGTCCAGAGTTGCTGAATGCGACGACCTTCTGCCGGCGTTTTGACAACGAGGCGTCCCTTGATCGCAGCGTAACGGCCGTCAGGGCTCTCCGTCATTCCGTTGAAGGCGACGTCTTCTTTGATCTCGACAAAAACAGGCATGTCCGGACGCGGGTTTTTCGGTGCTTTGCGTGGAGGGGTCGCACGGTAGCCCCAACCGGTGAGATCTTTCCCGTTGAAGAGACTGACAAAACCCTCTTCCAATTCATAAGGGACCACTTCGGTCTCTGCCAAACCGAGCGTCGCAAAGACCGGCCGAAGAGAAGCGGCCCACCTGTCGTAGCCTGCGGGATTGAGGTGGAGTAAATCTTTGAACCAGGCGGGATCCGCATTTCCCTCCCCGTCGGCAAAGAGAGTCCACGTGTCCAGAACTGTGATCTGAGGATCCCCTTTCACGACCGTTTCGAAAAGAGCGTTCACTTCCTCAATCGTTTCGCGGGGGCGATCCTTCTCCGGGGAACTCGGAAACATGCGGCAGAGAATGATCGGCGTTTCGGCGCTGTGTGCTTTGATCGCAGCGATGATCTTTTCGAAATTACGACCGATCGCTTTCGGGGCGATATCCACCTCGATATCGTTCGTCCCCATGAGCATAACGATCGCCGACGGATTGAGGGAAAGGACGTCCTCCTCCAGGCGGATCAGCATCCCGCGGGTCGTGTCCCCGCCGATGCCCCGGTTCGCGAGTTTCATGCCTTCAAATTTCCCCTTAAAGTCTTTCCCCCATCCCTGTGTGATCGAGTCTCCGAAAAAGACGACCGCACCCTGATCCTGCTCGACCTGCTCCGCCCAGGCGGAACGGAATTCCGGCCATCGCGTTACGTAGCCCGTGTAGCGGCGGAGTTGTCCTTCGCCCGCGAAGTTTTTCTCCTCGTCAGGAGAAGGGAGTTCGAAAGATTTCGGCGCGGGATCTTCCGCGAGAAGAGCGGAGGAAAGCAAAGCAGCGAGAAGCGTAACAAACGGGGATTTCATGGAGTGAAACTACAAAATCAGCCCCTATTGTCCATTCCCGCAATGCGCCCCGGTCGGCTGATGACACAAGAGCCGAAGCGCCTCATGCTCCTGTCTCATGAAACCCTGTTTGATCGCTCTGCTCTTCCTGATCACGCCGCTCCTGTTCGCCGAACCGTCGTCGGCTCAGGACCGACCCAACGTCCTCATGATCGCGATCGACGATTTGAACGACTGGGTTGGATGCCTCGGTGGCCACCCGGACGTCATCACTCCGCATTTCGATGCCCTCGCCTCACGCGGCCGCAATTTTACCAATGCCCACTGCTCTGTCCCGGTATGTTCTCCGTCCCGCGCCAGTGTTCTATCCGGGGTCAGTCCACTGACAAGCGGAAGCTATGAACTCGGACCCGCCTACGAAACGATTCCCGCCCTCGACCATGCACCGACTCTGCCCGGCTATTTCCAATCCCATGGTTACACTACGATCAGTGGAGGAAAAGTTCTCCACCATGGTTTTCGCGGTCGTCTCGCCTCCGATATCGACCTCACCCTACCCCCGCAGGCAAAAGGAGGCCCCCGTCCTGCCAAACCGATCCAAGCGAAGCCCCCCTGGGACTGGGGCGCCTTCCCGGAAAACGACACTGAAATGTTCGACCACCAGGTTGCCGCCGCCGCAGCCGCCGAGTTGGCAAAGCCCCACGAGAAACCCTTCTTTCTCTCCGTCGGCATCTTCCGTCCCCACGTCCCCATGTATGTTCCGCAGAAATGGTATGATCTCTACGATCCTGACAAGATCACCATGCCTTATGCTGACCCTGCTGACATGGAGGACATCCCCGACAACTTTCAATACCGGATGTATGTCGCCCCGACTCTCGCGGAGATTCAGGAGAATGATCAATGGCGCAGCCTTGTTCATTCCTACCTCGCCAACACCAGCTTTGCGGATCACTGTCTCGGCGTCATTCTGGAAGGTCTTGAGAATGGTCCGAACAGAGACAACACCATCGTGGTCCTCTGGAGTGATCATGGCTTCCATCTCGGGGAAAAACAGAAGCTCGCAAAAAGAACCCTCTGGGAGGAATCGACCCGCGTCCCGCTCTTTTTCGCCGGTCCCGGGATCAAGCCGGGCGACTGCGCCGAGCCGGCGAGTCTTCTCGATATCTACCCGACTCTTCTCGAACTCGCTGAGCTTCCCGAAAATGAATTCCTCGACGGCGAGAGCCTCGTCCCTCAGCTCAAGGACCCTGACGCCGCGCGAGAACGCCCAGCGCTGACGACAAGCTACTTCGGAAATCATGCGGTACGCTCGCGGGACTGGCGTTACATTCGGTATGCCGATGGAGCCGCAGAGCTTTATGATCACCGTGTCGACCCTGACGAACTCACCAATCTAGCCGCTGACCCGAAGTACCAATCCATAATCGCCGATCACGCCCGCTGGATTCCGGAGAACGCTGCCCCCGAGGTGAAGCCGCTCAAAGAGCAGGAACCGTTTCGCGCCGGTCGCCTTTGACCGGTCCCCGATGCCTTTCCGTTTCAGCTCTCTTTCATCGCATCCACCCACTGCAAAGCGACCTGCCTCACTTTGTCATGCAGAGGTTTCGCCGCCTTGCTGCCCGTCTGGGTGAGAACAATGCCGATGAGATCGTTCTCAAAGTCGATCCAGCAATCCGTGCCCGAGGAACCCGAATGCCCGATCAGGGCCAACCCGCCCTTCTCGTCGCGCCGACGAATGTGAAACCCTCCCCCGGTCGTCTGCCCCAGTGGAGAGGGCTTCAAAAATTCATCGATGGCTTCGGGACTCAGGAAGACCGCATCCCCGTGTCGTCCGCCATTCGCGACCATCTTCAACCAGATCGACAAATCATCCGCGTTGGAGACAATTGCCCCGCCTGACGAGCTGTATTCACCCGGTTTCGGCATGGGTCGGGGCCTCGATTTCCTGAGCTCCCCACTTTCCCCGTCGATCAGATAACGTGTCGGCATCTTCTCCTTATGACTTCGCGCCTCACCATATCCCGTGTCACCCATGCCCAAGGGAATCGTGACCTCAGTCGAGACCAGTTCATTACGGGGCTGCCCCGACGCCACCTCTCCGACGCGGGCGGCGATATCCGTTCCGATCCCGCTGTAGGCGTATCGGGATCCCGGGACCGACTCAAAAGGCACCGCTGATGCATACTGGCTCACAACCTCTGCGAGCGTCTTTTCCAGCGTCCAGGAAGCAAACCAGGGGCGCCCACCTTTCCGGTAAAAGGAAAGCGCTCCGCCCGTATGCGAAATCAATTCCAGAGTCGTCGGGGCGCGCTCCAACCCCTCGCCACTCTCCAGTTTCGATGTGGAAAATTCCGGGAGATATCCTGTCACCGGACTCTTCAAATTCAGCCTCTCGGCATCGGCGAGCCGGAACAGGGCCGTTGCCAAGATCGGCTTACTGATCGAGGCGATCACCACTCGATCCTGCGCGGAAAACGGTCGCGACGATTCCAAATCGGCGTAACCCAGAGCCTCACGATAAACCGGCTCACCGCGATGCAGGATGAGAACGGTGCCACCGGCAATCTTCCCTGCCTCAACCTGCTGCATCAGGAAACTCCGTATCTCGACAAAAGCCGCTTTCTCTTCCCCCCGCCCCGGACTGATTGGGACAACCAGGGAAACAACGAGCGCGAGGAGAATGCGGGGCGAAACCATGTCGCCGATACAAGCGGGCGCGGGCGCTTTCAGCAATCCTATTTTCCCTCCGATGCCCAGCGCTTCATCAGTTCGGCGTTCGCCTCGAACTCCCGGTATCGAGCGGTTCCCGGCTTGATGACGTTGAGTTCATCCTCGATTTCGAGCGCGTAAATTTCAGGAGACTCCGTGCCCCCGTCCCCGGTTTCTTCCATCCATTGGTCCAACCGTTCCCGATGTTCCAGCAGGGCGGAACGATGAGCCGGGTCATCGGCCAGATTCTCAGACTGCCAGGGATCGGAGCCATAGAGATACAACTCCTCCGCGGGACGTTGCGGAGAAAAGAGAAGGCTTTCCGTCAGCTCGCTGAGCGCCCCCTCCGCATGCATCTCGCGAAGTCGCTGCACGATCACTTTGCTGTCCTTGTAATTACTCGGTTGAAGATGCGGACGAAGCGGAAAGAAATTTCTCAGATACAAATATTGTTCCGTCCGCACCGAACGAATTCGATCGACGGTTTCTCCACAGCGATCCCGCGCCGCGAAAACCGCCTTTTTCGGTTGATAAGAAGCCGCCAGGATATCGTCACCCTCCATTCTCTCCGGCACTGCAATTCCAGCAGCCGCAAGAGAAAACGCGGCAATATCGATGTGCTCAACGAGATCTTCACGCACCGTTCCCGCTTCGATCCCGGGACCGCGAAGAACGAGGGGAATGTGCACCCCTTCATCGTAGAGGAACTGCTTCCCCCGCGCCGTGCTGATTCCGTGATCCGTGAAGAAAACAACGAGAGTATTCCCGAGCAACCCCTCTTCCTCCAATCGCTCTAACACTTTCCCTACATGCCAGTCCGTCATGCGGACACTGTCGAGGTAAGCGGCCCAGTCATTGATGAATACCGGATCGTCCGGGTAGTGCGGCGGAAGCTTCACCTTCCCGGGATCAGTCGCACTGCCGAGTTCTATCTTCGCCCGCGCTTGAAATGCGGCATTCGCCGCCTCCGAGGCTCCGCGCAGTTTTCCCCCGTGCAACTGGACCTGCATGAAGAAAGGCTGATCTTCGCTCCTCCCCGACCAGTCGTTGCTGTTGTAGATCGATTCCTCCCAGTCGAAGTTGTAGTCGGATTTACCGAGGCGCTGATTCGGTTTTACCTTGAGACTCCGGAAATCGTAGTCCGGGAGGCCGCTTCCCATGCAGGTCCAGTAGCCCGCTTCCTGAAACAGCGCCGGAACCGGCCGAACTCCGTCCGGCAGTTGAATGCGTCGTTCACCGCGCCCGCTCCGATGATGATGAACCCCGATTGAGGTTTGATACATCCCCGTAATCAGCGCGGAGCGGAATGTCGAACACACCGGCGACGTCGCGTAGGCACGCGTGAACTTGAGACCTTCCGCGGCGAGTTGATCCACGACAGGAGTCTCAATGACGGTCTCCCCGTAGCAGGAGAAGTCCGGCGACATGTCGTCGACAACAAACCAGAGAATATTGGGTCGATCCGCAGAGAATCCCGTGGAGGAAAAGGCGAAAAGAAAGATCGAGAGAAGGAACGGCTTCATCCGCCAAACCTGACAGGGTCGGGTCCATCACCCAACCCTGTTCGCTTAGAAATCATTTTTTGAACATCTCGTTCTCTGCATCACCACCGCTCAGGGTGTAGGCGAGAAGATCGAGGACCTCCTCCTTCGTCAGCATGTTGAGCAGCATCGGAGGCATCGGGGAAACCTTGGACACCTCAATGCTTTCAACCTGAGTGCGGTCGATATTGACCCGCTGATTCGGATCAGAGAGGTCCGTGTTCAAGGTGACGTTGTTTCCGTTGAGGTTCACGACCACTCCGGAAACGATCGAACCATCCTTTTGCGTGACCACAATCGGGGCAAACTGCTCGTTGATTTCCTTGCTCGGATTGATGATTTGATCGAGCAGGTCGTGCGGGCTGTAGCGCCCTCCGGCCCCGGTGAGGTCAGGGCCGGTCATGCCGCCGGCATTTCCAAAACGGTGGCAGGCATAGCAGGCGGCCGCCGCGAACATCTCGCGCCCGTTCTCAAAATCACGCTGCGTCATGCCTGTCTCTGCGGCTTCACTCAATTCCTCAAGCGTCCACATCGTCGGAGTGCGTCCTGCAAAAATTGCGCCGACATTTTCAATCGCGGATTTAACCTCCGGCTTCTTCGCGAGAAGTTCAGCGTGCTCCGCTTTCTCCGCCTCGGTGTAGGTGGCAAGACTGTCATTGCGGATGAACTCGATGAATTTGGTGAAACTTGCGCCGCCACGGTAGTTGGCCGCGGTGAGAAACCATTCGATCTGCTGCTCGCGAAGTTGAGGAGTCCAGCCTGTCTTGAGATGAGCCAAAGTCCGCGCAAACTGCATCTGCGGTTCCTGGCTCTTGGC
Source organism: Verrucomicrobiales bacterium (assembly GCA_029233965.1). GTDB lineage: Bacteria > Verrucomicrobiota > Verrucomicrobiia > Verrucomicrobiales > DEV007 > Arctic95D-9. The sequence continues at coordinate 59,272 of JARGOP010000020.1, read as the reverse complement.
ATCCGCAAGAAGCTGCATTCCTTTCGCAGCCGCATTCGGATCCTGAAGGAAGACCAGCGTTTCAAGAAGAACCCAGTTGAGTTCATCGCTCTTCGCAGGAAGAGCCGGGTCGAGCTTCGTGATAAGGGCTGACTTGATCTCGTCTCCGGGTTCCCCGAAGCGAACCAGAATAATCTGAACCACACGCGTGTAATTGATCTTCCACTCTTCACTGAGCGCATCGAAATCGATTTCGAGGAGGCTCTTCAACATGGCATCACGCTGCTCCGCCTCCGAGGCAAAGACCTCACCCTGCTTGGAATCACCGACTTCTGCTCCCTCGATCTCCTCCCGCTGGCTTGGCGCAACCCCGGTGAGGCGTACCAGTGCCAGCATGCCTTCGATGCGACGCCCGGGCGACCGATCCTTGAAGGCACGACGGAACCAAAGCTCGATCGGCTGGTGCTCGATCGCGGTACGGGCCGCCCAGCGAACCCAGCGATCCTCATGATCAAGATAGGCCCAGGAATTTCCCAGGGCCTCCTCTTTATGCTCACCGTGAAAGGCCTCAAGGCGGCGGCGGAGTTCCGCTTCCTCAGTCAGTTCCGGTGTCATGTCGACAGCGGCGATACTTTCGTCACCGGCATAGCTGACGCGGTAGAGTCCGGACTGAACGCGACGTCCCCCGATCGCAAAATACATCGCACCGTCTCCGGGATGAATGATCGCGTCCGTGACCGGGAGCGGCGCACCGGTAATGAACTCCTCCTTCGTTCCGGAGTAAGTTGCCCCGTCTGCTTCGAGATGAACGGCATAGACTTTACCCCAGCTCCAGTCGAACGCATAAAAGGCGTTCTGATACCTGGCAGGAAATTTAGCCCCATAGCCGAAGAGCGTCCCTGTAGGTGAGCCCGGTCCGATATCCACAGTGGTGGGAAGGTTGTCAGGGTAGAAGCCGGGATACTTACCGGCCCCGTTGCGCCACCCGTATTCACCCCCGCTCACGACGTGATTCACGCGGGTAGGACGATACCACGGAGTGTTGAAATCATACTCCATGTCCGCATCATAAGTGAAAAGCTCGCCGTCTTTGTTGAGCGATGCATCGTAGATGTTCCGAAAACCGGAGGCAAAAATCTCAAAGTTTGTTCCGTCCGGATCGACTCTGTAAATAATTCCCCCGGGAGCAAGGACATGACGATTGTGGCCGCGACCATCCGGCATCCGGGGGAGGAGGTGATCATCGCCCCAGGCCTTTGTCACCGGAGATGCATCTGAAGTTCCAGCGACGGGACCGCCTTCGATGACCGCATTGTTCCCGGTGATCAGATAGAGCGACTTTCCGTCCGGAGTCGGCAGGACGGCGTGAACGCCATGGTCACTTTTCGACTCAAACGCTTTGAGCAACTCAACTTTGTCCAACTCGTCATTCCCGTCACTGTCACTGATCCGATAGAGACCGCTCCGCATCTCCTGCTCGTAATCGTTCACTCCGGCATAGAGAGCTCCGAAGGCGAAGACCATACCATTGATCGCACGGATATTGACGGGAACTTTCTCGACGTCTTCCTCTTTCAATTCCCCACCGGCGGCAGGAGGTGAAAAGCGATAGAGATCGCCGTACTGGTCGCTCGCATAAACGCGACCCTGATCGTCATTCGCCAACGCCACCCAGGAGCCCTGATCCCCGCCGGGCACCGAATACAGAAGTTCGACCTGAAAGCCTTCCGGCACCTTGATGCGATCCACCGGGGTTGCGGTGTTCTCCCCGACCCGGGGACCGACTTCTGTCTGGCGCTTCGGCTTCGCCTTCGCGGGAGCTTTTGCCTTCGGGGCGGCTTTCGTCACCGCCTTCGCTTTTCCTTTGCCGGGAGCCGCTTTCGCCCCGGGCTTCCCGATCTCCTGGGCGTCGTTCGGAACGTCCGCATTGGACCAGGGATTCACTCCGCCTTCGGGAAGGACCTTGAGTTGGATATCTTTCACCTGAACTTCCATCGCCGGTCCCTTGTGGATCTGAATCGCGAGAAGCCCACTGAGGCAGCGTCCTTTCTCATCGTAGTCGTGAACGACCGCCGTGACCTTGCCGTTCAGCAGGTGCGTGACATGATTGCCCTTCGCGATGATGGAATACTCGTTCCACTCAGCGGTATCCACCGCGACAGGATCTCGATCCGCCGTAAGCCATTTGCGACCATCCGGATCCACGGCGACGGTCTGGCCGTTCTTTGCAACGATGCCACGACCGCGCTCATGATAGAGCATCGCATTGTTTTCCGCGGTCGGATGAACGTCGCACTGGTAGCCCCCGATGGACCACTTCCCGACCTCGGTCATCTCCTTACTTCGATATTGAATTCCGGAGTTGTTTCCTTTCACCTTGATCTTCGCCTTGAGCTCGAAGTTTTCGACCTGACCGCCACGCCAGATCAGAAACTGATTGTAGTCGAGATCTTCAGGGGCTTTCGTGCGACCGGTGATGGCTCCGTCTTCAACCGACCAGAATTTGGGATTTCCGTCCCAGCCAGTGAGATCCTTGCCATTGAAAAGAGAGGTGAAGCCCTCCTCAGCGTGAACGGCGGTCACAAGAAGGAGGAGACAGAGAAGGTGGGGGATTTTTTTCATAGGAAATGAATAGACGAATATGAGTGTAAACCGGCGGGGAGGGAAGTGAAACCGGCACGATAGCGGATCAAATCCTGTGTCCATTCCGGCAAGCTGTCTAAGTCACTTTGCGACCGACGGCGTAACCCAGACCGGGGATGACCACGCCATGTTCCCGTCGACCTGCTCGACTCTGACATAATAGCGATTTTCCCCTTCGAGCATCGCATCGTCGGTCAGGTGGGTCTCGAACGTCGAATCCGCAAAGGGCCCGAAGGTCTTCCAATCCTCTTCATTCCGCACCAGCGTGATCCGCTTGATCGGGGCGGTTCCGTCGACGCGAAACCAGAATTTCGGATTTTCCAATGTCTCCAGAATCGATCCGAGAGGAAGATCATTGCAGGTGAAATTCAGGTAAATTTTGTCGGTCGCCGCAATCGTCCGGCGCTGATCGAGCGCTTCGATGATGCCTTCGCGGGTGAACTCTTCGCAGTAGACTCCACCGTAGCTGGTGTGCTGGGAAATGTGATCCGAACTGGCGAAAACGCCGAGTTTGCGGCCGAGTTCGAGCGCATTCTGATAGGTGCCCGCTTTGTATTTCCCGAAATCGAGAATGGGTTCCGGGGGAGTGGCCTCGGCATCCCCGTCGATCGTGTATTTCTCCCCGGGCTTCAATCCGGCAGTCGGCTGTGGCGCTCCTTCGCCTTCGTAGGAAACCCGCGCTCCCTGGAAGATCTCGACCACGTTTTCCGAGCTGTAGCCGATGCGATCGTATTTGGCCCAGTCGGTTCCCATCCGCGTCGCACCGGTATGGCTGATGACCGCAACCGGCTTTCCATAGTCCTCAAGAATATCCCAGAGTTCGTAGGGAGTGATCTCATCGAGCCCCGCTTTCACCGGAAACTGAGCCTGCCACGGGGAGGCCCGGTAGGTGGGTCGCTTGATGTAGACGAGGGGACCGCCGCGATCTGCGAAAACGACATTGCGATGCCCCCAGGGCCAGACCTGCTCCCGCTCGTAGACATACATCGTGTTGAACCGGCCCGGGCTGTGGAGGGCGTCGTGCATACGCTGGTTGTGCCACCACTCGTAGGGGTGATAAATTTTGGCAATGTCAGTGTGATCCGAGGTCCCGAGGAAGTCGATTTTCCCAAGATCGTAGGCGTAGCGGAAATGGTCGACGATGCAGCCGTCGAAGCCGGTGCGGCAGTTCGAGATGTCGGTGTGACGATGAAAGTCGCCCCAATAAAGACCGTAGGTTTTGCCTTCGACCTCCCACTCGTGGCGCTCCATCGGCGGACGCTCAGGAGTCGCCTGAGAGGCGGCAAACGGCTCATCCGGCGTTTCCTTCGAGACCGGCTTCCCCGCTTCAGGAAGAGTGCCGGATGAAGGAAGCGAAGCGAGGTGAATGCTCAGCTCCCCGTGCGCCTTGGTCTTCCTGCCATCGGATACCCAGCAGACCTGAAGGTCGGATCCATCATGGGCGGGCAGAAAAACCGTGCGTCGATCCTGACCGTAGCTGCTCTCGGGAAGGCGGCGCCGTGCGCTCCATGTCTGCGTTTCCTGACGATACGAGGTCAGCCCGATTCGCCAGATTGCCGTCGCAAAATAGCGATAGGCGAGCCAGGGGTTTCCATCCTCACCGACCCCTACGGCAGGAACATTGATCGGGTTCCCGGCTTCGGCGGCGGGTCCCGGAGAGATCTCTTCAAATTCCTTTGCATCGAGATCGAATTTTCCAAATAGAACAGACTTCCCGGCATTGATCCCCGTCCCGTTCTTGTGTCCACGCGAATCGAGCCCCCAGCGTTTCTTTCCCCGCTCCGCCGCAATCCAAAATCCGTCGCCCTCCTTCGTGGCTGCGATCGACCCGCGCGCTTCATAGGATTCTGAATGCCCGACCGGGAATTCCTCGACCTCACCTCCGGCGGTGACGCGGGCGAGATAGAGGTTAAATTCGTTGCCGCGCGAGCTGTCATACAGGACCCAGGCGTTTCCCTCCCGATCAAAGGCGAGTTCCGGCTCCCAGTCGCCTCCCGCTTGATCCGTCACCACCAACTCGTTCAACCAGGCTTCTTTTTCCGGATCATAAACGCGGCTGTAGATATCGCCTTCACCGGCACGAAGCGACTGCCACGCGATCCAAACCCGTCCCCCGGAATCCGTCCCCGCATCGACAAAGGCCTCGGCGGCATCGGTATCCGAGAGAATCTCCGGCAATCCTAAACCCGTGGATGCACTCCAGGAAGCGGCGACGAGATTGACGGTGTCATCCTCTTCATTCGTTTCGGGATAGATGCACCAGACCACGCCCTTTCCATCGACTGCGAGCGCCGGTTCGTGAAGCACCGCCGACTCCGCAATGGTCGCGACTATTTCACTCTGACCTCCAACTATTTTGGCAAGACGGAGCGCGTCGCGATTACCGTCCCACTCCACGTAGGCAATGAAAACGATCCCATCTTCGGTCGTGACAGAAGCCGGCAGATCACATTGGAGGCCTGCACCTTTGATCGAAACGAGGGAACCAACCAGAGGGACCGGTGCCTCTTTTTCCGTGATCTCTTTTTGCGCGCGTCCCCTGGCCTTAGGGGCAACAGCCTTTGGCACGGCCTTGTCCGCTGCGGGTGGCTTCGATTCCTGTGCCGCCGGCCTGAAAACGAAACTGAGAGAAGCAATCAGAGCGAAGGCGGCGGTGAGAAGAAGGTTTACTTTCATGGGAGATCTGGATTCACGACCTCATCAGCCTCCTGCTCCAGCGACCTGAAACGAAACCAGTTCAGCGTGAAAGGGGATTGTATCGTGAGAATATTCCGGGATGCCGTGATGATGAACGATCATCCTGAGAGAGAAAGAAAAAAAAGGGGGCGCTGACGGGCCTTCCTCTGCACAATCCCCGCCCCTTTCCCCATCGGGTAAGGAGGAGGCGCGAAACGGAACCTCCATCTTCGCGGGATTGATTTTGTCAGAGCTAACATAACCTTTCCTTCATGAAGTCTGCGATCCGTCTCCTCCTCATTCCGTTTCTCCTTTCCGCGATGGCGACAAGCGCCAGCGAGTCCTCATCCGCGGAAGTGGAAGCCGGATTCGAAGTGATCTTTGACGGCACCGGTTTTGAGGGCTGGGAGCAGAGCGGCAACTGGATCCTCGAAGAAGACGGCTCAATGTTTCGTCGCGACAAGGGCGGCTCGATCATCTTCAGAAAATTCCCCGTTCCCGACGACTTCGAACTGCGTTTCGAATGGAAGGTGGGAGAAAAGTCCAACAGCGGAATCTACTACCGACCAACCCAATACGAATATCAGATTCTCGCAAACGACGGGCACCCGAACGGCCGCAATCCGCGGACCTCGGCTGCGTCGCTCTACTACGGCATCGCCCCGAGCCATGACGCCACGAAACCTCCGGGTGAGTGGAACACCGGACGCATCGTCGGCAAGGGCACCGTCATCCAGCACTGGCTCAATGGGGAGAAAGTGATTTCTTTCGACTACACCGATCCCGATTACGCGGAACATGTCGAGCTCCTGAAAAAGCGCGGCGGCGACCTCACGAAACGGGGCGCCCATCTCAGCCTGCAGGATCACGGTGATCCCGTCTGGTTTCGAAATATCCGGATTCGCGAGTTGAAACCCGAAGATGAAATCGACCCCGGTTTCGTACAGCCCGCCGCCCTGACAGAGGAACAACTGGCCGCCGAGAAAAAACACATTGAGGCCATCCTGAAACGCAAAGCGAAAGCAAAAGGCTGATTGGATCTTGGGAACTGAAATACCACTGCCTGAACACTGAAAACTGAAAACTCAAAAACTTCCCCCGATGAAACATTGTCTTACCATCCTCCTACTCCTCGCCGCTTTCGGTTTCACGAAAAGCGCCGACCGACCCAACGTTCTCTTCCTCTTCGCCGACGACTGGGGTCGCTACGCTTCCGCCTACGCCGCGAGCGATCAACCGGGAGGCATCAATGAAGTCGTTCGCACCCCGAACTTTGACAAACTCGCTGAAGACGGCGTGCTCTTCCGCAACGCCCACGTGAGCGCTCCCTCCTGCACGCCCTGCCGCAGCGCCCTCCTGACAGGACAACATTTCTGGCGAACCGGCTCGGCTTCGATTCTTCTGGGTGCAGTCTGGGACGAGACGCTTCCGACCTTTCCGGATCTGATGCGTGATGCCGGATATCATGTCGGCTACACCTACAAGGTCTGGGGTCCGGGAACGCCGGGTAACGCTCCTTTCACCCCGGAGGAAAACTACGGTTCCGCCGGCGGCAAATTTAACGGCTTCTCGCAAACTGTGACCTCGCTCGTCAAATCAGGCGAATCGATCAAAGCGGCGAAGAAAAAACTCCTCGACGAAATTCGAGGCAATTTCCGCAGCTTCCTCGACGCTCGCGGGGAGGGAGAGCCGTTCCTTTACTGGAGCGGACCGACCAACGTTCACCGCAAGTGGATCAAAGGCAGCGGCAAAGAACTCTGGGGCATCGACCCCGATGAGCTCAAAGGCAAAATGCCACCCTTTCTCCCTGACGTTCCCGAAGTCCGACAGGATCTCGCCGATTACTTTGGAGAGGTCGCTGCCTGGGATGCCGGCATCGGGGTTCTTCTCGAAGAGCTCGAAAAAACCGGTGAACGCGACAACACGATCATTGCCGTGAGCGGAGACCATGGCGCGCCCGGGTTTCCCTACGGAAAATGCAATCTCTACGGCTTCGGCACCAACGTGCCTCTCCTCGTCACCGGTCCCGGCGTGGAGCCGGGGCGCCTCGTCGAGGACTTTGCCTCCCTCACCGACCTCGCGCCCACCTTCCTCAAGGCTGCCGGGATCGAAGTCCCCGAAGTCATGACCGGACAAAGCCTCTGGCCGACCCTTTCCTCCGAAGAGAGCGGCCTCGTCGACGAAACCCGGACCCGTGTCTTCACCGGACGCGAACGTCATGTCGACATGGCGCGGGCCGATTTCACCCCCTACCCACAGCGCGCGATCCGCACCGCCGACCATGTCCTCATCGTCAACTTCCGCCCCGAGCGCTGGCCGCTGGGAGACCCCTACCTGATCGAGCCCGGTGCGGTCCTCGACGTCAATGAACTGGAGAACAACACCCGCTACACCCTCCCGGATGAAGACGCCGGACCGACCAAAGCCTGGCTCGTCGGCGCCCGGGAAGAAGCCGAGTGGAAGGATCACTTCGACTGGGTTTACGGCAAGCGCCCCATGTACGAGCTCTACGATCTCGCCAAAGATCCCTTTGAAACGAACAATGTCGCCGGGGATCCCGCCTACGCTGAGATCCGTTCCTCCCTCGAAAAGGAATTGATGACCGAACTCCGTAAAACCGGAGATCCCCGACTTATCGAGGATGGCAAATTTTACGAGACCTCTCCCATGACCGATCCGGCACCACCACGAAAGAAGAAGTAAAATGCTCACGCCAGCACCTGCCGGATCACTTTTCCATGCACATCGGTGAGGCGCTGGTCGATTCCGTTGTGGTAATAAGAGAGCTTTTCGAAGTCGAGCCCGAGAAGGTGCAGGACCGTGGCGTAGTAGTCCCAGACCGTCGTCGGATTCACTTCGGCGCGGCGTCCAAAATCGTCCGTCGCCCCGTAGCTGACTCCGCCTTTGACCCCGGCACCCATCATCCAGAGGGTGAAGCCGTCCGGATTGTGATCCCGCCCGGCCGTGCCCTCCTGTCGGGTCGGCATGCGCCCGAACTCGGTCGTCCAGAGGACGAGCGTGTCTTCAAGGAGGCCGCGCTGTTTCAGGTCCGTGAGTAACGCCGCGGTCGACTGGTCGAAAATCGGGCAGTGCCGGTCGTAGTCCGCTTTGAGGGTTTTGTGAGCGTCCCAGTTGAGCAATCCATCGACCCCGGAAGCGCGCGAGGCACAATAGAGGTTCACGTAGCGAACCCCCCGCTCTAACAAACGCCTCGAAAGAAGACAATTTTTCGCGTAAGCCGCTTTCAATTCGTTGCCGGAATCCGTGCCGTAAAGCTTGTGAATGTGGGCCGGCTCGCTCGCGAAATCGCTGACTTCAGGCGCGGACATCTGCATTTTTGCGGCCAGTTCGTAGGCTCCGATCCGTGCCCGCAAATCGGACTCCGCAGCGCGCCCGGCGGCGTGGCGCTCGTTCAGGAAGCCGAGGAGATCACGAGTCCCTTCCTCCTGCGCCGCACTGAGACTGCCGGGACGCTCGATGTTCCGGATCGGCTGATGCGCCGCCATCGTGATCGCCTGATGCCTCGCGGGGAGAAATCCATTACTCCAGTTCGCCTTTCCGTTCGGCGGCTCACCCCGAACGTCCGGAATTGCGACGTAGGTGGGAAGATTGTCCGTGAGACTGCCAAGCGCATAACTTGTCCAGGCTCCGGCGGAGGGAAAGCCCTCGGTGGCGTGACCCGTGTTCACAAAAACGCAGCCGGGACCATGCGTGTTCGTTTTCGACTGCATCGCATGAAAAAACGCGATGTCATCGACGTGCTGGGACATGTGCGGCAATTTTGTCGAGAACATCTTTCCACTCTCGCCAGCCGGCTCGAACGCCCACGGACTCTTCATGAGCGGGCCGTTTTTTCCCTGAAAAGAAACCATATTCTCTTCCCCGGGAAGGGGCTGACCGTGCATCTTCTCGAGCATCGGCTTGTGCTCCCAAAGGTCCATGTGCGAAGCCGCGCCGGGACAGAAAATCTGCAAAACCCGCTTCGCCTTCGCCGGAAAATGAGGCCCACGGCCCGCAGCAGCAACCGACCCGAAGCCTTCCCGCGTCATGAGCTGCGTCAAACCAACGCCCATGAGGCCGGTCGTTACGTTGCCGAGAAAACGGCGGCGGTTGAGGTCGTGGAGGGGGTTCATTAGAGGTCGGGTGATTGACGGAAGAGATTGAAAAACGTATTCTGTGGCGTGACCAGAACGATTCGAAAGATTGGGAACTCACATGGACTGATGTTCGACTCGAAATTCCTTGATCGCACCAACTTGAAGCCAGGCGACTTGATCAATGTAGAGGTTCACAGCACCGGTGCGATCACGCTCACGCCAATGCACAAAAATATCGCTCAACTGAAAATTGATGAAGTAGCTGAGTCCCTTTCGGAAAATGACTCCGAGACTCTCGGAAAACTCAATGAGTAGCAAACCTGAGCCAGAGTCCTTCCCGAAAAACTGATCTGACAGCCCATTCCTGAAGCGAAGCTCAACGGTCACCGCAGAGTCCAAAAGAGCGCAGCTCGTTCCCCGGGGAGAGGCGATATAATATCGCCTATCAACCCATTTCGGCGGTAGAATACCGCCGCTCCTTGTGACTCCCTTCGTCAATCGAGGTTCTGTAGCGATTGTTTTCATTGACCCTGCGGGTTGCGCTTTTCTTCCGCCGAGCATCAGTCCAAAAAGATCAGTTCACTGCTATTGAGAAGAGCACGGGCAACGGAGACGAGGCCCAGCTCTTCCATCGCTGCCCCGAGTTTCTTCTCTTCCTCTTCCTCAGGTTCGCGCTGATAGAGAATTCGATAAGCCGTCTGAACCTGCGTCGCGTTGTCAGACCCTTCTGCCTCGATTCTCTCCGCGAGCGCTTCGGCCATGTCCATCGTGAAGCTGTGATTCATCAGGGTCAGCGCCTGGAGCGGTGTCGTCGTCTCGGCCCGCTCCGGAGCGGAGAAGGTGCAATCCGGCTGATCGAACTCGGTCATGAGATCGACGACCGAAGCGCGGGCATTCTGGTGATAGACGGCCCGGCGATAGGTTTCGGGACCATGCTCATCGAGCGGCTCGTAGGTGCAGACATTGTCCTGCATGAAGTGGAAAAGGCGGAACCCGGGGCCACCCATCGTTTTATCAAGTTTTCCTGACACGGTCAGAATCGTGTCGCGAATCTCTTCCGCCGAGAGTCGGCGCGGAGGAAAGCGCCAGAGGAGGCGGCTGTCTCCATCCACCTTCGCGGCCTCTTCCCGCCAGGTCGAGGCCTGCTGATAGGCCTGCGAAGTCATGATGAGGCGATGCAGATCTTTGATCTTCCAATCATTCTCGCGGAGCCGAATCGCAAGGTAGTCGAGCAACTCCGGATGCGTCGGTCTCCCGCCCATGTAACCAAAGTCATTCGGCGTGTCGACGATCCCGGTTCCAAAGTGGTAATGCCAGAGCCGGTTCGCGAGAACACGAAGCGTGACGGGATTTTCGGAACTCGCGATCCAGCCGGCGAGTTCAAGTCGGCGGTTTGCTTCCGGAGCATCCACGGGGAGCTCATACGCGGGGGTCGCTTCGCTCAAAGTCGAAAGGCTCGCCGGAACAACCGTCTCTCCCCGGCGCTGGGGGCTCCCGCCGATGAAGAGATGAAACGGCCCCTTCGCATCTTCCGCGCTGCGGGTTCCCACCCACACCGAAGGGAGCTTGGGCACGGCGGCAATTTCCCGATTCACCCGGGCGAGTTCCTGACGGATCGAGGCCAACTCGGTGGTGTCCTCCGGAGTCAGGCCGGCGAGACGATAACGGACGTTGCGATGGGCCTCGCTGACAGGTTCCCGGTCGCGCCCGTGGGCAACCTCTTTCCAGGTTTCTCCATCACTGGACACTTCGATTCGATAGTCGGCGACGAAGACAAATTTGCGGTGCTCGGGATTCTGCTCTCCTTTCGCACTGGAGAAAACGACCTTTCCGATGCGGCTCGGCTTCGCCAACTCGATCGTGAGATCGGTTCCCGTCGACATGAAACGTTCCCCGGTTTTTCCATCAATGGCATGGTGCGCACCATAGGCTCCGGGGAAGTCTTCGATGAGTCGCGCCGCTCCGGTCGCCTTCGCTCCGTTGCTTTGCAGAGCCACATTCTTCGATTCCTCACCCGACGACCAGATCTCGAACTCATCGATCCGGAATCCGCTTGCAATGTTAGGATTGTCGTCCCGCGCTTCGCTGATGAGCCTGACAAACTTCGCCTCGACCGGGTCGAACTCCTCGATGGTTCCAGTCCTGTCGACCACGGGTCGTCGCCACTGCTTTTCGAAATTCTCTTTCTGCTCCGCTCCTCTCCGGGTGGCAGCGGCGTTGACCGCCCTCTCCTTCTTCTCCAGCTCTTCCTTTTCCGCCTGCAGCGGCTTCATCAGCGCCGCGACCTCCTGCTTCTCTTCGCTCGTCGCGAGGACGCGGGCGCCATGCCGCACACCGGCAAAGGTCGCATACATCTGGTAGTAATCCTTCTGGGCGATGGGATCAAATTTGTGGTCGTGACAGCGCGCACAGCTCACCGTCATGCCGAGAAATGCCTGGCTCGTGGCATTGATGATTTCATCGAGCGTGTTCGCCCGAATCTGCGCCTTCTGCTCAACATCCTGGTTACCGACATCGTCATAAGTGCCGGCAACAAGAAACGCCGAACCGACTTCTACTTCCGGATCACCGGCCCCGAAGACGTCACCGGCGAGGTGCTCGCGAATGAGTTGATCAAAGGGTTTGTCCGCATTGATCGACTCAATCACATAGTCCCGAAAGGGCCAGAGATTGTCGATGATAACATTCCTCTCGTAGCCCTTGCTTTCGCCGAAGCGCACCACATCGAGCCAGTGGCGCCCCCAACGCTCACCGTAGTGCGGAGAATCAAGAAGCCGGTCGATGAGTTTTTCGTAAGCTTCCGGGTCTTCACTTTTCACAAAATCATCGACCTCTTCGGGAGAGGGCGGCAAGCCGGTCAGGTCGTACGTCGCCCGGCGAATCAGGGTGCGACGGTCCGCAGCCGGGTTCATCGAGAGCCCCGTTTCCTCCAGCTTCTCCTCGACGAACGCGTCGATCGGATGCTTCTCAGAATTTTTCAGCACCCCGGAAAAAGAATCTTCGCCCGGCAGCTTCTGATACGCCCACCAGGACTTATCCGCTTCGGATGCCTCCCGCAGGACAATCCC
>JARGOP010000020.1:0-46709 GCA_029233965.1 Verrucomicrobiales bacterium | reverse complement strand
CAGCTCAGACATTTCTTCTCCAAAACCGGCTGAATATCCCGAACGAAATCGACCGGGGCGGCATAGGCATTGCCTGCCAGCGTGAACATCGCCAGCCAGATCGCATGAGTGGTGTTTTGAAATTTCATCGGCTTGCCAAGTCTTCTCTGCACCGCTAAGGTGACCCCGAATCAGATTGTATACAATAACGGAAGTCCGCCATGTCACTCACCGCTATCACGCCAGCGAACCGCTCTGCAAGCAAGGCAAAAGTCGTGCGCGGACTGCTCGAAGGACTGCTCGAAGGAAAGTGGCACGGAGGTGATCGATTCACGGAATCTCTGGGCGCGGATGCCTTCGGCGTGAGCCGCACCCCGGTTCGCGAGGCCCTGCTCGATCTTCAGGCCCTCGGTTTGGTTGAGTTGCGGCGAAACTGCGGCGCTATCATCCATCCTTTCGGCGAAGAGGATCTCCGTGAAATCTATGCGGTGCGATCCCTCCTCGAAGTGGAGGCGACGAGACTCGCGGCTTCACAGATCGCTGCGGAAGAAGTGGAGTCTCTCATCGAGGCGTTTGAAGAAATCCAAAGCTCCGGGGGCACCGACCTGAACTGGAAATTCGATCAAAAACTCCACCTTCTCATTGCCGAATGCTCCGGGAATCGTCGCCTCGCCGCCGAGATTGCCCGCTACTCAACCCTCGTGCAGACAATGCGGGAGATCGTCGGGGCACGGACTCATGATATCCATTCCGCCTCTGCCGACGAGCACCTTGAGATCCTCCGCGCGCTCCGCCAACGAAACCCTGACACTGCCGCCAAGGCAATGAGAGACCACCTCCGGCAGGCCTCTGATTCGGCCATTGCCGCAATGCTGGAAATCAGGAATCACTGAAGTTCGGACAACGCCCTACGGGACCGGATCCCCAAAGGCATCAACTTCGATTTTCGCATTCGCCGACATCGGTCCGGAAAGGTTTTCATCAATCAACGCCTGGAGCCTGGACTTCGCGGCGAGGGCCTCCGGACTGAGTTCACCTTGAATCAAAATTTCTTTGAAGCCATCGCCGGAAATATCGAAGAGCCGGCCGTCGGAAAACAACTTGTAGTCCTGATCGAGTGCAAAGATGTGACGACTGAACTTCTCCTTGTCCCAGCCCGGACGGGGATCATACCAGAAAAAGGAAGCCTCACGTGCTTTCGCATTTTCCCCGAAAAAGGACGGCACGAAGCTCACTCCGTCGATGGGCCAGTCGCCGGGAATTTCGATTCCCGCCAGCTCTGCCAGTGTCGGCAGAAAATCGGACGCATCGATGAGGTCATCACAAATCCGGCGCGGCTCAATCTTCCCTGACCAACGCGCAATGAGCGGAACGCGGATCCCGGTCTGCAAGGGCGATGCTTTTCCTCCCTGAATCGCTTCCCCGCGAAACTGAGAGGTCACCTTCGTGTCCGTTCCGTTGTCGCTGTAAAAGAGAATCAGCGTCTTCTCCCTCAGTCCCGCTTCGGCGAGGCCATCCGCGAGTTGGCCGACGACTTTGTCCATGTAGTGAACCATATCAGGGAAGTAGTGATCACTCTCTTCGAGCCGTTTCGACGGATCAGCCCACTCCTCCGAGTCCGGCGTGGGATTCACCGGCCAATGCGGCAAGGCCATCGCAAAGTAGGCGAAGAAAGGCTTCTCCCGTTCACGCGTCATGAAATCGAGGAGGAAATCAACCGACGTGTCCGGTCCATACTCGCCGTCGAGCGGTCCCACCAGCTCGCCATTGCGTTCAAAACTGGGATTCCCGTAGCGGGAGCCTTTGTCCTCCGTGTTCCAGGCGTGGTAGAGCGACCACTCATCGAATCCCGCATCCGCCACCTTCATCCCCGTTCCGCGACGCCGCTCCGCATTGGGGTAATCCGGCGGATCGTAGGACTGCAACTGCCACTTCCCCGCGATCGCCGTTTCATAGCCGGCATCCTGCATGAGATGCCCGAAGGTCCTTTCAGCCGGATCGAGAATTCCGAAATAAAGCCAGTTCCGATGATTGTATTTTCCCGTCATGATCTGCACCCGCGTCGGGGTGCAGAGCGGCTGGGAATAGGCGTGAGTGTAGCGGATCCCCTCCGCAGCAAGGCGATCCAGATTCGGTGTCTCATAGGATTCCGAACCGTAGCAACTCAGCCCTTCGATCCCGAGATCGTCAGCCATAATGAGCAAGATGTTAGGTCTCTCAGCGGCCGCGGCAAAGGCGGAAAATCCCACGATGATGAGAAGGACGGAAAACGATTTCATCTCACTGGCGTTTGTGATCTTTCAGCTGCACGAAGGGCTTCAGCTGCGCCGAGAGATTCCTCATCAAATCCGCTTTCCCGGGGTCGCTGGCGAGGTTCGTGATCTCTTCAGGATCATGGTTGTGATCGTAAAGTTCAAGACCGGCTTCCCCCTCAAGCCACTCAGTGTATCGCCAGCGCTCCGTCCGCAGCGAATAGCCCCACGCCGTCGGGCTGTGCCAAATCTGAGTCACGGCCGGCTTGGTCCATACGGCTGTGTCAGGGTCCTCCAGAAGCGGACGAAGCGAAGCGCCTTCGAGATTTGAGGGCGGCGTCAATCCGCAGAGATCCGCAAGTGTCGGGTAGAGATCAAGAAGTTCGACAGGAAGCGTCGTCGCCTTCCCCGCTGCCAACCCGGGAGCAGCAATGATCAAGGGCATTTTCGCGGAGCGCTCGAAAGCCTTCCGCTTGTACCAAAGCCCCTTTTCACCAAGGAAATACCCGTGATCCGACCAGAAGACGATGATGGTCTTGTCAAGCAAATCATTCTCCTCCAGGGCATCGAGGAGCTTCCCGACAAGAGCATCAACGAAGGAGTTACAGGCATAGTAGGCCTGCTTGCAGCGGCGTGCCTCTTCAAGACTCACTTTATCAAAGTAGTAGGGCCAGTGTTTCGTGTCACGCTGAACGGCCATGGGCGGGACGTCAGTGAGGTCGGCCTTCGCCTCTTCGAGATCCGGCATCGTGATCTCGTCGAGTGGGTAGAGATCGAAGTAGCGCTTCGGGGCCACGTAGGGGCAATGCGGATTGAAAAAACCAGCCGCGAGGAAAAACGGTTCGTCTTTCTTTTTCCCGATCAGTTCCACGATCTTGTCCGCGACCATGCCATCGGTGTGCTCTTCATCTTCGCTCACCGGATCCCACCACGCCATCGAAATTCCCAGCTGATCTTTTCTTGGTTTCCGGTTAGGGCCGTAGCGGATAATTTTTTCCTCCTGCAGCTTATCGATCCCGGCCGGATTGTAGCGCTCGTCCCAGGTTTCCGGATCGTCATTCGCGTCCGTTCCGATCATACCGGGGTTGCCGTAGTGATAAATTTTTCCGGCCCGCGCGGAGAAATATCCATTTTGGCGAAAGAGTTGCCCCAGCGTCACCACATTGGGATTCTTCTCGCGCAGCTCATGGGCGAGGGTGTGCATGTCGAGCGTGTCGGGGCGAAGACCGGTCATGAGGCTCGCCCGGCTCGGTCCACAGAGAGGCTGCTGACAATAGGCACGGTCAAACCGCACCCCCATCTTGGCGAGCCGTTCGAGGTTCGGTGTCTTGACCTGTGCATTCCCGAAGGCACTCAGATCGTTGTTCATATCATCGGCCGCGATGAAGAGAACATTGTATTTCTCCTCCGCCTGCGAGGGCGAAAGAAGGAAAAAGCCGGAGGCAATGAAACAGAGGAAGAAGCGCAAAGTCATGACCCCATGGCTTGCCCTTTCACCTCGAAGATGTCAATGCCCGATCCGTTCTCTTCCCGGACGCAAACCTGTCGGCTCAACCTTCGATCCAACGATCGAGGATTCGATACAGGATCCTCTCCCCTTCATCACCATGGGTGGAATAGCCTTCCATCATCTCCATTGACGACTGGACGGCAGCGCCACCCTCTTCCACTTCATCGGCAAAAACACGGAGAAAATCCGTGAGCGATTCTTCACTCACTTCAAGATGGCATTGCAAGCCCAGGCAATTCGAACCCCATTGAAAAACCTGCACCGGGCAGATTCGCGAGGAAGCGAGAAGCTTTGCCCCGGGCGGTAGCTGAATCTGCTCGCCATGCCAATGGAAGACCGTCATCTCCGGCGGGAATTCATCGAGGAGATGCCCCGTTTCCCGGGTCTTGAAAACCGGAAACCAGCCGATTTCAGCCTGAGTCCCCGGGACGACTTTGCCGCCGATCGCAATCGCCATCATCTGGGCACCGAGGCAAACTCCGAGAACCGGCTTCCCCGAATCCATGAACGCCCGTACGAGACTCAATGCTCGGGCGACGTCAGGATTCTCATCCGCATCATTGGCGCTCATGGGACCTCCCATGATGACAAACGCGTCGTAGTCCCCTGCATCTATCCCGAGATCCTCCCTCGCGATGAATCCTGTCAGGCTGTGCCCCCGATTCTCCGCCCAACCGGCGATGCGGGCGGGCCCTTCCGCAGCGAAATTTTGAAGACAGGCAATTTTCATGGATTGAGGAGGAGCGCCAACCGGCCCGGATAGGTGGTTGCATCGGGTTCTGCGGTTCCCGCTTTTTTCATGCCAGCCCCGTAGGTAATGCTGTCCCCGAAGCACACGATTCGTTGTCCCTCGTATGACTGTCCCTCTTCCGTGAGAACCTCGTAAATCGCCTCCGCAACGATCCGGTATCCCGCTTCCGTCGGATGCACCCCGTCTTTCCTCCCGGAATTGGCTTCGTTGCGGATCAAACAATCCGCCTCCGTGCTCGCACCTCCATGCGATTGCACCAAGGCATGAAGATCAACCATCCGAAGCCCGTTGGATACTGCGATCTCGCGAATGATATCATTCACCCTCCTGATCCGTTCGCCGGGAGAAACATCGCCATAGGCACTCCGGGAGTGCCGCTCGAACAGATAGTCGGGAACACAGGGAGGAATCGTCATCAGAATCACTTCACTGCCCGAACCGGTCATCTCCGTCACGAGTTTCTCCAAATTCGCCGCAAAGACTTCCGGCGCGGTTAGCTTCTGCGAATTGAGAGCATCATTCGTTCCCACCATCAGGATCACGAGATCCGGGTGCTTTGCGATGACATCCTCATGAACGCGCGGCAAGAGATTCGCGGAGGAATTTCCCCCGACTCCGGCATTGATCACTTCCACCTCACTTGAGAAAACGACGCTGCTCAGCAGGGCGGAAAGCAAGACAACAAGACCGGGAAGCTTCATCATTGTGATTCCTCTTTCAAAGGCGGCTCAAACACGAGCAACGACTCGACTTCCGCCGCGCCCTCTTCCATCGGGATCAACTCCAGGGTGTGCTCACAATTCGGGAGTAACTGCGCCAAACGAACCACGAGCGGCTCACCTGCCTCTCCCCGGAAACTCACTCCCTCCACCACCGAGCGTCGGACCTCAAAGGTGAAGAAATCACCGGTCCGGTTGCGCTCGGCCCGACGCCAGAGATAGGGATCTATTTTGATCTGACCCGATCGGCTCGTGAACTCTGAGAAGGCATTCCCTTTTCCATCGGGTCCGGTCACACTTCCTTTGATCTCATAGTCGCCCTCGTCGCCGATCATCGTGATCGTCCAGGACTGAGGCACCACGCCGTTGCCCAAAGTGATCCCGTGAGGAGACTGATCGCGCGGATTCGATCCTCTTCCGACCCGGGCATTCCCCGGATCCGGGAGGACGTAACTCATGAGATACGTTTCGATTTCCGCGGCCGGCTGCCCGTCGATGAAGAGACGATAAATTCCGCCGTCCGGATTTTTCCTCCCGATCAAATCAATCCGGTTTCCGGTGAAAGTCGCCGTCAGTTTTCCTCCCTCACCTTCGACGGGCTTGATCGTTCGCTCGCGGGATTCAGGCTCGTAGGAGAAAGGCGCGTCCCGCTGAAAATGAGCGAGCATGTTAGCGTTGATGATCTGCGCCCCGTAGTCACTCTGGTGCACGGCGTCTTTCAAGAGCGCTTCAATCGGTAGATTGTTTTCCTTCAAATACTCAGCCCACTCCCGCCGGTTCTCGACGAATTCGACACCGTATTTCCGGCACACTTCGCGAACCGCTTCGACATCCTGATCCGGCCCGCTCTCCGACTTACCCCAGCTGTCCGCATCCCGCATCCGCCAGTGGATGCTTGGCACAATGATATCGGCCGTCGTCTGCGTTCGCAGTTCGATCAGCAGCTTCTCCAGGTCCTCCGGCTTTCCGATGGTATAGGTAATAACGAGGTCCGGCTGGTCCGGAATCACGAGGTGACGCGCCCATCCTCTCAAGTATTGCCAGGGACAGGAATTGCCGACCATCTTTTCGTAGCGAATTTTGGGCGCATTCGGAAAGTGCTTCGGGATTTCCTCTTGCCAGAATTCACCACTCCCGAGCATGTTCGTGTAGCTCGACCCGATCGCCCAGATCAGGAATGGCCGATCGGTCTCCATTCTGTTCTCCAGCTTGTGCAATGTCAGGGCAAGATGTTGACCCGCCTCAGGGTCGGCCTTGGCAATGTAATCGGGCGCTCCCTCCGGCTTCCCCATCGAGAAGACAGGCTCATCAGTGACCGTGCTCCGCGCGGAGTCATCAGACTGAACCCTGTTGGGCGAAATACCTGACAGGGTTACAAAAAGGAGGAAAATCAGGCGATTCATGCGAGTTCCCCGATCACGGTTTCGATGAGATTTTTCGTCAGATTAATGCCTTCGACCGGCGGCACTCCGTGACCCTCAAACTCGATCCCGATGTAGCCCCGAAATCCGCTCTCTTTGACGATTTTGAGCATGCGTCGGTAGTCGACATTGGTCTCATTGCCGGCCGCATCGAAGTCCTTCGCTTTCGCGCAGACGATCTTGGCCCAGGGCATCATTTCTCCGACTCCCTGATACGGGTCGTATTCCTTGAAGTTTTGAAAGTCGGGAAGCGTCCCGCAATTTTCTATGTCGACACCTTTCATGACTTCGGCGACCCAGGCCCCGTTGCTGGAGTGATTGCCATGATTCTCCACCACAATGGCCAGTCCGAACTCATCCCCGGCCACAGTCGAGAGTGCGCGGAGACCCTCGATGGCGTGCTTCTTTTGCTCTTCAGGATCACCGGGGGAACGGACATCAACACGGATGCACTGACCGCCGAGAATCTGCATTGCTTCGAGCCAGGGCCGGTAGCCTTCGATCGCGGCGGCGCGCACCGCAGGATCAGGCGAATCAAGGGCCGGCTTGCTGCGGCAAAGGATCATCGTGTTCACCGCGCCGAGGTCGTCGGTTCGCTGTCGAAGATTTTGGAAGAAGGCGACCTTTCCGGCCTGCTCTTCCATGTGCCCGTTGAAATATTCGAGCGCTTTGATTCCGGTCCCCTCAACCACGGTTTGAGGATACTCGGGAATCGTGAGAGCACCCGACTGCAGCTCCTTATTGAAGCTGTACTGCTGCACCGCCAGCTTCAGCCACGGCTCAGATCCTGAGGCCGACTCATCGGCAGCCTCCTCGGAACAGGAGGAAAGAAAGGGAGCGGTCGCGCCCGCAGAGAGCGCAAAAGTTCGAAGAGCGTGACGTCGATTCATAGCGCGTCAGTCCAACGCGATTCGCCGCAGGCGTCAAGCACCGGATGTTTACGGAATCGGGGCTTCGATGCAGACGACGTCTTTCATGGTGTGCGCATAGAGCCGCCCCTTCGCGAAAGTCAGCGAAGCCAGTGACCAGGTCTCCCCGCCCGGACCGAGATCATTCACCGAGACAATGGAATCAGGGCTTAGCTCTGCGACGCGGGTATCGATCACATAAACGGTTCCGCTGACCACGGGAAGAAAGAGGTAGGGTCCCACCCGGGTTGGACTCGCGGCGGAGATATGCCCCCATCCGGTTCCGCTCACCCCCTTGTCACCCACCGCGAAACCGGAGGCATTCAAGGGACGATTGTCAGGGCTTCCCTTCCCCCAAAGCCACTCATCATTCTCCCGGGCTTTTTCATCCGCGAGGAGTTGCGCAGGGAGCTCGAGATACTCGACCACTCCGGACTCGATATTCACCCGCCCCAGGTAGTGATCATTGTGGGAGAGAAACCAATGCCAGTCCCCGATCACGAGATTGGCCTGGTTCGTATTCGGATGGCCCTTGCCCGCCTTGATCGCGACCTCGCTTTGTTTTTCCCACCCCGCTTCGTCGCTGACCCGTTTCCAAAGCGTCGCCTTTTCATACAGTGGCTGCTCCCGGAGAATCCCGCCCGTCGCCGCATCGAAAACGAGGTGACGACCTTTGCTGAATCCGAAGACGTATTTTTCGTTCCAGTGGCAGGCAAAGGAAGGATCGTATCCGGGAATCTCCGTCGCCCATAAAGATTTCCCCTCTTCACCCGGCTCGAGACTGGTGAGCGATTGCCCATAGGGTTTCTCGATCGGGCCATGGGGGCCGCCCCGGGCATGCGAGACCGCCCATTTTCCATCGGCGGTTTTCCCGACGACGGGCGTGTTGTGGATCACGGTGCCGGCAGCTTCCCGCCAGAGAACTTCACCGGTCCGTTTATCGATTCCGTGAAGGTAGGTCCACACCTCTTTTTCATCGACTCCCCCGGGAACGTCCATCCCGTGTTCCGACTTCACTCCCGGAGCCGCCCACTTTTGCATGAGCGCTCCCGCCGCTTTGTTTGCGACCTCGACATAGAGAATCGTATCACCGACGAGAAAGGGTTCGGCCTGGCGGTTGTTGTGCTTGAAGCGCGGCTTCCATTCACGAAACCAAACCTCATTTCCTGAAAAATCATAGCACCCCATCGAGCCGCAGCGATTGAAGAACCAGACATACTCTCCGTCGGTCACCGGTGCAAAAACAGTTCCATCCGTGAAGCCACCGGCGAGTGAAATGAAGGCGCTTCCCGGCAGGGTCACTTCCCAGAGAATCCCCCCGGTATCCGCGTCGAGGCAAAACCCGATGATATCAGTGACCGCCTCTTTTTCTTCGAGCTTCCGGATCGGAACATGAGTTGTCACGAAAACGCGATCACCTGACACAGTCACATTACTCATCCCGGCTTCGGGAAGCGGTGTTCGCCAGCGGATGTTTTCATTCCGCGTCACGCTCCATTCCGTGGGCGGAGCTCCCTCGACCTGCCAGTTCCGGTTCGGCCCGGCCGCTTCCGGCCAGGCGTTGTTTTCATCCGCCCGCAAGAAATTGAGAGCGATGGCCTGCAGGGTGAAGAGGATGAAAAAGAGTCGCTCCATGAATTCCTGCATGAGACGAAGCAAACTCGATCAGGTCAAGGGGTAAGCTGCTCGCAAAAAGCCGGAATCAGGGCATAGTCAGCTCCTGACCCGCCCCTTATCGAATGTCGTTAGAAGAGATCCCTCTCCCCACAGATCCCTCCTCCCCCTCCCCTGAGATTCTGTCTTTCCTTCAGGAAGCCAACCGCCGTGCCGACGAATTCTACGACGCCGGACTCGGCCTGCGATATCCGAAGTATATCCAGAGCGACCCGCTTCTCTTTCATGCTGCGGTCACCTACCTGGAGGAGAAAGGACTGCTTCAGGGAAAGGTCTTCTGCGAGTGGGGCTGCGGCTTTGGGATTGCCTCAGGCATTGCCTCGCTCATGGGGATGAAGGCCTACGGAATCGAGCTCGAGGAAGAACTCGTGACCCGGGCGACGAAACTGATGGAGGATCAGAATCTCCCCGTCGAGATCCTGAACCTCAGCTATCTGCCGGATGGATTTGAAGAAAGTGAAGGACACGGCGGCAAAGATCTCATTACCCCGGGCCATACCGCTGCTCAGAGCTATGTCGGCAGCCCGCACTACGACGGGCTCGATCCGGAGGAGGTGGATCTCTTTTTCGTCTACCCCTGGCCGGATCAGGAGGAGATGATGATGGATCTGTTCGAAGCTGTCGCGACTCCGGGCGCGATCCTTCTCATGTACCTGGGAGATGGCGAAATGGCCGCTTTCACCCACGAGGACGAAGGTTTCGACTAAGGCGTCGCCAACCGGGCCGCGAGGCGAACAGCTTCGACAAGACTCCCCGGATTTGCCTTTCCCTGCCAGGCGATATCAAGTGCCGTTCCGTGATCCACCGAGGTCCGAACGATGGGCAATCCCAGGGTCACGTTGATTGCTTCATCAAAGGCCAGGGCCTTCAAGGGGATGAGCCCCTGGTCGTGATACATGCAGATGTAGGCGTCCGTTTCCGCGCGACGCCAATTGAGGAAAGCCGTGTCCGGAGGCAACGGGCCAACGAGATCCGCCCCTGCCGCCCGGGCTTTTTCCATCGCCGGCAGGATCACCGTTTCCTCCTCCCGGTTTCCGAAAAGCCCCTTTTCCCCGGCATGAGGATTCAAGCCGCAGACGACCAACTTCGGCTCGCGTCCGCGAAGACGACTCATCGCCGCACGGGTCAGTTCAATGACTTCGAAAATCCGGGCCTCCGTCAGGAGCGCGGGCACTTCGTGATACCCGACATGGACTGTGACAAGACTGCAGGTGATGATCTCTGAAGTCATCATCATGCAGAATTTTTCGGTCCCGCTCTCGTTCGCAAATATCTCGGTGTGTCCCGGTTCCTCGACTCCGGCGAGATTGAGCGCTTCTTTGTTGATCGGCGCCGTAGCGACCCCGTCGATCATTCCGGACAGGGAAAGCTGAATCGATTTGAGGATAAATTCGTAGGCAGCTCGGCCTGTCGCCGCACTGACGACTCCCGGCTCGAAATTTTCCTGATCAAAACACGCGGGGTCGAGAACGGCGGGAACACTGAGATTGATCAGCCCGGCTTCGTCGATCTTCGCAGGAGGATGAGCTTTGCCCGTTGCCGCCGCGCACTGCGCAAGGACCGCATAATCTCCGATCACCACCGGAACGCAAAAGCCGGTCACTGCCGGATTAGAGAGCAAATCCAGGCAGATCTCCGGCCCGACGCCTGCCGGATCGCCCATCGTGATTGCTATTTTCGGTTTGCCGGCCATGTCGTTTGTCACTCCGGAACGGAATACGCATGACACCCGCAAATCCAATGAATCTTTCCGAATCCGTTGAATTTCACGAAAGAATCGGTCTAGACTCGCTTCGACCGGCTCAGCATTCCTTCTCTCAGCGACGGGGAGGAAGAGCGGCTCACGGACTTTCCCTGAAAGAACTTTCTCCGGAAATCAGACTACTATGAATAAAACGCTCACCTCCCTTTTCATCGTTTCACTCGCAGCCACTTCTTTCGCCGATCAATTTGTCCTCTTCGACAAGACCTTCACTTTTCATGAGGAGGATGCGGTCCCGACCAAGTCGCACCTTTACGTGACAGGAGAAGAACTCAGCGAACTCACTCCGAAAGACTGGACTTCCCCGATCGACTACCGGAACGGAACGGTTCACGTCCGTATTGAGGTGCTCGATAAGCCCGGGGGAGACGAAGCCACTACCTGGAGCCTTTGCTACATCGCCAACAAGGGGAAAGATCAGAGTTACGGCTGCACCAACACCCCGCTCTACACGGAGGAAGGCATCTACGAAAAGAGCGCGAAGATGAATGAGTTCTGGCACAACGAATCCATCGTCTGGACGGAAGGCATTAAGCAAATGTCGCTCGTCATCAAAGGGAAAGGGGGCGGCAAGGCGCATGCTCATCTGCAGCCGGACCCCGGCAAATTCTTTCCCACAACAATCCGCGTCTCGATGATTCAGGTCTCGGCCGGCTCGACTTATGACCCGTCGTGGATAAAATCGAGGATGAAGCCATGACGCATTCCCTCCCCACGATCCGGCATTCGCCTGAAATCGGCCCTCGAATTTTCCCCTCTACACGCCTCGTGACAGTTGGAGTGATTCCCGATCAGAGTAGCGCTTCAGACTTTTTGCCGAAAACGACCCTCACTTATCCATGGTCCATCAAGCCCTCAGCCGTCGCACTTTTCTTCAACAGTCGGGAATCGCCGCCGCCGGGTCCGCCTCTTCAGGGATTGCCCGGGCTCAGTCACCAAACAGGGCGAAACTCCAGCTCGGGCTCGATGCTCACTCCGTTCGCGGAATGAAGTGGAAAGCGATTCCTCTAATCGAGTATGCTGCCGAACAAAAACTGGACGCCGTTCTTCTGAACGGATTTCACTACTTTGAAAGCCTCGACGACGCTCATTTACGCAAAGTCAAAGAGATCGCCGATTCGAGGGGGATTCAGATTCGGATTGGAGCCGGCGGCGTCAGCGAAGGAGCCTCTTCTTTCAAGCCTACCTACGGCACCCCCGAAGAAGCCATGATCGAAGGAATCCGCGTCGCTCTCGCCCTCGGTTCACCGACCGTCAACTGTCGCATCGGCAGCATCGGGGATCGCTACCGTCCCGGCGGCATCGAAGCCCGCATCGCTGAAGCCGTGACCACCCTGAAAGCCACCAAATCGCGTGCTACGGATGCGGGGCTGAAGTTCGCCTTCGAGAATCATGCCGGAGACACCCGTTCCGAAGAAGTGCTCACCCTCATTGAAGCAGCCGGAACCGATTTCTGCGGCGTCATGCTCGATCCCGGAAACGCACTGTGGGCGATGGAAGACCCCATGGAGCAACTTCAGAAACTCGGACCGCACGTCCTTTGCTCCAGTGTGCGCGACTACACCTGCTGGCCATCGGAAGACGGAGCCATGTTTCAGTGGACGGCGATCGGGGACGGACTCATGGAGGTGGCGGCCTATATGCAACGATTCAAAGATCTCTGCCCCGGAGTCCCCTTCTTTGTGGAGACCATCTCCAATCAGGCAAGGCCCATCCCCTTTCTGACCGAAGCATTCATGGCAGGCTTCCCCGGCTTGAAAGTCACTGATATCACTTCTTTCCTCAAGCTTTGCCGCCGGGGCAAACCTCCGGAAATACTGACCGCCCCCGAAGGCACCGATCCCAGAGTCTTCGATCAACAACTTCAAAAAGCCGAGTTCGAAAAGAGTATCGCCACGCTCCGCACCCACGCCTGATCCGACATCCAGATGAAACGCCTTCTCCTCCTCACACTGTTCTTTTTTCACCTGTTGTCCTCAGCGGCCGCGGAGAAACCTAGCATCGTCATGTTTCTGACTGACGATCAGGGCTGGGGTGATCTCAGCATTCACGGAAATACAAATCTGAAAACTCCGCACATCGACTCGCTGGCTCGCGAGGGGGCTTCCTTCGAAAACTTCTACGTCTGCGCCGTTTGCGCTCCGACCCGTGCTGAATTTCTTACTGGCCGCTACCATCCCAAAACGGGCGTGAGCGGTGTCAGCGAAGGCACCGAACGGATCAACCCTGACGAAACCACTCTCGCTGACCTGCTGAAGAATGCGGGCTACGCGACCGGAGCGTTTGGGAAATGGCACAACGGAACCCAGGCTCCCTATCATCCGAATGATCGCGGCTTCGATGAATACTACGGTTTCACTTCAGGCCACTGGGGGCATTACTTCAGTCCGCCTCTCGACCACAACCGGAAGATCGTGAAAGGCAACGGCTACCTCGTCGATGACCTCACGGACCACGCGATCCGTTTCATCGAGGAGAACAGGGATGAGCCTTTCTTCTGCTACATCCCCTACAACACGCCTCACTCCCCCATGATGATCGACGACGACTTCTACGATCATTTCGCCGATCTCGATCCCGAAATGAAATATCGCGATCCCGAGAAAGAGGACCTCCCGATGACCCGCGCTGCTCTCGCGATGTGTGAGAACATCGACTGGAACGTTGGGCGCGTTCTAGAGACGCTCGAATCCCTCGACCTCAGCGGAAACACCATCGTCATCTACTTTTCCGACAACGGGCCCAACTCCTTTCGCTGGAACGGCGGAATGAAAGGAAAGAAAGGATCGGTCGACGAAGGAGGACTTCGCACGCCGTTCTTCGTGCGCTGGCCTGACAGAATTCCGGCTGGACATCAGATCGCAAAGATCGCGGGTGCCATCGACATCCTCCCGACCCTTCTTGAAGCAGCAGACATTCCTGACAGACCAACCAAACCTCTCGACGGTCGAAGCCTTACCCCTCTCCTTTTCGGAGACACCGGAAAATGGGACGAGCGCATTCTCTTCCATATTTTCCGGAATAAACTGAGTGTTCGAAACCAGCGCTTCCGCCTCGATGACAGCGGGAAACTTTTCGATATCCACTCCGACCGCGGACAACTGACCGATGTATCAGGACAACACCCCGCGATCGCCGAAGAATTGAGGGCCGCGGCGAAAGCATTCAGGATCGAAGCGCAGGGGCTGGCAGAACAGAACCGGGAACGACCTTTCACGGTCGGCTACCACAAACACACCACCCTTCCGGCTCGCGACGGCGTCCCGCATGGAGATATTCAGCGAAGCTCGAAGGCACCCAACAATTCCTTTTTCGAAAACTGGACTTCCGAAGACGGAACCATCACCTGGAAAATCGAAGTCGCGGAACCGGCTCGTTTCGAGATCACTGTCAACTGCACCTGTCGCAAAGAGGACCTCGGGGTGAAGATCAAGCTCACGGACAAAGCCGGATCTTTCACTGAGGCCCCTGTGTCAGAAGCCTTTGATCCCCCGCTCTACGACAAATCGAAAGAGCGGGTCGCCGAATCTCATTACTTCGTCAAGGATTTCAAGCCACTCATCCTCGGAACGATTTCGCTACCGGCCGGAGCCAACACCCTGACACTGTCCGCAAAGGACTTCGTCGGGACGGAAGCGATCGATGTCCATTCTCTCGAGCTGGTCAAGGTCGCTCCCTGATTCGACCTCCATTTCGGGAGGGTCGCACTGCGCCTTATCCTCACACTAACCCATCAACAGGTGTTTTGTGGTGGCAACTCCGCCACAAAGATGACCAATACAGCAATTCCAGTTAACAACGGTCGCCAGCAACCATCAGAAAAACGAATCGGACATCCCGGTTCTACAACCCTTAACCGGTTCGTTCAGGCACCGTTAGTCACCAGCCCGCCCCCGCTTCTGAATTCGAACTCTGCGAGTTTGATCAAGAAAACCTGCAACCAAGCCTCTCTCGTCGCTGCGTAGCGATACTCCACTCCGGAAGCTGACCCTCACCGTTCTCCTTCCCGGCATGCTCTTCAACACCGGACCGGTTCAGGCGAACCCGACAGGAGGCGTTGTCGTTCACGGTGACGTTTCGTTTCAAAATGCCGGTGACGGAAACCTGCAGATGAATCAGTCGTCAAACCAGGCAATCATCAAGCGCGTCGGCTTCTCGATCGCGCCCGGCGAACTCACCCGCTTCATCCAACCCGGAGCTGACGCTTCCATCCTGAACCGTGTCACGGACGGAGACCCGTCCTCGATTCCGGGAGCTCTCGAGGCAAATGAAAACGTCGTCGTGATCGCCCCGAACGGCATCCTTGTGAGCTCCGGAGGTTTGATCGAAGCTGATGGCCTCGTTCTTTCGATCCTCGACATCGACAACGGAGAAATCCTCGCGGGCAGTGATCTCGTTTTCAAAGGGAATGGCAACAACGGCGTCTCCAATCTCGATCAAATCAACGCGATCGGGGGGATGTGTTTCTGATTGGGAATAACAATCACGAACAGCGGCTCGATCACCGCGTCTGAGGAAACGGTCGGCCTTTCCGCCGGAGAGGAATTGCTCATGAAAACCAGGACCGGCGCGGACGGCGAGCGCGGTTTCGTCCGCGCGACCGGCACCGGTGCAAACGCCTATGCCCAACTCGGAGCAGCGGCGGAATAGTATCCTGTCAGGACACCGGGAAAATGAAACCGCCCGGCGCCTTTTCAATCGCGCCGTAATCGCTCAGGTTGACCAGTTCCGAAATCACTCTCACGATCCCGGACTCATCACCTCCGCACCGTTTTTCCAGTGAAGTCGAAACGCGGAGGGGCTGGAGCTCAAGATCGAGGTGAAACTGCATTTCGATCTGCTCGAGATCATCGCGATCCGCTTCCACTTCAAAGTCAACTTCGGTCTCGAAAGCCACCTTAATCTTCCCATCCGCCGCCCCGCCGAAGACGATCTTTGTGACGTCCGCCGGGTTGTGTTCCCCGAAAAGAAGCACCGCCGCCTCCACCGATCCCGGCTTCGGAGCCCAGGGAAATTCGTACGTTTGATTCCGCAGCTCCTTCCAGCTCTTCGCTGCGACCACGAGATTATCGGCTCTCAGGATCGGATGAACCGTCTCGTCATCGATTTCGAAAGGGGCAAAGGCAATCTCGATGAAGAACTGCAGGCGTGGCTCCACGCCCTCTCCCGGATTTTCGTAAATCAACTGTCCCAGCTTTCCTGCCGTCGGCTTAAAATAGTCTTCCGGTAAATCACTCATCGGCCCACTCCTAGTTTCAAGCGGGTCGAACTTCAATGAGAATGCTTCGTTTTCGGCATCACGGAAAAAGGGGATGAAGAGAACACGGGATTTTCTTTCCAGAGCCGCTCTTATCATCGAAGCTTTCCGCCATGATGGAACAAGCCCCCCCTTCCCGCCGGAAATTTCTCACCCGGTCCAGCCTCGCCCTCGGCGCTCTCGCCATGACCGGGAGGTCCGCATTCGCCGCAAAACCGCTTTTTCAGATCTCACTCGCACAATGGACGATCAATCCCGAGTTGAAGTCCGGCAAAGTGGACAACCTGGATTTTGCCAAAGTCGCGCACGATCACGGCATCCACGCCATCGAATATGTGAACCAGTTCTTCATGGATAAAGCGCAGGACGAAGCCTACCTCGGGGAGATGAAGAAGCGGGCGGAGGATCTCGGTGTGAAAAGCCTTCTCATCATGTGCGACCGCGAGGGCAACATCGGGGATCCGGACGAGACAAAACGACTTCAGGCAGTTCACAATCATCGCAAATGGATTGATGCCGCCAAATTCCTCGGCTGCCACTCGATCCGGGTCAACGCCTACAGCAGCGGTTCGTGGGAGGAACAAGTGAAGCTCGTCGTCGACGGGCTGAGTCGCGTCACCGAATACGGCGCCGCACAGGGTATCAATGTCCTCGTCGAAAATCACGGCGGACTTTCAAGCAACGCCGAGTGGCTCATCGAGGTCATGAAAGGGGTCGCTCACAAGCGATGCGGCACGCTCCCGGATTTCGGCAACTTCCGTATCAAGGAGGGAGAAAGCTACGACTCCTACGAGGGCACCCGCAAGCTCATGCCCTGGGCCAAGGGGGTTTCCGTGAAAGACCGCGTCTGGGATGCGGAGAACAATCAGTCAGATCTCGACTACGACCGCATGCTGAAAATCGTCCTCGATGCCGGCTTCAACGGCTACTGCGGGATCGAACACGGAGGCTTTGCCGGCCTGAACCAGTCCCGTGAGAAACTGGAGCAGGCCCGCGAGCGGCTTGCCGTTTGAGGCAGAGCTCTCAAGAGTCAAGCGGTTCGCACCTGAAAATCACTCCCCCTCCTTCAACAAATGGCGGACCCGGTCGTACTCCGGGTTTACGCACTTGTCGCCCCAGCGCTTGAGGGTGGAAAGAAGCCCGGCGGCGGATTCCGGCTCCTGTCCTTTATCGCCGGTCTCTTCGATCCACGCGGCGAGATAGGCGCGGTGCTGCTCGAGTTCCTCCGCAAAGTGCGGATCCTCCGCGAGGTTGTAGAGCTCGTGCGGATCGTTCTCAAGATCATAGAATTCCTCGGGGACCCGTGAATCGCCGAAGAAGACAAGTTGGAGCTCGTTCATCTCCCCGTTCGCCATCATCTCCCGGAACTTTTTCGTGACATCCCAATCGTCCTTGTAGGTCGGCTGCATGTAAGGACGATCGGTCAGGTAATTGCGCAGGTATTTGAAACGGGGAGTCACCACCGCCCGGATCTTTTCGATCGTGTAATCACAGCGGTCACGCGCCGCGATAACATAGTCACGGGGCAGGTAGTCTCCCGCGAGAAAATCCCGGCCTTCCATCGTCTCCGGAACGGCAATGCCCGCGGCCGCCAGCGAGGCCGCTGAAATATCGATCCCACTGACGAGATCGTCGCGGACTTCCCCCGCCGCAATACCCGGACCGTTCACGATAAGGGGCATGCGAATCCCCCCTTCATAGAGCATCTGCTTGTGCCGGTGAAGGCCCATCCCGTGATCACTGAAGGTGAAAATCATCGTGTTCTCATAGAGCCCCTCCTCTTTCAACTTCGCAATGATCTGACCCACCTGCCGGTCCGTCGCGAGGAGGCAATCGTAATGGTCCGCAATCCATTCACGAACCTCCGGCACATCAGGATAATAGGGAGGCACCGGAACCTTGCTTCGATCGACCACCTTCTCGACCAGTTCTTTGTGCCCCCGGGTCCGGCTCAGTTTTCCCCCGCCCAACTGAATTTGGCCGAAGAACGGCTTCCCTTCCGGCTTGTCTTTGAGGCAGTCTCCCGCGAGAAATGATGCAGGCCCCCATCCGCCACGGCTGCGCTCGTAATCGTAAAAGCTCTCCACATCCCATGCAAAGTTGTAATCATCTTTTCCTCCTTCATTGAAGGTCCAGTAACCTGCCTCGCGGAAACGAATCGGTAGCGGCGTCGCCTCCTCCGGAAGAACGTTTTTGTCGTAGTCACCCATCGGTTTTCCTCTGAATTCAGCGCGCGCACTGCGGTGATGATGCGCCCCGATCGAGGTCTGCATCATCCCGGTCACGATCGCGGAGCGGGTCGCCGAGCAAACGCCTGCCGGGGTATAGAAACGGGTAAACTTCGTTCCGGCATCCGCCAGTGCATCAATGTTAGGTGTTTCAATGATCTCGTCGCCATAGCAGCTGAACCACCCGCTGACATCCTCGAGATAGATCCAGAGAACATTCTTCGCCTCCGCCGCCCGTGCGGTCGAAAGGGTACACAGGCCGAGCAACAAAAGTAACAGGGAAATGGATTTCGATTTCGTCATGATAAGTGGGCGGATCATAGCACGACTTCGAAAGGACCGGGAGAGACGAGATTGCGGTGTCAAAGCCTCTTCTTGCTTTTTGGCTCGTTTCACCGACTATACAGGACTGAAAAGCTATCCTTGTGACCAAACCGGAGAACCGTCTACTCCGCACCCTGGTCCCGTGAGACAAAGATTTCACCCTTCTCCCACTTTGGATGTTCCAACGGGAGGCAATCAAAAAGACCGACGCATCG
Organism: Verrucomicrobiales bacterium; assembly: GCA_029233965.1. Taxonomy (GTDB): domain Bacteria; phylum Verrucomicrobiota; class Verrucomicrobiia; order Verrucomicrobiales; family DEV007; genus Arctic95D-9. The sequence goes on along the minus strand of JARGOP010000020.1, from coordinate 27,709 downwards.
CGTCACCGTATGGAAGACCAAATCCTGAAACTACTGGGCAGAAAAAGATACCTGCCATCCAATACCCCTGAGTTGCTCAAGCAGCTCAAGCTCTCTTCAAATCAACAGCAGGCCCTGCAGAGTTCCCTCAAAGAGATGGAACGAAACGGTCTTGTTGCCCGCATCAAGGGCAACCGTTACATCCTGCCGAAAGAGGCCGACCTCGTCCCCGGAAGGATTCAAATCACGCGCGGCGGACGGGGCTTTCTCATGCCGGACGAGCCGGGTGCCGGCGAGATCGCCATTCCCGCGAATGCGACCGGAACCGCGATGCACGACGACCGCGTCCTCGCCCGTCTCGATGTCCGCCCCCGGGGCAAACGCACCAGGACCGACAAACCGGACTCCGGCACCGTGGTCCGCATCCTCGAAAGACGCCGCACGCAAATCGTGGGCACGCTCCGGAAGGGGCAGCAGACTCTCTACGTCGTTCCCGACGACTCCCGCTTTCAGCAGGACATCACCGTGCCGCCGGCAAAAGACACCGGACGTCCCGCACGCGTCGGCGACAAAGTCGTGGTCGAACTGAAGGAGTGGAAGTCGAGACACCACAACCCGGAGGGCGTCATCACCGAAGTCCTCGGCCCGCCGACGGCAGAAGGCGTCGACATGCTCGCCGTCCTCAGGCAATACGACCTTCCCCTGAAATTCCCGCGGGCTGTTCTGCAGGAAGTGAAGCAGTTCGGAAGCACCGTGACCGATCAGGACTGCAAGGGGCGGACCGACTGCCGTCCGCATGACGTCATCACGATCGACCCGGCCGACGCGAAAGACTTCGACGATGCTTTCTTTCTCGAACCGGCACGGGGCAATCGCTGGAAACTCTGGATCCACATCGCCGACGTTTCCCATTATGTGAAACCGGACTCCGCTCTCGACAAAGAGGCACGCCACCGGGGCAACTCGACCTACCTCGTGGATCGCGTCATTCCGATGCTGCCCGAAGCCCTCAGTAACGAACTCTGCTCCCTGAAGCCCAAAGTCGATCGTCTTTCGAAGTGCGTTGAGTTCCTCATTGATAACAATGGAAAAGTGATCCGCTCAAAATTTCACGAGGCCGTGATCCACTCGAAACGCCGCTACAGCTACGAGGAAGCCTTCGAGGTCCTGAACCGCAAGCCGAAGGACAACATCGAGTCGATGCTGGTCAAAGCCGGCGAACTCGCGATGAAGATTCGGCAGCGTCGCTTCGCCGCCGGTTCCCTCGATCTCGATTTTCCGGAAACGAAAATCCGACTCGATGAGAAAGGACGCGTCGCCCGGATCGAGAAGGTCGACAATGACATCTCTCACCAACTGATTGAAGAGTTCATGCTTCTCGCCAACGAAGCGGTCGCGGGCCGACTCATGAAGCTTCGTCAGCCCACGATCTACCGGGTCCATGAAAGCCCCGACCCGAAGCGCCTTTACGACTACCGCGAGGAAATCCTGAGCCACAACCTCCCCTGCGGAAATCTCACGAAGACCGCCGAAGTGCAGAAACTGCTCAAGCGTCTCGGAACCGTCGCGATCGGTGCCGCCCTCAAGATCGGATTTCTCAAATCCCTGATGCGGGCCCGCTACGCGGTTGAGCCTCTCGGGCACTACGGACTCTCCAAGGATAAGTATGCTCACTTCACCTCGCCGATCCGGCGCTACGCTGATCTCATCGTGCACCGCAGTCTCTTCGGGAAGACAAAGATGCAGCCCACCTTTCTTCATCAGACGGCTGAACACATCTCCACGACCGAGCGGAATTCAAGCGACGCGGAGCGGGACAGCAAGGACGTTAAGATGTATGCCTATCTCAAGGCTCAACTCAGTGAAAAAAACCCCCAACACTACGAAGCGCTCATCACCGACATTCGAAACTTCGGCCTCTTCATTGATGTGCCGGATCTGGGAATGCGGGGATTGGTGCCTTTGTCAGGAATTGAGGACGATTTCTATGAATTCGACTCGACCCGTGTCCAGGTCATCGGACGCAGAACGAAAAAGGTGATTAAGCTCGGCGACCGCCTCACCGTCCAGGTTGAAAAAGTCGATACCTTCAAGAAAGAGGTCGATTTCCAACTCGTCAGCGAAGGCGGTAGCTCAAGGAAGCGAAGTTCCGGTAAACAACCGCGTCAGGGCGGACGATCCCATCAGGGACCGCGCTCGAAGCGGCGGGGGAACGAAGGTGAAAAACAGGGTGAAACCCCGGCACGGAACCGGAACAGGAACCGGAGGAAGAAGCCCGCATCAGAACAGGCACCCGCATCCCCTTCAAAGGAAAACTCCGGCAAGCCTCCGCAGAGCCGGAATGCGAAACCGGGACCAGGCAGCCCCAAGCGAAAGCGGTCCCGCTCCCGCTCGCGGAGAAGCAAACAGGGTAAGACGGCCGATTGAACCCTGTTGGATTCGCCTCTCCTCACGCGAATCTGCCGGGCGAAAGCTTTACGAACTCCGGTCATCGGGATGACCCTTGTCCCGATGAAATCTGCTTTGTTTCTTGCCCTCTCTCTCGCGGTCGTCAGCGCCACCGCAGCGACCGCGCCTCCAAACATCATTTACATTCTCGCCGATGATCTCGGCATGGGAGACCTCTCCTGCTACAACGGGGAGTCACGGATCGAGACCCCCTATGTCGATCGGCTCGCAGAGGAGGGAATGCGTTTCACCGACGCGCACACGCCGTCGGCTGTCTGCACTCCGACACGCTACGGCATCCTGACAGGACGCTATTGCTGGCGCACCCGATTGAAATATCGCGTTCTTGACGGGATGGATCCTCCTCTCATCACGAAGGATCAGGTGACCGTCCCGGGGCTTCTCCGCAGGGTCGGCTACGACACCCATTGCGTCGGAAAGTGGCACCTCGGAATGACGTGGACTGACCTCGAAGGAAACCCGGTTCCGGCGGTCTCGATCGACCGGAAGATCCCGCCCCGCCCCGGGGACAATGTCGACTACAATATCCCCGTCACCGGCGGTCCCATCGATGTTGGTTTTGACACTTTCTTCGGCATCTCCGCTTCACTGAACATGCCGCCGTTCTGCTACCTCGTGAATGACCGCCCTTATCTCGTGCCCACCTTGCGACAGCCGGCGATTCGAACGGAATTCATTGTCATCGACGAAGGAATGCGCTCTCCCGATTTTTCGATCTACGGCGTGATGCCCCGGCTCACCGGAGAGGCCGTCCGCGTCATCGAAGAGCAGGCCGCCAACCGCGCTGACATACCGTTTTTTCTCTACGCCCCCCTGACCTCGCCCCATCTCCCGGTGGTTCCGAACGAGGAATTCCGCGGTCTCAGCGAGGCCGGTGAATATGGAGACTTCGTGGTCGAAACCGACGCTTTTCTCGGAGCCATTCTCGACACGCTCGACCGCACCGGGCTCGCCGGGAACACCATGGTGATTTTCACCTCGGACAACGGAGGTCTCTATCACTGGTGGGAGCCTCAGGAAGCCGATGACGTCGAGTTTCTCCGTCCCAACAGCCGCGGTGCTTCCATGAAGCAATACGGTCACCAGGGGAACATGCACCTTCGCGGCACCAAGGCGGACATCTGGGAAGGCGGACATCGCGTTCCTTTCGTGGTTCGCTGGCCCGGGAAGACACCGGCGGGAGCCGAGAGCGATGAACTCATCGAGTTGACCGATCTGCTCGCCACCTGCGCTGCTCTTATCGGAGAGGAGTTACCGGCAGGAGCCGGCGAAGACAGCTTCAACGCTTTGCCCGCGCTGCTCTCCGCCACCCCGGAAACTTCCGTTCGTGAGTTTGCCGTCCACCATTCGCTCCGGGGAAAATTTGCGCTGCGCAAAGGGCCCTGGAAAATGATACCGCAGCGCGGCTCGGGAGGATTCACTTTCCCGGGAGAAATTGACCCCGGGGAACACGGAGGCCCCGAAGGCCAACTCTATCATCTCGAAAACGATCCTTCCGAGACGCGGAACCTCTGGGACGAACACCCGGACGTAGTCGCCGAACTGCAGGCGCTGCTCGAGGACATCAAGGAAAACTGAGCGGCGACGAATTTACTTCGCCGCCGCCGGGGCTGAAAGCCGTCTATTTTTTGTCGACCCCCAGCTCCTCGAGCTTGGCGGCAATGTCGGCTCCGTGACTCCGGGCCTTCACGGCCGTATCGATGAATAGGATTTTGCCGTCCTTCCCGATGTAGAAGGTCCAGCGCTTCGGCATTCCTCTCTCGTTGTTGACGAGCCCGTATTCCATCGCCACTTCACGATCCGGATCACTCAGGATCGGGTAATCAAGATTCAGCGACTCTGCAAATCTGGCGTTGGTCTCCTCATCATCACAACTCGCGGTGAAGTAGGCTGCGTCGAACGCGTCAATCTCTTTGCCACTCTCACGGAGTGACTCACATTGAGCCGTTCATCCCCCGGTGAAGGCCTTGGGATACCAGGCAATGACCATGGCTTGTTTGCCTTTGTAATCGGCCGTGGAATAGGTCTTTCCGTCGCTCCCTTTCAGGGAAAACCCGGGGGCTCTGTCTCCAACCTCCGGTGCCGCGGCGGCCGAATTCGACAAACAAAGCAACCCGGCGAAAAGCGTCGTCAGGGGGATGAATGATGCTCTCATGAGAGAAATAGGTTAGCCTCCCGTCGCTCTCCCTGTCGATTCCGCAATTGAGGAAATTCCCGCGAATTCGTCCTTTCCATCAGGAACCTGCCCCCCTTATCTAAAGAGAATGGTTCGAACTACGCTCCTCATTTTTCTGTTCGCGGTGGTGGCACCGCTTGCTTCCGCTGAAAAGAAAAAGAAACGCCCCGCCCCGGTCGTTTCCCCCCTCATCACTGAACAGCGAAACGTGACGTTCCGGATTCAGGCACCTCATGCTGACAAGGTCTCCGTCTCCGGCGAGATGAGCGATCAACCACTGGAGCTCACCCGGGGGGACGATGGAATTTGGTCCGGCACCCTCGAAGCCGTTCCCGCTGGAATCTACGGCTACAGCTTTTCCATCGATGGCGTGAAGACTGTCGATCCGGGGAATCCGAACCTCAAGCCGATGCGATCTCCGCGCACCAGCATTCTGCATCTGCCCGGCGACCATGCCTACGATTTTAAAGAGGTGCCGCATGGAACCGTTCACGGGCACGCCTACCACTCCTCCGCGATCGATCGATTTCGGGAGCTGAAAGTCTACACGCCTCCCGGATATGAAGCCGGCGACGAAAACTATCCTTTGCTGGTGCTCCAGCACGGTCACAGCGACAGTTATGCGACCTGGGTGACTTACGGAAAGGCCCACTGGATTCTCGACAACCTCATCGCTGAAGAGAAGGCAAAGCCTATGATCGTTGTCATGTTAGACGGCCATCCCATCCCCGAATCCTACGGCGACGGCCGGATGCCGGAAAATACGGAGGAATTGCGCAAAGATCTCATGGAACATGTCCTTCCCATGATCGAAAGCACCTATCGGGTGAAAGAGGGCCGAACGAATCGGGCCATTGCGGGACTTTCCATGGGGGGCCTCCACGCTCTTTCGATAGGTTTTCAGGAACTGGAATCCTTCGCGACAATCGGCTCCTTCAGCGGAGCGATCCCGGATTCCGGCGTGATGGAAAAGGCGCTCGCTTCACCGGAAGAGACCAATGCAAAGCTCGATCTCCTCTGGATCGCGTGCGGGAAAAAGGACTTCCTCCTCGAAGAAAATGAAAACCTGATCGGAAGTCTGACTGAAAGCGGTATCCTCCACGAGTGGCACCTCACCGAAGGGGGCCATCAGTGGAGCGTTTGGCGGGATTACCTCACCGACTTCGCCCCGCGCCTCTTCCCATAAACTCCAACCCGGCCCGTGAAACCTTTACGTCCCGCTCTCGCTACGGCAATCGCTCTTGCCCTCCTCGCGCTCGTGCTCATGCCGCTTTCGCGGCCACCCTCTGAGAAGCGCTTCGGGAAAGTCATTTACGAAACCCAATCGGAGTTTTCAAAGATACGAATCCGGGAAAAAGGTCCTGTCCGGAGTCTTCTCTTTGTCGACAAAAACAGAGCCGAACAGTGTCAGTCTTCGATCAACATCGAAGACCCCGCGGAGCATCAACTTGGCTACACGAAGAGTCTCTTTGCCTCCCTTCTTTTCCACTATCCTCAGAACCGCGTTCTCATCGTCGGCCTCGGTGGCGGCAGCATGGTGCAATTTCTCAATTTCACCTTTCCTGCGATGATGGTTGAAGCCGTGGAGATTGATCCGGTCGTCGTCGAGCTCGCCGCAGACTATTTCAACACCCGCCCCGGCCCGCAGTTCCGCATTCACACAGAAGATGCCTTCGTTTTTCTGGAGGGGGAGCACGGAAGCTTCGACGCCATCTACATGGATGCCTTTCTGCAACCACCGGCAAACTCTTCCCTCGGGGAGAAAACCCTTCGCCTCAAAACGGTCGAGTTCCTGACCCAACTGCAAACCCATCTCACCCCCGACGGAGTCGTCGCGTTCAACATCATTCCGGCGGAGCCCTCGGCGAAGGACAATCTCGACGCGATTGATGAAGCCTTCGCTTCCACCTTTTCCTTTCGCGTTCCCGGCACCGGAAACCGCGTCATTATCGCCTGCAAAGCGGAGACATCCGCAACTCCGGAGGAACTCCTCCAACGCGCCGCCCGCCTCGACGAAACGCTTGCGCTCGACTTCTCTTTCCAGGAAATCGCCACCTCACTCAGAAACCCATGAAACTTATCCTCTCAACCCTGACACTTCTCTTTTTCGCTTCTCTCCTTTCCGCTGAAGAATCCGGATTCGAACCGATCTTCAACGGGAAAGACTTCACCGACTGGGACAGTCAACCCGGCGCCTGGGAAATCATCGGCGGCGAGATCCATTGCACCGGTGAAGCAAAGAACAAGAACTGGCTCATCTGGCGAAAAGAAGAACCCGCCAACTTCATCCTCAAACTGGAATTCAAATGGGAGAGCGGGAACTCGGGCGTCCAGGTCCGCAGCGATGACCTCGGCGACTGGCAGATCTTCGGCTATCAGGTGGAAGTGGCGCAGCAGGATGTCATGGGACTCTGGCATCACTCTCTCCTCAGCAGAGAACACCCTACCAAAGAGGCACGGCACCTCATGACCACCGCCGGGCAGACCGCGGAGATCTCGGATGCCGGCGCCCGCACCGTGACGCAGGAAAACGACACTGCGGAAATCCAGTCGCATTACAAAGAAGCGGAGTGGAACACGATGGAGATCATCGTGGATGGCGACAAACTGGTCCAGAAGATCAATGGCATCGTCTTCGCCACGCTGATCGATCAGGATCCCGGCATGGGCCGGAAAAAAGGATGGATCGCCCTCCAGGATCACGGTAAAGGATGCCGGGTCGCCTATCGAAACCTCCGCATCAAACTGCTGCCATGAATCGAAGAGAAACCCTTCAGTCACTCCTGGCCGCCGCTGCGGCCGGAGCCACCTCACCGCTTCTGAGCGCCGACGGGAAACCCTCGCGGGTTGCCGTGATGGGTCACTCTGAGCGGGGCAGCTTCGGTCACGGACTCGATACGGTTTGGTTGGGATTTCCCGGCGTTGAAATTGTGGGAGTGTCCGATCCTGTTGAGAAGGGCCGAGCCGATGCCGCCAAAAAACTCAACCTTTCCCCGGAAGCGGCTTTTGCCGACTTCAACGAATTGCTCGAGAAAACCTCGCCCGACCTCGTCGCGGTGGCGCCGAGATACGTCGGACCGCACGCCGCCATGGTCATCGCGGCGGCAAAGGCCGGGGCGAAGGGTATCTACGTGGAGAAACCCTTCTGCCGTGATCTCGCCGAAGCCGACGGGATGATTGAGGCCTGCCGGGAAAATGGAACGAAACTGGCGATCGCACACCGCAATCGATATCACCCCGTGTTGCCGGTAGTCCGTGATCTCATCGAGGAAGGCGGAATTGGAACCCTCCTCGAAATCCGTGCCCGTGGAAAAGAGGACGCGAGAGGAGGATGTCAGGATCTCTGGGTTCTCGGCTCCCATCTTCTGAACCTCGTCCATTACTTCGCCGGTGATCCCCTCTCGTGCTCCGCCACGATTTTCGCCGACGGGAAACCCGCTACGGCCAACGATGTCGTCGAAGGAGCGGAGGAAGTCGGGCTCATTGCCGGAAACGAAATCCACGCCCGCTACGAAATGGCAAACGGAGTGCCTCTGTTTTTCGACTCCATCGAGAACGCCGGCACCCGCGAAGCCGGCTTTGGGATTCAATTCGTCGGGACGGAGGGAATCATAGACCTGAGAGCCGACCGCGAACCGCTCGCGCACCTCCTCGCAGGCAGCCCCTTTCAACCGACCCCGGATCCCGGATCCTGGCACCCCGTCACTTCCGGAGGTGTCGGGGTGCCTGAGCCCGTCCCTGAGATTCGCCGTCAAATCGGGGGGCACCACGCTGCGATTCACGATTTGATTGCCGCAATCGAGGAAGACCGCCCCACGCTTTGCAACGAGGAGGACGGGCGCACTGTCGTCGCCATGACGATGGCCGCCTTTGCTTCGCATGTCGAAGATGGACGGCGCATCGCATTTCCCCTCGAGGAGAAACAGAATCCGTTCCTCCGGTTTGGATGATCACTGCTTTTTCTCCGGAGCAGGAAGAAAGAGGGTATCCCCGGTTGCAGGACCGGTTCGTCCCTCTTGCATGATCTTCCGCACCTCGCGAAGCACTTCCGGAAATTCGTCGGCGACGTTCTTCTCCTCGGCGATGTCATTCGAGAGGTCGTAGAGTTCGAATACTTCCCTGCCGGGAGACCGTGTCCCGATCCGGTGGGCTTTCCACTTCCCCATCCTCAACGCCTGCCAACCCTTCCTGTCGGCCGACTCCCAGTAGAGATGAGGGTGCACTTCCTGTTCATCCGCGTTCCCGAGGAGGGTCGGCAGGAAACTCACTCCATCAATGCCCTCCGGTGCCGTCGTTCCCGCCAACTCCGCGACGGTCGGGAGAACATCCCAATGCGCGGAAACATGATCGGTTTCCGATCCGGCTTTCACCTTGCCGGGCCATCTCGCAATCATGGGGCAACGAATCCCGCCTTCGTAGAACTCAAACTTGATCCCTCGAAAAGGACCGTTCCCATCGAAGAAAGCCGGATCCGCCCCGCCGGCTGAAGTGGGCCCGTTGTCACTCGTGAAAATGATGAGTGTGTTTTCCGCGATGCCGAGTTCATCGACAAGGTCGACAATCCTCCCGACGTCCCGGTCCAATCGGGAAACCATTCCCGCGAAGGCGGCATGGGGTTTCTCCTGGTAAATGTAATGCTGACCTCCCGGCGTACCGTGCGGTTTCGTTTCCTCAATTTTCCCGACCCACGGATCCATCGAATCAGCGGGCACATCGAGGTCCACGTGGACGAGCGTATAGGGCACGTAGAGAAAAAACGGCTCCCCCTGATTTTCCTGGATGAATGTCAGGGCCTCCCGCGTGAACTCGTCATGACTGTAGTGCGTGCGCATTTCCGGATTGCCGGGATAGAGAACTTTCCGGTCATTTCTCCAGAGGAACGGCGGGTAGTGATGATGTGCATTCCTCTGATTGAGATAGCCGAAGAAATAATCGAATCCCTGCTCCCACGGAACTCCGGTCGTGCCCTCTTCCCCGACCCCCCATTTGCCGATTGCGGCCGTCTTGTAACCGGCCTCCTGAAGCACTTCCCCGATCGTCACGTCTTCGGCCAACAGAGGCCCGTCACCATTTTTCCTCACCCGGGTGTGACCTGTGTGCTGACCGGTCATAAGACAGCTGCGGGTCGGGGCACAACTTGAGCTGCCGGAATAATGCTGCGTGAAACGCATCCCTTCGGCCGCGAGTTGATCAATCCTCGGCGTCTTCAACAAGGTCTGTCCGTAAACACCGACGTCCCCCACTCCGAGATCGTCCGCGAGGATATAGATGGTGTTCGGCTTCTCTACCGCGATGCCCGGAGAGACCGCCAGAAGAACGAAAAAAACACAGAAAACAGACTTCATAGGGCGGGAAGATGACACGAAACCGGCCCGGAAAACGAGCCCTGATTCCGCCAAATCGAGCTATTCCTGCCCTGCACGGAGTTTGGCTTCAGACCCGCGCCGGGGTGAAAACGCATAAAATCACCGCTTTTACGGACGAAGAATGGGGTTGTGCCTGCTCTATTTGGACCGAAACTCTACCGATCCGTTCCGCCAAGTTCAATTTCTCTGCGTGGGAACCGGACAGAAACCCCGGGAGCCTATCCGCTCCTGACACCTGCTAAATCATGAAAGTCCTTACTACAATGTTCACGGCTGCGCTTGCGTTGCTCAGCCTTCTTGCGATTTCCCACCCGGCGACGGCACAGGATGAAGCTGCGGCTCCCGCTGCCGCCACTTCCAGCCCCGTCCTCCTCACCGTCGATGGCACCCCGATCACGGAGGAAGATGTCCGCGAAATCATGATGGCCCGATTCGGCCGTCAGCTTCAGCAGATGCCACCTGAGCAACTTGCGATGGTGCAGCAGCAAATGCAGCAAATGGTGATGGGAGATCTCATCTCCAAAGCCCTTTTCATCAATGCCGCCGACAAAGAGGGTTTCAAGGCCCCTCCTGCTGAGGTCGATGCAAAGATGGCTGAAATCGCAAAGTCCCTCCCCGAAGGCATCAAGATCGAAGACTATGCCGCTCAGGCCGGCGTCGATCTTTCGAGAATCAAAGGTCAAATCGGAGACGATATCAAAATTCGTCAGCTGTTTGACAAGGTGACAGCAGACATTAAGGAGCCTGAAGAGACTGCCGTGAAGGCCTACTATGATGAGCATCCTGACGAGTTCAAACAGGACGCCAGCGTTTCCGCTGCCCACATTCTCATCTCCACCCGGGACCTCACCGACGAAGCTGCGATCGCAGCAAAGAAGAAGTCAGCGGAAGACATCAAAGCACAGCTCACTGAGGCGAAAGGCGAGAATTTCGCTGAACTCGCCGGCGCTCACTCCGACTGTCCGAGCAAGGCTCAGGGCGGGGACCTCGGGCAGTTTGCCGCAGGCCAGATGGTGCCTGAGTTTGAGAAAGCCGCGTTCGAACAGAAAGTCGGTGAGATCGGAGACCTCGTGAAGACTGATTTCGGGTATCACATCATCAAGGTTACCGACCGCAAAGAGGCGAAGACGCTGACCTACGAGGAGGTCAAAGAGGACCTTGCCACCAATCTTTTCGAGCAGGAGAAGGGAGAAAAGATCGAAGCATATCTCACGGAACTTCGCGAAGGAGCGAAGATTGTTCCGACCGCTGCTCCGGCCTCTCCGGAAGCCGACGCGCCTGCAGAACCGGCCGGACCTGAGGTTCCCGCTGAAATCTAATTCACTCCGGTTTTTCACAGGGAGCGGCGCTTCCGGGTGCCGCTTCCGCGACCCGATCTGTTTCTGAGCAATTGGTGCTCAGAAAACAGGCAATGGCTGCGCGATTCGGCAGCATTGCGAGTCTTTCTGATAGACTCAACTCAAGAAACGGGATTTGCTCGGGGATGCCAATAAACCACCACCCCCTGTTGTCCGAATTCCCTGAGCAACACGACGCAATCCATCAGCTCAAGATGGATAACGCTCACTTCCGCAAATTGATGGAAGAGTATGAAGCAGCCGACAAAGAAGTCTTCCGCATGGAGGAAGGTATTGAAACTCCGGAAGACCTTGTCTTGACCGGGGCAAAAAAAAAGCGGCTCGACCTCAAAGATCAGCTCGCTGCAATGTTGCAGGAAGCGGCTCAATAGTTCATTCTTTTTTTCGCGGAACTTCCCGCAGGGTTCGAATAGTCGGATCCGGGGAAGTTTTTGCGTTTTTACTCATGAAAAAAATACTTCCCCTGTGTATCGCGCTCAGCGTCGGCCTCAGTTGCTTATGGCTTGTGCAAGCGGACGAAGAATCCGAATCGAAGCCGCTGCGAATCCTTCTCGTGATCGGCGGATGCTGTCATGATTATGCGATGCAGAAAACGATCCTCGAAGTCGGGATCGAGTCGCGTATCCATGCCGACGTCGTTGTCGAATACACCGCCGACACGACAACCGGGGCCACTTTCCCCATTTACGAAAACGCCGATTGGGCCAAAGGCTTTGACGTCGTTCTTCACGATGAATGCTCCGCCAACGTCACCGACCCTGCCTACGTTGACCGCATTCTCGCGGCACACCGGGACGGCGTTCCCGCAGTGAACATCCACTGTGCGATGCACAGCTATCGCCGGGGCATCTTCAAGGAGCCGGTCACCGACGGCGCGGACAACGCCGGATGGTATGAGATGATCGGCATGCAATCAACCAGCCACGGGCCCAAAGCCCCGATTGACCTGACCTACACCGACAAGAAACATCCCATCACCGTTGGGATGGAAGACTGGACGACGATTGACGAGGAGCTCTACAACAACCTGAGAACTTTTGACGCAGCACACCCGCTCGTTTCCGGAAAGCAGATTCAGTTTCCGAAGCCGAAAAAAGGACAACCGGCGGATCCGAATGCAGTCGGAAAAGAAGCCATCGCAGTCGTCGCTTGGACCAATCTTTACGGCCCGAAGAAAACCAGAATCTTCAGCACGAGCCTGGGTCACTTCAATGAGACCGTTGCGGATGATCGCTACCTCGATCTCGTCACCCGTGGCCTCCTCTGGGTCACCGGGAACTTGAACGACGATGGCACCCCTGCGAACGGCTTTGGAAAGTAGAAGGTCTCACATTCCGAAGAGCGAGGGATCAAGAACTTCTTCGGCCCCTTTGATGAGGCGGCAGAACTCTTTCTTCGTCACGGAATGATGACTCCCCGCCTCCGGATCCATCGGATCGACGGTTTTGTAGTCGACCGAAAGACGTTCCAGGTGGACGATGCGGTAGAACCGGTCGCCTTGCTTCCAGAGCTGATTCTGCTTGAGCTTCATAATCATGGAACCTAGCGGCCATCGGCAAAGGAATCCAACGCTTCCTCATTTTGGTCACGGCAAAGCGGAAACATGATTGCTTCGATCCTCCACGACATGGAATGGGTGCTGCCGCTTCGACACGAGGCGCTCACTCCGGTCTTTACAGTCTTCACCTTCCTCGGGTTCACCGAGTTTTTCTTCGGGGCCCTGCCACTTCTCTATTGGTGCTGGAACAAGGAGTCCGGCAGCAGGATCGCGATCCTCACACTGATCTCAGGTGTTTTGACCCTGTTTTTCAAAGACCTTTTTCAGGATCCCAGGCCACCTGCCGGGCTGGCGATCGACGGTCTCAGGCCCGAAAGCTACGGACTGCCCGGCGGCCACACGCTTATGGCCATCGTCTTTTGGGGCGGACTTGCCGTCGAGACAAAGAAACGATGGATCCTTGCGATTGCCGTCCTCATGATCACCGGGATCTCATCCAGTCGCCTCTATCTCGGTGTCCACGATCTGGAAGACGTTCTTGGAGGAGCCGTGATCGGGTTCCTCCTTCTTACCGCTTTTGCCTTTCGGAAGCGTTGTGCTCCCGGGTGTTGCCGCGGTCTCGTTCCTTCGGCCGCGCTTTTCTTTTTCCCGATCCTCCTCATTCTTTTCTGGCCACACGGTGATGCCACCGGGAAAATGTATCTCGTCACCGGTTTCTATGTCGCCTGGCTCTCTGGCCGGAGTCTGGAACGAAAGTATTTACACTTCGTTTCTCCCACAGGATGGAATCGTCTCGGCGTCGCCATTGCGGGCATCTTCCTCCTCGCCTTGATGGCTTATGCCTTCCGCACCGTGATTTTTTCCCTCCGGGTTCCGCGGGTTTCGGCCCCCGCCCTTGGAGGGCTGCTCATCGGGATTGCCTCTTCGTTCGTCGTGCCCTGGATTCTTGTGAAATCGAGGCTCCTTCAACGATCAAACTCCTGAGCCTCATCCAGCCCGATCGTGGCGTAGGCCGGATCTTTCGCCCGGATCCAGAGCTCTCCATCGTCGAGCAATTTCACGTCCAGTGGAACCAGCGTGGTGCCCCTCGCATTGATCGTTTGCGCGGTATCACTGAGATCGCGATTCTCAATTCCTTCCCGGCTGAGAGGAGGCACATTGGCATTGTAAAATGCGGTGCACCACCAGCGCCCTTCCGGATCCTGAAACGGGGTTCCATGCCCGAGGAAACGACCCGCGAATTTCCGCTCGCTGTAGGGGCCGGTAATGTGATCGGCAACCGCGTAGTAGAGATTGTAGCTTCCGCGGCGCATTTCCCCCGTCGACCAGCCGGTTCCGAAGAGGACGTATTTCCCTTCAATCTTCATGATGAGGCATCCTTCATGCCCCATCTGCTTCGTGTCACCTCCGGGCGAAATCGCGATCTCCTTTCCGGAAAAACCGGAGAAGTCAGGTTCGAGGGGGGCAATTTTCGTGGCTCCCCACACCATCCACCAGGTGCCGTCGTCATCTCGAAAGAGAGAGGGGTCATGGCGTTTTTGAATGGCAACGCCCATGGGGTTTGTCCAGGGACCGGCCACTTCGGGACCGGCACTCAGCGAAAGATTCGCGCCCGCCACCGGAGTCGGGCTGGTGTGGACCAGGGCCCACTTCTTCATCGATTCGATCCAGTGAAGTTCCGGCGCCCAGAGGAACCAGTGTTTCTCCGGCGTTTTGCTGAAGGCCTCCGGAATGGATTGATACCAGATCCCGTCTTTCAACGAGAACGGGGCCTCAAGTGATTCCCAGGTCGCGAAGTCTTTGCTCCGCCAGACATTCGCTTTCCAACCGACGATGGATTCATCACCGAGGCCGGTGTTGTAGGGATCTGTCTCTTCTCTGGGATCGCCATTCAGCGGTGTTGTCCCCGTGAGATACATCCAGCCGTCCGGTCCGGTAATGAGATACGGATCGCGAATCCATCCTTCTTTCACGAAGAGGGCCCGGTCATGAGCAGCAAATCCGGCCCGGATCTCCCCGGGTGTCATCGCTCCCGCGACTGCAGGAGGATTCCCCCCCGCCTCGACCCGGGTGTTGGAAATCATGACCGTCAGCGGATTCGGCGCTTCGTAATCGCCCGCAGCAGAACGCCGGTCGAGGCCGACCGAAAGCCCGTCCTGTGGCTGCTTCGGGATCAGTCCGGGCGAGGGCCTGGAAAGAGGCTCACCTCCGTTAATCGAGAACGTCATCACCTCTTCGTTGAGTTCAGCATCCAGTCGAATGATCCCCTTCATCGGCTCTTCGCTGATGAGTCGGCTGACCTTTCCGTTCACTCTCACATCAAAGGCCGGCCGTCCTTGCACAAAATGAAGAGCATAGCCGTGTTCCCGACCACCCTGCGCGAGGACCACGCCTTCGGCCCGGTCTCCTTTCGGCCGAACCTCGGCGTGAATCTTCAGCGGCACATTCGCGATGAGAGGGGCGTACTCCTCCAGCTCCACCCCGCCTGACTGATTCGCTGTCTTCTTCGCCGCAGCCGGCGGTGAGGAATCCCGACCCACCGCCTCAGGGTATTGCTGAAGAATCGACTTGAGTTCGGAAAGCTTCTCCGGCTTCCCGCCGGCAATATTCACCAGCTCAAGATCGTTCTCCGCGTAATCATACAATTCATACTCAGCCTGCGAAGGATCCGCACCGGGGTTCTTCCATTCCACGAGCCGGTAGCGATCGGTTCGGATCGCCCGGCCAATCTTCCCTTTCGGGTAGGCATGAAAGGCATGATCCCGAACGCGCACTTCCGGGTTTTTCAAGACCGGGACGAGACTGACTCCGTCCATCGGTTGCGGGCCCCGGGGTGCCGGCAAACCGGCCAGTTCGGCAAGGGTCGGATAAATGTCCACCGTCTCCGTGAGTTGCCCCGTCGAACTTCCCGGCTCCGCCACGCCGGGCGCGACGAAGAGAATCGGGATGCGATTCGCCTGCTCGTAGTTTGTGTGCTTCGTCCAGATCCCGAGATCACCGAGATGAAATCCATGATCCCCCCAAAGCACGATGATGGTGTTTTCGGCAAGACCGAGTTCATCGAGCCCATCGATGACTTTGCCGATCTGAGCATCGACGTAACTCGTGCTCGCATAGTAGCCATGAATCAGTTCCCGCTTCAGCTCGTCTGAAATCCGGGCAGGATCACCTTTATCCGGAACCGGGAAGTAATTCCGGATCTCCCCTCCCCGCTTGTGCGCCACCGTCGGTGAATTTTCCGGCAACTCCTCCTCCGCAGGCATGGGGAGAAGGTCAGGATCGTAAAGGTCCCAGTATTTCTTCGGAGCCGAAAACGGAAGATGGGGACGGGCGAAGCCGGCGGCAATGAAGAATGGCGTTCCTTCCGATTCGCGACGCTCTTTTGCGGCGGCAAGTCTCGCCAGGGTTTCCCTCGCGACGCGGCCGTCGGCGTAGGCCTCATCGTCGACCTCAGGCGACTCGAAGGCCGCGCCCCGCGGGAGCTTGTTGTAGTCCCCGATCTCAGGATTGGTTTTCCGCGCGTTCGTGAACATCGCCTCCTCGCGGGTGAGCTGACCGCCGGGGGTACTCGCCGGGTCCACATATTCGATGACTTTCTCTTTGAAATGCGGAACCGAAAAAGATTCGGGATCACCTTCGTTGTCATGACCGATATGAAAAATCTTGCCCAGTGATTCCGTCCGGTACCCGTATTTCGCAAAGTATTGAGGCAGAGTGACCGCTTCGGGCAGAACAGCGCGAAGATCGCTTCCGAGGCCATAGAGGCCCGTCGACGTCGAGTGCGCTCCCAACATCAAGGTAAAACGGGAAGGGGCGCAAACGGCTTGATTGCAATACGCGGCATCGAATCGCATCCCTCTCGCCGCCAGTGCGTCAAGATGGGGAGTCTGCGCGGTTTCATCACCATAACATCCCAGAGCGGGCTTCAAATCATCCACCAGGAGGAGAAGGATATTGGGACGCTCTATTGATTCCGATTCCTCAGCGAAGACCGGAAAAACGGACAACAGAACGCTGAGAGCGAAACAGGAAATTCGGGATGCCATAGAATGCCATTCTGAGCGTAACGGAAAGGAAAGGCAATCCGCGGACCATGAAGATTCAGGCACGAATTTGTAGAAATCAGATCGGAACAGTCGCATGAAATTCCGCCCTTATTCGTCGCTCTCACGGCCCGTTTGTTGATTGCAAAAATGCTTCAACAGCTGTTGCTTTACTTGAAGCCAACGCACTCATGAAACCAACAAGCATCTCCGTTTGGAATCGAATCAGGCAGGTCGGCAGTCAAGCTTTCGGAATCCCGATTCTGGCCACAGCAGCCCTCTTCGTTGTCAGCTGTGGCGCTCCCCCGACAACAGACGAAAACGTCGATGACCCCGGGGCGGAAACACCGCCTCCGGTCGCAGTCGAGCCCGCTCCTCCTGCCCCGGCGCCCGTTGAGGTGGCTTCTCCCGGAACAGATTCGGCTCCTCCCGTCGTGGAAGTGGCACCTCCCGTCCCGCCGAAGCCGGCGCCTCCGGTGACTGAGACCATGCCTCCGGTTCCGGCCGAACCTCCCGTTGTCACGACCACTCCCCCCGACGACGGCGGTTTCGGCCTCCAGACTCGCACCGTGATTACCCGGGTCCCCGCAAAAGTGGAGCCTGAATCCAGGGAATATCACACGGTTGACGTGTTCTACGGAACCAACCGGAAACCCACAGAGGCCGAAGGAAGCAACGGGCAATACGGCGGTGAGCGGAATCGCGAGGGTCCCATGGAATATGGAAAAACCACTGTTTCGATCCCGCTTCATCACCAGATTGGTGTCGTGGAACGTCCCAAGTGGTACAAGTTGGAGTTCTCCGAGTCTCCGAAGAAGCATGTCGTCATTCTTGACCTCGAGAAAATGGATTCCAAAACTTTTTTCAGCACAGTCAGTTCGACTGCCGGAGAGCGGCCGAAAAACGAAGCCCTCCTTTTTATTCACGGTTTCAATGTCGCTTTTGATGATGCCGTGCGTCGCACCGGCCAGATTGCCTTCGATCTCGATTTCGGTGGCGTTGCTATGACCTACAGCTGGCCCTCGAAAGCCTCACTCACCGCCTACACCGTCGATGAAGCGAACGCCGAATGGTCGATTCCCCATCTCACGCAATTCCTCATGGATCTGCAGGAAAACACGGAGATCGACAAAATTCATGTGATCGCACACAGCATGGGAACCCGGGTCCTCAGCTACGCCCTCGCCAATGCAAAGGATGAAGGCTTCGACCTTGACCTGCACAATGTGATTCTCGCAGCGCCCGATATCGATGCAGATATTTTCAAGGATCAGATCTTCCCCAAACTGTCCGTCGCAACGGAGAAGTTGACGATGTATGCCTCCTCGGACGACGCCGCTCTGAAGCTCTCTCAGGGCATCCATGGAAACAGCCGCCTCGGTCTTTCCGGAGCGAGCCTCCACGTCCTCGGCGGCATGGACACGGTCAATGCCTCCGGCATCGACACGAGTATGCTCGGACACGGCTACTACGGCAGTCAGAAGGTCGTCGTTACGGACATTTTCAACCTCATCATCAAAGGCCTTGAGCCATTAAAACGGGAACTCATCCCGGGACCTCTTGGCGAATGGGACTTCCGAAACATCGAAGACTAAACGCACCACCATGTTCCATTCATCCAGAACTCAAGCCGGTCCTCTTGCGATTGAAGACGGGACCCTCTCCGCTGACCGGCTTCCCTTCGACAAAACAACTTCGAAGCGGGCCTACGAAACTGCCACCTTCGGAGTGGGATGATTCTGGGGACCGGATTCCGAGTTCGGAAGCCTTCCAGGAGTATTGAGGACCAGGGCCGGATACTGCGGTGGCAGGACCGCTTCCCCGACCTATCAGTCCATGGGCGATCATACCGAGGTAATCTCGATCGATTTCGATCCTGATCTCATCACTTTTCAACAAGTACTCTCCTGTTTCTGGGACAGTCATCACAGCCTGCGGAATCATCCTTCGAGCCAGTATCGAAACGTTCTCTTCTACCGCTCCGACGCGCAGGAGGCGATAGCCCGTGCCTCGTTTCAGGCTGAATCGGAACGGCATGGCGTCGCGGTGGAGTCCATTCAGACTCATCTCGAGCCGGTGACCGAATTCACCTACGCGGAGCGCTACCATCAGAGTTACTACCTGACGCGCTACCACGACCTGAGGGCATTTCTGGAAGAGACCTATCCCGATGAAAAGTCGCTCGCCGACTCGGCAGTGGCAACGCGCCTCAATGCCTTCCTCGGCTCGGGGATGGAGCGCAACTGGGAAACTTTCCGCGAAGAGCTTCCGGCCTATGGCCTTCCGGCATCGATGGAGTCAACCCTCAGGAAAGTCGTCGCAAATCACTGACAGGTTCCCGAAAGCTACGGAGAAGCATCACGGTGAAACGTGTTCCTTTTTCGTCGACCACCTGCGCGAGTGACGGCATAAAGAGGCATCTTATGACTTACCAGCGTTGGCTCACTCTCCTCAAGCTCTGTGTCAGTGTCACGCTTGTGGCGCGGGGATGGCTGACGTGGCGATGGGACAGTCCGATCCGCGGACTGGTCTGGCAGGAAGACTGGTGGACCGGATTGATCCATCAGCTCACCGGGATGACCTGGTCGGATTTTGCGACCGCTTCCGATCCATGGATCAACCAGGGCTTGATGGTCTTCGGCCTCATCCTGATCCTCGGGGCAACCCTGCCGTGGTTCGTCTCCGGAAAATGCTGCCCGTGGACCCGGTGGTTGCTCTGGCCCATGGCCTTCCTTCTCTTCCTCGACAGTCTTGCGAGATGGGTCGCCTCCGATTTCGATTTTGGAATGGCGATTGAGCACGCCCTGCAAATGATCACCCCGATCGCCCTGTTCTTTGCGACAGGGAAGAACGTATCACTACGCCGATGGAGCCTCCTCGTCAGCATCGCCGCAGCGATGACCTTTATTGGACACGGATTTTATGCCGCAGGAATTCACCCGGTTCCCCTCTCCTATCAAAACATGACAATGAACATTCTCGGGGTGACTCAGGAATCGGCGATCCTCTTTCTCTCCATCGTCGGCTGGCTCGACATCGTCTTCGCGATCGGCATTTTCTTCAAACCGGCGCGGATCGTTTCCCTGATCTACCTCGTAGTCTGGGGTGCCGCCACTGCGAGCGCACGCATCGTTGCCCACTTCGATGTGAGCTTGTCAGGGTGGACTCTCGATCCATGGGCCTTCGAAACGGCGGTGCGGACCTCGCACTGGCTCCTGCCGCTTCTTCTCCTCCTGCTCTATCGATATCGATTGAATCCGAAGGAGCAGGCCTGAGTCACCTGTCACGTCCCGCAGAAGGTGGCGGTCACCTTTTCCCCGGGGGCCGGCGGTGCCTCGAGATCCTCGAATTCCCCGCGCTCCGTGAAAGGATCGGAGAGTGCCTCAACGAGACGATGAAAGACGGAGTATTCCCCTTTCATTCCGGCCTGAATCGCTTCCTCGACACGATGGTTTCGCGGAATGAGGACCGGATTCGCCGCCTTCATCCGGGAAAGGGTTTCTTCCTCATCGCCCGCCAGGCCCTTCCACTCCGAAAGCCATTCCTCCGACCCCGGGCTTGCGCTGAACGGCTCAGGCAGATGCGAGACGTTTTCGTCGCGGGCGTATCGGGTCAGGGCGGTGAAAAATTGAGTGAAGTCCAGAGATGACTCCGCCATGAACCCAAGCGTCTTCTCAACAAAGGGACGCGTCGTTCCCGCTTCCCCGCGCAATCCCAGCTTCTCTGCGAAACCGTCGAAGTAGGCATCATTGAAGAGTTCCTCAAACTCGTGGAGGAAGCCCTCTGCGATTCCCACCGCCTTCTCGCGGTCGTCTGAAAGCAGGGGCAGAAGCGTTTCCGCAAAGCGTGCCAGATTCCAGTTTCCCGCGACGGGTTGATTGATCCACGCATAGCGCCCCTGTCGATCAATCGAACTGAAGACCGTTTCCGGATGGAACTCGTCCATGAACGCACAGGGACCAAAGTCGATTGTCTCCCCTGAAATCGTCATGTTATCCGTGTTCATGACGCCATGAATAAATCCGAGGTTCATCCAGCGGGCGATGAGTGAGGCCTGTCTCCGTATCACCGCCTTCAGGAGCGCTTCATAGCGCGCTTCGCTTTCGCCCACCTCCGGGTAATGACGATCAATCACAAAATCCGCGAGCGTTTTCAAGCCCTCCACGTCCTCTCTCGCATAGAAAAACTGAAAGGTCCCCACGCGGATATGGCTCGCGGCGACACGGGTGAGAACCGCGCCCGGCAGAGCCTCCTCCCGATAAACCGACTCCCCTGTCGTCACGGCGGCGAGGGCCCTCGTCGTAGGGACGCCGAGGGCAGCCATCGCTTCGCTCACGATGTATTCGCGGAGAACCGGGCCCAGCGGGGCTTTCCCGTCCCCGCCTCTCGAAAACGGAGTGCGCCCCGAACCCTTGAGCTGAAGATCACGGGGCGAGCCATCCTCGTGTTTGACTTCCCCCAGAAGAATGGCACGACCATCCCCGAGTTGAGGCACCCATCCTCCAAATTGATGCCCCGCATAAGCCTGGGCGATCGGTTCCGCGCCCTCCGGCATGGTATTCCCTGACAACATCGCAAGCCCCTCACCGGACTTCAACCATTCGAGATCAAGCCCGAGTTCACCGGCGAGAGCCTCATTCACACGGATCCATTCCGGAGTCGGAACTTTTGCCGGATCCACTCTCGCATAAAAGCGATCCGGAAGCTTTGCATAATGATTCTGAAAAGGAGGAGAGGTCATCACTCCCCCATCACTCCCCCCTGCGATGCCCTGAGTCAATCCCTGCCAACAACCGATTTTCCGCTTGCCGCGTCTCTCGCCGAAGTTTCCCGCACCGTTTCGAGGAAAGACTTCATTTCGGAGACCCGCTTCGATTCATCCACCCACCGGTTCTTTGTCTCCTGAAAATCCGAATCGAGATTGTAGAGCTGGCCGGGGATGTCATCGTCGAAATCCCGGGCGTGACGGGGCCGGGTAAAACCACCGGACCCGCGACCTTCGATCATTTTCCAGGGCCCTTGCCGCAGGGCAAATGTTCCCGCGAGAGAATGATGGATCGAAAACGGGCGCACCTCCTCCGCCGCGCCGAGCAAGACCGGAAGCATCGAAAAGCTGTCCATCCCGGAAGTCTCTTTCCCTTTCAGCCCGGTGATCTCTTCCACCGTCGCGAAGACATCGGTGAGTTCGACCAGTGCTTCACTGACCCGGCCACCTTTCACCTTTGCGGGCCAACGAACCAGAAAGGGAACCCGGTGACCGCCTTCGTAGATATCGGCCTTGGTTCCTCTCCAGTCCGCATTGCTCTGATGCCCGAACTCCCTGACATAGTCACCTCTCGGTGTGGTTGGTGCTTTCCCGCCATCATCGTCCGCCCGGAAGTTCCACCAATGCCAGAGACCGCCATTGTCACTCGTGAAGAGCACGAGTGTATTTTCCGCCATGCCCGTTTCGTCCAGCGCGTCGAGGACACGCCCGACCACTTCATCGGTCTCCCAAACGAAATCCCCGTAGTCTCCTGCCTCGCTCTTACCCTTCACTCCGGCGGAAGGGGATACCGGCAAGTGGGGAGAATTGAGCGGCAGATAGAGAAAGAGCGGATTGGCTTTCCCGGCATGACTCGAAATCACACGGACCGCTTCCTCACCAAAGCGGGGAAGAACATCGTGAATGTCAAAACCCGGTGACTTCACCCCGGAAACGCCGTTGAGAAAAATCGTATCCTCAATTTTCTCATGCCACGCAGTCGGCCGCGTTTCGACGCGGCGGTCCCGAAGATAGACGTAGGGACTCATGTCGAGAGAAGCCGAGATCCCGAAATAGGAGTCAAAGCCGACGTCGTTCGGTCCCCCTGTCAGGTCCTGACCAAAATCCATCGTGTCACCGGGCCGAAACCCCTGCGCGCCCCTTTCTCCGACAGGATTGCCCTCGAGATCGTGCCACTGCATACCGAGATGCCACTTTCCAACACAGGCAGTCCGGTAGCCGGCCCGCTTCAGCAAGGTCGCAACCGTGTCTTCCCCGCCGCCAATGAGAGGAGGCCCGAAGCCGTCGAGGACCCCTTTCTCCAGCCATGTCCGCCAGCAATAGCGCCCTGTCAGGAGCGTGTATCGGGTCGGGGTGCAGACCGAAGACGGCGTATGGGCATCGGTGAAGCGCATCCCTTCATCGGCGAGCCGATCCAGATTGGGAGTCGGAATCTTTGAATCCGGCTCATAACACTGCGGATCGCCCCAGCCCATGTCGTCGGCCAAAATAATGACAATGTCAGGCAGAGCATCCTCTTCACCGAGCACGGTCGGCGGGAGGATCAATCCTGTGAAACCAATGAGCAGCAGTAAAACATTTCGCATGGCAACGACCGGGTTGAAAATCATCGTGACATTAAGTAAGCGATGAGATCTCTGACCTCTTCATCCGGCATCGCTTTGAGAAGACCTTCGGGCATGAGAGAAAGCGGCAGCGTCTCGCGGGATTGAATCTCCTTCGCCTCGATCTTCACCAACCCGGCCGGAGTCTGCACCGAAACGGAGCGTTCATCCTCTTCCGGAACGATTCCCGAAACGACGCGAGCGTCTTTGAGCGTAAACACCGTCAATCGATAGTCCGCGGGAACGACATCGTTCGGATTGATGATA
Source organism: Verrucomicrobiales bacterium (assembly GCA_029233965.1). Lineage (GTDB taxonomy): Bacteria > Verrucomicrobiota > Verrucomicrobiia > Verrucomicrobiales > DEV007 > Arctic95D-9. The sequence goes on along the minus strand of JARGOP010000020.1, from coordinate 4,184 downwards.
TTGCCGAGGAGATAATCCAGATTGTGTCGATCACTCCCCGTCAGATCAGGGCCGAAGTTGCCGCCTTTTCCATAGAGTTGATGACAGGCGCCGCAGCTCTGTGCAAAGACCACCTCACCTTTCACGGGATCCGCCTGCCCGATCACTTCCTCTGTCAGGAGAGACTTCCACTTCGCGATCTCCTCCTTCTTCTCCGCCGAAGTTTCGTTCACTTCCCCCCAGAGTTCCCCGAGACGCTTGTTCAATGTTTCGTCTTCAAGGCTCCGGATCTGTCTCGCCTGAAACGGGGAAACGGCGCGGGGCGGGATGCGTCCTTTTTCGATCGCATCCAGCAAATCAGAGGCATAGGACGCCCTCGAAACGAGAGTGTCAATCGCGACGGGGCGATGGATCGGGTTGCGCGTCCAGAAATTCAGGATCTGAGCCGACAACCCCTTTTCCTCGTAGAGCGCCAATCCCCGAACCGCCTCGGGCGCAATCACCTTATCCGTGACCCACTTTTTGAGGAGAGGAAGCAGATCAACGTCCGGCTGTCTGAGGAGATGAACCAAAGCGGACCGGCGCGCTCCCGGATCCGCTTCGAGATTCGCGGCGATGGCCAACAACTCTTCACGGGCCCTGCCGTCTCCGAAGAGAACGGAAAGCTCCCGGATGCGATCCTTCAATCCGGGTGAGTCTGACTCATTCCCGGCCGCGACGATGGATTCCCACACCGCGGGCTTCGGAGCCTGACTCCAACCACCGAGAGCTTCTCCAATTCCGGTCAGGACCGCACTGAGGATCCCGGGATCCGCGTTCGCGGCGGCTTTCGTGAGCAAGTCATTCACCGGATCCGGATTCTCCTCAATTTCCTCCGCCAGTCTTCTTGCGATAAGGCGGCTCACCGTGGGCAGCTTCGAATCGATCGCCAGTTCCACCGCTGCCTCCGGGAAGGCCGGAACGGCTTCGGAAATCCCATACCAGATCATCAAAGGCTGCTGTCGATCATCGGCGTCGGCAACGACTTGCGAGAGAACGGAAGCCAACGGAATTCGCTCCTCGAGGGGGATGCGTTGAAGCGCCGATGCCAACTCAAGGCGGACAAGCCCGTCGGGAGCATCCTTCGCCAGCGCAAGGAAACGCTTCGCGGTCCCGCCGTCCTCACCAAAATCCTCCGCGAACCAGCGAACCCCCATCGCAATTCGCGGCTCATCGCCCGAGGCTAACAAAGCCTCAATATTCTCCCGGCCGAAATCAGGATCCCTGCGCTGCGTGAGCCACCCGGGTCTCCCCGTCGTCGGCTTCCCTGCATCCGCCCCCTCGTAGACAATCCGGTAGATCCGCCCACTGGTGCGATGAATCCCGTCGTTGTCGTGACACTCCCCGGTGTCCGACCAATCATTGACCCAAACCTGACCATCCGGTCCCGTCACGAGATCGAGCCCGCGAAACCAGGGGTCTTTCATCATGAGAAAATCAGGTTCATGCCGGGCGACGTAGCCGACGCCTTCGCGATCAAGCCGCTCCATATTGACCCGGCGCCCGTGCAGATTGCAGGTGAAGAGCTTACCCTGATACTGAGCCGGCCAGACGCCGCCCTCGTAAATGAGGCACCCCATGTGCGCGTGACCGCCACCGAGGTCCGAGGTCTTTCCCGAGATCCCCTCGCGAATGTCGCTCCACTTTTCACTTCCCTTGTCCCAATGATAGTGATCAGCGGTGTGCTGGATCAGCTCATAGGCATGACGGTTGAGATGCGCCCCGAACATCCGCTCAAAATACCCGCCCGGTATCGCGTGCCAGAGATGACCGATCACGGTGTTCGTGTAAAAGAGCTGGCCGTTTTTGTCCCAGTCGAGTCCCCAGGGATTCGTTCCTCCATGCGAAACCACTTCGAAAACCTTTCGCTCCGGTTGAAATCTCCAGATCGAAGTATTCAGCGAGGTCCGCTCGCTTTCCGGCGCGCCCGGTGCCCCCACCCGCGAGGTCGCGGTGATCCCGTGGCGTCCGTAGAGCCATCCATCGGGCCCCCACTTCAGGCCGTTCACGACATTGTGACCGATGAGTTCGGCATCGAATCCATCGAGGACTACGACCGGGTCGCCGTCCGGCACGAGATCGCCGTCTGCATCCGGAATGAAAAGCAACTCCGGCGCGCAAAGCGCCCAGACTCCGCCCTGTTCCCAGGCAATGCTCGTGAGTCTTTTCCCCTCATCCCAGAAGACCGTCCGTGAATCTGATTTTCCATCCCCGCTCGTGTCCGCAAGAACGACAATCCGGTCACGCAACTCAAGATCCCAGCGAAGGGGACGCTCCGCGTAGGTATAACACTCTGCGACCCAAAGGCGGCCGGGTTCATCAAAGCAAATCGCGATCGGCTGCTGGACCTCAGGCTCCGAGGCAAAGACCTCAAGACGAAACCCCTCCGGCAGCGTTGCCGTCGCCGCAGCTTCCCCTGCCGGCATTGGCGAGGGGTCACCCGGTTCGGTGTTGTAGGGCTCCGGAAATTCAGCCGCGACGGCGCTGAAACTGACACTGACACTGACACTGAAAAAGAAGAGGGCAAAAACGCGGTGCATCATCATTCATTCGATCTCGAAGGAGCATGGAAAGATGCCCCCGCCCCGTCAATTTTCCTTTCGGCGGATTTGAGGGAGCGGGAATGGCGGACCCGGGGAAAAGTTGGAAGACGAATCCACTTCGCCACGACTTCTGAAAACCTCCAATCACTCCCGCAGGCCCTCCGCCAAATACCGCAACAGGGAATGCTCCGGGTCGGGACTATCATGTCCATAATCCCAAACCATGACGCCGGCCAGCCCGCGCTCTTTCGCAAGTCGCAGGCGCAAATCGCAGGCTTCCTTTCCCACCGGCCAGTAGCCGTGTCCGGAAGCAGGCCGTTCCTTCGCATCCTCTCCCACGAGATGCTTCCACGAGATCGCGCGGCGTTCCCCCGCTTTTTCTTTCGCATAAAAGCCAACCCCGAGGAGCAACTTTTCGGGAGGCAACCCCGCCTCGAGAAACCGATCAATCGACTCGCTCAACCAGGCCTCGTAGGGCTCTTCGCTCCAGGGCTGATAACTCATCAAATTCACCTGATCAATAAACGGCCAGCACTTCGCCGGGAGAGGCCGCGAGTAGCCCAGCGCCACCGTCAGGATCCGACCGGAGGGACGGAGCTTTCCCGAAAGCCCTTCGAGGAACAACGCGAAATCAGCATGCTCCTGATCGCCCCGGGGGAACTCCCAATCGATATCGACGCCGTCAAGATCCTGAGCTTCGCAAAACGCGACGAGGTCATCCACAAATCGCGCACGACTCGCTTCAGAACTCACCGCGTTCGCGAACAGCTTTCCCCGTCCCCATCCCCCGACGCAGAAGGTCACTTTGACGCGGCCGTTCGCTTTCGCTTTTTCTCCAAAAGCGAGAAGTTCCGGGGTGATTCTCGAAAAATCGACCGAACCATTGTCGTTGGGCTTCGCCGAAAAGAGGACGAGGTGTGTCGTTCCGTAGAGCTGCGGCTCCGTGTCCGCCTTGACGCGATAGTCCGGCAGGTAAACCGCAAGGGTACGCTTCGCCGGCTCGTCAGCCGGAGCCGGGGCCGTCAGAAACAGCAGCAAAATAACGGGGACTGGATTCTTCAACATCATGACACCCCGGCTAACCTCCGCTAGACATCGCTCAACGCGAATAGAAATCGCTCTCGTTCCGGCACCACCGGATTCCGTTGAAAACGGGTTGAGGCAGCGGTAGTTGATCAACGATCAACGGACGACGTCTACTGAATCGAGCCTCCCTGTCGGCGGCTCTTGCGGGAGTATTCGCGACTGGCGTTGCGGGGCAGGATTCACTCGTTCCGATTCAGGATTGGACGAGTGCGGACGGAAAAGTGATCCATGCCGAGCTGACGAAATTTGAAGTCGGCGTAGCTCAATTCCGAACCAAAGAAGGACGGCATTATTCGATTCCGGACGAGAGATTCTCGGTCCGGGATCAGGCCACGATCCTCATTGCACAGATCACCGCTCAATTCGATGTCAGCTACGCAGCAGACATCAATACGGAATTTTTCTACTCACGACAGGTGCCGGAGAACCGTCGGCGGGATAAAATCAACGCCTACCTTGGCTTCGGTCCGAAGCGGTGAAGTGGTCCCGCTTTTCGGAGCCAAAGGCGGGATGAAGAATTGAGGCTGTCGGTGGTGC
>JARGOP010000100.1 GCA_029233965.1 Verrucomicrobiales bacterium | reverse complement strand
GAATCAAACTCCGGTCACTTTACCCTTCGCTTTAAATGGGGACATCTACTAGCCTTGTTCGCTATGACGACGCCCTGTGCAGGCACCCCGGACTTCTAATTCTCTTTTCAGCTGGCTTCTAGTGGCTTCGAAAGAGATCCCCGCAAGCTTACCGTCGTGACGTCGAATGGGAAGAGCCGTGTCTCGACGATGTGTCCTGAATAACAGCATTGCGAAGCGCGGGAATTCCTTCATGATTGAGTCATGACTGCGGAATGCCGGTTTTCTGTCTTTTGGCCACTCAGCGCCGTGCTGGTTTTTGTTCTGTTTTTGTCAGGATTTCAGCACGGTCGCACTCAGGAGTCGGCCGACGAGTTTACCCGTCTCAAGGCGCTGTTCAATGAGAGGGTCAGTGAGTTGGAAACCCGGGTGGATGGTGAGAAGGCGGCGATGCTGCAGAGTTATGCGAAAGTTCTTGGCAATCTGCAGGAGAAATTCCAGACAAACGGTGATCTTGACGTGGTCTTGATCATCAGAAAAGAGATCGAGGCGACACGCTCGGGGACGCTTTCCGTGATCGAACCCCCGGAGTCTCTTCCGCCAGCCCTTCGTCGTCCCCGTGAGATTGCATCCGAAGAATTGGAGCGTAGGAACGGGGAGATGGCAGAGAGCCTCGCTGATCTCAAGAGTAAATACGTCGATGCACTTAGAGGAATGAAAAAGGCCTACACCAAAGCGGGTAAGATTGAACTGGCGATTGCAATTGCCTCTGAAATCGAGGCCTATGGGGCCGAAGGGGACCTCGCTGAAAACGGAGCGCCGAGAACTCTTGCGCAACTCCCGGAGGATCTGCAATCCGGACTGACGGCCTGGTTTCCCCTGGACGAAGACGGAGTGGTTGAGGTCAAAGATCTGGCGAAACGGGGGATGGTGGGCCAACTAAGTGGAACTCTATATACCCCGGACGGAGTGATTGGCGGCGCGCGGAAATTCAGAGGTCAGGGGGACCGGATTGCTCTTGGCCATGAAATCCCGGATTCACCGCGCTTCTCGGTCTCAGTTTGGGTGAAATATACCGGAATGGCAGGAAAGGGAGGAATCTTCTCCGACTACGACAACAAGTTTGCAAACGACGTCATGCTCGCGCTGGTCAGTGCGCAGGAAGTTCATCTGCGCGCCGATAAAGGGGGGGATAAATTGAGAACGGAAGCCATCTTGTCTGAACCGCTCACTCAGGGCTGGCATCACCTTGTCTGGATCGTAGACTCACGTGAAACAGTCCTCTATCTTGACGGGGAGGAAGCCGTTCGCCATGAGGGCGAGGGGTCAAACCGTGGTTTCCACGGGGCTTACCTCGGCTTTGCCAACGATGGAAAAACGTGGAGCTACTTCGAAGGCGAGATTGACGAATTCATGATGTGGGAAAGGGCCCTGAACGAAGAGGAGATCGTGGCGATTCGTCAATTAAGCGGACCCTAACCGTTACCATCCATCGCAATGAGCTGCGTGACGGTCACGAATTGGAGGCCTTTCGCGAGAAGCTGATCAATTGCGGAAGGAATCGCGTCGATGGTCGAAGCGTGGATGTCGTGAACGAGAAGGATGCCCCCGGGTGCAGCTCCTGACACGAGACGGCGGGTGACAACGGAGGCGCCCGGTTTTTTCCAGTCTTCCGGATCGACTGACCAGAGGATCGACGGGTAACCGAACTCGCGGCGGATCCAGTCTTTCTGATCCGCAGTGATTGCGCCGTAGGGCGGGCGCATCGTTCGGGGGGCAATTCCTGTCGTCGCAATGATGGCCTCCCGTGAACGGCTCAACTCGCTCCGCACTTCGTCAGGCGACATCTTCGTGAGGTTTCCGTGCGTCACAGTGTGGTTTCCGATTTCGTGACCTTCGGCGACGATGCGTCGCATGATTTCGGGATAGCGCTTCACGTTGGTGGCGACGACGTAGAAGGTCGCCTTCACGTTACGCTCTTTGAGAATGTCGAGGAGGCGAGGCGTGTTCGTTGCGTGAGGACCGTCGTCGAAGGTAAGAGCGATGAACGGAAGGCTCGTGTTCACTTTTGAGTAGGAATTTTTGTTTCCGACCGAAGTGGGAAGGGGTGCTGGTGCTGTTTGATTTGCACCAGATCCCTCCACCGCCGCAGCCACAGACCCCTGCCCTTTCGACTTAGAGGCCGTCTGACAACCGCTAAGAAAGATGGCCGGAAGCAGGGTGAATCCGAGAAGGAATAGGAAGCGAGCTTTCAAAGGGGAAAAATTTGGGTTTAACTCTGAAGTAAGGCTGAAATTTAATAAGTTTTTACAATATTGCAAATCAGATTTGAAACTATTCTTAATTATTTTAAAAATCTTCCCAGGATGGGTTCCAGTTCTTTGGCGGTGGATTCGGGCCAGAGTTCCGGCGCGGTGAAGATTGCGGTATCCAGTGCGTGGTGTTCCGGCCAGTCGGGTGTCACGGGAATCTTCGCGATGACCGTTTGAAGAATTGCTTTTGCGGTGGCCGCGTTTGCCTGGACATGTTCGATCACGGAGTGAGCGGTGACCGCTTCCTCCTCCTCCCGCCAGCAGTCGTAATCCGTGATCATCGCGAGAGTGGCGAGTGAAATTTCCGCTTCCCGGGCGAGTTTTGCCTCAGGGAGGTTGGTCATCCCGATAAGGTCGAATCCGAGTTTGCGGTTCGTTTCCGACTCCGCTCTCGTTGAGAAAGCGGGCCCATCCATGTTCACATACGTGCCCCGGTCATGCACAGTTTTGCCATGGGCTTTTGCTTCGGCGAGGAGGAGTTGCCTGAGATTTTCAGAAATGGGGTCGCCGAAGGCGATATGGGCGACGATCCCGCGGCCAAAGAAGGTGTGGTTGGCCCGTTGGCTGGTGCGATCGAAGAACTGATCCGGTAAAACAATGTCTCTTGGCTGATACTCTTCTTTCAGGGAGCCAACGGCAGTGACGGCAATGATCCAGCGCACATTAAGAGAGCGGAGCGCCCAGATATTGGCGCGGTGATTCAACTCCGAGGGGAGAATACGATGTCCCCGACCGTGGCGGGGAAGAAAACAGACCCGCCGACCATTGATTTCTCCGGAGATGATCGCATCAGAGGGCGGCCCGAATGGGGTTTCGATGTTGATCTCTTCAATATTGCTGAGGCCTTCGATGTCATAGAGGCCTGAGCCGCCGATAACTCCGATAGCCGGAGCGTGCTGGGATGGATTGCTCATTGGCTGGAAGGATAATTCAAGGGTTCTTCAATCCAAGTCACAAATCGGCTTTCAGAAGGGGCTCTAAACCTTGACTTTCTTAATAATTAAAATTAATTAACAAAATAACTATAAATGTTTGCACGGGTTGTTATTTCTATTCTTTTGATTGTCGCAGGTGTCGCTTCGCCGTGGTTGGTGAGGGACTGGCTGGACTGGCGTGCGGACGAGGAGAGAGCTGATCGTCTCTACGAGCATTTCTCAGGCTTTTCGGATCGTGTGAAGCGAAAAGTCCACCAGTCTGAGGAGGAAAGTCTGGTCTCAAGTGCGCACCCGTTTGAGAACGTTGAGGAAGCGGATCAAGAGCCTTATCCGCTCGCGTCGAAAACGATTCGAATGCTGCAGGGAATGCTTCCGGCTTCGATGGGCACGCAGGCGGGACCCAATCATCCCTTTTTTCAGCCCCCTGAAGTTCAAGCCACGTCTTCTTCTGAGATGATCATGGAAGAGGTGATGCCGCGCCTCACTTCAGAATTGGGAAAACTCGGGCTTGCCCCCGGGAATCCCGTCTTTATCAGGATTTTCAAAGAGGAGCATGAATTGGAGCTTTGGTTGAGAAACCCGGCCAATCCCGGCTACACGCTGTTTAAAGTCTACCGGGTTGCCGACTGGTCCGGAAGTCCGGGCCCCAAGCTCAAAGAAGGCGACGGTCAGACGCCGGAAGGATTTTACTTTGTATCCGGTTCGCGGCTCCGTCCCGAGACGCGGCATCATCTGGGAATCGATCTGGGCTTTCCGAACGATTACGACACCTTCCATGGTCGTAGCGGAAGCGGCATCATGATTCACGGGGGAGAAAAATCACGCGGATCCTATGCTCTTTCGGCCTCTGACATGAACGAGGTCTTCACCCTGGCTTCACTTGCTCTTCAGTCAGGTCAGACCTTCTTCCGGGTGAATGCGTTTCCGTTCCGGATGACCGATAAGCGGATGGAAAAAGAGTGGAAGCGGCAACCGCGGTGGATTGATTTCTGGGTAAATCTCAAAGAAGGATACGATTTTTTTGAGAATGTGAACGCCCCGCCTGATGTCAGTGTAAGCGAAGGAGACTACGAATTTAAAATTCACTGAGCGCTAATTTGGGAATTCGTGTGTTTTTTTTCTTCCCGTGTGAGGCTGATTCCTCTAGTTTTCGTGTCCCGCGCGCTTTGCCCTTGTGCTTATCGTGCGATTTTGGTCTTTTCTGAACCTCCTTTCCTAAACAAGAACTCCTTTTTCAGCCTTGTACTCGAACGAAACCTACCTTCTTGATCTGTTGCAGGAGGCTCATCTGTTCGATGATGCCGCCCTTGAAGATGTAAGTCACAAGAAAAAAGCACAGGAATCCACGCTTGAGGGCCTCCTCGCGCTCAACATCATCAACGACGAACAGATTGCTGAAGTTCTCGCAACGAACTGCGGCATGGACTACGTCGAACTTCGCAAGCTCGATATCGATCCCTCGGTCGCGCAACATGTACCGGCTGCTTCGGCGGTCCGGTTTGGGATCGTGCCGATAGCCGAAGGTGGTGGAACTCTGGTCATTGCGGTTACGGACCCAATGGATTTCGATGCGCTCGATTCCGTTCGTCATGTGCTTTCGGTGGAGCCTGAATTTGTGGTGGCCTCTGAATCATCGATTAAGCAGCGCCAGCTCGATTTTTACCAAAGTGAGCTTGATGCCGATCAGATCGCGAAGCTCGATGCAGACGCTATAGCGGTCACGGAGGGTGACTCCGGCGGAGACGGGGACGCGCCGATTATTAAGCTCGTTTATCAGATTCTTCAGGAGGCGTATCAGAACCGGGCTTCTGATATTCATATCGAGCCGATGGAAGAGGAGATGCGGGTTCGTTATCGAATCGACGGATCGCTCCACAAAGTTCAAAGCCACCCTTTGAGACTGCTTTCTTCCGTGGTCAGCCGGATCAAGATCATGACCGGGACCATGGCGATTTCCGAGAAACGCCTGCCACAGGATGGTCGAATTCAGGCGAAGTTCGGCAGCGGTGACCTTGACCTTCGTGTTTCGACCGTGCCGACCTCCTGTGGCGAGAGCATCGTCATGCGTATTCTTGACAAGAGCTCGCTCACGATCGGTCTGCCACAGCTCGGTTTCTTCAGTGACGACCAGGCAAAGTTCAATGAACTCATCCGCCTTCCAGATGGAATTATTCTGGTGACCGGTCCTACCGGTTCAGGAAAGACGACGACGCTTTACGCCTGTCTGAACGCGATCAACAAATCAGACCGCAAAATCATCACAGTTGAGGACCCGGTCGAGTATCTGCTTTCCGGAATTAACCAGGTGCAGGTGAAGGAGGCAATTGGAATGACCTTTGCCGCCGCGCTCCGCGCGATTCTGCGACAGGCGCCGAATATCATCATGATTGGTGAGATCCGTGACCTTGAGACGGCTTCGATTGCGATCAATGCATCGCTCACCGGTCACCTCGTCTTCAGTACCTTGCACACGAATGATGCGCCTTCTGCGGTAGCGCGTCTTGCCGATATCGGCGTGAAGAAGTTCCTTATTGCAAGTGCAGTTCGTTCTATCATGGCACAACGACTGGTCCGGACGATTTGCGCGGACTGTGAGACAGAGGGGGAACTCACGGAGAAAGATGTGAATGCGCTCCGGTTGACGCAGGAGCAAATTGCGAAAGCGTCTGTCAAGATGGGTGAGGGCTGCCGAACCTGCCGCATGACGGGATTCAAAGGGCGGAAGGGCCTTTTTGAGATTTTCAACATCGACGAGGAGATGAGGCTTCTCGTGAATGCTGATGAATCGACCGCGGGCCTGCGCAAGCGGGCGCGTGAGTTGGGAATGCGGACCCTTCGTGAAGACGGTGTTCGAAAAGTTTTGGCCGGAACGACGACGGCATCAGAGGTCATTCGAGTGACCATGGCAGACTCAGATTGAGTCGAAGGGAGGAGTGATAATTCAGAAATTTCAGGTATATGACCGTTGAAAGTGTAATTGATCTTTTGATTTCAAGGGGACTCATTGACGACTCGCAGCGCGGCGACTACATCGCGGCGGCTCATGCGAGCGAGCACGATATTACCTACGCAGTCGAGGAGATGGGGGTGATCCAGCGCGATCAGCTTTTTCAGCTCGTGGCGCAGGATATTGGTGGCGAGTTTTACGACTTAAGTGAGTTTGAGCCGGCGCCGGTGGTGCTGAAAGCGGTTCCTGCGGGAACGGCGAAACTCTATCAGGCGTTTCCGATTCAGTTTCTTGAGACAGGCCTGCAGGTGGCAATCGCCAATCCGCTTGATCCTCAGAACCTGGAGGAACTTGGGTTTTCCCTCAACCAAACGATCGTTCCGGCGGTCGCTCCTCCCGAGCAAATCGCTGCGCTGATTGAGCGCTTTTACTACGGCGGCGGAGGGGATGCTGCCGGAGGAGGGGCTGGCGGCGGAGAAAGCGATGCTCTCGCTGCGATCCGTGCCGAGGTGGCTTCGCTTTCCGAGGATGATCTTGAGGAGGAGTCGAATTCCGCTCCGATTATCCGTTACGTGGATCTTGTCCTCTACCAGGCGATTAAAGAAAAGGCTTCCGATGTGCACTTTGAGCCGTTCGAAGATGACTTCAAAATTCGCTATCGCGTTGACGGGGCTCTCTATGAGATGGCGCCTCCTCCGCAGCATTTGAAACAGGCGATTATTTCCCGAATCAAGGTCATGTCGTCTTTGAATATTGCGGAGACTCGCCTTCCTCAGGATGGTCGAATCACGAAAGAGATCAACGGCCAGCCGATCGACATGCGGGTTTCGACCCTGCCGACTGCATTTGGTGAGAGTGTCGTTCTTCGAGTCCTTGATCGTTCCAACGTGAATCTTGATCTGGAGGCACTCAACCTGACGCCGGACCTCTTCGAATACATCACTGACACGATTGTGAAGCCAAACGGCATTTTTATCTGCACCGGTCCAACCGGAGCGGGAAAGACGACGACGCTCTACGCATGTCTTCGACGGATCAATACGGAGGATGCAAAGCTGCTTACTGCCGAGGATCCCGTCGAATATGATATCGACGGCATTATGCAGGTGCCGGTCAATGAGGCAATCGGATTGAACTTCGGCCGCGTCCTCAGAGCATTCCTTCGTCAGGATCCTGACCGGATTCTGGTGGGAGAGATGCGTGATCTTGAAACTGCCCAGATTGCGATTCAGGCATCCTTGACGGGACACCTCGTGCTCTCGACCTTGCACACAAACGATGCCCCCGGAGCGGTGACTCGTCTGGTGGATATGGGTTGTGAGCCGTTTCTTGTCGCTGCGACGCTGGAGGGAGTCCTCGGGCAGCGTCTCCTTCGTCGAATTTGTCCTGATTGCCGCGTTTCCTACAAGCCGAGTGCGGCGGTCCTGCGTCAGCTCGGGCTTACGGATGCAGATACGGGTGGAAACGAATTTTACACCGGCCAGGGATGTGATACCTGCAATGATACCGGTTATCGCGGGCGACAGGGATTGTTCGAGTTGCTTGACATGACAGACCCGATTCGGGAAATGGTTGCGCAGCGTGCCGCCACTGTGGTGTTGAAGCAAAAAGCCCAGGAGTTAGGGATGAAGACGCTCCGGGAAGACGGATTGAGAAACATTTTTCAGGGGATTACCACGATTGAAGAGGTTCTGAAATATACCTAAGCGGACAAAGCGCCTTCCGATTTCAATCGACAGGCGCTCGCCTAACACGGTAAAAACAAGCAGATTTAGAGAACGTACAAGCGAGAAGAAAACACTATGGCGAATTTCGAATATATTGCCCTGGATGCGAAGGGGGCGGAAACCAACGGGTCGATCAAAGCGAACGACGAAGCGGATGCAATTTCGCAGCTGCGAAAGTCAGGTCTTTATCCGACACAGGTGGTGGCCGCGGGAAAAGGCGGTGTCTCAGGCAGTGCCAAGAAGAAGGTAAAGAAAGGACAAAAAGGGAAGAGCACTGCCATTGGCGGTAAGGTGAACGGAAAAGTTCTCATGATTTTCACGCGGCAACTGGCGACGCTGGTAGACGCTGGACTTCCCTTACTCCGCGGGCTTTCTGTGCTCGGTAAGCAGGAGACCAACCGGGTCATGGCAAACACGATCAACCACCTTGCTGACTCGGTTGCCGGTGGTTCAACTTTCTCTGAAAGTCTCGGCCAGCACCCGAAAGTGTTTGATAAGCTGTACGTGAACATGGTGAAAGCCGGTGAACTCGGTGGTGTTCTTGAGCTTGTTCTCATCCGTCTCGCGGAGTATTCCGAAAAGGCGCAGAAGCTGAAGAACCGCATCGTTGCCGCAATGGTCTATCCAATCATCGTGATTGTCATCGCCGTCGGTATCCTCGTATTCCTCATGGCGGTGATCGTGCCCCGTTTCGAGCGGATTTTCGAAGAAATGCTGGGCGATAAACCTTTGCCGATGATCACTCAGGTGGTGATTAACATGAGCCGCTGGATTCAAGATAAATGGCTCATCATTCTCATCGTCGGCGCCGTTCTCTACGCCGGTTGGAATGTCTTCGCGCGCACAAAGGGCGGGCGTAAAATCATTGACCGATGGAAGCTTTACTTCCCTGTTTTCGGGCCGGTGCAGTTGAAAAGTGCGATCTCACGCTTCACGAGAACTCTGGGAACGCTGGTAACCAGTGGTGTCCCGATTCTTCAGGCGCTGAACATCACCCGCGACACAGCGGGTAATGTCATCGTTTCCGATGCGATCGATAAGGTTCACGAGGCAGTGAAAGAGGGGGAATCAGTCGTTGCGCCTCTCGAAGCAAGTAGGATTTTCCCGCCGATGGTGATCAGCATGGTCGATGTTGGTGAAGAGACAGGTCAGTTACCGGACATGCTCTTGAAGATTGCAGATGTTTACGATGACGAGGTCGATAACGCGGTTGATGCGATGACCTCCCTAATTGAACCGATCATGATCGTCTTATTGGCCGGTATTGTGGGAACCATCGTTATCGCTCTTTTCATGCCCATGATCTCGATCATCACAGAAATGAACAACCAGGCCGGTTAAAAAGAAAGATTTGCCGTGATTTACATTGTATTGACATGTCTATCCGGATTTCTTTAGGGTGATGCTATGAAATTAGATTCAAAACGGGCGAAAACGGCTGGCTTCAGCATGGTCGAGTTGATGACGGTGATCGGAATCATGGTCGTCCTTGCGGGACTCCTAGTGGCAGCACTGCCAGGGATCCAGTCGAGAGTCAACCGGCAGAAGGTGGAAACGTTTCTTGCTGAGTTGGAGTCGGGACTTTCCGTCTACCAGATTGACAACGGAATCTATCCTCAAAATCCTCCGTCAGGTTCAAGGGATACCGATGGTGTCCAGGGGGCGCATGTTCTCTACAAGCATCTTTCAGGTGACTGGAATCTTGATGGAGAGGCTGATTCCACGGTCATTGGCGATGCTAAGGATGAAAAAATCTATGTTCAGCGTTTGGCACTTGCCCAGAACCGGGATTCGAACCCGCGATCTACCGATATCGGTGGACTGGCAAGGGTGATTGACTCCTATGGCAGCCCCGTTCGGTATTTGGCAGAACCGCCAAACCTGAGTCCTTCAGAGAGAAATAGTGAGATGAGAAATCCAACCTACGATCTCTGGTCCATTGTTGATGCGGATCCCGGCGATCCCCGGGACGAGGCGAAATACATCACCAACTGGGGAAACTAG
>JARGOP010000099.1 GCA_029233965.1 Verrucomicrobiales bacterium | reverse complement strand
CGGAACGTTCCGACGGGGCGCATTTCGGAAGGGTGGCCCCTTCCGCTACGGGTGGTTACCTTCTGAGCCAGCGAACGATGCGGGGGACGATGGCATTGCCGCGCTTCTGCCATTTCTTGAGCGCCTTGACCCGGTCGTAGAGGACACGCCGACTCTCGTCGGCGTCAGGATCCAACTCCGCAAGAATGGAATCGACCCGTTCAGAGCCGTGCTGCAAACGGGGGAGAAGACGCTCTTCGAAAAAGTGGTGCACGATGCGGGAGACGTTCAGGTCGGCGGCAAAGTGCTCGCGACGGTCGCCGGGAATGAGGTGACTGGTGACGGCCCCGAGGCTTCGCAGCAAATTCAGTCCCTGACTGGCGCTTCCCTTGCTGATGCCGAGGCGGGTAATGATGTCATCCATTGAAAGCGGGTCCTCACTCGCGAAGAGTGTGCCGTAGATTTGTCCGACAGACTTTGGCAGACCCAGCATTTGCACGAAAGAAACGAAGTATTTGATGATCTCCGACTCCACGGAGGAATCCGGGGCGGTCGTCTCGAGATCCACCGGATCTGATTTTTGGAGGACAGCCATGATGCTGTTCGTGATTGCGGCGCGCTACCGCCCCCGGTTAGAGTGCCTCAAGGGCAAAGAACCGTGGCTGAAACAGGGAGATGAAACTCAAACCGATCACGGAAAGTCGTGAGATCAATAAAGCCGATTTCGTGTTGTTCAATTAAAAATGAACTTAATTCAATTAAAAATGAACTTCAGTTTTCCTAACTTTGCTGCTCATTTTGCAGGATGAGAATCCACGGTTCTGATTGTCTATGATTTTGCCTCCGGAACCGGTTTCCCCTCAAGATGTCGCGGAGCATTATGACTCACTCGATCTCTTTTACCGCGATGCCTGGGGCGAGGAGCTTCACCACGGCTACTGGGAAACGGGGGACGAGTCCTCTGCTGCAGCAATCGAACAGCTCAGGGAAACCGTGCTCGCACTGGCAGAGATCGAACCGGGAAACGCGGTCTGTGACGTCGGTTGTGGCTACGGGACGGCCGCTCTTTATCTCGCCGAAAGTCGACAGGCTCAGGTCACGGGCGTGACCCTGTCGGAAGTGCAGTGCGCGGAGGCGGAACGGAAGGCCGCCCGATCCGGGTCCGGAGCGCTCAAGCCACGTTTTCTGTGCTGCGACTGGTTGGAAAATCCTTTCGAGGACGCCAGTTTCGAAGTCGTCATTTCAATCGAGTGCCTCTCTCACGTCTCCGACAAAGCCGACTTTTTTGCGGAAGCGAAACGCGTCCTCAAGCGGGGCGGTCGCCTTTCCCTGACGGCGTGGACCGTCCGCGAGACGACGCCGAAGTGGGCGAACCGGTGGCTCCTTGCCCCGATCTGTCATGAGGGCCGGTTCGCCGGCCTCGTCAGCTCCGGGGAACTGGAATCGCTCGTGACCGCAAGCGGGCTCACCGTGGAACGGATCGAAACCATCGGACCGCAGGTGAAGAAGACCTGGCGGGTGATTTTCCGGCGCCTCGTGAAATTGGTTTTGACGAAAAAGGAATACCGCCGCTTTCTCCGTCAAAATCTGCGAAGTGACCGGTTCTTCGCCTTCACCGTGATTCGTGTCCTCATCGCCTACGAAACCGGAATGCTGGATTACGCGATCCTGAAAGCGCGGCGGTGGTAGCGGAACGGGCCACCGTTCCGACAGGGACGCATTTCGGAAGGTTGGCACCTTCCGCTACGGACTGCTTACTCAAGCAGCCCGGCAACGGCTTCTTCGAGAGCGTTGCCGCGGAGGTTGGACGCTGCGATTTTGCCGTCTTTTCCGATGAGAAAGGTCGCGGGAATCCCGGTGATGCCGAACTCTTTGGCGATGTCGTTCTCCCAGCCCCTGCCGTCGAAATACTGCGGCCAGGTCATTTCATTCTCCGCGACAAACTGCTCGAGGGCGGACTTATCGGAATCGAGCGAGATGCCGACCACTTCAAAACCGGCGTCCTTGTACTTTTCGTAAGTGCTGATGACGTGAGGCATTTCCGCGACACAGGGACCACACCAGGTTGCCCAGAAGTCGACGAGGACAACTTTGTCTTTCATCGCCGTGAGATCGATTTCCTTCCCCTCCGTGGAGGTGAATTTGATGTCCATGGTGTCGCCGACGCCGGGCATCGCGAGCTGACCGAGCATGCCGTCAAAGAACTGCATGATCTGCGGAGCCTGGGGGTGAGCGGCGAGGTCGGCTTTCGCTTTCTCGAGAATGGCGCGGGCTCCGTCCTTGTTTCCTGACTCGGAATACATACGGAAAAGCGGCTCGATCACTCCCGGAATGAGCTCCTGGAGATTTGCGTCCGCGCCTTTTGACATCGAATCATAGCGTTTTTCGAGGAGAGGAGCCGCTTTCTCCGCCTGATCGAGTTGCATGTAGGCTCCGATCAGCATGGCTTCTGCGGTGGCAACATCGTCAGCCTCAGGGTTCGCCTCGACGTAGGCAGCAAGGGCTTCGGCCTTGTTCAGCTCATGGGTTTCGAAGATCGATTTCGCGCTTTCTGCAAAAACGGTGCCGGTGAGCAGGACGGTGGAAAGAAGAAGAGCCGAAAGGCTGGAGAGGGATTTGATCATATGGGTAATGGGGGTAACGGGAAGTTCGACGGATTCACTGCCGGTTTCAGGCAGCTTTTTTCGGGAACCCAGCAAATGGGACGAAGACGGGGCCGAAACCTTAGAACAATCGGGAGAGGCCCGGTTCAAATTCAGGTGGAAAGACGTAGCTGCGAGCGTGCGCGAGCAGAGGAACGCGCTCTGTGTTCTCGCTCACGCTCAAACCTACGGGTACAGTATGGCTTGCGATCACGGTGACTCTCCCGTATCCATTCAGCTTCCGCAGGTCCCCTTCATTTTGAGCATTCACCCTACCGCCTTTATTGACCCCGCCGCTGAACTCGGAAGCGACGTTTCGGTCGGTCCCTTTGCGGTGATCGAGGCAAACGTCCGCATCGGCAACGGCTGCAAAATTCACGGGCATGCCCAGGTCCTTTCCGGAGTCACTCTGGGAGAGGAATGCGAAGTCGGCCATGCTTCGATCATCGGCGGGGCGCCCCAGGATCTCGGTTTCGATCAGGCAATCCCCAGCGGAGTTCAGGTCGGCACGAAAACGATTTTCCGCGAGCATGTCACGATTCATCGCAGCTCGGTCGAGGGTGGAAAGACGATCATCGGGGAACGGAATTTTTTCATGGGCGGCACCCACGCCGGTCATGACTGCGTCGTCGGAGACGGCAATGTTCTCGCCAATCACGCCCTTCTCGCGGGGCACGTGCAGTTGGGCAGTCATTGCTTTCTCGGAGGCGGGGCCGGCTTTCACCAGTTCATTCGCATCGGCGACCGCTGCATGGTCAAAGGGCTCGGCCGAATGAGTCAGGATATCCCCCCCTATGTCATCGCGGGCGAGTGCAATGAGGTTTTCGGGCTCAACTCAATCGGATTGAGAAGGGCGGGCTTTTCCGCCGAAACCCGATTGAACCTGAAGGCGGCGTTCAAGCTGATCCTCTCCGACGGGCTTCTCCTGAAGGAAGCACTCGCGGCGGCGGAAACGATGCAATGGGAAGCTCCCGCTGAAACCTTTCTCGATTTCTTCCGCGGAGAATCGAAGAAGGGCATCTGCAGCCGGTAGGTTTCGCGAAAGATGACAAACGCGTCATCCGGTCGTCATGATCATGAAATGTCGCGGTGGCCTGCTTGAGGGGTTGAAAGAATCCCCCGAAGGGAAGAACATCCCGGGCAGAGAGCGGATCCGTCTCTTCTCCTCACCGAAACACGACATTGACCTTTTCATTCTCCAGACACCTCCGGCTCCCGGCCGCGACGGTGGCGGCAAGCTGTCTTGCGGTCGCGGTCTCGAGTTGCGTGGTTCATGAGGTCAATTGGAATCCCGTTCCAACTTTGGTCACGGCGGAAGAGGAGGAAAGCGTTCCAGCTTCCACCCTCCCCGATCACTCCGACGCTGTCACGCCCTGGTGGGAGTCCTTTGCAAGCGCGCCACTCAATTCTCTGATCGACGATTCTCTGAAAAAGAATCCCGATGTCCGCTCACTGGCCCATCGCATCGATCAAGCCAACGCCCGCCTCGTCCAGGCGGGCTCAACTCTTTTCCCCCAACTCGACGTGGAGGCAGGCTTCGAAACGGGTCGGAATCGCAACCGCGCCGGATCTCAGACCAGCACGCTCGGGCTTGATCTGAGCTGGGAACTTGATGTCTGGGATCGCATTCGTTCCGGTCAGTCCGCGAGACGCGAGGAAGTCGAGGTCGCCCGGGAAGACTGGAACGCCGCCCGGCTTCTCCTGACTGGAGCCGTAGCGCAAACCTGGTTTTCTCTGCTGGAACAATACGGACAGCTTCGCCTTGTCGAGGACCAGATCGAGCTGAACCGCACCTTCCTCGAGCTTGCCCGGCTCCGGTTCGGCCAGGGACAGAGTTCGATTGTCGATGTCCGGCAACAGCAAGAGCAGCTCCAATCGACGGAATCGCGACTTCCGGGCATCGAGTTTCAAATCGGCGAACTGGAGATGGCCCTCGACACTCTCACCGGCAGCCTGCCTTCGTTAAACAAAGCGAAAGGTCGGGACGGGCGGGCACCCGAAATGCCCCCTTCCCCGAACGCCGGCTACCGCTCTGAACTGCTCGACAATCGACCTGATCTCCGGGCCCGCCGTGCCGCGATCCTGGCGCTCGATCACGAGGTTGGAGAAGCCATCGCCGACTGCCTCCCGCGTTTCACCCTCGGTGGCAGCGGGGCGCTCGCCGGAAACCCGAATCTCGACACGCTGATCGGCAACGCCATCGCCGGTGCCGCCGGTCCCATCCTCGATGGAGGAAACCGCCGCGCTGAAGTCGCAAAACGCCGGTCCCGGATTCAGGAGGAACTCGACCTCTACACCGCCGACTATCTCAATGCGGTCCGCGAGGTGGAAACGGCGATTCTGCGCGAGGCCAAGGTGACCGAGACTCTTCAGCGGCAGGAAGCCCAGCTTAAGACGGCGACGATGCTTCTCTCAGAATCCCGCTCGCAATACAGCCTCGGACTCACTGACTATCTCCCCGTCCTCGATGCCCTTTCCCGAACGCAGGACCTCGAACGCGACGTCCTCACGACCCGCCGCGAGCGATTCAGCGCCCGGGTCATTCTGCATCTCGCCCTCGGCGGCCCGGTCCCCGCCCCTGCCCGCTGAACCCGCCTTTTCCCCGAATGAAAAAAACGCGCCTCGCTCTTCAACTGACCCTTTCCCTCCTCGTTCTGGGCGGAGCCGGTGTGCTTGCCTTCCTCCTCCTCCAGAGCGCTCCGGAAACCGTGCCGGAGGACAGGAAGCCAACGATGAAAATTGTTCAGACAATCCACCTCGTTCCCACCGACGAGCGAATCCTCGTCTCGGCCTGGGGAGAAGTGATCCCGGCCCGCGAAGTCGCGATCCAGCCTCAGGTGAGCGGTCTGGTCGTGAGCCAGCACGAATCGCTCGTCCCCGGCGGTCACCTTTCGGAAGGAGAGGAAATTGTCCGCATCGACCCCGCCGACTACGAAATCGCCCTCACCGAAACGCAGGCGGACATGGAGGAAGCGCTCTCCGAATTCGAGCTCGAGAAGGGGCGGCAGATCATCGCGAAGCGGGAGTGGGAGCAGCTTAAAGACGATCTCGACGAGGCGGACATCAATCCCGCCCTCGCCCTGCGTGAGCCGCAACTCCGACTTGCCGAGGCCGTGATGACCCAGGCCCGGAACGACATCGCGAAAGCGGAACTCGACCTCACCCGAACCCGGCTCGTCGCTCCTTTCAACAGCATGGTCATCGAGGAATCCGTCGAGGTTGGGCAGCTTGTCCGGGACGGAGGCACAATCTGCCGGCTCGTGGGAACCGACGAATTCTGGGTCCGGGCAACTCTCCCTATCGCGGAGCTGAAACGAATCCAGCTTCCCGCGGCAGGAAGAGAAGGCGCTCACGCGGAGGTTTATCTCGACGCCGGGAGCGACATCATCGGCCCCTGGAGCGGAACTGTGATCCGCCTTCTCAGCGACCTCGAAACGACCGGGCGCATGGCGCGACTGCTCGTGGAAATCAAAGACCCCCTCGCCTCTGCCAACCGGACGCCACTTCTTTTAGGTAGCTATGTCAGAGTAGATATCGAAGCGGGAAGACTCACCGGAGTCCTCACGATTCCCCGCACCGCGCTGCGCGAAGGCAACCAGCTCTGGCTCGTTGGCGAAGACAAAAAAATCCGCATCGCCGAGCCGGAGATTCTCTGGACCCGGCAGGAAGCCGTCCTCGTGAAAAACCTTCTCGAACCGGGCGAGAAGCTCATCGTCAGCGAACTGAAGGCGGCGGTCCCCGGCATGACCGTTAGCCCACAGCCCTTTCAAAGCGGAACCGAACGATGAGGCCCGCCGGAATCATACCCGAAGGGGAAAAGGGAATCCTCGCGTGGTTTGCGAGAAACCACGTCGCCGCGAATCTACTCATGATCACGATCGTGGTCACGGGGATCCTCGTCGCCCGCAACATCCGGCAGGAAGTCTACCCCGTCTACGAGCTCAACACAGTCGAGATCGATATGGACTACCGCGGCGCGAGTCCCGAAGAAGTCGAACGCTCCATCATTGTTCCAATCGAGTCGGAACTGCGTGGCATGGAACTGGTGCGCCGGATCGTTTCGATCTCCCGCGAAGGGAGCGGCTACGTCGAAATCGAGGTCATGCCGAACTTTGATCGGAACCGCGCCCTTCAGGAAGTGACCGCAGCCGTGCAACAGATCAGCCTCTTCCCCGACGACGCCGAACCGCCCGAAGTCTCACTGGGCGCAGGCCGCCGCCGCGAAGTCATTCGCCTCGCCGTCTACGGCGATCTCGATCAGCAAAGCCTCGTCCGCTTCGCCCGCCAGCTTGAGGACGGACTCCTCGCGGAACCGGGCATCGCCCTTGTTGAACTCCGCGGCGCCCAACGCCCGGAAATTCTCGTCGAAGTGCCTCAGGATCGATTGCGGGCGCTCAATCTCACGCTCGGTGAGATCGCCCGCGCGATCGATGCCGCCGCACTCGACGTTCCTGCCGGTACCCTGCGAACCCCCGGCGGAGACATCCTCCTTCGCACCACAGAGCGACGGGAATCAGGGAGCGGATTCGCCGACCTGCCGATTCTCAGCACTTCCGAAGGGGCCCGCGTCAAACTCTCCGACATTGCCACCATCATCGATGGGTTCGAAGAGCAGGAGCGGGAAAATTATTTCAATGGAAGACGGGCCGTATCTCTCGAAGTCTACAGTTCGGAAACCCAACCGCCCCTCGAAGTCGCCCGCACCGTCCGAAAGTTCGTCGAAAAGCTGGAACCGACCCTGCCACCTTCGGTACAGATCTCACTCTCGCGGGACCGCTCCGTCGACTACGCGGAGCGGGTCAATTTATTGATTCAAAACGGAGCGACCGGACTGATCCTCGTCCTCATCGCGCTCGGCTTCTTCCTCGAACTTCGCGTCGCTTTCTGGACCGCGATCGGCATTCCGGTTTCGATCCTGGGATCGCTCGTTCTCATGCCCCTCATGGACGCGAGCATCAACATGATCTCGCTCTTCGGATTTATCATTACCCTGGGAATTGTCGTCGATGATGCCGTCGTCGTCGGAGAAGACATCTTTCACAAAATCTCGAAAGGCATGTCACGTGGTGATGCCGCCGTCGCCGGGGCGAAACAAATGTTGGTGCCGGTGGTTTTCGCAGTCTCGACGAACATTATCGCCTTTCTACCGCTGCTCTTTGTCCCCGGGGAAATCGGCCAGTTTTTCAAAATTCTTCCTGCGGTCGTCATTGCCGTTTTCGTGGTTTCGCTGGTTGAGTGCCTCTTCATCCTGCCCTCTCACCTCGCCTTTTCGCGGGCAAAGGAGGACAGCCAAACCTGGTTCGCCCGGTTCGAACGGAGGCAGACCCGCTTCCGTGAGCGTCTCGACGATGCGATGGAGCGAGCCTACCGCCCGCTTCTCGACCTCGCGATCCGCTTCCGCTATTTCACCCTCGCCGCTTTCAGCGCGGCGCTGCTCATCATGGGCGCGTGGATATTGAGCGGTCGAATCGATTTCATTTTCCGCCCCGCGATTGAAACCGATTTCGTCCAGGCGGAGATCGAACTGCCCTCCGGGACTCCGGTGGACCGCACCCGCGAAGTGGTCTTTGCAATTGAAGCCGCCGCGAAACGGGCCGTCGAGAAAACCGGCGAGAAAGACATCCTCGTCGGCTATCAAATGGAGGTCGCCGATGGCAGCAGCAACGAGGGCGAAGTCAGCGTCATGCTCGTCCCGCAAAGTCAGCGGGAGATCACCGGGAGCGGGTTCGTGGAACTCTGGCGCGACGAGATCGGGGACATTCCCGATCTCGAATCACTCTTTTTTGACTGGCTCATCGGCCCCGGTGGTGAAGCCGAGATCGATGTCCAACTCGCTCATCCTGACATTGCAACACTTCGACATGCGGCCGACGAGGTCGCTGAAGCGATCGCGCGCTATCCCGGCGTCGAAGACATCCGCAAGAGCTTCGGCCGGGAAATGCCGCAGCTGAGTTTTGAGATTAAGCCGGAAGGACGAAGCCTCGGAATCACAGCGCGGGATCTTGGAAGCCAGATCCGTGATGCTTTTTTCGGGGCCGAAGCCCTTCGGCAGCCGCGTGACCGGCAGGAGCTGCGCGTCATGGTCCGCCTTCCCGAATCGGACCGCCGCTCCATGAGCGGTCTCGAAGACCTCCTCATTCGCACCCGCGACGGAGGCGAGATACCGATCGCTCAGGCAGCCACGATTTCAGAATCCAGCGCACCGGTCCGGATCGAAAGGGTCGACGGCGGGCGGGTCGTGAACGTCACCGCCAACGTTGTTCCCACGGTCACGACCGGAAACCGGGTCCTCGATGCGTTTTCAGAAGAGGAACTGGTCACCATCCTGAATCGTCATCCCGGTTTGCGATATTCCTTCGAAGGCGATCAACGCGAACAACGGGACGCGATGAATCGCCTCATCGCGGGTCTCATCGGAGCGCTCTTTGCGATTTTCGCAATCATGGCGGCGATCCTTCGCAGCTACTCGCAGGCGATCATTGTCCTCCTGACGATCCCCTGGAGCCTGTCCGGCGCCGTCCTCGGCCACGAGCTCCTCGGCTTCGACCTCAGCATCTTCAGCGTCTTCGGCATGATCGCCCTTTGCGGCATGGTCGTGAACGGAGCCTTTGTTCTCGCCGTGACCCGGAACCGTTATTTTGAAGAGGGCGCTGCCCTGGATACCGTCACCCGAACCGCCGCGCTCCGACGTTTCCGACCGATCCTGCTCACGGCGATCACAACCTTCCTCGGGCTCGGCCCGATGATTTTCGAGACCTCAACTCAGGCTCTCTTCCTCGTCCCCATGGCGATCTCGCTCGGTATCGGAACGCTCGTCTCGACCGTCGTGATCCTCCTCCTGATCCCGGCCTCGTTCCGGATCGTTGAGGATTTCACGAGGGCGCTGAAATCGTGATCGAAGGGAGGGGGCTATGCCTTCTTCTCCTTCAGCCGGTGATCGAGCCAGAACGGCGCAAAGGGCACTAACGCGCACAGAAAGACGAAGGCACACCAGCCGAAGGTGAGCTGCTTTCGGAGCAGGGCGATCAGGAGGAAAAGACAAAGCGCGAGGAAGAAAAGTCCGTGCAGCGATCCGACAATCCGCACCGCCATCGGCATGTCGGCCATGTATTTCAAGGGCATCGCGATGCCGAGGAGAACGAGATAGGAAATCCCGTCAAGAAGGGAGGAAAGCCGGAGCCGGTCGATATTGGAGGAACGAAGATTGAGGGCCATGATGAAATCGCCCTAACTCTCCGCGATTTCGGGAAAGATTCCTTTCCTTTATCCTGCTTTTCCCGGTTTTCCCGGGGGAATCCCCGTAGCGGAAGGGGCCACCCTACCGACCTGC
>JARGOP010000098.1 GCA_029233965.1 Verrucomicrobiales bacterium | reverse complement strand
TGGATCTTGGATCTTGGATCTTGGATCTTGGATCTTGGATCTTGGATCTTGGAAAGAATAAATTAGGAGTTCGGTTCGTTGTGCGAATTTTCGACGGACTGGATAAAACGGTTCAGCTTTCGACCTAGAATTTGGTTTCGTTCAAATAACGAGTCGAAGAGTGGCTTATCAGTGAGAGATTTTGATTCAAAAAGAGATTCAAGATGATCTTCCGTTTCGAGGCATGAAGCGAAGGCATAACTCAAAAATCTAAGATAGTCTGCCTTGTATTTCCTCCGCCCATAGCCTTCCACGATATTACTTCGAATCGACTTGGAACTTCGGCGAATTTGCGAGCCCTGCTCATACAACTCAAACTTCGGTAACTTCATCGTCATCGCATGAACGTCGAGCGCCAACTCCCTGGCTTCCTGCCAAACCTGAAGCGTCCGATAGCTCATTCCACCAATATCGAAGATCCAACACCCAATATCAGCACTGATCCGGTGCTCAGGCAAACTGCCTCAGAAACCGGACGTCATTCTCAATCAGCAGGCGCAGGTCGGGAATACCGTACATGATCATGGCGAGGCGGTCGATGCCCATGCCGAAAGCGAAGCCACTGATTCCGGACGGATCGTAGGCGGCGTCACCACGCTTCGTTGTCACTTCGGTGAAGACGGCCGGATCCACGATCCCGCAACCGGCGATTTCAATCCACTTTGCGGCTTTGCCGGTCGCATGGAGTTTCAAATCGACCTCGAAGCTGGGCTCGGTGAAAGGGAAAAAGTGAGGGCGAAAACGGACCTCGGTCTTCGATCCGAACAGTTCGCGGAAGAAATACTCCAGCGTTCCTTTGAGATCGGCCAGGGTCACCTTTTCATCGACGTAAAGGCCCTCGAGTTGGTTGAAGGCGCTGAGGTGCGTCGCGTCGATTTCATCACGGCGGAAGGCGCTGCCGGGGGCGATAATTCGAACCGGCGGCACTTCTTTTTCCATTGTACGAATCTGAACAGACGAGGTGTGGGTCCGGAGCAGTTTCCCGTTCTCAAAATAGAAGGTGTCGCTCTCGTTCCGCGCCGGATGATCCTCAGGGGTGTTCAGCGCGTCGAAACAATGCCACTCCGTCTCGATCTCAGGTCCTTCGGCAAGAGCGAAGCCCATGCGGCGGAGAATGGAAACCGCTTCGTCGAGGACAAGCGAAAGAGGGTGCAGACCTCCTGAGGGAAGCGGGCGGGCCGGCAAAGTGGCGTCGATCGAGGAAAACGCAGCGGCGTCGCGCGCGGCCGTCAGAGATGCACCCTTTTCCTCCAGCGCGGAAGTGATCGCCGTTCTCACTTCGTTCAGCTTTTGGCCGACGTCTTTTTTCAGCTCCTTCGGGACATCGCGCATCCCGGCACTCGCCGCGGTGAGACGTCCTTTTTTTCCAAGGAAGCCGATCCGGGTCTCTTCGAGTCCGGATTCGTCGGAGATAGCTCCGATCGCGGTTAAAGCGTCGGTTTTTATGACCTCAAGTTCTTCAAGCATAGCGTGCAAACAGAGTTAGCTCGGAGACTTAACAGGGTTGAGTCGAAAATCAATGATCGGATGGGATGGCTCGGACACAAAAAAACCGGAGGGCCACAGAAGCGACCCACCGGTTTTTGTTAAAGTTCGGGTCCTGAAGATGAGTTCAGGATGCCTGCTTGGCTTTCTCCTCAAGTGCTGATTTCGCCTTTTCGACAAGCGCGGTGAACGCGGCTTCGTCGTTGATAGCGAGGTCAGAGAGGACCTTCCGGTCAAGCTCGATTCCAGCAGCGGTGAGCCCCTCCATGAAACGGGAGTAGGTCAGACCATTGTTCCGGGCTCCGGCGCCGATCCGGGCAATCCAGAGCTGACGGAAGGTACGCTTGCGGTTTTTCCGGTCACGATACGCCCACTGCTGAGCTTTGGTGACCGCATCTTTCGCGGTGCGATAGAGCTTTGAACGGGATCCACGAAAGCCTTTCGCTTTCTTCAGGATACGATTTCTTCGCTTCCGACTGGCGGGCGAGTTAGTTGCACGTGGCATTTTCTTTTATTCCTCTGATCGGGTTGTTTTTTTATCTGCAACCGGCTGACTCACCCTCTCATCAGG
The DNA here is from genome assembly GCA_029233965.1 of Verrucomicrobiales bacterium. Taxonomy (GTDB): domain Bacteria; phylum Verrucomicrobiota; class Verrucomicrobiia; order Verrucomicrobiales; family DEV007; genus Arctic95D-9. The sequence continues at coordinate 7,960 of JARGOP010000098.1, read as the reverse complement.
TGGCGGTAGGCTTTCCGCCGCGCCACCAGTCAACTCAGTTGTGGATCGAATCTGTCGATCCTTGCGGTGTTCCACGACTTACTTGCCGCAGAAGGGAAGATCCATTTTCACGTTCTTCTCATCGCATTTCGCCACCAAAGTCGATTGACCAAGACGACGGAGGCGCTTCGCGTTCTTACGACGGTTCAGGTGTCTTTTCCCCTGTTTCCGACGCAAAACCCGACCACTTCCAGTCACCTTAAATCTTTTGGAGACTCCTTTTCGTGTTTTTGCTTTTCCAGCAGTACGTGCCATAGCGGGCCGAATTTAAGCGGGTTTCGCGGATATGCAATGGCTTTTGAAGCGGGTTCTTCTCATGGATGCACGTTTTCCGGCTAAAAATTTCGATTCCCTAGCGGGATGCTTCCCTCTACATTCGCGCCACAGCAATATGAGCGAAGACACTTCCGAGACTGAAAACGTAACTGAACAGCCCGGGGTCGTCGACACCGAGCAGGAAATGGTGGAGAAACTGGCTGAAGCCCGGGACGTTATTGGAAAAGAACTCCGAAAGGTCATTATCGGCCAGGATGCAGTCGTCGATCAGATGCTGATCGCCCTGCTGGCGGGAGGGCACTGCCTCATCACAGGAGCGCCCGGATTGGCGAAAACCTTGCTCGTAAGCACCCTGGCAAAGGTGTTTGACCTGTCTTTCAACCGCATCCAGTTCACGCCGGACCTGATGCCTTCGGACATTACCGGAACCGAAATTCTCGAGGACACCACCGAGGGAGGAAGAGAGCTGGTATTCAACAAAGGTCCGATCTTTGCGAATCTGATCCTCGCTGACGAAATCAACCGGACGCCACCCAAAACACAGGCGGCCCTCCTCGAAGCGATGCAGGAAAAACAGGTCTCCGTTGCCGGAACCAGCCTCCAGCTCGACAAACCGTTCTTCGTCCTCGCGACCCAGAACCCGATCGAAATGGAAGGCACCTATCCTCTTCCCGAGGCGCAACTCGACCGTTTCATGTTCAACATCGTGATCGACTACCTGACCGAAGACGAGGAAGTTGCCGTGGTCACCCAAACGACAGGGGGCGGAGCCGAGGAAGTGAAGTCCGTCTTTTCCGGCGAGGACCTCCTCAAGTGTCACGAGGTCGTTCGCCGGGTCCCGATTGCTGAGGAAGTCATCCGCTACGCTGTCCGCATCGCCGCGAACTCCCGCCCCGGGCAGGATCACACCAGTGATTACATCAACGAGTGGGTGAACTGGGGAGCCGGCACCCGCGCCGGGCAGAATCTCGTCCTCGGGGCGAAGACGAAAGCGCTCCTCGACGGCCGCTCTCATGTCACCTACGACGACGTCCGCGCCATGGCGGCTCCTGTGCTTCGCCACCGCATCCTCACCAATTATCGCGCGGAAGCGGAAGGCATCACGATTGACCAGGTGATCGAAAAGCTCATCACGATGACGCCTGAGAAGGTCTGAGTAACTTGAACTCCTTTTCGTTTTCTTACCCCTTTTCCTTTTCTCCACGGGCGATTCGGAAAAAGAAAAAGAGCAGGAAAAGGAACAGACGAAGGAATGACCAGCAGCACGCAATTCATCGATCCGGCGACGCTCATGCGAGTGAAGTCGCTGGAATTGCGTGCACGAATGGTCATGGAGGGCTTCTGGAAGGGCCTCCACAAGTCTCCGTTCCACGGTTTCTCGGTCGAGTTCAGCGAATACCGCCCTTACACCCGGGGTGACGATCCGCGCTTCATTGACTGGAAAGTGATGGCCCGGAGCGATCGGGCTTTCATCAAGAAATTCGAAGACGAGACCAATCTCCGCGCTCACCTTCTCGTCGATCGAAGCAAGTCGATGGAATACGGCTCCGGTGAGGTCATCAAATCCGACTACGCCGCTACCCTCGCCGCGACCCTCGCTTACTTCCTGATGGGCCAGCAGGACGCCGTGGGCCTGACCACCTTTGACGAACACGTCGATCAACATATCCCGGCAAGGAACCGGACCGGCCAGCTGCGACGACTCATGCTGCAATTGGAAAGAGCACCGTCAGGCCACGGAACCGATCTCGGTGCCGCGATGAAAGGGCTTCACGAATTGATTCGGAAGCGCAGCTTTATCGTCCTGATTTCCGACCTCCTCGCCCCGCTCGAAGAACTGGAAAGGCAGATTGGCTACCTCGCTGCCGGAAAGCACGACCTCGCCATCTTTCAGATCCTTGACCCGCGCGAACTGGACTTCGATTTTTCAAAAGCAACCCACTACCGCGATACCGAGACCGGCACCGATCTTTTCATCGATCCTGCGGTGGCGCGCGCTGACTATCTGAAACGCTTCAACGCTCATCAGGAAGCCGTCCGGAAAATGTGCGGCCGCCATGGCGTGAACCACCGCCTCGTTTCCACTGAGGAACCGCTCGAAAGCGTTCTCTTCGAATTCGTCTCCGGTCGATCCAACTGATTTTCTCATGAACCTGACCCCCGATCAAAAAACCAAACTCACCACTCTTGCGAGTGAACTGATCAACCAAACGGAAGCCCGCATTCTCGTCGAACCACAGGCCCCCGGCACCGGCTACTGGTTCGGAGGCGGCAATGTCATCCGGGACCGCGACGGCTCGATTCTCATCTGCGGTCGCTACCGCAACTACGGCGATTCGCGCACCGGAGTCGGCGCAGGCGAACGCGGCCTTGAACTTGCGATTTTTCGCGCCCCCGACGTCCACGGTGAATTTGAAAAGATCGTTTCCTTCACCAAAGCCGACCTCGCCCACAGCGGCATGGATGTGGTTTCGATTGAAGGCGTCGCGCTCCACCTCTGCGAAGAGGGGATCGAGCTTTTCATCTCCACGGAGAAAGACGCCAAATACCCGGAGCGGATTTCCGATTTCCAGAAGCCGGGGGCCGGTGTCTGGAGCATTGACCGTATCCACGCCGCGAAAGTGGAGGACCTCAGTCCCGCGAACATCGAAGAGATCATTCCCTTCGGCAGCGGGGATATCGGACGCCTCCACTGCAAGGACCCCTGGGTCTTCGACCTTCCGAACGGCGATCTCGTTCTCGGCTATTGCACGCACCCATTCACCTGGTCCAGCAGCGGGACCGCACTCATGATCCGCACCGCCGGCTCCTCGACGTACGAGAAAATCACTGACGATCTCCTTCGTCGCGGCCCCGTCTGGGACATCGCCGCGGCCCGCGTCACGGAACGGCTCGCGATTCCTCAAGTCGGTGCCTTCGTCGGCAACTCTGATCTTTCCCTCTATTTCTACGACAGCTGCGAAAGCCTTCGTCAACTCGATGAAAACCCGAAAGCTTCCTCCCGCCCGCGCGGTTGGTCCTGCGAAGAAATCGGAGGGATCGCCGTCGGAAATGACAACGACCTCAATCAGATCGAAAGCCTTTCCACAGAGAGCGCTCTCTTTGTTTCGCCCACCGGGACCGGCTGCTCGCGCTACATCGCGACACTCGTGACGGAGGAAGGGATTTTCGCGAACTGGCAGCAGAGTCAGGAAAATCTCTCGCAGCCCCTCGTCGGACATTTTCTTCCGATGGATCGTGTGATCGAAATCCTCAGCTAGTCCGGTCGGTATGAAACTCTCTCTGAATTCTTCCACAATCAAACCCACCCCTCTCCTCGACAAAATCCGGGTCGCGGGCGAGGCCGGATACAAAGGGATCGAACTCTGGGCCGTCGAACTCTACGAACACGTCGGACGCGGCGGGGAAATTTCCGATGTCGAAAAAGCGCTCGCTGACCACGGTCTTGAAGTCCCCTGTTTCATCGCGGTCCGCAACTGGGGCGAATCCGAAGGCTGGGAATACAAACTCTCCATGGATGAAGCAAAGCGCCGCTTCGAACTCGCCGCCCGCCTCGGATCCCCGCTCATGGTCTGCACCCCTCCCATCGAGCGCCCCGGACTCGACGGGTTGCACGAAGGCTACACCGACCTCCTGAAGATCGGACAGGAGACCGGCGTCCAGGCCGTCCTCGAATACATCAGTTTCTTCGCGAGCCTGAACAATGTCCCGGACACGGTCACGGTGATGGACCGATGCGACCCGGCGTTGAACCCGGTCACGATTCTCGACGCCTTCCACAACTGGAACAACAAGACCACCCTCGAAGACATCGCCGCGCTTCCGCTTGAGCAGATCGCGCACTATCACATCGACGATGCCGCAACGGACATTCCCCGCGGACAACAGAAAGATCCCGATCGTGTCATGGTCGGAGACGGGGCCATCGATCTCGCCGCCGAGCTCACCCTTCTGAAAGAAAAAGGCTACGACAGGTGGTTCAGTCTCGAACTCTTCAGCCAAACCTGGTGGGCAAAGGATCCGCTGGAGTGTGCGAAAATCGGTCTCGAGCGGATGGAGGAACTCTGTACGAAAGTCGGAATCAAGGTCGAGTGATTTCACTCCGATTTCCCCTTTCGTTCATCCTCCGTTCACTTTCAGCGGCGAGACTTCCCCGATGAAAGTATCCCGCCGCAACTGGCTCCGCACCGCTCTCTATGGAACCCCTCTCAGTGGCTTCAGCTACGGGGGCCTCGTCGAAAAAAACGTTCTCTCGGTCAACCGGGTCGACATTCCCGTCGCCGTGGAAAGATCCGGGCTTCACGGATTGAAAGTCGGGCTCATGTCCGACTTCCACCACGACGACTTCGGAAACGAAACCCTCATTCGGAGAGCAGTCAGTGTTCTCAACAAAGAGAACGTTGATGTGGTCCTGCTCGCCGGTGACTACATCTCCGATCAAACCGCCGCGATGGAATCCCTCTGCGGTGTCCTCAGCGAACTGAGACCCAAACTCGGAAGCTTCGGAGTGCTCGGAAATCACGACGGCTGGCATTTTGACGAGTCAATCCCCCGCCTTCTGGAACACGCCGGAGTTCGCCTCCTCATCAACGACTCGGTCGAGTTCGATGAGTTCGCCGTCGCCGGACTCGACAGCTACTGGGCCGGGCACCCGGACATGGTCCGCGCGCTGCGTTCCGTCCCCTCAGAAAAGCCCGTTCTCCTCGGATGGCATGAGCCGGACCCCTTTGATTACTATGCGGAAAACAACGTCGCTCTCCAGGTCTCGGGCCACACTCACGGCGGCCAAATCTGCGCGCCCGTATACGGACCTGTTCTCCTCCCGCGCTACGGAAAGAACTACCCCTTCGGACACTATCAAAAGCACAATCGGTCTCTCTACGTGACCCGCGGCATGGGAACTCTCGACATACCGGCACGCTTCCTCTGTGCCCCCGAGCTTGCAATCCTGACGATGCGCGATTTTTCAATCTCGTCACCCTCGTAGCGAAGCTCGTGAGAGCTTCGGGCAGTGCCCCTGACTTCTGCATCCCCTTCCTCCGCCCTCCGAAACGGTGACCAGTTCCGCTACGCCTCTTCCCCCACCAACGGCAATGCCCGCCCCTCCCTCGCGCTCGCAAAGGCGGTATCGATAATCTGCTGACCGATGCGCGAGGTTGCGATGGAAAGCGGCCCTTCGATCGGCTTGCCTGACTGCAGGCAGTCGATCACATACTCCACCGGGTTCGAGTTTGGCGCGAACAACGCCGGTGCCTCAACCTGCTGCCCCAACGGCCAACCCGCTGTTTGCACGGTAATAAATTCGTCGTAGTCGTAGCTCGAGATCGTTCCATTCGTCCCTTTCATCACAAAACCACACTTCGGTTGCGGCTGATGCGTCCAGGGATCGGAGAATGTCCCCCATCTCGTCTCAAATTTGGAAAGTCCCGTCGCATAACGCGCCACCGTGATGCTGTGCTCATCGACCTCCAGCCCGCTCTTGCCGACGTCCCACATCGCCATCACTTCGATCGGCTTCCGCCCGCCGTTGAACCAGGTTCCGAGGGTGGTGCCATAGCCCAGGTAATCCTGCAGGCTGCCGCCCCCTTCTTCCGCCCTGTAGAACCAGCTCGCATCCTTCTCCGCCTCGGTCGGTTCCTTTTCGATCTTGTCGGCTCCGTGCCAGAGCGGCCCGCGATTGCCATCATAAAAGTGCACCTCAGTGACCTCCCCGATCGCCCCGGAGCGAATCACTTCGTAGGTCTTCGCATGGGACCGGCACCAGACAAGCGGCCAGTTGATCGCGAGTTGCTTCCCCGTTTTCTCCATCGCAGCAATCATCCGGTCCGCCTCGTCAAGCGACGTGGCAAATGGCTTTTCCATGATGACATGCACTCCGTAAGGAGCCACTTTTTCCACCCACTCGGCATGGCGGGCCGCCGCCGGACAGAGGATCACGAGATCCGGTCGGGTCTTCTCAAGACACGCCTCGAAATCGGTGAAGACCTGTTCCGGACCCAGATCAAAATTGGACCGCGCCGAAAACATCCGCGCAGGATCCTCATCAGCGATCCCGACAATTTCCACCTCCGGATGCTCATGCGCCTTCCGGAGCAGATCTCCCATATGGAAGTGATCAAAATTGATCCCTGCGACTTTCATCCGTCATGAAGGAACAGGGTCAGGTCATCGACTCAACCCTGCTGGTCAGGACTAGATTTCTTCGAGATCCTCTTCCGTCACCTTCGTTTTATCCCGGAAAGAGACGAAGAAGAGCAGGGTGATTGCCGCTGCGAGGATCGCTGGAAAGATCCAGAATTCCTTCCACTGATCCATCGTTTTCGCGAGCAGATCAGGATCGATTGAGTCAGGCATGTCCACGGAGAAAAGCTTCGAGAGCTTCTCACCAAAGCTCAGTTCCTGTGCCGGTCGTGCCTCGCGGATCGCAGTGTCGAGGGCTTCGTAGCTTTCAACCGTGGCAAACTTTGCCGCCGCAACTTTGAAGCCGAAAAACATCCCGACACCCTGGGTCACGAAGACAAGCAAGCTCTGTGCCTGCCCACTGACCGCCTTCGGCGCGACCTTGTCGGTATACATAAAACCCGTCACAAAGAAGAAATCATAGCAGATACCATGGAGCGCGATACCGAGGAAGAGCATCCAGGCAACCTGATCCGGCGCGCCGAAGGCGAAGAGTAGATAGCGGGCAACCCAGGCTAACATGCCCACCAGAATCATGTATTTCACTCCGAGACGCCGGAAGAAAAACGGAATCATGAGCATGAAGACAATCTCCGACATCTGGCCAATCGTCATCGAGGAACCCGCCTGCTCAAAACCTGAAGTCGCGAGGAAGTTCGAGGTCAATGCGTAGTAGTAGGCCAGCGGAATACAGATCAGGCCGGAACAAATCATGAAGACAAGAAAACCCGGCTTCGCCAGGAGCTTCCAGGCATCAACCATAAGAAGCGCCCGGAGATTGACCGGCTCCCCTTTCGCCGGAGGTGGCGTGTGAGGAAGAAAAAAGGCAAAGACCCCGAGAAGAATCGAGCTGGCAGCACCAAGTTTGAAAATATTCAGGCTCGAAGTCCAACCGAGGAATCCGATGAGAAGGCCCGCGACAATCCAGCCGATCGTGCCCCAGACCCGCACCTTCGGAAACTGCACCCGCTCGATGTTCGCAAAGGCGATCGTGTTCCCCAGGCCCAGAGTCGGCATGTAGCAGAGCATGTGGGCGACGCAGTAAAAAACGACCATCTGCCCGTTCCCGGCCAGTGCGGCATCCCCGGCGAGATAGAGAAAAACGCCTCCGATCAGGAAGAGCACCGCGAAGACGTACTGCGAGGGGAAAAACCGGTCCGCGATAATCCCCAGGAAGAGCGGGGCAAAAATCGCTCCATAGGGTGCCGCATTGTAAGCCCCCCCGATGATATCCACGAGGTTATTGGAACCCAGCGCCTGGCCCAGCGTCGCGAACCAGGCGCCCCAGGTGAAAAACTGCAGGAACATCATGACGCTCAGCGAGGTCATGGGAGATCGTTTGGTATCAGTGGCCATAGTGCGCGAAGCTTGTCGGAAAACTCAGGATCGGGCAACGGCGAATTTGCGGTGATTACCCCGGCGGCGCCGAGATCACATCCTGCTGCAAATCGCGCAGGACCCGCAG
>JARGOP010000019.1:50124-68435 GCA_029233965.1 Verrucomicrobiales bacterium | reverse complement strand
AGACTTTCGTTTTCGAACCGCGAGGCACTGCGGCGAAGGACTGACTGCCTCGATCCCGCCTACTCACGAAGCGGCGCGGCAATCCTGATCTCTCCGCCACGATCGACTCCGGTCGGTTGCGTTGGATTGAAGAGTGGATTGCGGGTCGGCATCTGGGCCCCGACGGAGTTTCTCCAGTTGGCGAGTTCCGTATAGAGGGCCCGGGTAAGCTCGAGATCGTCGTTCACGAGGTTGTTGTTCTCGTGAAGATCACTGTTGAGATCATAAACTTCGAGCCGGTTCTGACCGATCACCTCGATCATCTTCAATCCGCCTTTCCGGATCGCGCTGTAGGGCTGCGCGCCCATGGAATGGTAGTGCGGATAATGCCAGTAGAGGCTCCGGGGTTCGGTCTCAGCTCTTGGATCCCTGATAAGCGGGAGAAGAGAACGGCCGTCCTGAACTGCGGCGACGTTTTCAGGGAGGTCGAGATCGAGTGCTTCCATAATCGTCGGGAGCAGATCCATCGTGATGACCGGCTCGTGGCAGAGGACACCGGAGGCCCCGCCGTCGGGGAGTCGAACGATGAAGGGAACGCGAATTCCGCCCTCGTAGATTCCGCCCTTACCCTGACGGATCGGTGTGTTGTCGGTAGCCTGTGGTTTCAGTCCGCCATTGTCGGAGGTGAAGACAATCAACGTGTCTTTCTCAAGATCGTGCTCATTCAGTTTCGCGATGACCCGGCCGACGGCCTCATCGACACTCTCGACCATAGCGGCATATCCGGCATTGGTATGCTTTCGATCAGGATTCTCTTGTAGCTTCGCTTCGTACTTTTCGACGAGATCGGGGCGTCCCTGGATGGGGGTATGAACATTGTAGAACCAGAAGTTCATGAAGAACGGCTGCTCACTTTCAGCGAAGCCATCGATAAGAATCTCAGCTTCTTCCGCGAGACGGTCGGTGAGGTATTCCCCCTCGAGTTCCTCATCACTTTTCCCGTGGTCGGGGAGAGTGGCGTAAATGGAGTTACTCTTCCGGTCCTCCAGGGTTTTCCCTTTCGCGTAGGGCCAGAAATAGCTGGCGGGAGCACCGCGCTCGTTACCCCCGATATTGATGTCGAACCCATGGGCCTGAGGATAATTGTCAGGATCAGGATCGTCCTGGCCGCCTTTCGTGTAGCCGTTTCGTTCCGCGAGATGCCACTTGCCGAGATGGACACTCCGGTAGCTGTGAGGTTTGAGCAATTCCGGCAGAGTGAGGTGTTCTTTCTTGAGCACCTTGATCCATTCCGGCATTGAGAGTGGGGTGTTCACGAAAGGATGTCCGGGGATGAAATCGGTGAGGTGGAGCCTTGCCGGGGACTGGCCGGTGAGAAGGGCGGCCCGGCTCGGTGAGCAGACCGTGCAGGCGGCGTAGCCGCTTGTGAAACGGACCCCGTTTTCTGCGAGGGCATCAATGTTAGGTGTTTCGTACAAGTCGCTGCCGGTACAACCCAGATCAGTCCAGCCCATATCATCGACGAAAAAGAGAACCACGTTCCGGGTGTCGGCGCGGGATGTCTGGAGAAACGAGCACACCACGAGGGCGGCGAGTGCAGGAAGGTGCAGGAGATGACGGCAAATCATGGATTCCATGTTACGGAGCGACCCGTGATATTGCCAAGGGCAATCGAGACGTGATAAGAGTTGATCTGACAGGGTTGAATCCATGACCTGACCCTGTTGGGTGGTAGCGCCCGACCGGTTGCTCAGAGAGTCTCCGGTCCACGGAGAAGCCATTGGATCAAGGAGATCACTTCCTCCTTTGTGAAGGTCGAAAGAAGGTTGGGTGGCATGGGGGAAATTTCAGATTCAGTCATCAAGACAATTTCAGACTTCGGGACCGGGGTCAGCTCGGTGGGATCGAAAGGATTCGTCGAAAAGTGCAGGATGGATTCCCGGAAGTCGTCACGCATGAGTCTTCCGATGACCCGAGTGCCATCTTTCAACTCAACCTCCGAGTTTCGATATACCCCGGAGATCACTTCGGAGGGATGAAGGATTGCCGCGGTCAGATCCAGTGACGAAAAGCGGCTTGCGACGCGAGTCAGGTCAGGCCCGACCGGCATGCCTTCGGTGCCGAAGGTATGACAGTGGTGGCAGAGCCCGGCGCGATAGAGAGAGAGTCCCTCCTCCTTGCCCGGGACGGTTAGAGTCGTGAATGAATGCCTGTCGAAATCGGCAGCCGACCAGTTCTGAATGAACTTTCGCGTCGTCGTTTCGGTCGGTGTCAGGGGGATGGATTCCAGTTTTAACAAAGCAGCGAATTCCGGCTGATCCTCTTCCGGGAGTGCGGCGAGGGCGCGCTCTTCAATCGCCTGGAAGAAAGGAGGCATGAAGCGGTCGCCCCGCGAGGTTTGGCGGGCGACGGCGATGGATTTGAAAAACCGGGATCGGTTCTCAGGACTCCAGCCGCGCTCCGTTTCTGAAAGGCGCTCGAGGTAGTAGAGTTTGTCCTCCTGTGTTTCCGAGGCCGTGAAGAGATCGAGGGCGAGACGGGGGGCTTGATCGCTGCCGTAGAGCGCGAGGGTGCGGACCACTTCCCGTGTGACTGGCGTGTCCGGTGTCCCGAGCCATTCGCTTACCCTGGAGAGAAGTCGTTGTTTCACTTCCTCCTTCATGGGTTGGTCAGCGGAAAGCTCGGCGATTCGGAGCAGTATCAATTTTTCCGTTCGAAGCCAGGAGTCGGCCGGTAAATTCACCGCGAGTTTGATCGCATTGCTTCGATCTGATTCATCCCCCTGACGAACCAGGGCGAGAAGGGCGGTCAGTTTTCCCGCGTCATTGTCAGGAAGTTCGACGAACTCCCGCCATCCTTTGAGGGGGCGTTTTTCGAGTCGAATACGGGCTGCATTTCTCATCCAGGGGTCAGCGCTGCCGAGGAATTTCCAGCATTCAGAGTCCGCGTCGATGGGGGCGTTGTTCGTCTCAAGGCGTTTTCTGATTTCGCGTTGTCCGAGAGAGAAAAAGTCTCTCATCATGGCTTGTTGCGATGGACGTGAGGAATGCGCGGAAGGCGGAAAGTCCTCCTGGTATCGGATCCGGAAAAGAGCGGAGCGGGTTTTGCGTCCTCCCGTGATGAAATACATTGCTCCCCCGGAATCGAAGGCGAGGTCGGTCACATTCAAAGGTCGTCCCGCGAGAAATTCGGAACCACTTGCATAGTAGCTCGCACCTCGTGGCGCCAGGTGAACGGCAATAATGCGTCCATAGGCCCAGTCGAGGGCGAAGAGGGCGTCCCGCCAGGGTGCCGGGAAATGGCTTCGGTATCCGAATTTAACAGACGTGGGAGAACCCCGTCCGACGTCAAAGGTTGTCGGAACAGAGTCCGGAGCATAAACCGGAAAGCTCCGGGTGTTGCCGGGGCGTTGCCACCATCCGTAGTTGGCGCCGCGAACGAGGTGATTGATCCGGCTCGGTCGATAGAAGGGGAGGCCGACATCACCTTCGTTGTCGGCGTCGTAGGTGAAGGCTTCGCCGTCGTCATTAAAATCGAGCCCGTAGGGATTGCGGAGGCCCCGGGCGTGGATTTTCCACTGCTTGTCTTCCCGGCCTATGCTGACCCAGTGACCCAGGGGGTTGGAGGTTGCGGCTTCGGCTGCGGTGTCGAAAGTGGCCGCCCCGGGTAGCTCAACGGAGTCTCCGTGAATCGCATGCACAGTCCAGTCCGGCCCGACCGCGAGATCATTGCGACCATGACCGACGGAACCGTTGGTTTCCTGAAGGAGGATGACCTCGTCGAATTGATCATCGCCAGTGGTGTCGCGAAGGCGGTAGAGCGCTTTGGAATCGTTAGCGTTCGCATAGAGGGCCCCGCGGTGAAAGACGAGCCCGCGACATTCTTCGAGGTCTTCGTTGATGACTTCCGCCTCCTTGATTTTCTGAGTTGGGCCTCCGGGGGTGAGGCGGAGGATTCCCTTGTTCTCCATGCCGATGTAAAAGCGATCCTTTTCGTCGATCGCAAGACTGACCCATGAGTCTTCCTCTTCTGAAGCAAATCGAATCGTTTCGAGCTGGAAGCCTTCAGGAAGTTCCGAAAGCTCAATGGCGGAAGCGTCGGCAAAGGCCTCTTTCCATTGATTGTACTCGGCGACGGGAGTGACGTCGCTGAGGGTGTTGTCGCCCCAGCGGGCTGGCGTGATGAATCCGCGCTCGACCGTCGCATTGCGACTCCAGCCGCTGTTCGTGTCGATGACTCCTTCCGCGTCACCCCAGTCGGTGGTCAACGTTGCCGCAACCGCCGACGGGCCTTCCACTGGATAAGCGACGAGACTGACCGTGTTGGTTTCGAGTTGGAAGAAGGGGAGGATATCAAACTCCGTGACCGGATCGAATGCCTCGACGAAGCCGACGACTTGATCATTCACCCTCAACTCGACATGGCAGAAGTCACCGGTGAGGCGGACGACGGCTCTCTCCGGGAGGCGATCATTGGCAAACTCGTGCGCGAATTCCACCGGGCCACCGACAGGTTCGTCCGTCCAGATCCAGACAGGGAGAACGGGCGGACGCTCTTCTGCACCGCGAAGTGGCGGCCCGCCGAAGAGCAGGATCGCACCGAGGATCAGGGCACTCCGGATCATTCGCTCCACAACCATTTCAGCATTTCCGGCAACATGACAGCAGCATGGCGGCTTCCGTGAAAGCCATCGCCCCACCAGTAGCGATAGTCGTAGTTCATGAACGCGAGCGCGGTTTCCATCTGCCGGTTCGCGAGGGGCCAGTTTCCGAATTGATTGTCGAGATCGTTCCGTTCGCCTAACAAAGCGGCACGAATCGGCTTGCGTTCTGTTTTCCGGATGAGGCTCGGGTAGGCGTTGGCTCCGCGGATATCCGTGAAAGTTCCCACCCAACCGAGAACCTTGCCGAATTTGTCGGGGCGCTCCCAGGCGGCGGTCCAGGCGCAGGCGCAGCCGCTCGAGCCTCCCGCGATGGCCCATTGCGCGGGATCATTGCTGAGATTGAGCCCGTGCTTGTTGACGATGAAGGGAATGATCTCTTCGAGGAGAAAAGTTGCGTAGCTGTCACCCAGGGAGTCGTACTCGACGCTTCGATTGCGGGGCTTGCTCCCTTCCGGTTGACCGGTAACGCTTCCGGGGTTGATGAAGAGTCCGATCGTGACCGGCATTTCCCCGCTCGCGATGAGGTTATCGAAAACAAGGGGAGCGCGAAGACCGCCTGAAGCATTCACATCGGCGTGGCGGAGGCCGTCCTGAAAGACCATGAGGGCGGCCGGTTTTGAGACTTCATATTGCTCAGGGATATAGACGAGAAAATCCCGCTCGGTCTCCGGGTAGACTTTGGAATCGCTCCAGCGATGTTTGTGGAGGGTTCCCTGAGGGTTGTGCGGGTGCTTTTTTGACTCTTCGGGGTAGGGGTAGTACTCGATTTTGACGGTATTGCTCCCGATGATTCTGCCGGATGCGGTTTTCAATTTGTAGGAAAAGTCCCGATGATTTCCGATGTCCTCGCAGAAGACGTAGAGTCCTTCGTCATCGAGTCGGGTTAAATCTCCCAGTTTGCTGCCGTCTGATTTGAGGGCCGTGACCGGCTCATCGGCTGTCACCGCGATAAGGAGTGTCGTTTCCTCGATCCAGCGATTTTTTCCTTCGGCGAGGCCCCCGGGGCCATAGCTGCTTCGAACCTTTTTGGAGGCGAGAGCATTGTCTTTCCCGAGCAGCTTTGCGATTTCAATCGCAGGTGGAGGAGTCCATTGGCTCTGCTGGGCGACGACGAGGGTGGTGGTGAGGAAAAAGAGAGCAGTGAGAGTTCGAAGCATGACGGAGATGCTAGCATGGAGGGCAAGCCCGCCTAGGACGTAATGAAGGATGACCCGGTAGCGCTGAGCGTGAGCGAAGAGACGGCGAAAGTCCGGCTGGGTGCAGGCTGCTCGCGCCCGCTCGCTGCTACGGAGAGAATCGTCCTCCATGAATGTAGCTCTGAGCGTGAGCGAAGAGAGGGTTGGGTTTATCAACTCAAAATTTCTTTCACGACGTGACCATGAACGTCGGTGAGTCGGAAGTGACGACCCTGATATTTGTAGGTAAGTCTCTCGTGATCAATGCCTAACAAGTGCATAATAGTGGCGTGGAAGTCGTGAATGTGAACTCCGCCGTCGACGACATTGTAGGAGTAATCATCGGTTTCACCGTGAGTGAGCCCGCCTTTGACTCCTCCTCCCGCCATCCAGATCGAAAAGCATCGCGGGTGGTGATCGCGACCGAAATTGGCAGGGTTAAACTTACCCTGACAATAGTTCGTCCGCCCGAATTCTCCTCCCCAGACAACGAGAGTGTCATCGAGAAGTCCCCGCTGCTTCAGGTCGGTCACGAGAGCGGCGGAAGCCTGATCCGTTTCCTGACACTGTTTTTTGATGCCGCCGGGAATTCCTCCATGATGATCCCAGCCCTGATGATAGAGCTGAATGAACTGCACTCCCTTCTCAGCAAGGCGTCGCGCCATGAGGCAGTTCGCCGCATAGGTGCCCGGAGTTCTCGCGTCTTCCCCGTAGAGTTCGAAAACGTGATCCGGCTCGCTGGAGAGATCGGTGACATCCGGGATGGATGACTGCATCCGGAATCCCATCTCATACTGAGCGATGCGGGTTTCCAGTTCGGTATCTCCTGATTTGGCGAGTTGGAGGTGATGAAGTTCTTCGAGACGGTCGAGCATCATGCGGCGCGAGGTCCGGTCGAGTCCTTCGGGGTTGTTGAGGTAGAGAACGGCATCTTTGTCAGGGCGGAAGCGGACGCCGTCGTGTTTCCCGGGAAGGAATCCGCTTCCCCAGAGCCGGCTCACGAGCGGCTGGCCCTTTTTGTCTTTCGTCACGAGAACGACAAAGGAGGGAAGATTTTCGTTCATGGAACCGAGGCCGTAGGAAAGCCACGAACCAATACTGGGTCGACCTGCAATCTGGGAACCCGACTGCATGAAGGTCACGCCGGGGCCATGGTTGATCGCCTCGGTGTGCATCGATTTGATCACGGTGATGTCATCGGCAATTTTCGCGGTGTAAGGGAGACGGTCACTCATCCAGGTGCCGGCTTCACCGTGTTGTGCGAAGGGATAGGCGGAACCGACGAGGGGGAGGCTCGCCTGATTTCCGGACATGCCGGTGAGACGCTGCCCCATGCGAACCGAGTCGGGAAGTTCCTTTCCCTGTTCTTCGGTCAGGCGCGGCTTGTGGTCAAAAAGCTCGACCTGAGAGGGACCTCCCGCCTGGAAGAGAAAGATGACCCGTTTTGCCTTTCCCGCTCCCGTGATGTAGTTCGGTGCAGAGGAGGCGGAACTTGCCTCCGTGAGGAGACTGCCGAGGGCGAGACTACCGAGGCCTCCTCCAAAACCGGCGAGAGCAGAGCGTCGGCTCATGCCGAGTGGGGATTCAAATCCTGTGCATTTCATGGCGTCTTCGAAGGGGGGGCGGCTTGACGCCGCGTCGAATGGGAAAGGATTAACGTTTCGTGATGAACTCGTCGAAATTCATGAGGGTGGAGACGAGGGTCGTGACGGCCGCGATTCGCGGAGTATTTTCTCCGCCGCCCGGGGGGGAGTCACCCATGGAGATCAGTTTCGCGGCCGCTTCGGGCTGACTTGCGAAATGCTCGCGCTGCTCTTGGAGGAGCTGGTTCAACAGAGTTGTCTCTTCGGGATCCGGTTTGCGACTGGTGAGGCGGCGGAAAGCTTCTTCAACAATGGCGCTGTTCTCTTCCCCGTGCTTTTCAACCAGCGTGGCGGCGAGGATACGGGCGGCTTCGACGAACTGCGGGGAGTTGAGGAGGACGAGCCCTTGCAGCGGAGAATCGGTCTTCTCAAGCCGCACGCGGCAGACGTCCCGCTTCGAGGCGTTCAGGGTCGTCATCATGGGTGCGGGTGCGGTTTGCTTCCAGTAGGTGTAGAGACTGCGACGATAGAGTCCTTCTCCTTTGTCGGGAGCGGACGGTTTGAAGGAAACGGCGATGTCGTAGGGTTTCACAGAGGGGCCCCCGACCTTGTTGACGAGGAGGCCGCTAACGGCGAGGGCGTTGTCACGGATGGCTTCGGCGGGGAGTCTCGGCGCAGGGTAGCGGTAGAGGAGGGTGTTCTCCGGGTCCCGTTCGGTGAGCTCGCCCGAGGCGATGTCGGAACTCTGCCGGTAGGTCGCCGAAAGTGCGATCGTTTTGAGGAGATTCTGCAAATCCCATCCGCTGTCGATGAATTGGCGCGCGAGCCAGTCGAGGAGTTCCGGATGGGTCGGGAGTTGTCCCTGCGCGCCGAAGTCCTCGCTCGTTGCCACGAGACCGCGGCCAAACATCATCTGCCAGTATCGGTTCACGGTGACGCGGGCGGTGAGGGGATTCTCCGGAGAGACGGTCCACTTCGCGAGGCCGAGACGATTCTTCGGGGCTCCGTCCGGCATCGGAGGAAGAAAGTGCGGGGTGTCGGCCGAGACCGGCTCGCCCCGGTTCTCGTAGTGGCCGCGATCCAGAAGATAGGTCTGGTGCGGCTCGGGGGTTTCCTCCATCACCATGATCTCAGGAATCTTTTTGACAAGTTCGCTTCGCTGCCGGCGAAGTGAGCTCAGCGTTTCGAGTCTCGCCTGATAGTTCTCGAAGGCGGTGATGAGAAAAGTGGCTTTGTCAGGCTTGACGGGATCGTTTCCGGCAAGGAGCGCGATTTCCGCAGGCGCGAGCTGGCGCGGGAAAACCTGAAAGTCATCGACAAGACCGTTCTTAAATCCGTTGTCCCGCATTCTTTGTCCGATCACGATGGTGTCGCTCCCGCCGCCGGTGATTTCCCGCGTGAGTTTGTCGCGTGCGGTTTCGGTTTCGATTTTCGTTCCATCGAGGTAGAGACTGAGACCATCGGCGCGACTGGAGCCATCATAGGTCATCGTGACGTGGCTCCATTGATCGACCGGGAGGGGATTTTTACTGCGAACCCGCAAGGCATTGCCGGGGTAGAAGTGGATGAGCGCCGCGCTCAGCTTCCCTTCCTCTACGAGCAGTTCATAGCCGCGACTCGCCGCATCGGTCCAGGCCTTGGAGCGGCTGAAAATGACGGCCCGCTTATAGGCTTCGGCAGGTTTTACCCAGAGCGAGATCGAGAAGTTATCGTCGCGGGTGAAGTTGCCGACGGGAAGGGTCACGGCATCGTCTCCGGTGAGCTGGACCGCTCTTCCGTGCTTTCCGGCGACGAGACGATTGTTTGCATTGCTCTTCGCCGGTTCGCCACCTTCGACGGCGTTGGTGAGGGATTTCGGATCTTCATCGTCGAAGCTGAATGCGGCGATCGGCTGCGGGCGGGGGGGAGGCGGGTTTGCGGCAAGCCATCCGGTGAATGCTTTGTCGGCCCCGGCGCTGGCGGAGACTTCAGCGAGGTCCGACTCGGCATTCTCGATCTCTTCCTCGAGGCGGGCGAGCCTTTCAGCCTGCGCATCGTCCGGGAGCCAAAGTGTCGGTGTGGGAACCGCCGGGGTGAAGAAAGAGTAAAGACCCGCTTCATCAATGTTGTCGAAGAAGGCGGTCAGCTGAAAGTAATCCTTCGCGGTGATGGGATCATATTTGTGGTCATGGCAGCGGGAGCACTCCATCGTGAGGCCGAGGAATGCGGTGCCATAGGTGTGAATCCTGTCCGAGACGTACTCGATGCGGAACTCTTCGGGGACGCTTCCTCCTTCGACCTTCTGAGGATGAAGACGGTTGAAGGTTGTCGCAAGAATCTGGTCGCGAGTGGCGTTGGGGAGAAGGTCGCCGGCTACCTGCAAGGTGATGAACTCGTCGTAGGGCATGTTGTCACGGAACGCGTCGATGACCCAGTCCCGCCAGGGCCAGACGGTTCGGTCGCGATCAACCTGGAAGCCGTAGCTGTCGGAATAGCGCGCGACGTCGAGCCATTCGCCGGTAAGACGCTCGGCGCAGGCATCGGTCTTGAAGAGGCGGTCGACGACTTTTTCGTGGGCTTCAGGGGAACTGTCGGCGAGAAAGGCATCGAGCTCGGCAATCGTCGGAGGAAGCCCGGTGAGATCCAGGGTGACGCGGCGAAGCCATTTCTCCCGGCTCGTTTCCGGGGCGGGGGAGAAGCTTTCCTTCTGAAGTTTTGTCAGGATGAAGCGATCGATGTCATTTTTGACCCAGTCTGACTCGACCCCGGGGACAGGGACTTCCTCCGGCACGGGGACGAAAGACCAGTGTTTGTCGTACTTCGCCCCTTCGACGATCCACTGGTCAAGGATCTCGATCTCGCGCTTTGTCAGGGGCATTTTCGCCTCGGGCGGAGGCATCATGTCGACAGGATCGTCAGAGTGGATACGCCAGTGCGTTTCGCTGGCTTTCAAATCGCCGGGGACGACCCCGGCATAATCTCCGAGATTCACGACGGCATGTTCAAAGGTGTCGATACGAAAGTCGGACTTCTGATTCTTCGCATCCGGGCCGTGACACTTGAAACACTTGTCGGAAAGAATCGGGCGAACGTCGCGATTGAAATCGAGCGGTTCCGCCACGAGAGATGTAGCGGTCAGGGAAATAGAGAGGATCAGGGAGGCTCGCATGCGGCGGGGCTTTGTGAATCTACCAAGAAACAGCGTTGAAGGGGAGCTTCTTACGAAAGAACATGGCGTCATGAGTCACGCAATTGCGGCGTATCCGAAAACCCGGGAACTGCTGGTGGACACGGTTCGGGCCATGAGGCTGGATATCGAAGCTCTGTCCCGCCCGCTCCGGCGCTGCGATCTCGGGACCTGTGGCGGGACGTGCTGTCACGATGGGGTTTATCTTAGCTCCGGGGAAGCCGGGGCACTCCGGGCTCTGGTTCAAGAGGAGCGCGAAGGGCTGGAAAAAACCGGGATTTCGCTGCCCGAACAAGTCGTGGTCTACGGGAAATGGCGTGACATCACCTCAGGTCCGAAAACGGCGACGAGGGCTGCGGCGATGAGAAAATCGGTCCCCGACTATCCGGCTCATTTTCCCGAGACGAATTGCGTGTTCCTGCTTCCGGATGCCCGTTGCGCACTGCAGGCCTATTCGGTGGATCAGGGATTGCATCCGTGGCACTGGAAACCGCTCACCTGCTGGCTGCATCCTCTTTCGATCGCGGCGGGGCCGGATCACAAGCCGATCTTGACACTTTACAGCGAGGAAACCGATCCGCAACGATTTGAGGACTACGATGGCTTTGTCTGCCGCACTCACTGCGGGCGGACGGAGAGAGAAGGGGAGCCGGCCTGGCAGGTGTTGAGGGAGGAGCTTGAGGCGCTCGGCGAAATGGGGGGGCGTGATCTCATCGCGGAGATCGAAAGACGAGACTCTCTGCGAGAAGGAGGGTCCTGATGTCGTGGATCTTTCTCTCGATTTGCTCCGCGATCGTCCTCGGCGTCTACGATCTCTTGAAGAAACTCGCAGTTCGTGAGAACGCGGTCCCTCCGGTGCTTTTCTTCGGGGTTCTCACCGGGGCCGCCTCCTGGCTGCTCCTTCGCGCCGTGACCTCGTTTCTGCCGGAGGAATGGCAGGGCGGGCTCAGGATCGATCCGCTCACGCTCGCGGAGCATGGTTTTCTTTTCGGCAAGGGCGTCCTCGTCTCCGCTTCCTGGATTTTCGGTTACTTTTCCCTGAAGCACCTTCCCATTACGATCGCAGGGCCGATTCGCTCCACCGCTCCGATCTGGACGATTGTCTTCGCGGTGCTTCTCATGGGGGAAATGCCGAATGGCCTACAGTGGGTGGGCGTGGCCATGATTCTCGTTGCCTTCTACGCCTTTTCTCTTCTCGGGAAAGCAGAGGGGATCGTCTTTCACCGCGAGAAATGGGTCTATTTCCTCATCGCGGCGACGGTGCTCGGCGCTTTCAGTGCGCTCTATGACAAGTTTTTGCTGCAAACCCTGGGGATCCGTGTCGCGACCCTGCAGTTCTGGTTCTCGATTTACCTGCTCGCCGTGATGACGCCCTTCGTCCTCGTCTGGCGTTTCGGGATGAAGGTGCGGACCCGTTTTGAGTGGCGCTGGGTCATCCCGGCCGTTGGGCTCGGGTTGTTGATTGCTGATGCTTTCTACTTTCTCGCGATCGCTCAGGACGGCGCACTCATCTCCGTGATCTCACCGGTTCGGCGAACCTCGGTAATCATCGGTTTTATCGGCGGGATCCTGATTCTCGGGGAACGCCGGAACCTTCCGCGAAAAGCAGCCTCGCTCGCCCTGATGCTCGCCGGTGTGATCCTCCTCAACTGGAAGGGCCAATGATCGTTTCGGCAGGCTCGCTGATTTCGAGGCCCATCTTCGTGGCCCGCGTTTTCCACATGTTGCGGGCAAACTCCTGCATGTCTTCGCGGGTGTCGGCCTCGTCGACAATCTCGAGACCGAGGAGTGTTTCGACGACGTCCTCCATCGTGACGAGTCCGCTCATACCGCCATACTCGTCAAGGACGATGGCGATGTGATGTCGATTCGCGACGAGGTGCTGGAACGCATCTGTGAGCTTGGTCGTATGAGGCATTGCGGCGATGTCGCGCCGGAGTTCTTTCAGTTCGAGCTCGTATTGATCGTTCGCTGCCGCGAGAAGGATGTCGTGTTTCAAGACGAAACCCTTGATGTCGTCGCGATTCTCGCTGTAGATCGGAATGCGGGAAAACGGGGAGCTGTTGTGGCGATCTAGATAATACTGAACGGTGGTGTCCTCAGTGAGAGCAAAAACGACGATTCGCGGTGTCATGACCTCGCGAACCGAAATTTCACCAAGCCTCAGAAGGTTTTCGAGGATGCGGGATTCATCCTCCTTGAGCTTGCCCTGACGGGTGCCGAGCTCGGCCATGACCTTCAGTTCGTCCCGGGAAAACGCGACTTCGCCATGATGGCCTTTGCTGAAGAGTTCTATGAACCACACCACCGGCGTCATGAATCGAGTGAGCCAGAGGAGACAGAAGCTCACCCAGGGAGCCCATGAACGCCAATGGCGGGCTCCAAGATTTTTCGGAATGATCTCCGAGAGGATGAGGATCGCAATGGTCATCAGCGCCCCGGCGAGCATGTCCCATCGGCCACCTCCCAGCACGGCAATCTGTGCCGCGACACCCATGGCGCCGACCGTGTGCGAGATCGTGTTGAGGGTTAGAATAGAGGTGAGCGGTCGCCCGATGCGTGTCTTCAGATCATCGAGTCGCTCGCCCACTTTCGGGCGCTTGTTTTTCAGGTTCGCGACGTAAGGATTCGTCACACTGAGAATCACCGCCTCCCAGACAGAGCAGAAAAATGACACGCCAATGGCGACAAAGAAGTAAACGGCCAGCAAGGTCCAGGAGCCCGTGGCGTTTGGATCAACGCTGACAGGTCCCGCCGCTGCGACGATAGAGTGAAACATGGTTGCTCTTATGATGCTGTCTTTTCCTCCTCCTTCAAGTGCAAACCGGTGAAGGTTTTCAGCAGGGAAATCAGTCCGGAATGGAGAAGTGCGACTTGCTTTTCACAAGCGGAATCCGGAGAGTGTGGCGTCCTGTTTTACGATTCATGAGCGATCACATTCACATCAAAGGTCTCCGTTTAGTTACTACCGTGGGGGTGCCTGACGCAGAAAGAGCGCGGCCTCAGACCGTCGCGGCGAATGTGGCGATCACCCTCGCTAAGTCGTTCAAGGGCTTCGATGACCGGCTTGAGCACACGATCGACTACTACCGTGTTTCGGAGAAGCTCCGGGATGTTGCCGCGAGCGGAGAGCGGCAGTTGATCGAGACTCTCGCGGAGGATCTCGCGGCTGCAGTGGTCGCCTTTGACGGAGTCTGCGCGGTGACGCTTGAGGTCGAAAAATTCATTCTCGCTGACTGCGAAAGTGTCAGCGTGGTCATCACCCGGGCCAAAGAGCACAGCTGAAATTCCTGCCACAGGCGTAATCTCAGTTATGGAAAAAAGACGCAGGGTATGGATTTTGACCGTTATATCCGGGGGCTTGCTGGCCGGGCTCTGGGCAACGACGTCCCGGGCCGGATACGAAACGGCGCGCTACAAGGTGAATGAGAAGGACGGTTCTTTCGAGATCCGGACCTATGAGTCTCATGAAGTGGTGGCGACGGCGATGAAGGGCGAAAATCAAAACGGAAGTTTCGGAAAGCTCTTCCAATACATCTCGGGCGAAAATGATGAGAGTGAAAAGATCAAAATGACGACCCCGGTTTTCATGCCCGCGACAGCGGATGGGGAGACTCGTGAGATGCAGTTCGTGATCCCGGAGGACGTGACCCGTTCCGGTTCGCCCGAACCTTCGAACCGCGCGGTGACGAAGAAGAAAATGGCCGGTGGAAAAATGGCGGTGATTCGCTACAGCGGGCGCAACAGCGCAGAACAGCGGAAAAAGAAGTTGGAGGAATTGCGAAAAGAAATTCGGGCCCGCGGCCTCACAGCGACCGGCGCTCCGATGTTTGCCGGGTATGATCCTCCGTGGACTCCGGGGCCTCTCCGGAGGAACGAAGTTCTTTTGCGGATTCAGTGATCCGTATTCCATCATTGCGGCATTGCTGTGACGGGAGGGAAAGGTCACACTGGCCTCATGTTTTCACGAAGAAACTGGATCAGGACCGGCCTCATGGCAGCCCCGGCTGTCGGCCTCGCACAGGCCAATGAAGACGGCTGCGGAATCGCGATTGGAACCTACGGTTTGCAGTCGATGCCGCTGGCCGGCGCGATCGATTTGATCGCGGCAACCGGCTTCAACGCCTTTGAGATCACGGTGTTTCCGGGGACAACCGGGGATCCTGCTGAGTTTCTCAGAACGGATGAGCAAATCGGGGCGGTGCGCGAGCAGATTGCCGGTTCGGGCCTCCGCCTCAGTGCTCTCATGGCCGATCTGAGGCCGGAGGAGGATGATAAAAAGCATCTCGAGCAGCTCTCTGAATTGCGAACTTTGATCGAGCTGGCCCGCGCGCTCGCTCCGGACGATCCACCTCTGATCCAGACCATCCTCGGCGGGAAGGATTGGGAAACATCGAAGACCCTCTTTCGCGACCGCCTTGCGGACTGGAACCGGGTTCTCGCGGACCAGAAGGGCTATCTTTCGATCAAGCCTCACCGGAGCCACGCCATGTCCGTGCCGGAGAATGCCGTCTGGCTGCTGAACCAGCTCGGTAATCCCCGCCGTCTCCGCATGGTCTACGATTTCAGTCACTACGCGTTTTTAGAGCCGGAGCGAAAGATCGACGAGACGGTCGCGGTGGCTCTTCCGATCACCAACTACGTCGCGGTCAAAGACGCCGGAATCGTCGACGGAAAAGTCAGGTTTGATCTCGTTGGTGAATCCGGAAACTGGAATCACGCGGACATTATCAAAGCCTTCTACGAAGGCGGCTACCGCGGTGATTTTTGTTGTGAAGTGAGCAGCCAGATCTGGCGCAGCGATCCCGCATATGATCCTGAGGCCGCGACGGTGACCTGTTTCAAGAATTTGAAAGCGGCTTTTGATGAAGCCGGCGTGCCTGCTGTTTGATCCGAATTTCTGATGAGTCGTTCTTTCGCGTTTATTCTCGTTTCCCTGATCTTGGCCCGGGGGAGTCTTTCCGTGCTCAGGGCCGAACCGGAGTGGCCGAGGTTTCGTGGCCCGAACGGTTCCGGGTTGAGTTCCTCCGGGACGGTTCCAATGCGGCTCGAGAAAGAGAATCCCCTCTGGGCGGCTGAGATTCCGGGAGTTGGACATGGATCGCCAGTGGTATTCGGAGACCGGATTTTTCTCCTGAGCGCGGTTCCGGTCGAGGCGGAGACAAAACCGCCCAAGGGGAAGCAGGGCGCGACTCCTTTTCAGTGGCTGGCCCTATGCCTGAATCGTGAAACGGGGAAAACGATCTGGTCGAAGGCATTCGATCAGGGCAAATTCAAGGGGCATCGCTTCAACAGCGCGGCGACCTCCACCCCGGCCGTGGACAGGGAGCGGGTTGTTTTTGCCTGGGGAACGGCGGATCAACTCACGATCGTTTCCTTAACTCACGAGGGGGAACTCCAGTGGAAGGCTGACCTCGGCCCGGTTGTCGGCGGGCACGGTTTCGGCGGATCCCCGATGCTCTATCGTGACCTCGTTGTGATCAATAATGATCAGGAAAAGCAGAACGGAAATCTTCTCGCCCTCAGGGCCGCTACCGGCGAAGTGGCCTGGGAAGTGGAACGCCGCAGTGAGAGGATCTCCTACCCGGTTCCCTGCGTGTATGAAGTCGGGGGGAGAGAACTGCTCGTCTTCACGAACTGGCAGCATGGATTTACCGCGATTGATCCCGCTGACGGCTCCGTTGTCGATGAGAAATCCGTCTTTTTTCTGGAGACGAACGAGCGGGCCATCAGTTCGCCGATCGTGACGCAGGGAATGGTCATCGGAACCTGCGGGTTCACCGCCAACCCGAAGCACTGCGTCGCCATGACTATGAAAAGTGGAAAATGGGAGGAGGTGTGGCGGGTCGAGCGCAGCGTTCCGCACATTCCTTCTGTCATTGCAGTCGGGGATCACACCTATCTGATCGACGATTCCGGAATTGGAACCTGCCTCGAGACGAAGACGGGCAGGCAGATTTGGACGAAGCGCCTCCCGGGTATCGAAGGTCCCGTCATGGGATCTCCGGTCAGTGACGGGACGAACATTTTCTTCGCCGACGAGAGTGGCAACGTGCATGTCCTTGCTGCCTCGCCGGAATTCACCCCGCTGGGCACAAACCGTCTAGGCGAGCTTTGCCGGACAACGCCGGCCCTGGTCGACGGGACGATGTATCTGCGGACCGAGAAAACGCTTTGGGCGTTTCGGTAGAGCGGTGCTCACTCTTCGATATCAAGCCGGCGCTTGAGGCGGGCGCCTTCTTTTTCCCAGTTCTCGTTGGGAAGAGCCTCCCAGATCGTGAGGTTTCTGAAGGTGACAGTTCCTCCGCTGACGACGAATCCCCACTTTGTTTTATCGACGGCGAGAAGAGGATCACTGCCCAGGCTGATGAGGTCACCTGTCTGGGCCAGCATCTCCTCTCCGAGGAGTTCGATGCGAACGGTGTGCCATTCCTCGGGGTCGAAGTTGGTTTCCACCGCATTGAACGGCTTGGCGACATCGGGACCTTCGTGATCGTTGTCATCTTTCCGTGCCTGAAAAGAATTTTTCGAGAGGGAAACACGACAAATGTGATCGTTGTTGTCGATTCCGAACATGGCGCTTGTCGTGTCGCCTAACATGACGTCAAATTCGATGATGGCATCTTTGAGGGTGGATGCCCTCTTCATCACGGCGGCGTGGTCATTTTCTGCAAGTTCGAGGCCGGTGAGACCTTCCGGGGTGCCTTCCCACTTTCCATGAGACTGTTTCCATTCGCCATCAATCGAAGTGAGGTCTGATTGGTAGAGGACTTTGCCCGGCGTTGTCATGAGCGGTTCGGTCGTCGGTTTGGGAGCTTCAGCGATGGCAGCCTGCTCAGCTGCCCACGTCGTTGCATACTCCTGATCGGCAGTTGAAAGAGTGTTTGCCGGGATCGTGTATTCGCGACCGTTGTCGAGTTTCAGCGTGAGAGATCCGCCTTCGACCTTGAGCAATTCAGCGCTGATGGTTTTGCCGGCGGAGTTGGTCCAGTCGCGCAACTCAGCTCTTGCCTGACAAATAGACAGAGTGAGAACGACGGTGATGAGAAACGATCCGGAAACTTTCATACGTCCCTTATATCGCGGTTTTGACTGGAAAAAGCGATGAGAAAAACGAGGTCAGTTCGGGGAGGGTCGATTCAGCATTTCCTGAATTTCGCTTCGCTGTTTCGGCATCTTTCCAAAGATATCATCAAGGCACCGGATCGGATCAATGCCCGGTTCGATCACTCCCAGAAGCGCGGCGAGCTGCTTTTCAAAATGGAGCACGGCCCGCCAGTCGGCATCGTTTTCCTCCAGGTAGTTCAAGCCGCGGTCGAGGAGGTCCGCAATCTCGGGAAGGGGCGTTTCGAGCTCGGAGACGCGGTCGACCAGCTTCACAAAGTAAGAGGCAACGAGCGTTTGCAGATAGTTTTTCCTCAGGCCGAGACGGGCCCGCTCAATCGTGAGATCCTTGAGGATATGTAAATCGCCGGACTTCGCCGGATGAATTTCCACTTCGCACAGGAAGAAGAGATCCAGTTTGCCGGCAAAAGTGCTTTTGGGGCGGCGGGCTCCTTTTGCGACGGTTTTGACGATCCCGTTTTCGTGCGTACACCAGTGCACGATCAGGCTCGTCTCCGTGAGGGGAGAGCGTCTGATAAGGGTGCCGCGTGCTTTCATGAAACTGTCGGGAGATCCATAATCCAAAGATTGAATCTTTCCAGATTTGTGGAACAACTTAGTCACTATGAACGAAGAAGTAG
>JARGOP010000019.1:0-50024 GCA_029233965.1 Verrucomicrobiales bacterium | reverse complement strand
GATTGAATCTTTCCAGATTTGTGGAACAACTTAGTCACTATGAACGAAGAAGTAGAATCTTTACAGGCGCGGCTGAGGAAGCTCCGCCACTATCTTTGACTTCGAAAAGCTGGAACGGGAATTAGAGGCTTTCGAAGCCGAAATGAGCGCGCCCGGGTTTTGGGACGACAACGACAAGGCTCAAGCGAGAATGGGGGAGGTCTCCGTTCTGAAAAATAAGATTACTCCGCAAAAGGCCCTGGAAAGTCGCGTCGAGGATTTCGCCGTCCTCGTCGAGTTTGCGGAGGAGGAGGAGGACACCGAGGCGGCTTTCGCGGAGCTCAAGCCGGAGTTGGAAAGTATCAATGCCGAGATCGACAAGCTGGAGTTGAAGACCCTTTTGAATGGTCCTCATGACGCCGAAAGCGCTTTCATCACGATTCACGCCGGAGCCGGTGGGACGGAAGCCTGTGACTGGGCTGACATGCTCGTCCGGATGTATCAGCGCTGGGCTCAGCAGCAGGATTTCAAGGTGGAAATGGTCGATCTCCAGGAGGGAGAGGAAGCCGGTGTCCGCGGAGCGACAATGCGGATCGAGGGCGAGAACGCCTACGGTTATCTCAGCTGTGAGCGGGGCGTGCACCGCCTCGTTCGGATTTCCCCGTTCGATTCCCAGTCCCGTCGCCACACCTCATTCGCGAGCATCGACGTGGTGCCGGATCTTGCCGAAGAACCGGAGTTGGAAATCGATGAGAAGGACATCGAGATCAAGACCGCTCGAAGCGGCGGAAAAGGGGGGCAGAACGTGAACAAGGTCGAAACCGCAGTTCACCTCACGCACTTTCCTTCCGGGATTCAGATTCGATGCACGGTCGAGCGGAGCCAGCACAAGAACCGCCAGGTCGCGATGAAGCTGTTGAAAACGAAGTTGCTCCAGATCGAAGAGGATAAGAAACGTTCCCAGATGGAACAGACGTATGGCGAAAAGGGTGAGATTGGTTTCGGGAGTCAGATCCGTTCGTATGTTTTTCAGCCGTATCAAATGGTGAAAGATCACCGCACAGGCTGTGAGACCGCGAATATTCAGGCGGTGATGGATGGAGCTCTCGATCCGTTTATCGAGGCCAAACTGCGGGGTTTGGTTGCCGGGGAGAGTAACGAAGAGGTATAACCGGCATCATGAAACCCTTTCTCGTCGCAACGTTCCTTCTGGGACTGTGCGGTCTGGAGTGGGGCGTTTCCCAGGACGACACGATCGTTGATCAGAGAGACTACGCCGACTCAAACAACGCCTGCGGCCCCGCGTCGATCTTGAACTGCCTGAAGTTCAGCCGACCGGAGTATCGTGAGATCTATGGAAGCCTTCTCGGATCGAACGACGGCGTGAAAATCCGTTTCGTGGTGGACCGGTATTTCCGTCATCGGGATTCGGTTGTCTATCCGGGGCAGAAGCGATGGGGGATCCACGGAGTCGCGACCGCCGACTTAGTCACAGGATTGAATGAGCTCCTTCAGGATCATGAGTCCGGAGCACTGGCCGGGGCCTATCTCGACCGGGCTGAGGGTGAGCCCAGCCTGGAATTCGCGAAACGGGTTCACAGAATGATGGCAAAGTCACTCGAAAGGGAGGTGGCTCCGATTCTGAGCCTGCGGGCCTTTTACGTCCGCCGACAGGAGGAGAAAAACGGCGGGCCCGCCTGGGAAACCGGGCCTCATCACAATGTCGTCGTGACGAACGTCGGGGATTTCGAGGCCAATTCAGGATTTCTGGCCACCGCCCTTGATCCCTGGGAGGGAAGGGAAATCGCCATCTATCTCTATCGCGAGGGCGCTCAATCGTTTCGTGCCCTGAAAGGGGTTGAGCCAAGTGGTGAATGGCTCGACGGCCGCTCATTCCTCGTTGCGGCGGCACCGGAGGCGACCACCTTGCAGCCCCGACTCCTCGAATGGCATGAGCGCTTTCTCATCGTCGCCAATTTTCTCATTGGAGACTTCTGACTAATCTGTGGATGAGGGCTTGAATTGCCGACGAAAATTGAAGAAACTTCGGGAGATTCGCGGGGTTGAAAACTTCACGTCTTCCCGATGTCTATTTCATTTGTATGCCCGTTACTCTGACAGCACTTCCCTCTCCAGGCCCGGGCTGGGTTCTTGTTTCCGGAGGTGAGACAAAGGCTGCGGATTCCACCCTGTCCGCCGCCGTTGGAAAGCGGAGCGATGTTGTGATCGGGTTGCCCGCTTCAAAAGTGTCCACGTTTTGCGTTCACCTTCCGCTCACCGATGCTTCGCTCCACGAGAGCATGATCTTTGCCCAGATCGAAAAGCGGGGGCTTGCCACGGCTTCGAAATCAGAAACGGTCTACGATTTTGTTTCAGTGAAGAGCGATGAGTCGGGAGAGACCTTTGCGGTTTCCGTGGTTGCCCCGCTCGATGATGAATGGATCCTTCCTCAGGTTCAGGGATACGCTCCAACGGCAGCGCTGCTGGTGGCGCCGGCTGGTGGCGCCCGGCTGTGGCGTGAACACGATCGACTCGTTCTCGGGATCTATCACGATGACGAACCTGTGCACGTTCAGGCGTTGAGCTGTGGTTCCGAGCTGAATGCGTCGGCGGCTCAGGAGGTTTCCCTCCTGCTGCTCAGCCTGGGCGGGGATGAGGCCCTTTCGCAAATGCTTCCCGCCGGCCTCGAGGTGGCGGTGGGGAAGCTTTCTCCCTCATCGAAAGAAGATTTCGAAAAGGGGCTCAGTCTCCCGGTAACGTCCTATCGCGACAGGGTTGAGGCGAGATCGAACCCGGCAGGGAAGAACAGGTTACTGCCTGACCGCATCGCGCGATTCCGGAGAAACCGGGGGACGAAGAAGAAAGTCGCCGCAGTGCTGAGTGTTCTCCTCGTCGTCTATCTCGTGGCCGCTTCCTGGCTCTGGGTGGAAGGTAAGCGGGCGGTGCGTGAGATTGATTCACTGGAGCGCCAGCTTGCCATCATTGAACCTGACGTAACCAGAATTCAGGAGATTTCACAGCGTTGGTCCCGTCTTGAGCCGGCCTTTGAAAAATCCTGGTTTCCTCTCGTGCAGTTGAATGCCTTCACTTCGGCATTGCCGGGAAGTGGAGTCGTCGTCCGGGAGTTCCGCACGACCGGTCGGAACCTTCGTATTCGGGGACAGGCGCGAGACGTTCAACTGGCAAACCGTCTCCTCGAAGACCTCCGGGCGATGGAGGCCTTTGACGCCTACGAGTGGAGCATGCCGAATCCCAAGGTGGAGAAAAACAACACCGCTACATTTGAAATAGAAGGGAAACCGTCACATGCGGGAGCTGACAGCTAGAGAAAAAATCCTCCTCGGGGCGTGTTTTGCGGTGATCTTTCTCGTGGTGAACGGATTTGCCGCCCGCTCCATCGTGAAAAATCTGAGGGGCAGTGGAGACAAAATCGCGGCGCTCAAAAGTGAACTCGCAGATCAGGAGATGTGGCTGGAGGAAGCGGCCATGGCCGATGCCCGGGAGCGGTGGTTGCATGAAAAAATGCCTACGCTGGCGGGGACGACTCTCGGGAAAGAGCAGGGGGATTTTCTCCAGTTGATGCAGGATGAATTGTTCGAGCGGAAGCTCAAGATAGAGCAACAGAGTTTGCAGGACATTGAGCAGGAAATTTTCTACACTGAAGTCGCGGTTCGCCTGCGGGTTCGCGGGAACGAGGCTGACGTGATCGACTGGTTGATTTCACTCCAGGGACCGGAAGAGTTCCGGGTCATCAAGGCGATGGAGTTGGAGATTGATTCAAAGGCGAAAGAGGAGGAGCCGCAGGCTGTCTGTGAAATCACGATTGCTCGCTGGTATGCTCCGGCCGATGGTCAGCCCTTGACGAAAGAGTCTCCCGGCGGGGCAACAGATCAACAGGGGTAAGGAATGGAGCAGGCAGGGTTCAGTCATCTCTGGTTGAGGCGGTCTTCCGCGATTTCCGTTCTCATCGCGGCCGGGGTTTTCAGCAGCCGGGCTGTTGCGGAGATTGAGGTCCCGGCAGCGACAGGGGAAGAGGATTTTTCAGCCTTGCGCAGGGCGAGTCCTTTTGTCCGGGTTCTGAATCCGGCGGAGACCTATGCCCTTCGCGGCGTCGCGCAAGTGGATGATGTCGCCGTGGCCACGCTCTACAACCGGGAGACGAAAAAGACCTTCGTGGTGACTCCGGAGACCGCCTCGGATGAGGGAATTCAATTGGTTGAAATTGAACGAAACCGGGAGCTGGAAGGCGTGAAAGCACGCGTTTCCTTCGCGGGAGAAGAAGTGGAACTGGTTTATGATCCCCGGCAATTTACGGTGGCCCCGCGCGGGGGATCCGGAGGTGGAGAGCAAGGAAAGGGGAAAGGCGGCGATGGAGAAAAGCGTCGCGGTCCGTCCAAAGAAGAGATGGAGCGCTACAAGGCTCTGGCTCCGGAGAAGCAAAAGGTCTTCCAGGAGTATATCCGACATGTTATGCAAACGTATCCGGATATGCCGCGGGAGGAGCGTGGCAATCTCATGCGAGGTGCCTTGATTCGTCTTTCCGACGGACAGGAACTTGACTGGAAGCCTGCGGACTCCGGTGGCGACCGATAGCCTGCTCTGCCAGTGCCCGACCGGCTGAGCCGGTTACTTCACCAGTTTCACCGCCCCGATGTCCATCATGCGGGGCTGAACCTTTTCTCCCGCTTTCAGAACCAGGGTGTAGATCCGGTCCGGTTGTAAGGCAACGCTGCCCTCCATTTTCACCGTGGTGAAGTTTTTGAGATCGTTCGTGGCTTGAGAGCGTCCCTCGAAGCGCTGGCCGGCGAGGTAGGCTTCAAACTCGCTGGGCTCCTTTTCGAGGGTTGCCTGGCTCACTTCGATCCGGTAGTCGCCTGGCTCACTGACTTTGAAGTTCCAGGTGAACCAGGTGTCAGGAGAAACCCAGTTCGTGAGGGAGCCTAAGGAGGAGTCGATCGCCGCTCCATTGTCACCCTGGACTCTGGCCCTGTTTCCTTTCAATTCCCCGCCGGGAGCGACCGTTGGAACGCTGTTCATCGATCGCTCAAGAGTTTGGATCGAGCTTCTTGCGTAGGCTCCGAAGGTTTCGTTCTGTCCCCACTTTCGGAGCAGCGCCAGAGACTCCCGGGAGGGATGGGAAATCACGGTGCGAATGAGCCGCTGGATATCGCTGGCCGATCCCACCATGTTAAACGCTTTGTCCCATTTTTTCACCAGTTCTTCAATCGGCTCGGGGGCCGGAAGAATCGCAAGGCTTGCGTAGGATCGCTCCGCCGCGGAGCGCAGGGCATCGTCGGAGGTGGAGTTGATGATCTCTTCGACGCGGGGAATGACACTGCCGTCGGACCAACTCAGGTAGGCGATCATGGCATCGCGCTGATATTCCGGATCGTCCGTTTTGCTGTAGACGCTGGTGAGGCGGGTCAGCACTTTCTCTCCGCCGAGGACTCCGAGAAGACGGAAAAGACTTTTGCGGGGAGCGCCGCTGGTCGTCGACGTGCGTGTGAGGAGATCATCGACGAGGGAAGGCGAAACATCGGACTTTCGAAGCACCGCGAGGACGACATTCTCATAGGCGCGCCTCACGGCGAGACTGTGATTTCCGAGAAGAGATTCCAGGAGTGGTTCGATGTCCTCAACCCCCGCGAGATTTCTCAGAAAACGGAGAAACTCGAGGCGCTGGTCGTCCGTCGCGGCGTTGGCAAAGCTCGAAATGATCGTCGGCACAGCATCTTCATAATTCCGCTCTGCGAGAATCCCGGAGAGCTGCAGTTGCAGTGGTGGATAGTCGGACTCCCTCAGGGCGTTGAGAATGATCTCATCCGTGCCGTCTGCCTCCGACGCTTCAAGAATCGTGACGGAATCGCGTCTCACCGGAATGGAGGCTTTTGTATTTTCGAGAAACTCGAGGGCGAGCCTGATGTCCGCAGCGGTTCCACCGTCAGGATCTGAGGAGGCGAGAGTTGAGATCCGCTCTTCGGCTTTTTTCGCGCTGGCGCTGCCTGCCACTTTGATGCCGATGAAAGCCAGGATGATCGCGCCGATTCCGGCGAAGAGGTAGAGCTTCAGCTTCGGGTTGTTCTCTTCCCCGGACTTCCGGACGTTCGGGCGGTTCCTTCCCGGAGTTCCGGTTAACGGGCCCGTCGCGGTGCGGGAACGAATCGGTTGACTGCCGCTTCGGAGCCGGCCGGTTCGTGATCCGGCAACAGGAGAGGAATCTCCTTTGCGCACGATCAAAGCCGGAGGCGCCGAGGCCTTGCTCGCCGTCACAATTTTGATTTCACCGGTGGAGACCTCGGGAGTGTCTTCGACGAGGAGTGCTTTCGCGACGGGAATCTCGCCGGCGGGGTCGGGATTTTTCGGCCAGCGCTTCAGGGCGTCGCGGGCATCGAGGGGGCGGTGTTCAATGTCACGATTGATCAGCCACATGACCCACTGGCAGATCGCCGGGGGAAGATCCGGACGGACCTGATCAAGGGGAACGACCTTGTGCTGCAGGTGGGCGTTCATGACCTGCGGTGCGGTTTCCCCGTTGAAAGGATACTGACCGGTGAGAGCGTTGTAGTAGACACAGCCCATCTGATAGATGTCGGTCCGGGCATCGAGTTCCCCGCGCTCGAACTGCTCCGGGGCCATGAAGAAAATAGAGCCGAGGACGGATTCCTCCTGGTCCATCGTCTGGACCGAGGGACTCTTACTGAACTTGGCGAGACCGAAGTCGAGAATCTTGATCTGGAATTTTCCGGACGCCTGCCAGATCACCATGATGTTGGTCGGCTTGATGTCACGGTGAATCACGTTGCTCGCCTGCGCCGCGATGAGCGCCTCCATTGACTGGTAGACGACTTCGGTAAAATCGCTCTGCGTGAGGACACCCCGTTCGATCGTTTCATCGAGAGTCTCCCCTTTGAGGAGCTCCATGACCACGAATCCGCCCTGCTCATCTTTTCCGACATCGAAGACGGTGATGATGTTGGGATGGTTGAGAGTCGAGAGCGTTTGGGCCTCTGCAATCAGCTTGCGCGCTGCTTCGTCCACCTCTTCTTCGGTCGCCTGGTCGGGAGACAAAACCCGTTTGATCGCGACCTCACGCTGCAGCTGAGTGTCAAAGGCCTTGTAGACAGCGCCAAGACCTCCTTTGCCGATTTGCTCGCGGATTTCGTAACGGTCGCTCATAAGGAAGTCAGAACGCGCGAGGCAGGCTCATGAGGCACCCGGCGGCGTGTCGCCGGAATATAGATGGCAATGAACTCTTTTTCACGGGTTAATCCGGGTTTTTGAAAAAATCACACTGAGCCGGTTGGATAGATACGGTGCGTAACTGAGGGAAACGTTTTGCACGAAACCTGAATCCTTGTCGACCACTAAAATGGGATGACACCACAGTTCGCTCGGCATAGCGTGCCCAACGATCATGACCCGCGACGATTTAGCTGATACTCTGGAGGAAATTGCCCTGCTTCTCGAATTGAAAGGGGAGAACCCGTTTAAGATTCGAGCCTACCGCTCCGGGGCGGAAACGGTTCGTCAGTTCTCCGGGGATATCGTCGCGCTTGCCCGCGAAAATGAATTGAAGGGAATCAAAGGGATCGGTGACGCCCTCCAGCAAAAGTTGCACGAGCTGGCCTCGACCGGGAAGCTGGCTTTTCACGAAAATCTTCGTGCTGAGTTTCCTGAATCCCTTTTTGACCTTTTCAAAATTCCCGGGCTGGGACCGAAGAAGATCAAGGCACTTTATGACTCACTGGAGGTCGATTCGATAGCCCGGCTCAAAGAGGTCGCCGCGTCGGGGGAAATGGCCGCGCTTCCCGGCTTCGGGGCCAAAACCGCTGAAAAAGTTCTGGAGGCGATTGCCTTCCGGGAATCGAATGCGGATCGTTTTCGACTGGGAGATGTCGCCGCTCCGGTCGCGGAGATTCTGGATTTTCTGAAGTCACATCCTGACTGCCTCCGTGCCGAGGCTGCGGGCAGCTACCGTCGTGCCAAAGAGACGGTGCATGACGTGGATTTTCTCGTCGCTTCGTCCCGCCCCGGGGCGATCATTGATCATTTCACCTCCTCCGACCGGGTGCAGAAGGTCATTGCGAAAGGGGACACCAAGGCAAGCGTGTATCTGGAGAACGGCCTGCAGTGCGATCTCCGTGTCGTCAGCAATGAAGAATTCGCCTGCGCCCTCGCCTACTTCACGGGGAGCAAGGAGCACAACGTCGTGATGCGAGGCCGCGCCCTCGAGCGGGGCTACACGCTGAATGAATATCGTCTCGGTCTGAAAGAGGGAGGCGACAGGGACGAGCCGCCGGTTTTCGAATCGGAAGCACAGCTTTACGAGTTTCTCGATCTGGAATTCATCGCCCCGGAACTTCGGGAAAATACCGGAGAAGTGGAGGCAGCGGAAAGTGGTGATCTGCCCCGCTTGATCGAAGTCGAAAATTTGCGCGGCACATTCCACAACCACACCATCGCCAGCGATGGAAAGAACACGCTCGAGGAAATGGCGCAGGCGGCGATCGAGCTGGGACTGCAGTATCTCGGCATTGCCGATCACTCAAAGAGCTCTTTCCAGGCCAATGGTCTCGACGCAACGCGGCTTCGCGAGCAGATCGGGGAGATTCGGAAACTGAATCGGAGATTTGCTGAGGAAGGCACCAAATTCCGGATTTTCGCGGGAAACGAAGTGGATATTTTGAAAGACGGATCGCTCGATTTTGATGACGAAATGCTTGGTGAACTCGACTACGTCGTCGCCTCCGTCCACAATGCGATGACTCTTTCGGAAAAGGACATGACGGATCGGATCATCAAGGCGGTGAGTCATCCGGCGGTCACAATGCTGGGACACCTCACGGGTCGGCTTCTGCTGCGTCGTGAACCGTATGCGGTGAACGTGCCTGCCGTGATCGATGCCTGTGCCGACACCGGAACGATAATCGAATTGAACGCCAATCCATGGCGTCTCGACATGGATTGGCGCTGGTGGAAGCTCGCGACGGAAAAGGGCGTCAAGTGCGCCATCAACCCTGACGCTCATGCGACTGCCCATCTCGACTTTCTCTGGTTCGGGGTGAAGCTTGCCCGGAAAGGCTGGCTTACGCGCGAGGATGTCATCAACACGCTCGACCTTTCCGAAATGGAAACTTTTCTCAAACTCGACCCTGTTTCATGAAACGATACGTACTCCAACCCAAAGACGGCGGAACTTTCGCCGTGGAAAGTGAAACCACCGGAGATGTCGCCCCGGGCCCCGGTGAGGTCCTCGTGAAGATCGAAGCGGCTTCGCTGAACTATCGTGATTTGCTCATGCAATCCGGAAAGTCGGCATCGAGTGGCGGTGATCCGGTTGTTCCGCTCTCGGACGGGGCGGGAACGATTGAAGCCGTTGGCGAAGGCGTGACCCCATGGGAAGTGGGAGATCGTGTCGCGCTCACCTTCTTTCGGGACTGGGAAGACGGGCGCTTTGAGACGAAATATCACCAGGCGGCACGCGGCGGCTCCTGCGACGGGGTTCTGGCGGAGAAGGTGGTGGCACCGGCGCACAGCCTTGTCCGGCTGCCCGGTTATCTTTCGATGGACGAAGCGGCGACGCTTCCCTGTGCCGGGCTCACGGCCTGGCATGGATTGATGGAGCGCAGCAGACCGCTCGAGGCAGGGCATACGGTGCTCTGTCTCGGAACCGGAGGCGTCTCGATTTTTGCACTTCAGATTGCGAAGGCGGCTGGCGCGAAAGTGATCCTCACGAGCAGTTCCGATGAAAAACTGAAACGGGCGCAGGAGCTCGGCGCGGACGGGATCGTGAATTACCGCGAGAATCCGGATTGGGATAAAGCCGTCTATGAACTGACGGGAGGAAAAGGGGTGGATCACGTCATCGAGGTGGGTGGTCCCGGGACCCTGCCCAAGTCAATGAA
This sequence comes from Verrucomicrobiales bacterium, assembly GCA_029233965.1. Taxonomy (GTDB): domain Bacteria; phylum Verrucomicrobiota; class Verrucomicrobiia; order Verrucomicrobiales; family DEV007; genus Arctic95D-9. The sequence goes on along the minus strand of JARGOP010000019.1, from coordinate 40,140 downwards.
CTCGGTCGCAGCGGGTGGCTCTATTGCCCTGATCGGGGTTCTCACCGGGTTCGATGCTCCGGATGCCAGTCTCTTTCCCCTCGTGACCCGCAATGTCGACCTCAGCGGAATCTATGTGGGCAGTCGTGCCATGTTCGAGCGCTTCAATGCCTTTTTGAGCGAGCACGAAATTCATCCGGTGATCAGTGATACCTTCGCCTTCGATGAGGCTCCGGCTGCCTACGGAAAATTGGAAGGCGCAGGTCATTTCGGGAAAGTGGTGATCTCCTTTTCCTGATCGTGAAATGACGGCGACGACTCTCGACAGTCCGCTGGGAGAGCTCACCCTCACCGCCACGGAAGGAGGGCTCTCCGGCCTCTATTTCGAAAATCATCAGCACCCGCCGCAGGATGAGATGGAGTTTGTCCCGAACCGTCACCCGTATTTCGAGGCCGCCCAATCGTGGCTCGAAGCCTACTTCGGGGAGAGGATTCGAAAACCATTACCAGTGCTGGATCTCGTCGCGGGGACCGGTTTTCAGCGCCGGGTCTGGGACGAGTTGTCCCGCATTCCTGAAGGCGGGACGCTGACTTATGCCGACATCGCGAATCGCATCGGTTCACCCAGGGGAGTGCGCGCGGTAGGTGCGGCGGTCGGTCGCAACCCTGTTTCGATTCTGATTCCCTGCCACCGGGTCGTCGGAAGCAACGGAACTCTCACCGGGTTCGCCGGCGGGCTGGAACGGAAGCGCTGGCTGCTCGTGCACGAGGGCATTCTCTGCTTGTAGCCGGAAGACTGGAAAATGCGGGCTAGGCGTTGATCAACAACTCCTCGCCCTCAATCTTTGCGGTCGAACCGAACGGCAGCGGAACGTTCTCGTCGATGTGACCGGCTGAGAATCCTGTGAGGACTGGAAAGTCGGCCCCGTCAAAGTGTCGCCGCATGACCTCGTCGATCGAGATGCCGTCGGGGCCCGGATCTCCTTCGGTGAAGGCTCCGATAATGGCGCCTCCGAGGCGGTCGAACCAGCCTGATTGAGTCAGCGTCGTTAGCATCCGGTCTACTCGATAGGGGCGCTCACCGACATCTTCGATGAAGAGAATCGACCCGTCGAGAGGCGGGGCATAGGGCGTGCCGTTGAGCGCTCCGAGCACGGCAAGGTTGCCCCCGATGAGGATTCCTTCAGCCCTGTCACTTGATGCGCAGTTGAAGGCATTGAGATTCCAGCGGCTCGAGCGCAGAGGATTCTCGATCGTTTCGATCCACTGCGTGCGGATCCTGTCGCTCGCGCGGCTCAGTGCTGCGACCATGGGGGCGTGGATGGAGCGAACCCCGGCCCTCGCCCAGAGGGAGTGAAGGGCGGTGATATCGCTGAAACCGACAATCAGTTTGTTCGCTTCCGCGATGGTTTCGAGATCCAGCTGCGGCAGAAGACGGGTCGCTCCGAATCCTCCCCGCGCACAGAGAATCGCATCGACGGATGGATCGCGGATCGCGGTTTGAAGATCGTGGAGTCGATGCTCGTCACTTCCTGCGAGGTAGCCGAAGCGGGAGAAAATTCCGTCACTGTGAACGATCTCATACCTTTCCCTCAACCAGGTGACACCGGCGGTGAATGCCTCTTCGTCGAAGGGGCCTGACGGAGCGACAATGGCAAGACGTGATCCTTCGCTGACGGAACGTGCGGAGGGCAGAGGTTTGGCGGTCATCGGGCAGCAGTTTCGGGGCAATGCTGACAGCGTGGAAACTGTCGCTCCAGCCTGAAAAACGTGTGGCGGGATGAGCTTTACCCCCTTATCGAAGGACAGGGCCGGTTCAACAGGGGTAGGTCATTGACCTAACCCTGTTCAAATCCTGAACGAATCAGATATCTTCGACCGGGGCGATTTTCGCGTAGTCCCCGTCTTCGCGCCGATAGATGATCGAGAGCACATCAGACTTTGCGTCGTGATAAAGAATGAACGGTTTTTCGTTCATTTCCATGTCCATGATCGCCTCGTCTGAGTAGAGATGCTTCACTTTGTATTTCTCCTTATGGATGATGACCGGTTCGTGCTCTTCCTCCGGCTCTTCCGGGATTTCCCCCGTGTAAATGGCTTCCGAAATGTGACGGATTTGCTTCTGGTTCCGCTTCGGTCGGTGGGACTTGAGCATGCGGGTCTTATGCTTGCGCATGCGTCGGGCGATCTTGGAAATCGTCTCGTCGATGGAGGCATACATGTCCTGCGTCATCGTATCGGCCTCGATCACGATGTGGTTGGCGCAAAAGAGAATGATTTCAGCAATATGCCTGTCCTGCTCCACATTGAGGAGAACTTTGGCTTCGATAATCTTCGGATAATCAAGGTGCAGGCCTTCAATTTTTTTGTAGGCGTGGTCGCGCATCGCGTCTGTCACTGAGACATGGCGGCCGGTGACAGTGATTGGGAGATTAACGTTTTGGGTTTGCATAATGTAGCTGTTTAGGTCTGAGCTATGGCGCTCAACGTAGCTGGAAGAGTACCAACTCCTGACGGGGTTTGACAAGCTTTCTCTGTTGCCTGTTCAAGTCGGAAACAATTTTTACGATCTGAACTTCAGCGCCTTACATCGTGAAACGGTCGCCGAGGTAGAGCTCGCGGCTGACCGGGTCGTTGATGAGGAAATCCCGTGATCCTTCGCGAAGCACTTTGCCCTCGTAAATGAGGTAGGCCCGGTCGACCAGTTCCAGAGTCTGCCGCGCGTTGTGGTCCGTGATGAGAATCGCGAGGCCTGACTTTCTCAGGTCCTCGACAATGGTCTGAATCTCGTTCACGGCGATGGGATCCACCCCGGAGAAAGGCTCGTCAAGCATGAGCAGGCTGGGCTGAGTAACGAGAGACCGGGCGATCGTGAGACGTCGTTTTTCCCCGCCCGAACAGGTGAGGGCGACGTTTTTGCGGATGTGAGTGATGCTGAACCGCTCCAGTAATTCGTCGCAACGGGACTGTCGTTCCTTCTTCGAAATCGGAAGAGTCTCCATTACCGCCATGATGTTTTCCTCGACGGTTAGTTTTCGGAATATCGATTCCTCCTGCGGAAGGTAACCCATCCCGAGTCGCGCCCGCTGATACATGGGCTCCTGGGTTACATCGGCGCCGTTGAAAAGGACGCGACCACCGTTCGGGGGGACGAGTCCGACAATCATGTAGAAGCTCGTCGTTTTTCCGGCTCCATTCGGTCCGAGAAGTCCGACGATTTCACCGGGTCTGACGTTGATGTCGACCCCATTGACGACGGTCCGACCGTCATAAATCTTGACGAGGCCTTGCGTGTCGAGGAGGAGCTTGTCCGAGGTGGGCTTTCCCCGGCCTTCCGCAAACGGGGAATCGTCGCGCGCTGCGGATCCGGGGGCTGCCGGCTCGCTGGTGGTGACCGTTTTTTCAGGAACCTTTCCGGCGGCGGGCTGAGGCGCTGCCGCTTCGCGGGCGACGATGGACGCCTCCGGTTGAGGCGGGGTCTGTTCCTGCCGCTGAGGCGTTGCCCGGGCCGGAGGGGGGGACGGCGTTGCTGCGCTCTGTTTCGAAGCGGCAGGTTGCTTTGTTGGAGCCTCCTTTCTGCGAATGGATCGTCTCGCTGTTTCCTTATCAAGCGGGACAAGATCAAGTTCGGACAGATCCGGGGGACTGCTGTCGTAAATCGACATCTCTTCGTCTTCGATTACAGACTCCTGCCGGGGTGGGGGCTGAGATTTAGCAGGCGCAGGAGCCGGCGTGACCGGGAGGGGGACATCCAGATGCTCCGGAGGACGGAGCTTCACCGGTGTTTTTACTCCCACCTTTTCCCTTGGCTCAGGCAGGGCCTCGCGGGAAGGGGTCCCTTTGGGCCCGGGCGTCGATGACGGCGTGTCCGAAATTTCTTCCGAGTAGCCGCTCTTTGATTTGGGTTCGAGACCCAGCAATTCAGCAAGATCGTCGCGATCGTCGGTGTAACTCATGCGATAGGGGAAACAAGTGGAGGTGAGGGTATCTTAACGACCACGGTCAAGAATGCCACCCAATCCTCCACCAATCCCGGCATCAGCGTTTTGGCCGGTGTCTTTGACGGGAATGACAATGCGGCTGCGACCATTGGTTCCTGCGTCGGAGCCCGTGATCTCATATTTGCCGTTTCCCCGCATGATGATTTTAGCGTCAACCGAGTTGGTTTCGACAAAGCTTTCACCGTCCTGAATGTAGGGAGGTCCGCCGGAGAGAACGACGTCTTTGGTGAGATTGTCAAACTCGGCGCGGCGTGCCATCGCGATCTGCTTTTTTCCGCCTTCCGCGAGGCGGCGAATCTCAACCATGCCGCCGGAAGCAATCGCTTTCTTGAAAGAACCGCCACCTTCGGTCGGAGCAGCGCCGGGGGCCTTGTCCATGTAGATCTCGAGGCGGTCACATTTGATGTCGAAGTCAGGATAATCGACGAAGACGTCGCCGCTAAAGGTGAGGAGACCTGAATTGTTGTCCATCACTGAGTTCCGGGAAGTGATCACCATCTGATTGTCGCTTCCGCCGCTGTAGCCCCCCGAACTGGTGTTGTATTTCGGAGCGAGAGGTTGTGGTGCGGGAACATCGCCGGGATCCAGGCCCGGAGAGTCGGGGATCTCCTGCTGCGTGGGGGCAGCGCTGGCAATCGGCTCGATGGATTCATTCTGGATGACGGGCTGTGGCATTGCATCGGCAGCGAGCGGGACCACGGCATCACTGGTTGGCATCGCGATCGGGGTCACGAATCGCGTCGTGTTTGTGGCAGGGCGGGTCGCTGGAACATTCGATGGCACCGGGGCGGCGACCGGATCGATCGGCGCAGCCACAACTGCCGGGATTTCCGCCCCGGTTGCGGCTTCAAGGGCAGAGCGGACTTCGGACACCGTTTCCTCATTACTTCCCGCTATTTCGGTCGCGGTGGAAACAGCCTTTTCGGTGAGTTGGCGGGCCTTCTCCCTGTTTTCAGGGGTGTTGAGGCTGCTCGATTCGAGTTGCTCTTTTCCCTCAATGAACATCTGCGTGGCTTCGCGAACCGAGTTTTCAGGATCTGCTTTGATCGAATTTACGGTCGCTTCCGGGTCATTCTTGACCGAGCGCAGCATGTTCTGAAGTCGCGGGTCAGCGAGAAGAGAGCGCCCGGCCGCTTCGGCCTGCTCAGTCGTGGAATCCTGTGCGTTGAGCAGCATCGGCTGGGTCGCGCCAATGAGCACGGCGATGACGAAGGTGACTTTTTTCATGAGAAGCGGATGGGAAAGGGGTGAATTTATTTGCCTCCCATTCCGGGCATGCCGAACTGAGGGAGCATCTTGCCGACATTCGGAACGACAACGCGGACGTTGCCTTCGAGCATGCTGACCTGGGTGTTGGAGTTAAAGATCATCTTGTCACCCGTCATCGTGAAACGGGGTTGTTTGATTTCGGAAGGGGTCTTGCTCGTGAGCACCCCGATCGTGAGATCGTAGGCGGCCTCGTCCATGCTGATCGTGGTCTCTGGCTCGCCGGCTCCGTTGTAGACCAGAATAACCAGATTGGTGAGATCGAGGAACTGATCATTGATCCGAATGATCGAATCGGCATTCATGACCGACTTCAATCGGGTGTCGTCATAGGAGGGAATCGCGACGCCTTTGAACTCCCGGCCGATCGGGAAAAGATTGGTCAATTCAGCGGGGAGTGCCTGCTGCATGACGTTGCTCGCCTGCTCGGCAGCCGTTGGTGAAGGGGACGGCTCTTTGTCATCAGCCGACGCTGTCGCAATGACGAAAATCGCCATCAAGCTGAAGAAACTGGTTCGGCGTTTGCGCATCAGAGAGGAAGGCCCCGGACGAGGCGGAAAATCCGGTTCAGGGTCGTGAGAACACCGGCGAGCTGGTCGAGCGGGACCTGATTCGGGCCGTCGCTGAGTGCTTCCGCGGGATTCGGATGCGTTTCCATGAAAACCCCGTCGCAACCGGCGGCCATGGCAGAGCGGGCCAAAACGGGAGCGAGATAGCCGTCGCCCCCGCTCGACGTGCCTTCGCCGCCGGGGCGCTGCACCGAGTGAGTCGCGTCGAAGACGACTTTGAGGCCGTCTTCCTGCATCCAGGGAATTGATCGCATATCCGCTACGAGAGTGTTGTAGCCGAAACTGTTGCCCCGTTCGGTGAAGAAATAATTCCGGCACTCAAACGCCTCCAGCTTGTCGGCTATGTTCTTAACGTCCCAGGGCGCAAGAAATTGGCCTTTTTTCACATTCACGACCCGACCGGTCCGGGCGGCCGCCTCGATCAGGTCGGTCTGACGGCAGAGAAAGGCGGGAATCTGCAGGACGTCGATGTATTCACCGGCGATCGTGGCTTCCTCGATCGTGTGCACGTCGGTGGTCACGGGAACGCCCAATTCCTGCCCGATCGAGTGAAGGAGTTCGCAACCGGGGCGGCAGGCCATGCCGCGAAATGAGGACACGGAACTTCGGTTCGCCTTGTCGTAGCTCGCTTTGAAGACAAGATCGACTCCAACTTCGTCGGTGATCGCTTTGATCTTCGGCGCAATCTCGCGGATGAATCCCTCCGACTCGATCACGCAGGGACCAAGAATGAAAACCGGGCGGTCACCGCCCAGCTCGTAGTCCCCGATCGAGACCGTTGATGAAGTATTTCCCATAGACACTGCAGTCTAGCTTGGAGGATTGCGGGTCGCAACTTTTGGGGCGGATAAGAATGGCACGGTTTCAATCGGTTTCTAAATGAACGTGGATCGGTCTGCCTTGCTTCCCCTGCGGCTTCGGGTCAGCTGCGACGAAATATCGCAGAAGAAGATGGGAAATCCTCCGGACGAGCAGCTTCAGTCTTTTCCTTCCGGTGGAGGGGCAAGTTTCATCCCACGCCTGCGTGACCCGCGTTGCCCCTGCCGGCGCGATCCCCGTCCTCTGCGGTCGAGGTGGAACTCGACCCTCCACGGTCGAATGCGATTCGGGCGGATAGTCGTTCTTCATTGACGGAAGGTTCCGGGGCGCTAACTAAGAGGACGCACACTTGATCATTCATGAAATCCAACCTTTTTCAGGCCGTCATCATCGGCCTGGTCGCCGGAGCCTTCCTTTATCTCATCGATCTGCGAGCGCCTGAGGAAAGCACGGACTACCTCGACGTGGTGGACGCTATCGTGGACTCGGGGATTCATGACCCGGTTGACTTGGAGAGCCCGGGCTTTTTTGAGCGTCGAATCATCATTTCGATGACTGACGTGAACGCAGACTTTTCGGAGTCGATCATCTCCCAGCTGCGGGCCCTCGACCATGATGATCCCACGAAGCCCATCGACCTTTTGCTTCGCACCGAGGGTGGGTGGGAAGCCGATGCCTTCGCCGTGATCGACACGATCCGGTCGATCCAGGCGCCCGTGAATGTCCACGCTCTCGGCGAAGTCCACTCGGCGGGGGCCATGATCCTTGCCGCCGGGACGGGGAAGCGGATCGTCTACGAAAACACGATCCTCGGCTACCACGAAGCCGGAGCGGACGAAGATGAGCTTTTCGAGTCCCGCTACCTCATGTTCTGGAAAAAGCACGCGAACCTTCCCGAAGCGTGGCTCATGAGCCGCGACGAGGAATTGCAGTATTTCAGTGCGAGGGAGGCGGTTGAGATGGGTGTTGCGGATGAGATTTGGAGCGGGAACTAGTTTTCAGAAAGTCCGAAGAAGCCTCTTGCGGCCGCTTCTTCAAAGTGAGCGGTCTTTTTATGCCTAATCACTTTCCCCATTCCTCATCGAAAAATCTGGACCTCTGGAATCGCGGCGATACACTTTCGAACTCCCGGGAGGAAGGCGGTTTGATCCGCGGTCCGGGACAGGTGCCACATGGAAGAACCCGAGTCGAAAGCTCCCGTCATTCACGAATGTCCCGATTGCTCTCAGGCGATCGACGTCTCGGCGCTTTCCCCCTTTGCTGAGATTGCCTGTCCCCATTGCAAATCCATGGTGAGAATGCGCCGGACAATGGGGCAGTATCACATCACCGGATTGCTTGGCGAAGGCGGGATGAGCCAGGTCTTCAAGGCGGTCGATGTCCACCTGCAGCGTGAGGTGGCGCTGAAAATTTTACACCAGAACCTCAGTCTGGACAGTTCGCTTACCGCGATGTTTGAGCGTGAGGCGAAGCTGACGGCATCGATTTTGCACCCGAATGTGGTCAAGGTTTACACCGTCGGCCGCGACCAGGGGTATTTCTTCATCGCGATGGAGATCATCGAGGCAGTCAGTCTCGAGCAGATGATCGCCGACAAAGGGTGTCTTCCGGAGCGCGAAGTGCTCCATATCGCCCATGACGTCACGAGCGGGCTCAAGGCAGCCTATGATGAGGGGCTGATTCACCGGGATATCAAGCCTGGCAACATGCTCGTGATGGATAACGGCACCGCCAAGCTGGTCGACTTCGGTCTTGCGGTGCATCAGGATGGTGAAGATGAGTCCGAGGAGCTCTGGGCGACGCCCTACTACGTGCCGCCGGAGAAGCTCGACGGCGAGTCGGATACCTACCTTGGCGATATCTACAGTCTGGGCGCGACTTTGTTCCACGCCGTTGCCGGAAAGCCGCCATTTGAAGCCAACACCTCGTCGATGGACGAGTTAAAGGAGATCAAAAAGCAGCCGCTCAATTTGAAAGGGGAAGCCCCCAGTCTGAGTAAGCCGACCTTGAGGCTCATCGAAAAGATGATGGCTTATCGACCCGGAGACCGAATTGATTCCTATGAGGCGATCCTGGAAAAGATCGAGGAAATCGAGTCGAAGCAGTTCGGTGCCGGTCCGAGAGAGCGGGCGAAGAAGAAGAGTTCTTTCACGCCTAAGATTCTGGTGGGCGGTGGACTCGCGCTCGCCGTCCTCGTGGCTGTTATTGCCGGGGTGATTTCGAATCAGGACACGGAAACCGAAGAAGGCCTCGGGATCAGTGCCGAGGAGCGGGTTATCAGCGCAGGTGACAACAACAATACTGGAAAATTTCTCGAGGGACGGGACTGGATCATGGCGGGGAATTTTAGAAAGGCGGCACCGATTTTTGATGAACTCGCCGGTGAGACCGGTATGGCATCGGCGACGCGGATGTGGAGCCTCTACTTTCAGGGATTGTCCCGGCTTTTTCTCGGCCGTGAGGTTGAGGCGCGGGAGTCGTTCGGATACATCGCGGCAGTGCCGGATGCGGAAGGCGCTGAAATGGATCAGATTCGCGATTTCATGGCGAAGGCGGCAAAGACGTTTTCATCACCCCTTCCTTTGATTGACGCGACGGAGGTGTTCGCCGGTAGCAATCTGGAGGCGATGGGGCTTCTCACCGCAGCGGTGAAAAACTGGCAGCACGGGCAGTTTGAGTCTGCGATCCGTCTTCTTGACGCCTGCGATGCGGCCACCGTTCCGTCAGCGTTCGAGTGGATGAACGGGCTCAAGACCTCGACGAGGCCCTTCCGGGAAGACTGGAGGATTCTTGAGACACTCCCCAATCCAAGCCGGAAAGAACGTGGAGAACTCGCGGCGAATCGAGAGGCGCTTGAAGCCGTCGCCGGTACAATTCAGACCCGTGGAGCGGCTCCCCACCTCGTGAAATTGCGCCTTTCCAGAATTGAAGCGATCAAGGAGGCAGAGAAACGGGAGCAGGAAGAGAAGGCTGCCCCGGTGACATCAACCACGTCGGCTCCGGACCCTGATTCTGTCCCTGTCGTGGCGGTCACGGAGACGAGGGAGTTGACCCCTGCCGAACAGGCCGACCGCGAGCGATTGCTGGGAGCGTTGCAGGAAGCAAGCGGGTTTCAGGTTTCGCTTAAGTTTGCGGAAGCGGCAACTCTCATCGGCGGTCTGGAGGTGACTTCGGAACTGGGTGCGGCGTGGAAGAGTGAACTGGTCACTGCATACGAAGACGCGGCAGGGTTCATTGCTCTCGTTGCCGGTGCGCTCGATGAAGAGGGTTTCACGGGCACGATTCGTCGGCGCGAGGGGGTGCCTCTCGATGCTGAAATCACCTCGGCGAATCCCTCCTTCTTTGTCGTTGATCTCGGATTCGGACCCAACGAAGTGAGTGTGGATCAATTTGCCCCGGACTGGCTTCGGGAAGTGGCTGAATCGCTCATGGGAGCGCCGGCGCCGTCCAGCCTCGCTGACTGGGAAAAAGTGATCTTCTTTTCGCTCGCGACCCAGCAACCGGGAGAGGCCGAGCGTCTCGCTGCGGTGCTGGCTGGTCTGGATGAATCCTTTGCGAAACGGTGGGAGATGATATCGAGGCTCCGTTCGGGATAGCGCGGACGGGAGTATAAAGCGGGGCTATGCTTGTAATCGCGTTCGACAGTCTGCGTCGTAACCTCCATACCTAGAAACTTTCACAGCTATGCCGGATAAAGACGACGAACCTCCATTCCCTGATCCAGAGGAAATTTCGAAACGCCTCTCCGATTTTTTGAAATCGAATTTTGGGGACCAGGTCTCCTTTTCGAGTATGCCTTCCGGTGCCAACCCGTTCGCTCCTGCGGAGGAGAAGGGCTGCGAGGATCACGATCTCCGTGAGAAGAATACTGACGTGTTCGATTTTGATCTTCTTCCCCGCGAAATTAAGGATCATCTCGATCGCTTTGTGATCCGTCAGGATGAAGCGAAGAAGGCGCTCTCGATTGCCGTTTGTGATCACTACAATCATGCGAAGTATCTCCGGCGACTCGCGAAGACCGCCCCGGAAGAAGTTGCCAAAGTCGAATTTGCGAAGCAGAATGTGATCGTGGTAGGGCCAACCGGAGTCGGAAAAACCTATCTGGTGAAGCACATCGCCGAACTGATCGGGGTTCCTTTTGTCAAAGCTGACGCGACAAAATTCTCGGAAACCGGCTACGTCGGGGCGGATGTTGACGACCTTGTCAGGGAACTGGTCAGGAAAGCGGACGGCGACGTTGAGTTGGCCGAATACGGGATCATCTACATCGATGAAATCGATAAAATCGCGACGGCTTCGAATACCGGGGGGCGTGATGTCAGCGGGCGCGGAGTCCAGACGACGCTCCTCAAGCTGATGGAGGAGACGGAAGTGGCGGTTCGTAATCCACAGGACATGCAGTCGCAGATGCAGGCGATGTTTGACATGAGTCGCGGTGGCAAGCCGAGTCGGGAAACGATCAACACGCGGCACATTTTGTTCATCGTCAGCGGGGCGTTTTCCGGTCTTGAAAAGATTGTCGAACGTCGTTTGCGTCAGGGGTCGATCGGCTTCGGGGCGGATACCGTCGTTTCCGACAAGACTGCCATCTTGCAGGAGTCCGTCACGACCCAGGACTTTATTGAATTCGGTTTCGAAGCCGAATTCATCGGACGTCTTCCTGTCCGGGTGGTCTGCGATCATCTCGAAGCCGGTGATCTCTTCGACATTATGAAGCATTCCGAGGGAAGTCTGATCCGCCAGTATGAGCGCGAATTTGAAGCCTATGGAATTCAGGCACAATTTGCGGATTCGGCGCTGGAGAAAATTTCGGTGGAAGCGGCGGAGGAGAAAACCGGGGCCCGGGGGCTGATGACGGTCTGTGAGCGTCTTTTCCGGGAGTTTAAATTCGAACTCCCGGGAACGCCGGTGACGGAGTTGATCATCGATGGCGAATTGGTCGGGGATCCAAAGGCTTCACTGGCGGCCGTCCTCGAAAAAGCAGGCTCGGTCGAAGACTCCCGTCTCATGGGGGAGGTCTCTGCTTTTCGCCGTAAGTTTGAGGAGGAGCATGGCTGCCGGCTTCTCTTTGAGAGTGGCGCCATCAACCGTCTCGGGGAAATTGCCGCTGAGCAGGGGCGCAGTGTCCTGCAGCTCTGCGAAGAGTTGTTCCGGGATTACAAATTCGGATTGAATCTTATTCGTCAAAATACGGGGCAGCAGAGTTTCACCCTGTCAACCGCGGCTGTTGAAAACCCTGACAAGTACCTAAGCGGTCTCGTTGTGAGCAGCTATAAAGAGGATGAAAATTCGTCCGGGGACAGCGGTGATGTCTGATCCCGGGACCATCGTGGCTGCGCCGCCGCCCCTGCCTCAGGTTCCCGTTGCGAAGCCGTCTCCGTGGCGATTCTGGACCACTCTGGGAATGGGGGTTGCCATTGCGATGGTATTTACCACGATCCAGTCCTTCGTCGCGATCGGTCTCGTTTTCTTTTTCCATTGGGAGGGGCCGGAAGGGATGGCCGGTTTGCTCGAGAACGTGGAAACGCTCATTCATGACGGACGGGTCCTTTCGGTTTCGATGTTGATTTCGTTTCCGGTGATGCTGGCCGGGTGCCTCTTCTTCGCTCACCTCAGGCGCGGCATGAGTTGCCGGGACTACTTTTCTCTCAAGCCGATGCGCAAGGTGTGGTGGCTGCTCCTGCCTCTTTTTACGGTGGGGTTCTCGCTTGCACTGGGCTGTCTCCTGCAGTGCGCCGGAGCGCCGGAGTCAAACGAGTGGATGCTGCAAATTGCGGCTTCGGCGCGTGAGCATCCTTCGGTTCTGATCGGTCTCGTTCTCTTTGCTCCGATTGCAGAGGAATTTCTCTTTCGCGGCTTTCTCTTTCGGGGATGGGAGGAGTCGCGTCTCGGGGTCGTGGGGACGATCCTGTTTACCTCAGTGACCTGGGCGCTCATTCACGGGCAGTATGATGTCTACGGGCTGATATTTATTTTTGCCCTCGGAGTTGTGCTGGGAGTGGCGCGTTGGAAAACCGGTTCGATCTATGCTCCGATCCTGATTCATCTTGTGAACAACGCTTTTGCGATGTTCATGGTGATGCGATTCTCGGAATCGGTGCCGGTCTAGGCAAAACCCTGTTGGGCCGGGGACCTGACCCTGTTACGTCCGGTCTCGAATGCGCTGTCCTGCGGTCGGGGTGAACATCGACCCTTCATTGGGACGCGGGCCGGAGGTGGCCGCTCATTTTTGGTTGCAGCGAACGGCGGGGTGTGAGAACTACGGCGCATGAGCGAATTTAAAGATCGTGTCGTTGTCGTCACCGGTTCCGGCCGTGGCATCGGGAAAGAGATTGCGAGGCGTTTTGTCGAAGCCGGAGCCAAAGTGGCGGTGGCGAGCCGGACGGAGGCCAATTCTCAGGCGGCCGCTGATGAACTGAACGCAATCGGGCCGGGCGAGGCGAAGGGCTATGCGGTCGATATTGCGAATTACGACTCGACGATTGAATTCGGAAAGCAGGTTGCCGCCGATCTCGGCCCGGTCAGTATTCTCGTGAACAATGCCGGCGTCACCCGGGACGGACTCGCTCTGCGCATGAGCGAAGAGGACTGGGACACGGTGCTCGATACCAACCTCAAGGGAGCTTTCAATGCGGTGAAGGCATTTCAGCGCAGCCTGCTCAAAGCTGAGGGGGCCCGAATCATTAATATCAGCTCGGTAATTGGCCTTATGGGGAACGCCGGGCAGGCAAACTACGCGGCCAGCAAGGCCGGTCTCATCGGTTTCACGAAAGCACTCGCGAAGGAATTTTCGGCCCGTCAGGTCTGTGTGAATGCGGTCGCGCCCGGCTTCATCGTGACGGACATGACCGATGAATTGACCGCGGAGGTTCAGGAGGCGATCAAAAAAGACATCCCGCTGGGTTCTTTCGGGGAGACGGACGATATCGCCAACGCAGTGCTTTTCCTTGCAGGGAGTGGCGCCCGTTACATCACCGGTCAGGTTCTGACGGTTGATGGTGGCATGGTCATGTGATCAGCATCGGTTTTGCGGCGGCTTTTCTGATTGCCAAACGGGGCTCCCTTCGTTACACCGCAGGGATGCTTTCCCTGCGTCCGATGCTCCGGAAAGACTTCGATGAAGTCGCTGAACTGATCTTTCTTTCCACCAACTCGTGGTATCAGGAGCACCTCGGCCGCAAGATCTTTCAAGGGGATCCGGCTGATTGCCGTTTGTTTTGCGAAGTCTACGAGGATCTGGATCCCGAGTGTGGTCTCGTCGTGGAGAATGTCTCCACCGGCAGGATCGTGGGTTCGTGCTTTTTTCATCCCCGGGAAACCCATGTCTCCCTCGGAATCATGAATGTGCATCCCAGCTACTTTGGAAAAGGGGTCGCGGCCCGTCTGCTCAAATTCATCATTGAGGAGGCGGAGATAAGGCAGCTGCCCTTGCGCCTGATTTCCAGCGCCTTGAATTTGGATTCCTATTCGCTCTACAACCGTTTCGGATTCACTCCTTCTGAGATCTATCAGGATCTGATCATCACGGTTCCGGAAAAGGGATTGCCATCCCCGGGAAAATCACTTCCCGCTGTTCGCGAAGCAGATCCCTCTGACCTGGTCGGCATGGGACGAGTCGAATTTGAGGTCAGCGGGATTTCCCGGGAGCGGGACTATTGCTATTTCCTCGAGAACAAAAATGAGCTGTGGACGACGTTGGTCGTGGAGAACGGGGAGGGCGGGATCGACGGATTTCTCGTCTCGATCGATGAGCCGGCGAGCTGCATGATCGGGCCCGGCGTGTCTAAATCAGCGCAGGTCGCGGAAGCGCTCCTGAGGGCGCAGTTGGATACTTTCCGGGGGAAAACCGTGGTTTTTCTGCTCCCTGCGAAGGAACGGGAACTGGTCGATGTCGCCTACAGGCTCGGGGCGAGAAACTGCGAGATGCACTTTGCCCAGGTGAGGGGAGACGCCCAGCCGATCGCTGGCATCATCATGCCGGCGTTCCTGCCGGAGTCGGCCTGAAGTTCACTGAGCGGCAGCCAGTTTTTTGGCGAGGGCCTGACTCTCATTGCTGAGCTTCTCAAGCGCGTAGGGGATCTCCGAACCATTTTCCAATCGGATGACGACGTTCGTGCCGTCGAGTCGGATGAACGCTGCTTTGACGGTGTTGCCCTCGAAATTGGTCCAGGCACGCATCTCATTCGCCATTGTCGACTCAGAGGATTCGGTCGGCGGGGCGGCTTCGGTCGGCGCGGTCGTTTCGGTCATTTCACCGGCTTCGAATTTCGCACCCAGAGAGATCCACTGTTTGACGAGATTGAGTTCCACCGAAGTCATGGGTTCAGCGCCCCGGGCCCGCGCCGGAGGGGGAGGCATCGCGTCGCCGTCATCGCGGGGAAGACCGGCTTTGATCGTGAGAAGGCTGTTCGCAGGGTTACCGGGAACGATGACAGGATCGTCACCGCCGATTCGATCCGCGAAATTTTCCCTGTCATCCATGCGGAGCTTGCCTTTCGCACGGGGACCGCTGTGGCATTTGAAGCACTTCTCGTTCAAAATGGGACGGATTTCCTCTTCGTAATCGACCGCCTGGATTGAGAGGGTGAATCCCAGGATGGGAATCGCGACGGAGAGGGCGTGGAAAGGCTTGGGGTTCATGGCTCGAAAATCACTGCGGGATGATATCAAAGACAGGTAACGAGTCAATCATATGCCGCAGATGCGCCGGAATGCGCTCTGTTTTTTCTTTGCGGAAAATTTTCGGTCAGGCTAAACCGAACCCCATGATGCTCCAACGCTTCTTTCTCCTCTTTTCCGTAATCTCGACCCTGGCGGTTTCAACTCATGCGGGAACGAGACCCAATATTCTCTTTATTTTCACCGATGACCACTGCGAGCAGGCCCTGAGCGCCTACGACGCAACGAGGATGGCGACTCCGAATTTGGACCGGATTGCGACCGGTGGGATGAAGTTTACCCGGTGCTACGTGACGAATGCCATTTGCGGCCCCAGCCGCGCCGTGATTCAGACCGGGAAATACAGCCATCTGAACGGATTTGTCAGAAACGGGAATACTTTCGACGGATCGCAGCAGACCTTTCCGAAACTTCTTCGCGAAGGGGGATATCAGACCGCCGTAATCGGCAAATGGCATCTCAAGTCGACGCCGCAGGGATTCGATCACTTCGACGTTCTCATCGGGCAGGGGCCGTATTACAACCCGCCGATGCTCTTCGGCGGCATTGAAGCCGAGCCGACCAGGCGGGAGCACACCGGCTACACGACGGATATCATTCGAGACAAAACCCTCGCCTGGCTTAAAGAGGAGCGGGATCCGGAGAAGCCGTTCCTGCTCATGTTTCAGCACAAGGCGCCGCATCGGAACTGGCAGCCGGGACCGAAGTACCTGAACTGGCTCGACGACGTCACGATCCCGGAGCCGGACACACTTTTCGATGACTATTCGAACCGGGCGAGTCCGGCGGCGAATCAGACCATGGAGATCAAGCGACACCTCACGCCCTCCGATTTGAAGCTGGTCGCACCGACCAACCTAGATCCATATCAGCTCACGATGTGGAACAAGGCCTACCACAAAAAGAATTCCGATTATCTTTCCCGTCGCGACACGATGACAGAGAAGGAAGTGATCCAGTGGAAATATCAGCGCTACGTGAAGGACTACCTCCGCTGCGTCAAATCAGTCGACGATTCGGTCGGGGATGTCCTCGACTATCTGAAAGAAGCCGGGCTCGAAGACAACACGCTCGTGATTTATGCCAGTGATCAGGGCTGGTATCTCGGGGAGCACGGATGGTTCGATAAGCGCTGGATGTATGAAGAGTCGCTGAAAACCCCGCTGCTCGCGAAATGGCCGGGCGTGATCGAGGCGGGCACAACAAGCGACCTCATCGTGTCCAATTTGGATTTTGCCGAGACATTTCTCGACGCCGCCGGTGTCGAAGTGCCGGACGATATGCAGGGGGAAAGTCTCGTTCCTGTCTTCAAAGGGGAAGTGGCGGAGGAGGACTGGAGGTCAACCTTTTACTATCACTACTACGAGTTCCCGGGGGCGCACAGTGTGGCCCGGCACTACGGCGTCACCGATGCGAAGCACAAGCTGATTCACTACTACGAACTGGGGGAATGGGAACTCTTCGACCTGAAGGCTGATCCCGATGAATTGAATTCCGTGTACGGAGAGCCTGAATACGCGGACAAGCAAAAGGAGCTCAAGAAGGAACTGGAACGTCTCCGCGAATATTATCAGGTCGGTGCTGATCCGGTGGAAGTACTGCAGCCGGGTAAAGGCGGGAAAAAAGGCGGCAAGACCAGGAAGAATGGGGCGTGACCGCGAAAAAAGCGGCGTGCCCCGGGGGGCGCGAGTGCTTCCGGAGGGGGTGACAAAAAGGGGTTTTGAGAGGCTGTCATGCGGTGATTTTGTCACATTCAATAGTGGCAAACGGGAGGAATTGGCTAAGTGGCTGTAATTCAGTTATCGAGATGCGAAAAAAAGGATAGAAAAAAGTCGACAGATGACAGATCAATTTCTTAGTTTGAGAGTTAGCCCGAAATTCCTCCTCCGAATTTTTGGGAAAATCCCCCCCCAAAAAAAACACCTGTTATGAGAAAACCTTGTACTCAGAAGAGATATCTGTGTTCGCGCTGGCGTGCTTCAATGCGCTTCCAGGCTTTTGTTGTCGCCTGCCTCACTCCGGGGTTGACGTTTTTTGCGGTTCCGATTCAAGCGAACCCAAGCGGAGGCGTGGTGGTTCATGGTGATGTCAGTATCGGAGCCGGAACAGGCGGGAATCTCCAGATCAATCAGAGTTCGCTGAACGCGATTATCAATTGGGACGACTTTTCAATCGACGCCGGGGAATTGACGCAGTTCAACCAACCGGGAATCAATGCGGCCGTGCTCAACCGGGTGACAGGAGGAAACCCGAGTGAAATTCACGGGGCGCTGCAGGCGAACGGAAGTGTTTTCGTGATCAACCCGAACGGGATCCTCGTGGGGGCGAGTGGAACGATCGACGTGCACGGGTTGGTGCTTTCAACGCTGGATATCAACAACGGGGAATTTCTGGCCGGCGGAGATATGGTCTTCAAAGGGAATGGAAATGGGGAAGGGGTCACCAACATGGGGCGCATCAATGCAATCGGGGGTGATGTTTTCCTGATCGGAAAAACGGTGACCAACACCGGTTCAATCAAGGCTTCAGGAACCGTAGGCATGGGTGCCGGAGAGGAAATTTTACTCAAAGCGGAGTCGAATGCCCTGGGAGAGCGCATGTTTATCCGCGCAACCGGTGCCGGCGCCAGCGGAACCGGGGTTCTCAACGACGGAACGATTGAGGGAGCCGCGATCGAACTGAAGGCGCATGGGAACATGTATGCGCTTGCGATCAACAACAAGGGGTCGGTTCGTGCCACGGGAGCAGCGACATCCGGGGGGCGTGTCTTTCTCAAGGGAACTGACGGTTGGGTAAGTAACTCCGGATCGATCCAGGCCAGTGGACCCGGAATCGGAAGCAGTGGACGCGTTCTCATTGAGGCGGCCTATGCACGGGTCGATGGTATGATCGCTGCAGAGCAGGGGAGAGTGGAGGTTGCTGCGTCTCGCGAAGCATTGATTTCCGGCGGCATTGACGTGAGTTCAGCCACTGCAGGTGGCGGGGATGTCGTGGTCGAGGCGCGGGATATTCTCGTGACAGAAACGGCCAGTTTCAATGCCTCAGGCGGCACCGGTGGTGGCAGTGTGCAGATCGGGGGAGGCTTTCAGGGGCGGAATGCGGATATCGATAATGCGAACAGTCTCACGGTTTTGGACGGGGCGGCCTTTTCCGCGGACGCGACCGATGCCGGAAATGGTGGCGTCATTATCTTGTGGTCGGATGAAACCACCGATTTCGCGGGGTCGATTTCGGCTCGTGGTGCCGGTATTGTCGGAAACGGAGGTTTTGCGGAGGTTTCCGGAAAGGAGACGCTGGGTTATCGGGGAATGGTGGATCTGAGCTCGGATCACGGATTGAGCGGCACGCTTCTGCTTGATCCGACCAATATCACGATTTCCTCTGCTGCTGTCGGCGTTGATAATGTGAACAATGTTGATCTTTCCAACACGCTGGATGCGGGAACCAATGTGATCATCACGAGTAACTTCGGCCTCGCAGGGCCGCGTGGCAACATCACGGTTAATGATCGGGTGGAGTGGTATCAGGATGCGCCCGGCACGTCCGGCGGAACGCTGTCTCTTCTTGCGATGGGGGATGTGATCATCAACGACGCAGTCCGCAGTGCGGGCGAAGGTGGAATCAATATTGTCGCCGGCTGGGACGGGATCACCGGCATTGTCGATCCTCTCAGTGCAAACGCTGAGACGACTCCGGGCGCTTTCAACATGGCGGCGGTCCTCGACACCATGCCGGGTGGAGCCAGTGAGGGCAATCCTGATGCGGCGGGACAGAATAGCGGATCTGTCCTCATCGGAAACAATAACGCGAATGTGCAGATCAATGTGGGTTCCCGCTTCGGGCACACTCTTCTGGCGGCTCATGATTTGATCATGCAGGCCGATGGCAACACGAACGAAGCCTACGTCCAGCTTGGTTTTGCAGACAATGGAACGGAATATCAGATTTCGGACACGAACCAGGACAGCAACGGCAACGGGGTTGGAAACGGCATCAATAATGGTCTCCACAACGAGTGGTGGGGAAGTTTCTCGGCAGCCGACGGGAGCGGGACCGGGTTTACGGGGACTGATGCGGTGACCGGGAAGGACTACATTGCTCTTCTTGGAGGCACGCCGGACAGCACCGCAGGTGTCGGATCCTTCGCGGGAGCGGGAAGCGGAGCCAAAGGTGACATCACGGCCCGTCTCAGCGGTCGACTCGATATGCAGGCCGGAACGACCCGCAGTTATGTCCAGATCGGTCACGGCGGCAGCGGTCAGGAAGGGTTTGAGCAAAGGGCCGTGTCGACCGGGGAGACCAGAACGACCCGTGATGGGTATGTTCTCGATACGACCAATGCCCGCACCTTCTTTGGCACGACCTGGAAGACGAACACGGAAGCTGATCCACTGAATGGAAGTCTTTTCCGGGTGGAAGGGGACATCACGATTCAGGCTGCCGGTGACATTGAGATGTTGGCGGCTCCGGGGATCACGACTGACCCGAATAATGTCGCGAACACCAACGCCGGGGCCGGAAACTATGCCATGATCGGTCATGGTGGAGCGGAGAACCCCGGTAGCTATCACGGAGACGTCACCGTCATCGCGGAAGGCGCCGTTGGAAGTGGCGAGGCCGACACCGCAGGGCTGGCGAGACTTGCCGGTATTGGCATCGACATGATCGGGGGGCGCTCTGACACCCGGTTTGTTCAGATTGGTCATGGCCACACGCGCGAGGGGAATCCCCGTTCTATTTTTGACATGCAGCGCAGTGGTGACATAACGGTGACTGCGGAAACCGGTGCGATCCGCATGCAGGGTTACACCCAGACCGACAACCGCGCTGATCAATATTCTCATGTGCAGATCGGTCATGGAGGAGCGCAAGCGGATGCTCCCGCGAACAACGGGACCTTTTCAGGCGGTGCGGGCAGCTTTAACATCACGGGAATCCGCGGGGAAAATAGCTCGATTGGAAATGTCATCGTGCTCGCCAATGGAACTTACGTCGATCCGAATGATGCCGGTTCGAAAGTGGGAATCGGAGTCCGCGCCGGCAACCAGCTCTACAGTTATGCCCAGATTGGACACGGTGGTGCGAACCAGCGTGCTCTCGGTGGAGAGGGGTATCAGGGGGATATCAGTGTCAAAGCAACCCAGGGGGATATTCTTTTTGCCGGTGGTGCCGACAAGGCTTCCAACCGCGACTGGGGCTACGGTCGCAACCACGCCATGATCGGTCATGGCGGGCGTGATGCGGAAGGTGCCAAGGGCGGTCTGGTTACGGTGGAGGCAGGCCAGGGTGCCGGTGCCACCGACGGGGATATCCGTTTCTTCGCCGGAAAACACTATGAGAGCTTTGCGCAAATCGGCCATGGAGGATATTCCTCCAACGGGAACTACGGGGCCACGAGGGGGGCGCTTGCCGGAAATGATAATGACTCGGAAATCACGGTCACAGCCTTCGGTGATATTCACTTTGAGTCCGGGGCATCCGGTTCGGCTGACGCGCTCGGAGTGACGGCTTATGCGAATCTCTGGTTTAATGATCTCAATAATGGGGCGACGAGAAACGGATACTACAATGTGGAAGATCGTTATGTCATGATCGGTCACGGCGGGAATGATGCGGACGGGATCATGGCGAACAGTCACGACATCACGATCACCTCCGGAACCGGGGATCTTCAGAACATCGACAACGATGTCTCTACCGGTGGAATCACCTTCATCTCCGGGAATCAGAACCGCGATTTTGCGCAGATTGGTCACGGAGGGCGTTCGAACGGTGCCAATGATGACAACGGGTTCTCGGGCGATATAACGATCGCTTCAAACGGCGGAGGTATTGTCTTCGATGGTAGTATCGAAGGTGGGACCCGTTACGTGCGTCAAAGTCGCAGCTTTGATGGAGTCTCAAATACCACAACGGTTCTTGCTCTTGAGGGCGGGGCGGAGTCCTACATTCACATCGGTAACGGAGGCTACGCGGCCCGGGGGCGGCATAGTGGTGATATCACGATCACTTCGTACGGCGGACTGGACATGATCGGTTCAGTCAACAATACCATCACCTCACAGAGCTTCTCTGCGGATACGGACGACTTGAGTTCCGTGCAAAACGCGATTGGAGCCGGGGCAAATTTCTGGACCTCACTCTCCCCCCGGACTGATACGGCCGCAACGGTCGCGACGGAATTCGCCGTTTCGAACGGGCCCGTTAATGTCGCGCCGGGTTCGCTCAGGATCGTGATGGACGATGGAGCGGGTGGGACGGTCGTTATCACGGATCTTCCCGATGCCGATAACGATGAACAGGACACGGACAACAACGGAGGCTCGAACCCGAATCTAACGGACGATGGCAGTATTCTCGTGGACCAGAACGGAAACACGGTGGGGGATGTCGATTATCGACGTGGCATCGTTCGCTTCAACACGGTTGTCGCCGGTACGGTCACGACAGTGGAATACGATTCGGTGAAGGGCTACAAGGAACGTGCCTATGCCCAGCTGGGGCACGGGGGACACGAGTCTGAAGGTCCTAATAACAACCGCACCAGCGGAGGAAACTCCGGGGATATTTCGATCACGCTGGCAGATGATCTCCGGGTTCATGCAGGGGCCTTTTATCGTGCCTATGCCCAGATCGGTCATGGTGGCCACGAAACCAAAGGGGCGCATTCTGGGGATATCACTATTGATATCGTCGCAGGGGCCGACGGCGGCAAACTGGAGATGCTGGCCGGTGTAAACGGCGCGCGGCACCGCGATTATCAAGCGTATGCCCAGCTCGGCCACGGTGGTTATGCCGCGAACGGCAATCACTACGGGGACATCACGATCACGAACGGGAAGAATGATACGGATGGCTTCGGCGTTCTCTTCAAGGCGGGAACGAATCAGGACAACTACACTCAGCTCGGTCATGGCGGTCGCAGCTCACGCTCGGGTGAAGATACCGCCGATGGTTCGCAGTCGTTCGGCTTGAACGGCGATATTGTGATCCAGACAAAGGGGGACATCGCTTTTGTTGCCGGAACCGGAATCCGAAACAATGACGCGTGGCGCGATGATTTCCGGAACTACGCCCAGCTCGGCCACGGCGGCTGGGACGCCGATCCGGAGCAGAGCAACAATAACAATTTCGGGGTGACAAATGCTCTTTTCAGCCGGACTTCGATTGGTGATACGACTGCCGGTGAAGCCGGAGTGGGGGCCGGTCGTTGGGGGCATTTCGGTGATATCGTGCTCAACACGACAGAGGGTGACATCAGCTTCATGGCGGGCAACAACATTGCTCTGGCGGACCGACTCGATCCCGAGGGCAATATCGGGCCGATCACCGGGTCGGATGTGCTTGTCAGTCACGGCGACGGGGTCGGGCGCTTCCATTCGGCCATGCTTGGTCATGGAGGCATCACCACGAGCGGTGATCACCATGGAAGTATTTCCGTCGTGACGCAGAACGGCAGTGTCAATGTCGGTGGCGGGATGTATTCCGACGATAACGACTCCCGCCTTTCCAATTTTGCTCAGATCGGTCACACCTACCAGTATCAGGATGGAGGTCCCAACGGACACCTCGGGCGCAGTGATGAATCCATCGAAGTGATGGCGCTGGGAGCCAATGGAAATGTCAATCTGGTTGCCGGTGGTGGCCAGAGTAACTCGGCCAAGATCGGTCTCGGAGGCCGGGAAACCGACGGAACCTTCCTCGGCGATATCAAGGTGTATGCCGGTAACGACATCAATTTGATGGGCGGCGTTGCCCTGCAGCGCGAAGTGACCCGCATCGCAGAGTTCCAGGATATGAGTGGAGCGAACGGGGGGAACAACAACGATATCTCCGAGTTTAATGTCTATTGGGGCAATACGGAGGATGGACCGGGCTACGTCATGATGGACGAGGCGGCCGGAGTCGGTAACGGGCAGAAAACCCGCTTCATGAGCGACGATGTCACGGCGGGAAGCGTTGAGTTCCGGATTGCGGATGCAACCCATGCCTACGACGGCAGCGCTCCCGCTGATATCATCGATGTGGATAATGGAAACGGTACCGGAAATCTCGTCGTGCAGGTCGATCTGGCCAATGGACAGGCGGTTGCCGGCGACGTCGTGGGAACGATTGACTACGCGACGAGCGAAATCACCTGGAACACGGCTGTCATCGTCAACGCGGGAGACGAGGCTGACCTCTTCGTGAATTACAACACGACGACCCATATCAGCAATGATGCGATCAACTCTTTCGCTCAAATTGGTCACGGCGGATTGGATGCCACCCCGCTGACGAATACGCACCCCGAAACCGGTGCAGCTGATCAGCGCGGGCACAGTGGGAATATCGAGGTTCGCGCGGGCGTTGACGCCCAGGGCGACTACACTGGAACCGGGGGAACCATCACCGGACTCGCGGGCAATGACCGACGAAACTTTATTCAAATCGGTCACGGTGGCGTGTCGAGCATCGCCCCGACCGACGGGTTCTACGCCGGAACGATCGACGTGAGAGCCGACGGCGGCATTCGCTTCAAGGGCGGGGACACGCTTCAGGATGATTTCACGGTTGCGTGGAACTACGATCCAAGTCAGCCTGCCAGCGCTAACAATGTGAGAGTTGCCGGTGTGCCCGGAGGAACCGACAACCGGGGAATCCTCTATATGGATTACAACTACGCGATGATCGGTCATGGTGGTGTCAATTCAGATGCAGACGGCAGTCTCGACAACAACAGCAACGATCCCCTCTCGACCCGCGAAGGGCACAACGGGGATATTTTTGTGCAGGCGAATGACGGGGACATCAATTTTGAGGCCGGCGGCGGCCGCGGCTACGGTCACTTCACCCAGATTGGTCACGGCGGTCTCAACACAAACGGAAATCACCATGGGAATATTGATGTCGAGTCAATCAATGGAAATATTGAATTCGTTGGTGGTGGCCAGACCTATGACGGCAACAACGTGGATCACCGGGCCTATTCGATGATCGGCCATGGTGGCCACGGGATGACCGGTAACCTCGGTCGGATCGGCGAACACATCAACGTCACCGCAGGAGGACTGATTGATTTTCATGGAACACCCAAGAACAATCTTGGCTCGGCGGTTCCTTACGCCGCTCATGTCTACACCCTGAATCGGCCCAACAACCAGGATGAAAATCATCGCAACCGGGCGCGCGCCGACGAAAACTTCACGATGATCGGTCATGGCGGAACGTTCGTCTATGGAGACAAGACGGGTGAGATCAACGTCACTGCCGGAAACGGTATTTCGTTCAGCGGAGCGGTTCTCGATGCCGAGAGGGAGGACGGTGAGTCTGACAATGCCGGTTCCTACAATTTCGCCCAGATTGGACACGGGGGATATTTTTCCTACCGCCAATATCGGAGCAACATCGTGACGGGCACGATGACTCATGCCGATGATTTTAACCAGCCCTCGAATCTCGACGGAACGGGATTCCCTTTCTGGCCTATCGACAACTCGGTCGACCCGGCTCTTGGCCAGGGAGTCCCTCTCTATGATGGCTTCAGCGGAGATGTCACGGTGCTCGCGACAGGGGGGGATATTACCTTCACGGGCGGAAATGCACACAGCACGTTCGCGAAAATCGGACACGGTGGCTATGAAGTGGCCGGGGATCATGACGGAAAGATCGACGTGAAGGCTACGGTCGGAAGCATCATCTTCAATGCGGATGTGGATCTCCACGGGAGCAATGCCGGATTTTCAGGCAGTGGCAACAACACCTATGCCCAGATCGGTCATGGTGGTTTCTATTCGGATGGTGAAATCCGGTCGGACATTTTCGTGAGTGCCGCCGGTGACATCGATTTTGACGGAGGAGACAGCAACTCTTTCGCCCAGATCGGTCATGGTGGCTTCGCGGACGGGGGAACCCGCACCGACCGGTGGGGTGGAAGCAATGCGGCGCATCGCCGTTCCAATGATCGCGGCTACCGTCCCGCAACCCGTTCCGGAAACATTGATGTTCAGAGCGGCGGGGATATCCTGTTCAACGCGGGAAACAATGACGGTGATCTCGGGTTTGCCCAGATTGGTCACGGCGGACGCCAGGTCGCAGCGAATCCATGGGCATCCGCATACGGTGACGGTCACAGTGGAAACATTGATGTCTCCGCGACCGGCGAGATTCTTTTCGAAGGAGGAAGCCGTCGCGGTGACTATATCATGATCGGTCATGGCGGCTACGAGACTTTCGGCAACCACGGGGGCGACGGATCTGATAACCGCCTGAACTCTGATATTCTCGTCGAGGCAGGCGATGGCGTCACGTTCAAAGCAACCGGTATTTCGAATACAAACACCGCACGCAATTTTGCTCAGATTGGTCATGGTGGCTGGAGATCGAGCTTCCGCGATGTTCAGGATATGGATGGTAATCTCTTCGCAATTCTCGGGGGCTACGATAATGGAGGTCTTGTCGCGAATAATGCCGGACGCAACCCGTGGGAGCCCTACACCACCAACCCGGATGGGCTTGCGCTGGACTTTCTGACAGGTCGTCCGATCAATGAAGTCGTGCCCGGGACCGAAAATTTCATCACCCCGACAGGAACGAGCACGGTCGGACCGGCAACGCTGGGAACGTTCATGGGGAACATCACCGTGAGAACCACGAACGCGGGCGGAGACATCCGCATGCTTGCACCGAGTGAAGCGGAAGGTACCATCTACGGCAATGCCGGGGAATCTTATGCCCAGATCGGGCATGGAGGTTTCCGGACATTCGGGGACGTTGTCGGGAACATCACCGTGGAAAGCGCCGGGGGGATTGATTTTAACGCAGTCCAGGGAGATGGAACCCGTACCGCAAACCATGGGGCTGCCTATGCCCTTCTCGGCCATGGTGGATACGAATCGGGTGGCGAATACAATGGGGACATCATCGTGAGTTCGGTTGATACAATTTCTTTCGTCGGAGGGAATTCTGTCGATGGTGCCAACGTGGGCTTTGTCCAGCTCGGACACGGAGGATACAATTCAGACGATGATCACGGTCAATACAATGAAGCCGTTCGCGATGCCGACGGAAATCAGAAAACTTCGGATGATGACCTCGGAAACAGTGGCAACATCACGGTCACGGTCACGGCAGGAGATCTTGAATTCCTCGCCGGGAAGGATTCCGACACCTACGCTCAACTTGGACATGGCGGACGTTCGACCCGGGACACACATTCTGGAGATATCACGGTCAACGTCGATGGCGGTATCCGCTTTATTGCCGGCGTTGACGCATCGGCCGGAAACACCAATCCGGGAGGAAACGAGCGCTCCTATGTCCAACTCGGACATGGTGGTAACGATTCCGACGGCTCCCATTCCGGGGATATCGCGGTCACTGCCGGCTCCTTTGCGGCGGGTCCTGAGAGTGGAAAGGGTATTGTTTTCCGCTCGGGCGATCATCTCAACAACAGCTCGCAGATTGGTCATGGAGGACATGGCACGAGAACTTACGGCACCGTAGCACAAGGCGGTGAGGGTTTCGAAGGATCCATCACAATTCTTGCGGATGGAGACATTCATTTTGCGGCCGGTTCCTACTTCAAGAATGGCAATCCGTTCGATGTCGGCAACGAGGCCCAGAACTACACGCAGATTGGCCATGGAGGCTACAATGCAGATGCCTACAAGGACCCCGATCGCGTCCTTGCTGTCGGGCTGGAAGGTCACAGCGGCGACATCTCCGTCGTCACGACCTCCGGAGATATCTCCTTCCTTGCGTCCCAGAGCGGCTTTGAGGCGACGCCCGGAGACGGCGGGGGCAGTTATCATTACGCGCAGATCGGTCACGGTGGCGCGAATGCCCAGGGCGATCATCATGGCAACATCGAGGTGCGTGCCGGTATTGACGGGAACGGCAACGTCCTTGACGCGAACTCCCGCATTCTCTTTGCAGGTGGCGGCGGAACGCTTGATGACTGGGCGGACAACAACAACTATGCTCAGCTCGGTCACGGCGGGCGTATGGATGGAAATGCGGCCAGCTCTGCAGGAAACTTCGGCCTTGCCACCGAGGTCATTTCGGTCAGCTCCGGCGGCGACATCACGTTCACCACGGCAGGTGGGGTAAATAACTATGTCCAGCTGGGTAACGGCGGCTACAATGCACGCGGCAACCACTCCGGCGACATTCAGGTTCTCGCGAATGGAAGTGTTCTCATCGAAGGGAGCCAGATGAAGGCGGACGGATCGACGGGGAGCTATACGGCAGCTTACGCATTTACCAGACCTTCGACGGATGGCAACTCGTTCCGGAATCTCGACCGGGCCGGCGAATTTGAGGCTACGGCTGCGGGCGCAGCACGCGCAGCCGGTGAGGCTGACTTCAATTTCAACCAGGTCCAGACGGGAACGCTAAGGGTAATCATCCGGGACGATTCGAATAACATTGTGATGACTCTTCACGATCCCAATAATAACGGGAACCTCGTTGTGGAAACTGTCGATGCGGGCATCACAAATGTCGATCCGGTGGCGGTTGGGGACACCGTGGGCAGTTACACCGCGAGTCGGATTCAGTTTACTCAGGATGTCAACCCGGGTGCGAATGCCTATGGGGGGACATCCAATATCGGAGTCGTTTACGAATCGACGATGACGGATCGTGCTTATGCCATGGTAGGACATGGTGGCTACGATGCCGATCTTCCGAACAATGATCCGGCTGATCGGGCCTATGTCGGCGACATTTCGATCGTCGCTCGCACGGGAGATGTCACGATCAACAGTGGTCACGACGATGACACTTTTGCGATGGTGGGCCATGGGTCTCGAGGCACGCGAGGCTTGATCGGCGGTAGCGGCGTCGACGAAAGCGCGAATATTTTCATCCGTGCCGGGGGAGCCTTTGCAGCGAATGCGGGCGATGGTGCCCGGGCCAACGCCCGTGTCGGTCACGGGGGGTATGACTCTGAGGGGGATAAGTCCGGCCACATCATGGTGAGTGCCGGATCCGGTGCGCTTTTCACCAGTCTTGGAACCGGCATCTTCAATGATGTCTTTGACTTTGATCTCGATGGGACAAAGGACAATGTCACCTTCACGACTCTCGATCCGACGCTGGGAACAATTTCCTTGAATGGTGGGTCCGGACGGGAAGACTCGGAAGTTCACATCGGACACGGCGGAAACCGGAGCCAGGGAGTCGGCAGCGACCTCTACACCGGGGATATCGGAGTGTCAGCAACGGGGGATATCACCCTTCTTGGCGGAGTGGGAACCCGCAGGTTCGCCCAGATTGGTCACGGCGGATGGGACGATGCTTCAGACGTGAACAACACCCGCGCAGTCGATACGGTAGGGGACGTTTCCGTGATCAGCGAGGGCGGTGATATGAGTCTCAAGGCGGGTGGCTGGAATTCCTACGCTCTCATTGGACACGGCAGTGACGACAATAACAACCGTGACAACCTCGGCGGAAAACGGGAAGGGCGCATATTCGCCCTTGCTGATACGATCACCCTTGATCGCAACGGCAACCGGACTGCCTGGATCGGTCATGAGTTTGAGCGGACTGATGACGTTCAGAATCCGTTCGGGGCAGCCAATATTTCGATGAGTAACCTTGAGGTGGGGAGCAGCTATGTCCCGCTTGGGCACCAGGTTATTGCCCGGGACGGGCTGATCTCTGCGAACAACGGAACGGCTAACACGAACAACAATATCACGATCACGGACACCTTCCGTGATACGTTTATCCGTCCGAATATGGCCTTCGGTGATTTTGCCTACAGCGCCGGAAACATCACGGTCAACAGTCTGCTCAACGGGGCCACGCTTTTTGATGCGACGAATCGCAGCAACAACTTCAGCCTGCTCGCCTCGGGCAATATCGCCGTCAATTTCAGCATTCAAAATCCCGGATCCGGTGATGTGAACCTGATTGCCGGAACGCAGTTCGGCTCTGATTTCTTTAGCGGGGCCGGGGGGATCATTGACTTCCCGTCGATCGGAACGGACGATTTTCAGCAGATTGATCATCTCTTCGGTCCCCCCGTCGGTTCGCTCAACATGGCTGCGGTCAGCGCTGCGGGGAGTCTCGGATTCAATGGAAGTTCCGTGATTATTGACGCTACTCCCCGTGCCATCGCGGTGGGGAGCCGTGATGGGACGACGACGGTATCCGGCAGCAGTGTGGAAGTCCTCGGAGGCAATGGGTTCAATGAGTATGCCCAGATCGGATTCCGCAGCGTCAATGCGGTCGATGACCTCGGTGACGCGGATCTCGCCGGGTCGGCCACAGGTGATGTCACGGTTCACGCCGCCGACGGCGGTGTCCGCGTCGAAGCCGGAGCCGGATTGCGCGCCATTGCCCAGATCGGTCATGGAGGTGATGATTCGACGTTGGGAGCAGCGAACGATCCTGCTGACCCCTCCCACAGCGGTAACATCTCGGTAGATGCGTCCTTCGGGGCGGGAGGAAATGTGACCGTTCTCGCAGGCAATGCCAATCAGCAATGGGCCATGATCGGTCACGGCGGTCGCAGCATCGCGGCAGGTCACTCTGGAGCCATCGGCGTCCGCGGTGCCGACATCACCCTCGCAGGTGGGGGGACGGATGTCGCACATGTGGATTCCTCTGCCCAAATCGGTCACTCGGGTCGCGCTTCCTCCGGAGATTCCAGCGGAGCGATCACGGTAGCGGCGACGGGGAACCTTGCGGTTCGAAGCGGTGACGGCTTACGTGCTGTTTCCATGATCGGTCACGGCGGTCGTTCCGCACCGGGAAATCACGAGGGCGAAATCCGAATCACGGCAGGCGGCACGTTTGATCTCATTGCCGGTGGAGAAGAAGACGCCTTCGCCCAGGTGGGTCATGGCGGCTATGCCTCGCGAGGTGATCAGAACGGAAACATTTTCATTCTTGCGGGTGGTGATATCACCGCCGAGTCAGGCGATGGGTCACGAGCTTATGTCCAGATTGGACAGGGAGGCTATGATGCTGATAGTCCCAACAATGATGGTGCCGGCACCCCGGGTGTTGTCGGTGAAATTGAGGTGGCTTCCACCGGTGGAAGCATCTCCTTCACCGGAGGAAACGGGGTGAATGCCTATGCCCAGCTCGGACACGGCGGAATCAGCAACCAGGGCGATCACAGCGGGACAATTGCGGTGCGGGCGAGAGAGAATCTCTCCTTCGTTTCCGGAAACGGGAACAATGGCTACTCTCAACTCGGTCATGGTGGCAACGGAGCGGCCGGCAATCACAGTGGCAGCATTTATGCCAGCGCGGGAACGAGCGGGAACTTCTTCTTCGGCCTCAACTTTGTTTCCTTCGGAACTCCGACCACGACGGGAGCGATTTCATTCACGGCGGGTAACGCGATCAACGCCTACACGCAGCTCGGTCACGGTGGAAACGGGGCGCGGGGCGATCACGGTCTCGCCACGGAAGTCATTGACGTCAGAGCCGCCAGCGGAATTTCGTTCAGTGGTGGTTCCGGTCTCCTCGAAACCCAGAATCAGCGCATTGCCTACGCGATGCTCGGTCACGGCGGACACGATGCCGACAATCCGAATCCCGGCAACTACGCGGACAACACCGCCGGGACTCCCGGCTTCCCCACTCCGGCGGAGCGGGTCGGAAACACCGCTGACATCACCGTGGTGACGGCGACCGGGGACATTTCCTTTGCCGCCGGATCACAGGATCGTAATTTTGCCCAGCTCGGTCACGGGGGGCATTCCACGGCTGGCGACCATACCGGAACGATCTCGGTGGACGCGACGGAGGGAGCGATTCGTTTTGAGTCGCTTCTCGACGGGGTTGATGTGGATCTCGCGACCGGGGCCGACAACCCGGATGAGCGCTACGTTATGCTTGGTCACGGCGGTTTCTTCGCTTCCGGTTCGCACACGGGTGACATTGACGTCACGGCCGGTGTCGGCGGCGAGATTCGCTTCACGAGTGGGGCGAACGGGAGCAGCTTCGCTCAACTCGGTCACGGGGGACGCAATGACTATCGTCAGAGTGGAACCGGAGCTACGCCGGGGAATAATATCAATGATCGCTATTATCCGGGCACGCTCTCGGGCAACATCGCCGTTACCGCAGGATTGGATATCTCCTTCACAGGTGGGAACGGCGGTAGTGTCGGATATGCGCAGCTCGGGCACGGCGGTTTCCGCAGCGCAGCGATCGCGGACGAAGGTCATGAAGGGAGTATTGACGTGACCTCAACAAATGGCGCGATCCAGTTCACCGCAGGCACGGCCGGCAATGCCTTTGCTCAGATTGGACACGGCGGTTCCGGATCGATGGGGAACCACGGTCTTTTCGACGCCAACGGCTCCGGCGGGCTGGAAAATGCGATCACTGTTTCCGGAGCCACCGGGGTGAACTTTGCAGGCGGTGGGGCCAACTCCTACGCCCAGATTGGCCACGGCGGGATTGACGCCTCCTTCGATCCGTCAATTGTTCCGGCGGCGGAACCTTCCGGATCGGCGGGCTTTCATCTCAATACGCCGGTAACGACCGCTTTGGGTTCCGCTGGAGCGATCCAGGTCTTTGCCGGATATGCAGCGGATGGCACGACGCTACTGAATGCCGGGGCGGATGCCAATTTTCGGGCGGGCACGGCGGGCAGCAGCTACACTCAGATTGGGCACGGTGGCATTCGGACGAGTGGCGATCATGAAGGAGCAATCACTCTGAGATCGACCGGAGCGTTTGAACTTCAGACACTGACTGGAAATACCGATTCCTATGCGCAACTGGGCCACGGAGGACGACTCGCGAAAGGTTCCCTCAGCGGCGACGTTGTTCTTTCGACGGAAAATGACATCACCCTGGCCTCCGGCAATGCTGTGAGGGCATACACCCAGATCGGTCACGGTGGTAACGACGCTGATTCCGGCGCCGGACTGAATGACGGAACGATCAGTATCACGAGCAACAGCGGCTCCCTCAGTCTGACCGCCGGCGGATCTTCCGCCTCTGCCCAGATTGGTCATGGAGGCGTGAATACCGCAACGGCCAGCGGCACTTCGGTGACCAGCTCTGCGATCGATATTTCCATCGCCGGAAACGGAAGCCTCGTTTCCGGAAACGGGAATAATGCCTATTCCCAGATCGGTCACGGCGGGACCAACGCCCGGGTCGTCAATCAACTCGGCGATATTTGCGTGCACGTCGGCGGAACCTGGACGCTGGATGCGGCGGCGAACGATTCTGCAGGGACCAACGCGTATGTGCAGATCGGTCACGGCGGTCAGAATGCCGATGGCAATCATGCCGGTGATGTCACGGTGGTCTCCGGGTTTACCAACGCGGGCGGAGTCACGATGCTCGGTGGCGACACGAATGGAAGGTTCGTCCAGATTGGGCATGGCGCCGGGGTGACGGGTAGAAACATGGATCTCGCCGGAGATATCTTTGTCGTCGCGAACAACGGAGGTGACCTTGTCATGACCGGCGGCGCCGGCGACGGCAGCTACGTCATGGCAGGACACGGGGATGGATTCGGGGCCTATGGGAACTTTGGCAGCGGCATCTCAGGCGGGACCCGGGAGGGTGGCCTTCAGTATTTTGTCGATGGCGATGCGGTTCTGAACTCCGGAACAGGGGCGAACTCAAACGTTCATCTGATTCACCGTACTAACACCGGTGGGGGGCTCAGCGACTCCACCTACCTTGGTGGCGACAGCTACCGCTACATCGTGAACGGTTCGACGATCGGAAACGATGCGGCTTCCGGTTCCCGTGAAAATCAGGGCGTCATCGTCAACGGTATCGCCGGAACGGGGGATATCTTTATCACTGACAATACCGGGGCGGACGTCGAAGTGGGGATTCCTGCCAACTCCGGCGATCAGTTCACAAACGACAGCTTCAGCTTCGTGGTCCTCGCCACAGGTAACATCAACTTCAACCGGAGTGTCCAGAATGCGGGTAACGGTCTCATCGCTCTTGTCGCCGGTTGGAACGGAGTCCAGGACGCTTCCACGATTGACTTCAACAACGGGGCTTGTGACCCGAACATCACGCCGGGTGCGATTGATTTCGATGACAAGGACGCCTGGGGAAATACCTTCGCGGATACGTCCAGCTCGATTCACACCCAGGGTAAACTGACGATCGGTAATGCATCGCAGACGCAAGCCGTCATGGTGGGATCACAAAGTGGGTCCACCGTTCTTCGCGGCTATGAAATCGAGCTGATCTCCAGCGATACGACAGCCAATGCTTTTACCCAGATCGGTTTCCACAACCCGGCGAGTGACATCACCGGTCCCGGGCCGATCAATTACCGTCCGAGCATCGATGTCCAGGCGCGTGCAGGCGGGCTGACCTTGAACAGCGGGGACGCAGCAGGTGCCTTTACCCAAATCGGTCATGGCGGAGCGGGATCGACTACCGGAATCAACGTCGACGCGGAAATCTACATCTCTTTCTGCGAGCCGGCCGGAGTCACCTTGAGCGGCGGGCAGTTGGCCGGAGCAAACGGATCGTACGCTCAGATCGGTCACGGGATCTCCAATGGGACGGGCACTCGAGGTGGTAACATCTCGCTCTTGAACGTTTCCAATGTCACCCTCACGGCGACACCTGCCGGTCAAACCGGAGCTTTTGCTCAGATTGGCCATGGCGGCACGAACGATGACGGAACGAAGTCGGGGTTGATCACGCTGACCGGAGCTGCGGCACTGGCGGATCAGGGCGACGTCTCTCTCCTCAGCGATGCTGCCGGCACAGGAACTGGAAATTTCCTCCAGATCGGTCACGGCGGCAGTGATGCCGATGCCGATGCTTCGGGCAACATTACTTTGACCAACTTCCGCGACATCACTCTCGAAGGTGGAGGCAGCACCCAAAGCCATGCCTTAATCGGTCACGGTGGACGCGCCGTGAGTGGAGTGATGACGGCGAATATCGACATCACGGCCTCCCGTGACATCACTCTCACTGCGGGAGGAGGCGAGGACTCCTTTGCCCAGATCGGTCTCGGAGGAGCTGTGCCGGAAGGGAATCTGTTCGGTGCCGTCACTGTTGCTACGGGCGGCGACATCCTCATGACGGGTGGACTTGGCGAGAACGCGTTCTCCATGATCGGCCTTGGCGGAAACGGGGGAAGTGGCACGAAGCAGGGACAGGTGAGTGTGACCAGCTCCGGCGGTGGCTTGACGATGACCGGAGGAGACTCAGCTACGACAGCGGACGCCTTCGTGTTCATTGGAAACGGAGGCCACGCGAGTGGCGGCTTGATCACTCTCAGTGACACGGTCGTGACTGTCGCCGGGGCCATCGACATGAATGCCGGCGCGGCAACGCGCTCTTATGTGCAGATTGGAGCGGGCGGCCAGGGGAATCCCTCCAACAATCACGTGAGTGATGTGTCGGTCACCGCCGGGGGCGACATCTCCCTCGATGGAGGTGATGGAAATACGGCCTACGCCCAGATCGGGATGGGAGGCAACGGGGCTGACGGGGATATGGACAGCAATATCACTGTCACTTCGAACGGGGGATCGGTCACCGTGGACGCCGGCAACGGGGATAATGCAGTCGCCAAGATCGGCAATGGCGGAGCGGGCGCAGACGGAGAGATGACTGGTTTTATTGACGTCAAAGCTGATACCTTCATCCGGGTCGCTGGTTCCGACTCAACAACCGGAACCGGTGGTTTCGCGATGATTGGACATGGAGGCATCACTTATGCCGGTGATCTCGGTGACGCAGACGATTTCATTCGCGTGAATGCCGGAACTTCGGTAGAGGTTCTGGGAGGCGCAAAAGACAATTCGTTTGCGATGATCGGTCATGGCGGCCTGGACAACACCGGCAGCCCAACCGTGAATTCGACGATCGAGGTCACGGCAGGGACAGATGTTACGGTGCGCGGTGGGGCGAGCACGACGACCGATGACGCTTACGCGATGATTGGTCATGGTGGTGCGCAGATGACTTCGACGACGGACAGCGCGATTCGCGTCGATGCCCGCAATGGCACCCTCACGGTGGCTGGTGGCGGCGGAGTGAACACTACCGCGAATTTCGCCCAGGTAGGGCACGGCGGTCACGAAGTTGAAGGCGCCCAGGGTGGTGCGATTGTTGTTCTCGCCAATGCCATCGATTTGGTCAGTGGCACGACGCCTGAGTCCTATGCTCAGATCGGTCATGGTGGGTTCGAAGATGATGCCAACACCGACGGGGTGCTTTCCGGAAATATCTTCGTGAACTTCGATCCGAACGCGAATGGTGGAGTCGGAGCGGTAGTCGGTGGAAGCGGAAATATCATCCTGAACTCCACCGGAGGCTCCACGGATGCATTCACCCAGATCGGACATGGTGGTCGCGACCGTGAGGGAACCATCACCGGCAATATTCTCATCGGGAAAGCAGCCAATGTCGAGCTTCTTGGCGGAGGGACCCGCGCTTACGCGCAGATTGGACACGGAGGAGCCGGGAGCGCCGGGTTCAGTGCGCCGGTGGCGAAGTCGGGCAACATCACTCTCCTCGAAACGGCGGCGGTCACGCTGACTGGCGGATCCGGCCCGGATTCGTATGCCCAGATCGGGCATGGAGGAAACGAGAATGGCGGTGACACGAACGGAAACATCACGGTAGTGAGCAGCGGCGAGATCGATGTCACCGGTGGAGCGACCACGGATGGCTACGCTCAGATTGGTCACGGGGGCCACCTTGCAAACGGGAATCACGGTGTCGTCGGCGACGTGATCCGCCTCGAGGCAAATTCCCTCGATCTGAACGCAGGAGGAAGCGGCGCCTACGCTCAGGTCGGCCATGGAGGGTATGACGCGG
Organism: Verrucomicrobiales bacterium; assembly: GCA_029233965.1. Classification (GTDB taxonomy): domain Bacteria; phylum Verrucomicrobiota; class Verrucomicrobiia; order Verrucomicrobiales; family DEV007; genus Arctic95D-9. Next base: position 4,046 of record JARGOP010000019.1, on the reverse strand, counting down.
ACGGGGTCTTCACTTCCGCTCTCTACATCAACTTCAGCGAAGCGACGCAGAGTCCGCTCGCCGGAGTGACTGGTGCACTGACAATGGATTCGGCTGCCTCTAACAATGCCTACACCCAGATTGGACACGGTGGTGCGAACAGTGGCTCCGAGACGAACACAAAGTCCGGAGACATCCTCATCGGAGGATTCACCTCGGTTGCGATGAACGGAGGAAATGGAGCCGCCGATGCCTACTCTCAGATTGGTCACGGTGGTGATGAAAATGCTGGCGACACCAGCGGGTTGATTGTGGTCGGAACGACAGGAGCGGTCTCGATGAACGCCGGTAGCGGTTCCGACGCCTACGTCCAGATCGGTCACGGTGGTCATCTCGCGGACGGGGCGCACGGTCTTGCCGGGAACCTGACGACGGTGATTGCCGGCAATGGAGTAAGTCTCACCGGAAACGGTAACCGCTCGTATGCACAGATCGGGGCTGGTGGCTACGATCTCGATGGAACTCTGGTCGGGAATACCTATGTAAATTTTAATCCTGCTACGATGACAGAGCAGGGCGGCGGAGCGATCAACCTGAGCGCGGGTGCAAGCCAGGGCGCCTACGCACAGATCGGCCTCGGTGGGGCTGAGACCGATGGTGACAAATCCGGTGATGTCCGTGTCGAAGGGGACGCGGTGACGCTGAATTCCGACGGCCAGGATGCCTACGCACAGATTGGCTCCGGGGGTGGGATCACCTCTAACTCCGACGTGGAGCAGCCTTCCGGAACGATTGCGTCGAACGTGACGGTGAATGCAGCGTCCGGTGACGTGACGCTGGATGCATCCGGAACCGGCGCGCAGGCTTATGTGCAGATTGGCGGAGGAGGATCGCTTCATAACTCCGCCATGAGCGGCACGACAACCGTCACCGCTTCCGGAGATGTCATCCTCACCGGTGGCGACAGCAGCAATCGGTCCGCAAGAATCGGTCTGGGCGGCGTCGGAATCGGAGACACAGCAGTCAATGCTGATCTGACGGATGCCGCCACGTCCGTGACCGCGACGAACGTCACAATGACGGGAGGAATCGGAGATTCCGCTTTTACCCAGATCGGGGCAGGCGGTGGAGCCAGCGGCGGGGACAATCCGTTCGTCGGCACGATCGCCGGGGCCACCACGGTGGCAGCGACCGGGTCGATCACGATGGGTTCCGGGGGCAATAGCGGCGTCTTTGGCAGTTTCTCACAGATTGGTATTGGCGGACGCGGTGCTGATGCGGCGACCATGAACGGTGACACGACGGTCACTTTCGGTAACGGACTCACCCTCGACGCAAGTAGTGGTGGGTTGAACAGCTACGTGCAGATTGGTGCCGGAGGCGATGATGCCGACGGCGTCATCACCAGCAACACGGCAGTAACCGGCACAGGCGATATCGTCCTCACGGCGGGGGCTGCGACATCCGGGTCCTATGCTCAGATCGGGAGCGGAGGAACAGATGCGGATGGTGGTGATATCACCGGAAATGTGCTGGTCGGGGGAGACTCCCTCACTCTCAATGGCGGCGCCGGAACCGGGGGCAATCCTGCCCTGATCGGGAATAGCTATGCGGGGGCGGATGCCATTATCACCGGATTTGTCACCACAAACGTGACCAACGCGATTACGCTCAACGGTGGCGCTTCCCCGGGTTCGGAAGCGATGATCGGACACTACCTGAGTAGTACGGGGGCGAATGATCTGAACGGCAGTGTCTCGATCGTCGCAGGCGGTGATATTTCTCTGACCGGAGACGGAAGCGGAGCCATGATCGGGCACGGTGCCTCGGCAGGCGATGCGACCGGAACACGAACCGGAGGCCTCAATATCTACACCGACGGCTCGATTTCGCTCACGGATGGCTCGACCGGAGCTTCCCTCATCAGTCACCAGACCGCTGACGGTCCTGGATCGGTGAACTATGCCGGTGGAACGAATGGAGGAGACTCCGGCTATTCCATCGTCGGGTTGTCCGGGGTCAATCTCGATCCAACTCTCCGCCAGCAGACCGGTGTGGGAGCGGCGGGAACTCTCATCACTCTCGCTGAGACGATTGGTGCTGCCCTTACCCTGGGGGACGTCACGATTGCTTCGGGTGGAACTTCGTCGCTGACGATCGGTTCCGGTTCGCTGTCCAACTTGGCTTTCAACTCAACGAATCAGCTGAGTCTTCTTAGCGGGGGCGATCTCACTCTCCTTATTGGATTTCAAAATTCCGGGTCGGGAGGTCTTGGATTGCTGGCTGGTTGGGCAAACACGGGAACGACGGCGGCAACTGCGCCTGTCATGACCGGCACATACAACGCGTCGAACCCGGCGCTTGGAAATATTTCACTTCCGAACTTTGCTCCAATCTCCATTACCGGAGTTGTTGCCGCGACCGAGTTCGGCGCGAATAACGGAATTGTGCGGATTGGGGACGGCACGCAGGAGTCGGGAGTGAGCGTCGGCTCTAAGACGGGTGTCACCGAGGTGCTGGGAAGCGGTATTACAGTTGCCGGTGGTGCGACCGATGGTAGCTATGCGCAGCTCGGATTCTACGGGGATAACTCCGGTGCGATCACCGGCGCGCTGAATCTTTCTGCAAGCTCAGGGGGTATCTCGGTTGACGCCGGAGCCGGAGAAAATAGCTTCGCTCAGATAGGGCACGGAGGGGGCACCTCCGCGGGAGGAGATGTGATCGCCGATATCAGTATTCGTCAGCTGCAGCCCGGCGGTCTTGGGATTACCGGATCGAGTGGCCAGAGCGCCTACGCTCAAATTGGTCATGGTGGCGCAGGGTATACTGGAATCATGGTTGGATCGATTACTCCGGAGGGATCCTTCAGCCAGGCCATTTTCGATGCCGGCAGTGGGAACGGCGCAAGTGCGCAGTTTGGTCACGGTGGCGTCGATGCTGGCGGTGACAAGCAGGGCGATGTTTCGCTCAGTGCCGGAACGATCATTATGGGTGGCGGTGTCGGTGATGCTGCATTTGCACAGATCGGTCACGGTGGAACGAATGGTGGGGGCTCTGTGTCCGGTATCTTGAATGTTGCTGCCACCGCCGGAGCTATTGAGATGGTTTCCGGTGATGTGGGGCAGTCTTCGAGTGTGCAGATTGGTCACGGTGGAGCCGGGTATGATGGCAATGTCATTGATCAATCAGTCGGCGTATCCGCTGTCACGGGCGTCTTCCTGTTAGGTGGCGACGCTGATGCTTCAACCGTGCAAATTGGTCACGGTGGGGCGAACGCGCAGGCCGCTGAACTGAGTGGGAATCTGACGGTTTCTGCGGGTAACGATGTCTTTGTGAGCGCAGGATCGGGAAGATTCTCTTTTGCTCAGATTGGAAATGGTGGCGCTCAAGTCAGTAACTCTTTCGGAGGTGATATTGAGGTGACGACAACGGGTGGAAGTGTCCGGATAACAGGAAATGATCCCACACAGGGATCCTATGCGAAAGTTGGTCATGGAGATGACCTCCGTGGCAGCTTGTCTGCAATTGGCGGAACCGGGAGCCGTGACGGAGATATTAGTATCAGTGCGACGGATGATATTCGTCTGTTGAATGCGCTTGTCGGTCATGTGAACGATCTCGCTAATTCCGCGCTCACCCCGGTCGATCCTGCAAGCGGCACGATACTCACGGTGAGCAGTGACGCGCAAACTGATCCTGCTGGTGGCGATTTTATCGTGGATTCAGGAAGCCAGGTATACGGAGAAGAAGATCTCAGGGTCTATCTCCCAACGAGAGCAAACAACCAGATGGCAGCTGATGCGATGATCAATGGCCAGGCTTGGATTGACACTCCGGTGGATCCTTCCGAGACGCAGCGTGATGACGAATTCACGCGGCACATCACCGGAACCAATCCAAGCAGTCCTCTTGAGCATGACTACGGTAGTTTGACTGACCCGGCACCTCAAAATATTGCCGGATTCGCCTTCTACTACGATACAATCGAGCTGAATGCTCCTCCGACTGGCGGGACTGGCGGGACTGGCGGGACTGGCGGGACTGGCGGGACTGGCGGGACTGGCGGG
>JARGOP010000097.1 GCA_029233965.1 Verrucomicrobiales bacterium | reverse complement strand
CAGGCGATCGACGAGGGGATCCTCGGCCATCTTCACTGGTGGGCCTACCGGGCCTGGCGAAGACCTCTCGCTGATGCGGAGAGATCGGCGTTGTCTGCGATCTACCACGATGCCCGGAAGCGGGAACTGGATCCCGAATCCGCCGCTCGCGAGGTCTTGACCCGGGTGTTCATCTCGCCCGATTTTCTCTTCAAGCTGGAGTCCTCTCAGGATCCGGGCATCCACCCTGTCTCGCCGTGGGAACTCGCGACCCGTCTCAGTTACTTCCTCTGGGCGTCGACGCCGGACATCGCTCTTCTCGAAGCGGCCGGGAACGGAAGCCTCATGAAGCCGGAAGGCCGGGCCGCCCAGGTCAAACGCATGCTGCGCGATCCCAAAGCCCGGACGCTCGCAGAGGAATTCGCAGGGCAGTGGCTCGAGTTCCACAGGTTCGGCGAACACACTGCGGTCGATGCCAAGCTCTTCCCCGAATTTACCGATTCCCTCCGTGCCGACATGTTTCAGGAAACGCGCACCTTCTTCGAACACCTCATCCGGGAGGATCGCCCCGTCCGCGAAATCCTCATGGCCGACTACACCTTCCTCAATGAACGTCTCGCAAAACACTACGGAGTCCCCGGCGTGACCGGTGAAAATTTCCGAAAGGTGCCTGTCGCGGAGTATCAGCGAGGCGGCCTCCTCGGAATGGGAACCATCCTGACAAAGACCTCTTTTCCCCTGCGCACCAGTCCCGTCCTTCGCGGCAACTGGCTCCTCAATGCCGTCCTCGGCCAGCCAACCCCGCCCCCTCCCAACGACGTTCCTGAACTCGAGGCCATCACCGATGCGAAGACCCTGCGCGAAAAACTGGAGCGCCACCGCGAAGACAAAGCCTGTTCCACCTGCCACAACCGCATCGACCCGCTCGGCTTTGCGCTCGAGGGCTTCGATGCGATCGGCCGCCTCCGCGACCGGGACGACATGGGAATGCCGATTGATGACACCGGCACCCTGCGCGACGGAACTTCGCTCGATGGAATCGCCGGCCTGCGGGAATACCTGGGACAGAACGACGACGATTTTTACAATCTCTTTGCCCGGAAACTGATTGGCTACGCAACCGGACGCAGCGTCACCTTCACGGACCTCAAACTCGTCGACTCAATTCGGGAACAACTGAAGACCGGCGAAGGCCGCTTTTCCGAAGCGATCCTGACCATGGTCGAAAGCACCCAGTTCCGATCCCGCCGCAACGAAGAACCTGCCTCTGACTAAGATCACCTCTCCACCATGAAATCATCGATTCATTCCCGCTCATCCCGCCGACTCTTCCTGCGTAATGCCGGCATCGCCTTCGGTCTCCCCTGGCTCGAGTCCATGAATGCCTTTGGCAGCACCGTGGGCAAAGGAGCCGCCGCGAACGAGGCCCCGCGCCGCTTTGCCACTCTCTTCATGGGGAACGGGGTGAATCCTCACCACTGGGGAGCGACCAACACCGAACAGGGCATGGAGTTGATGAAGACGCTTTCCCCGCTCGAACCGGTCAAGGACCGTCTCCTTGTCATGAAGGGGCTCTGGAATCCCACCACCATCGAAGGTCCCGGCGGCCACTACCCGAAGATGAACGTCCTCTCCGGGCTGACCGTGAAGCAAACAACCACGGACGTGGAAGTGGGCACGACGATGGATCAGGTCATGGCGGGACAAATCGGCCACCGCACGCCAATGCCCAGTATCGTGCTCGGCACGGAACCGCCCCGCTACAGCACCGACAGTGGTTTCACCTCCCTCTACTCGGCCTACATTTCCTGGAGCAGTCCGACCACGCCGGCTCCGAAAGAGATCTATCCGCAACAGGCTTTCGATCAGCTTTTCGACGACGGAAGCAAGCGCCGCCGCGACAAGAGCGTGCTCGACCTCGTTCTCTCCGAGGCCAACAGTCTTCGCGGCAAAGTGAGTAGCCGCGACGCGCAGAAACTCGACGAATACTTCACCTCGGTACGGGAGCTGGAACAGCGCATCGAGCGGGCTGAGAAGTCATCACAGGAGGAGACCGGCGGTCAGGGATGGCAACCGACCGTCAGGGAACCCACCTTCCCCCGTCCCGGGGCCGGCATCCCCAATGATGTGCGCGACCACCTCAGACTCCAGCTGGACATCCTTGTGCTCGCCTTCCAGATGGACCGGACCCGTATCGCCTCCATGATGCTGAACAACGACCTCTCGCAGATGAATTTCGGCTTCCTCGGAAACATCAAGGGCGGTCTCCACGAACTTTCCCACCACGCTGGAAATGAGGAGCGCCTCGACATGTATCAGCGGGCCAATCAGTATCACATGCAACTGCTCTGCGAGACTCTCCAGAAAATGGATCAGACCGACGAGGGGGAACGCTCCCTCCTCGACAACAGCATGATTCTCTTCTGTTCCAGTCTCTGGGACGGCAATGCGCACGATTCGCGACAGTTGCCGATCCTCCTCGCCGGTGGTGGCGGAGGCACCCTCAAAGGCGGCCGGATGCTCGACTACAGCACGCAGGAAAACCGCAAACTCTGTCGCCTCCATCTTGCTCTGATGGAGCGGATGGGAGTCAAAACAGACCGCTTCGGCGATGCGGAGAAGGCACTGGCAGATCTCGGATAACCAACCCGATGAATCGAAGAAAGCTCCTCCGCAGAAGCCTCGTCGGCGTTTCTCTCATCGGCGCGAACCTCTCATCACGCACAATGGCCGAAACACCCGTCCCTTCCCCCGGGAAAAGAAAGTTCACCATCGACCTCACTCCGGGAGCGATCGGGGTGAAGGCAAAGCCCGACGAGCTGATCGATCTCGCTGGCGCGAGCGGATTCGAATCGATCCAGCCCAACGCTTCTTTTCTCGCCTCTCTCGATGCATCGCAGCGGAAGGAGTTCGCCGATGCCCTTCAGGCAAACGGACTCACCTGGGGTGCGGCCGGGATGCCCGTGGATTTCCGAAAGGACGAAGCCACCTTTCACTCGGGGCTGAAAGAATTGCCCGGAGTTGCTGCTGCTCTGCAGGACGCCGGGGTCACGAGGATCGGCACCTGGCTCATGCCGTATCACCCGGAACTGACCTACCTCGCCAACTTTCACCAGCACGTCGACCGTCTCGGTCAGGTCACAAAAATTCTCGCCGACCACGGATTGCGCTTCGGCCTTGAATATGTCGGCACCAAGGCGCTGTGGACGACGGGACCTTTCCCGTTTCTTCACTCCATGGCCGAAACGAAAGAGCTTATCGCCGAAATCGATCAACCCACCCTCGGCTTCATCCTCGACAGCTGGCATTGGTTCACGGCAGGCGAAACCGCCGAAGATATTCTGACGCTGACAAACAATGACATCATCGCCTGCGATCTGAATGATGCCCCCGTCGGGATCCCTACCGATGAGCTGATCGATTCCAGTCGCGAACTTCCCGCAGCCACCGGCGTGATCGACACCGCTCCCTTCCTCAAAGCGTTGGTAACCCTCGGCTACGACGGCCCGGTCCGGGCTGAACCATTCAACCAGCCACTCCGCGAGCTCGACGACGAACCGGCGGCGAAAGCCACCGCGACCGCGATTCGCGAGGCCATCTCCAAAGCGGGACTCTGATTTGCCCCACCCCATGCCCCCGCATTTGAGCCGCAGGCAACCACGATTTCCTCAGGGAGCAGGCTTTCAGGTTTCGATCAAATCCCTGCGACGGACCAGCCTTCGCGGTATTCGTCGTGGATCATGGCGTTCGCGGCATCGGAGTCGGTAAATTTTCCGGCTTTCGCGTCCCACTTCAGCGTTTCGCCGGGGAGACGCATCGCCACGGTGCCGAGAAGAACGGTTTCGGTCATGGGGCCGGCGTAATCGAAATTCGTGCGGGCGGCGTCAACTTCTCCGCGGATCGCGGCGGCGAAGTTGCCATGATGGTGGTCCGCTTCCACCGTCTCGATCACTTCGTCGGAGAGAACGCCATCCCGGTAAATCGTGGGCATCCCGCCTCCGCCGTGAGGAATCACGAGCGCCCCGGTCGCGCCGATCACGACCGTTCCGCTTGTCGGAACGTTCTCGATCAGGCCGACTGCGGCGGTGACCTGCTCCGGTGGAAGCTGCGTTCCGTCATACCAGGTGAAATCGAAGTCGCCGACGGTCTGGTCATTCCCCTTCATGCGGTGGTGGACTTTGGCGTTGAGCGGCCAGCTGTCCCCGTCCACCGGAGCGGCCCCGTGCGAGGTGACCGTGAGTGTTTCCGGTTGATGCAAGCCCATGAACCACGGGTGATAAATGTGGCAGCCCATATCCCCGAGCGTTCCCGTGCCGTAGCCGATTCGCTTCCGCCACTGGCTCGGGTGAAATTCGCGCGGAAGGTAGTCGCGCATTTTCCCGACGCCGATCCACTGGTCCCAGTTCAGTGTTTCAGGAACCGGTTCGGACGGTGCCGGAAGGGGCTCCATCGACCCCCACGACTTCGGGTTCATGCTGTGAACTTCGCGAACTTTTCCGACGATGCCCTCGCGGAGGAGTTTCACGGCAGTCTGATTGCCGGAGGAGGAGGCGACCTGGATTCCCATTTGCGTGACGAGTTTGTTTTCGGCGGCGAATTCACGCAGGCACCGCGCCTCGTGCAGAGTGCGGGTCAGTGGCTTCTCGCAATAGACGTGCTTGCCCAGCTGCATCGCGCTCATCGCGATGGGAGCATGCATGTGGTCCGGCGTCCCGATGACGACGGCATCGATCTCGTTTGCCTTTTCGTCGAGGAGCTTTCGCCAGTCAGTATAAACAGGGATTTCGGGATACGTTTCCTGCATCCGGTTCGTGCGCGAGGAATCCACCTCGGCGACGGCGACGAGGGTGGTGTTGGGAACCTCCATCATCGCGGTCAGATCGCTCCAGGCGCGACCGTTTGCCCCGAAATTGGCGAAGCGCAGTTCGCCGCCCGGAGGGCCGCCTCTTGAAGTGGTCTGCCAGCCGAGATAAGGCGCGGCGAGAGCGGTTCCGGTGACCGATTTCAGAAAGCGACGGCGCGAGTGGTTCATGGTCGCGAGCGTAGCAGGTTGGCGCCGAGCCGTCAGCGGGCGGGTTTGCGTCAGAGAATGGTCACTTCGGCAGGGCGTGTTTGGTGCCAGTTCGATTATCGGGCCTTTGCATCGTCGGAACGTGAGCGTTTCCACCCGGGGGATCCTACTGGAGGTCCGTCCCTTGATACGACTCATTCAACTCTTTCGGACGATCAGCGCGCTCCACTTTCGACTCCGCTTCATCTTTGGCGCTCTGGGTGAGAACGGCGATTTCCGATCCGTCCTCCTTCAGAGCCAGCATCGCGACCTTGAGTTCCTTCGGGATCGTGATGGAGGCCTTCGGGGATCCGTCGGAAAATTGATACACCGCAACCTTCGGTTCGCTGTAGCTGCCGTTCTGTCCCGCGAACAATCCCGCTGCCGGGGCCGCCGAGAAATTCACGACCTTGGGAACTTCGGCGATTTTGGACCAGTCGGCCGTGGAGAAAAGATGAACCGAGTCCGCCGTGTCGTGGACCGCAAGCACGGAACCGTCCGTGCTGAAAACGAGAGCGGTGATCGTTGTCCCGATCCAGTGGCGTTCTTTCACTTCCAGAGTTTCAGGATCGAGGACGAGAATGGTTCGCGTATCGCCGCCCGCGACGAGTTGGGTCCCGTCCCCGGAAACCGCGACAGTGAGCCCGCCGAGAGGGGTGGCAGCCTGACTCATCAAGGAGAGGGAGAGAACGCAGAGAGCGGGGAAAAGAGTGGAAGAGATTTGTTTCATTTTTCAGGAAGGGTAGGGACTGAGGACAGCAAATACCGGGCTGGAAACGTAGAGAAACTTCGCGGCATGGAACAGACAAAATTGGTGCCGATTCGGTGAACTCTTGCAGGAAACTGTGTTTCGAATCATCGGGGCGGTCGGGGGAACTCGAATCCCCGGCCTCAGCCTTTATGCTGCAACGAATCCGCTCTTGGCATGATGCGAAAGTCCGCCTGTTCCCGCGATCATGGAACTCGCTCTACCAGTAAACAAATCGTGAATTCGTTACCTTATCCTCCTGACCAATGGCCTCAGGTGTTTGTTCGCTCCGGCCTATTTTGTGAGCTTCCGTTGTTCGAGAACCCGGTGGATCCGGCGCCTTTCGTCCCGGTGGGATAAAGAGACTAGCAAGAATCCGAGCACCCCGACAAATGCCGCCACAAGAAGAATCTGACCTGCCATGGAGTTGGCCAGGCCATATGGAACCCAAGAGCCCTTGGCGTCCTGATAGGCTTGGAAATCAGGAGTCGTCCCACGCGAGAACATCTTGAATGGGTAGATAGCTCCAATGAAAGCTACAGTCATCAACACCAGTCCCGTCGTTTTCAAATTCCCCATCTTTTCAGAGTGAACGTTCGAGTCATCGCAGCCTGATCAGAGGGCAATTTTCTCGAGGATTTCATATGGTCCCAATCGAGAAGTTTCGATTCGCCGGATCGGACCTGTTGGCGTCGGGAACGAAGAAGATCCTTATGCGATTCCGGGATCCCGGCGGTTTCGAAATGGTCTCTGAGGTCATCCCGGAGGGTCTTCATCATGAGAGATTTTTCCTCTGTCGAAAGGCGTTTGATTTCCTCGGTGGTCATGGATGACGGATAACCTCGCTGAGGCACTACGACCAATCCCCTTTTTCTCGGTCGAACGTTTGAGGCATGGCAACCCGTAAATGGGAGCGGGATTTCGCTTCCAGAATAGTGATCCAATTTCACGAAGTCAATTTCGACTCGTAGCGGGATCGGGTTCTCGTGCAGGGCCTTGTTCGATCCGTTCAGCGTACCTGCCAGATCTTGGGGTCGCGTTTCGCATGGAAGACGGCGATCACTGAAATCCCTTCATCTGTGATCCGATAGAGAATCAGGTATGGAAATCTGCGAACAATAGCCATCCGAGTCTCGCGGTGTACGACGGGATAGGATTCCGGTTGGCGAATGATGCGCTCCACGCAGGCGTCGATACACCGGAGGAGATCCGCACCCAATCCTCGACTTCGCACCTCATACCAATCGATGGCCTCGACTAGCTCGTCCTCCGCCTCCGGGCGAAAAAGAACCCTCATCAAAGCGAATTCGAAATTCGGGCCTTCAGGGTACTCCACTCAATTCCCTCTGAAGGATCTTCGTCAAATCGGTCAAGTCTCCGGTTCAACTCTGCGGTCTGAGCCTCGGTGAGGCGAATCGATTCGGAGTCCAAGGCAATGGTATCCCACAGATCCTCAACGAGTTGGATCCTTTCGGAAACGGGGAGCTCTCGAAGTTGATCAATTCCGGTCATGACGAGACAATACCATTCCACGGGCAATCCTCCAGATCCATTTTTTTAGATCGAGATCTTATGGCTGAAGCTCGCAGCCATTCAATCGGGAGTTGAAAGAGTAGGCGTTGCCGGGGTTCAATTTCTCGTGGGCTATCGTCGAAGTCCTCTCACACCTGCCCGGGGGCGAGGCTTCGACTGTGGGCTAATGGTTGAATGGTCATGGCGATTTGAACTCGCGGCGGGGCAGGTGTTGAGAGCGACGCCTTGTTGGGCATTGTTGATTCTTACCACAGAGCTGGATTACTGAGAGAAGATACACAGGAAATGTTGATCGCAGAAGACGGGAAATCGAAATCACCCAACGCTATCGCTTGCCATCCAAACGCGTATTCGAGTTGGTAGGGCGGCGTGTAGCACTCTCCGCAGTCTACGCAAAATCCGAACTTGCTGTAAAAGTCCGGATCACCGTAGACAAGGAGAACTCCCGATCCCAATTCCGATAAACGCTCAACGCCATTCTTGATCAGTTGTGACGCGATGCCTCGCTTCTGATGATCCGGGCTCACGGCTAGGGGTGCCAGGATGTAGCCGAGGTGTTCCATCGTGTCGCGTGATGTCACCGGACTGAAGGTGACGTGTCCGATGATGGTGTCATCAACTTCTGCAACCAACGAGAGCACCGGCGGCGATGCTTCCTCGAATAACATCGCGACTGCCACGTCAGAAATAAGATCACGCTCACCTTCAGGAAAGGCCGCCAGATGAACACTCCGAATAGCGTCCGCATCATTTTGTGTGGCCTTTCGGATCTTCATTTTGATGCCAACGGTTGAGGAATTTCAGCCTGATCAGAGGGCGCGATTCCGATTAGATGTTAGGGATTCGAATCAGAGAAGTCAACCGACTCGCGACGTGATCAGGCTTGAGATCTCCGGCTTGTTCGGTCTATTGATTGACGGCAGTCTTCTGCAAGGTGTTAAGGACTGTCTTCCCGTTCTCTTTGATGGTGACTGTTGTGATTACCTCAAGCCCGGTGGCCGTCTTGTTAACGAGAGCAGTACAGAAGACACCATTCTCTTCATTCGCGCCGCACACTCTGATCACTCCCTCTGTTCCCGCCGAGACAGTGACGTTTGGAGTGGTCAGAATATCTTTGCCATCGTCTCCTGTTGATTGAATCGTCCAGCCAACTGTGTATTGTTGTTGCCCTATCGGTGAAACGGTTGTTGTTGTCTCCCACGCTCTCTGTGCCGTGTCGCATACGGCTACCATGTCGGTAGTAAGTACGAATGCCAGTGTTATGACGGCAGCAAGTACGAATGCCAGTGTTGTCTGTTTCATCTTCATGTCTCTTTGATTTCTGTAACCGAACGTTTGAGAGATGCCATCCTGATCGAGGGCAGCAGTCGAATACTGAGAGAGTATCGAAGCTACGGAAAGCCATCAACTCGAAACGTGATCAGAATTGGCATCCTCGGCTTGTTCGACCTATTTGGTGAGGTGCTCTCGAATCCAAGCTGGATCGCGCCGCTGATCGATGACCGCCCAAACAATCACGTGCTCGAAGTCGTGCGTGTAGTAAACGGCGAATGGGAAGACCTTGCAGATCAGCCGGTGATAATCTTCGAAAACGATCCGGTGAGAACCTCCCGCGATCCGGAGGCGCTCGATATCTGACCGGAGGGAGGAGACAAAGTAATCGCCAAGGCCAATCTGCTGCGCTTCGTAGAAAAGAAACCCTTCGTTGAGGTCCTGGAGTGCCTCCTCCGATATTTGGATCCGATTCACGGGCGCCCGATCGAAGATTTCACGTCGTCCCAGTCGAGGAGCTTCGATTCGCCGGATTCGACGCGTTGACGACGGTCACGAAGAAGCTCCTTATGTGATTCTGGAATCTCAGCCCGCTCGAAATGCTCACGGAGGTCGTCCCAGAGCGTTTCCATGATCTGGAATTTTTCTTCAGTCGGGAGGCGTTTGATTTCCTCTGTGGTCATGAATGAAACATAACCTTTCCCGAAGCTGTGGCCAGTTCCTTTTTCCGGTCGAACGTTCAAGAGCACTCAGCCCTGACGGAGAGCGCGTGTTAATTGTGTGATAAAGCTTGAAATCAGAAAAGACATTTCGTCTCGGTGCGGTCAGGGCTTGAGTGACTCGCCTTCTTCGGCTTCGTGTTTCGGGAAGCGATTATCACCCCAGATACTTGCCTGAATTCCGCTGATCAACAGAAGGCACGGAGCGAATACTCCAGCAATTCTCAGTCCGTTGGAGATCTGAATCGAATCGATAAAATAGGCGAGAAGGAAAACAACTCCGCCGCCCAGAATGACAAGGCTCCAAAACAGAATCCACTTCCCGCCGTAAGCGTTAATCGCATACCAAGCCTCGTCGGATTGGAAGGAAGTTTCGAAGCGGAATCCGTACGAACCGTTCCGTGCAACGCCCTTTGTGATCAGTGGTATCGCGAGAACTCCAGCCAAGAATCCCACCGACAAATTCATGATCGCAATTAGTAGAAGGTTCATTCTTAACAGTCCTTTTTCCGCCGAACGTTTGAGGAATCTCAGCCCGGTCTGGGACCGCGGCTCCGATCGGAGGGTAAGGATTCGAATCAGGGAAGTCAATCAACTCGGGACGTGATCGGGCTTGAGATCTCCGGCTTGTTCGATCCGGTTTCGGCGTAAAGTGATCGTTCGCGTCGAGATCTTCGTGCTGAGAACATCAAGAATGTGATCGATGCGAGAAAGCCGAGAAGCGGGATAAAAAGAATGATGCGCCAAAGAGGCGAATAACCGAGGCGACCTATTGCAAACCATCCTCCAATGAGAAGCGGCAGACAGATAAGTATGTGGTCCTACCGGGTTTTGAGTGGGTCGATGGATAGGTTTCCGCAGTAGAAATAGA
>JARGOP010000096.1 GCA_029233965.1 Verrucomicrobiales bacterium | reverse complement strand
TCCGTGGATGCCCGGCCGGCCGACGCACCGCGGATGACGGGGACGTCGTCCCTCCTGGCAGCTGAACCCGCCCTTCACCCGACAGGGTTGCATCAGGCACCTGCCCCTGTTCCATTCACTTTCCATACACACCGAAAATTAAATCGATCGCCCCCACTTCGGTGGCCATTTCCACGAACTCCCGAATCTTCTTCGTCGGAGTGTTCCGGTCCGCCCGCAGGTAAATCTGCAGCGGCGGAAAGTCTTCAAATTTGATCTTCAAATGGGCGAGGACCTCCTCCGTCGTCGCGGGAAGGTCACCGATGTAGTAATTCCCCTCCCCGTCGATATTAATGATGTCCCGCTCGGTGCGCGCCGGCGGCACTGCGCTCACGGCCACGGGAAGCTTCACCGGCACATTAAGCTGCTGCTCGGTAATCTTCTGCGTGACCATGAAAAAGATCAGGAGAAGGAAAGTCATGTCGATCATCGGAGTGATCTGAAAACTCACCTCGTCCAAAGGTCTTTTATGGCGTCTCGTCATGAAGATCGTTGCTGTTTCCAATCGGATCTGACTTACTCCGTCTCCTCATTCACCGGCGCTTCATTTCCCGTCGCCGCGACCTGGAGCCGGATCTCACCGGACAGAATGTCGATCGCAAAGCTGGCGTGCTTTTGCACCGTGGTCATGACGCCCTGAAGCTTGTCGCGAAAGAAGAAGTAAAAAAACATCGCCGGGATCCCGACCATCAACCCGCCCGCCGTCGTCACCATCGCGATCTTGATTCCGCCTGCGAGTTCCTTCGGATCTCCACTGGTCGTCGCCAGTTTGTCGAAGGCTTCGATCATTCCCCAGACCGTTCCGAGGAGGCCGATCATGGGGGCGAGGGTCGCGAAAATATTGAGGTAATTGACCCAGACCATCTGGCGGTGTTCCTCCTCGTCGATCGCCTCCGCAGCGGCATCCATCATGCTTGCCTTGTTCGCAAGATCGCGGTCAAAATTCACCTTCAGCAGGGCGCCCGCGAGAACGCGGCCGTAGCTGCACGAACTCGATTCACAGACACTGTAGGCCGTGCTCACATCGCGCTCCGCCATCGAGGAATTCACCCGATCAACGAGAGTCTTCGGCGCCATTTTGTTTCGACTGATCTGAACGAAGCAATAGACCGCCACCGCAATCGTCCCGATCGAACAAACGAGGAGAATGTGCATGAAAGCCCCGCCCTGCTTGTACAGATCGAGGGCCGAAACATTCTCAGTCGCCATCGCCGTTTCCGCTCCCTCCCGGGCAAAGGCAAGCGGGGCGACAAAGAGCAGACTGAAAAGAAACAGGGTCAAGGTGAGGGCGGCGAAGCGGGATCGTCGGCGGAGGGAATCAGAATCAGCATTCATGGTCAGTGGGTAAAGAGTCGATTATTCAGGATTGGAAAGGGATTCGAGACGCTCCTTCGCCGGAGCGGCAAAAGAAGTGGTGGGATACAGATTGATCAGATCTTCGCAGGCGGCACGGGCCAATTCAGTCTCGGCCGCGAATTCATAGACTCCGGCGGCGCTCAGAAGTCCACGGGCCGCCGCTTCCTCCCGCGTTGCGTGGAAGAGATGAGGCCAGAGGTATTGATCGACGATGCGATGATAAAGCGCATTCCTCCCCGGCCGGACCTCATCGTCATCGATCCATCTCGGATGCTCTTCCTCGAGGGCCTTGAGCTGTGCAAAATCCGCCTCGGCGAGAAGAAATTTCACTTCGATTGAGAGGTCGGGATCTTCGGTCTCACCCTGCAGAATCTGAGCCTCTCCCACCGCCGTATCGAGATCTCCCGAAGCGATCAGCGCACGCAGGCGGCCCTGTCTCGCGAGGCTTTTGTCCTCCTCCGCCCAGGCCCGTTCGATGATGCGGTCCAGCACGGACAAGGCCCTCGCCGCGCCCGTCTCCGGATCCTCCTTTAGAAGCGCATTGGCAAATGCGATGCCATAGACAGCGGTGCGTGAGCGGGGGCGGTGCAGGTTGCCAAAGTGGAATTCCCACCAGGTTTCCAGAATCGCGGCGCTGATATTTTCGAGATCCTTGAGAACCGCCTCTTCTCCCTGCTCAAAACCGAATTCGATGTAGTCGACGCGGTCCATCGGAAGTGTTCGCTTTGCGCTTCCCCCGCCCGGCCCGCGAAGGAGGAAAATAACGATGTTGTCGGTCACTGCCTCAATTTCGCAGGCCGATGATTCGCCGGTCTTGAGGTGGATCACATCCTGAGATTGCGCGTTTGCCGCAAAGCAGCAGGCGAGAATGAGAAGTGCCCTTTTCACAACGACACCTCCTCCGGTTCTACTGCTTCTTCCGGAAAGAGTCGGCGCAACGCCTCGATCCGCCGGGTTGCCTCCTTTGTTTCCTCAAAACGCTTCAACTCCTCACGGGACGCCATTTCCTCGTAGGTTTCCAGGGCCTCTTTCGAGAGATCCAGTTCCTCCAGAGACTGCCCCCGCCCCCAGTAGGCTCTCGCATTCAACTCTTTGAATTTCCCGTAGGCGACGTAGACCCGCTCGTAGTAGACAATCGCCTTTTCGTGATCGCCGGACGCCGCAAACGAGTCGCCGAGGCGGGTCATCGCCGTCGCCTTGATTTCAGCGGTGATGCCGGGAAGCTCGAGGATCGCTTCCAGTTCCGCACGCGAATCCCCTTCGCGACCGGACTCAGCCATCAGATCGGCTTTCTCCAGTTTGACCTCACCCAAATCCACCGAAGCGAACGCCTCGCGTTCAAACTTCTCGAAGTATTCGACCGCTTTCTCCCCGTCTCCTTTTCCCACCGCGATCCTCGCAAGCGCCCGGTAGATCCGCCCTTTCTCGACCGTCCGCGGATGCCAGCGCCGGACTTCGACAAGGAGATCTTCGGCAGCTTGCGGCACCTCAGCAGCAAGAAGTGCCTCTCCCACCGCGACGCTGATCCGTGGTGCCGTTTCTCTCGGGTCCACCCACTTGTGAATCCCGATCAGCTCTGATCGCTCCGCAGTTTTGTTTTCGCGACTCATGATGACTGACCGGGCCCATCCCGCCCTCGCCGCGAGGACGGTGTCATCAGAAACGGAAGCCTTTGTTTTCATGAGCTGAAGGCGGGTCATGAGATCGCGTTCCCCCTTCTCCCCTTCCGGCTCGTAGACCTTTGGCAGGGCGGAAAACACATCGGTGATCGTGATCATGTCAGGGTCATTCCCGTGCTTTTCAATCGTCTCCCAATAGATTTTCTGCGCCTCACGGAAATTTTCCTCCCGGAGCCAGGTCCAACCGATCCAGTAGACCGCTTCGGGAAGCCGCGAGCTCGACGGATACGTTTCCACAAAACTCCGGAAGTGATTCCGCATCGTGTCGAATTCCTCCAACAACTTGTAGGCATTTCCTTTCTTGAACCAGGCATCTTCAAAGAACCGCCCCGACTCCGGCCGGACACGGTCATACGCCGCAAATCCTTCGTCCATGAGACCTTCCCCGAGATACGCGTCCCCCATGAGGAGGTTGGCTTCATCGGTCAGGGGATCGCCCGGATAGGTTTCGTTGAACCCGCCGAGGAGAGTGAGCGCGGTTTCATACTCAGCGAGGGAAAAGGCGCAGACCGCAATCCGGAAAACGGATTCCTTGCGATACTTCGCCGGATCGAAACGCTCGAGGTAGCCGGAGAGATGGGAGCGCGCCTCCTCGTAGAGGCCGCTGAATGAGAACGCCATCCCGGTCCAATAGTCAGCATCCTCAACCATGGAGGAATCAGGATACTGCCGCTTCACCTGATCAAACTGATACAGCGCGCCTTCGTTGTCATCCTGCTGCAGGTAAAGAAACCCCTGCATGAACATCGCTTTCGGAGCGAACTCGTCATCAGGGAACCGCTCAACGACCGTTCCATATGCCAACTGGGCCGCGCCGTAATCCATCATTTCCCTCAGGGCTTC
This sequence comes from Verrucomicrobiales bacterium, assembly GCA_029233965.1. Taxonomy (GTDB): domain Bacteria; phylum Verrucomicrobiota; class Verrucomicrobiia; order Verrucomicrobiales; family DEV007; genus Arctic95D-9. Next base: position 6,469 of record JARGOP010000096.1, on the reverse strand, counting down.
CGCTCTCAGAAAAAGAACCCTCGGCAGGGACTTGCCTTCAGCACCAAAGACCTCCTCGTAACGATCCGCCACTGCGACCGCCTGCGACCAGCGCTTGATTTCCATCCAGCACTGCAGCTGAGCCAGGGTCGCGCTCTCGACCACCGGGTCCGCCGGCATCGTCTCGAGCATTTCGCCCATGATCAGTGCAGCCTCACGATATCGTCCCAGCCCCTGAAACGCCATCGCCAGTCGCAGCCGCAGGGCCGAGTCAAAATTTTCGATCTGCTGAAATCCCTCCAACTCGCGATTCACCCGCTTCAAAATCGCCTGAAGTTGAAAGATCGTTCCCTGCGTGTTGGGCCGCTGTTCGAGGAGGGCAATGCGGTCCTCGATCTCGGTGATTTTCGCATTCTGGTATTCGAGGAGCTTTTCCTGAGGCCAAATCCGCTGGAGGCACCGGATCGCCTCATACCACTGCTCGTTTTCGAGAAAGTTTGAACCCAGTTTCAGTGCCAGCGTCTGAAAACTGATCACCTGGGTCATCCCGGGGAGATTCGGAAACTCAGCCTGAATCAGTTGAAGGGCTTTCTCATCCTGCCCGGCCTGCAAGCGGGCATACAACTGAAGCACGACTGCGCGGCTCGCCGCTTCCGGTGCGAGGTCCCGGAACTTGGGAAGTTGCTCCTCAAGGAAATCGGCGGCCTCCGCCGGAAAGTCCTGTTGTATGTAAAGCGTCGCGAAAAGAAGGAGGGCCTCGTAGCGCTTGAAGGGTTGATGAGATTCATCGGCCCAGTATCGACCGAAGGCTCGCTGAGCTTCGACGAGTTCTCCGGTCGTCATGAGACAGATCGCCTGCCAGAACATTAACTCATCGCGGAGCGAAGGATCGATTTCGGGATCTTTGAGCGACTCGGCGATCCATTCGAGAGCCTCACCAAATTTTTCCAGGCCGACTTTCGAAATCGCCACGAGAGGACGATGCAGTCTCGCCGCCTCTTTCGCTTCTTCAGCCTCGCCATAATCGACGATGAATTTTTCGAGCGCTTCCTCGGCAACCGCGAAATCATTCGCGAGAAAGGCATTTCGCCCCCGCTCCAGAAGCTGAGCCGGCCCCTCACTCTCAATAAACGGCTCCTCCGTCGCAGGCTCATCCTGACCGAAAAGCAGTCCCGGTATCGCCATCGAGACGACGAACAGCGAGAGCAGACAGAATTTCATCGATAGAAAGAGAAGCAGGATTCCAGCGGCACTCAATCACACACGAAGCCCCCCTGCCGCGTCAACTGCCAATCCCGTTATGTGCCAGGTTCAGCAGGATCCGGATTCAGGCTGCAATGGCAGGAAGCCACCGCAACCGCTAGGCTTCAATGTAGCTGCGCAACCTCTCCAGAATGGGCGGCACCTGCTCAAACGGATCGTCTTTTTCTTCAAATTCAAGAATGACGTGCCCGGCATAGCCACCGTCTTTGAGGATCCCGATAACGCGCTCCAAATCCGCCGGCTCCTTCTCTTTCCCCTCCCCGACCTTCACTTCCGTCTTCAACTGAACATTGATCGAATAGGGAACGGAGGCTTCCATTTCCGCGTAGACATCCCCAGCGATGAAGTTTCCGCTGTCGAGATTGATCCCGACGAACGGATTATCCACCGCGGTGACAATTCTCAAGAGGCGATCAGCAGTAGTGATACTGTCGTGATTCTCAATCCCCAGAAAGATCCCCTTTTCAGCCGCATATTCACCGGCCTCTGAAAGAGCCTGAATCGCGTTTTTCTCTGCGTCTTCCGGAGCAACTCCTTTGGGATGACGCCCCGCGAATACCCGAACATGGGGTGCTCCGAGAATCGAGGCCTTATCGATCCAGTCCTTCACGTAGGCCATCTGCACGACACGCTCAGGGGCTTCTGCCGGATAGGAGAAATTGTTCCCCACTGCCGTTCCTGCGATCGCCACTCCGTTGATATGAGCCACCTCCCGGCAGTGAGCGAGATAAGCGCCCTCCACCTCCGGCGGGAAGAAGTAGCTCGTCAACTCGACACTATCGATCCCGAGCGCGGCGCTGTAGCGGATGAACTCCGCCATGTCGAACTGACGGGTCCCTTCGACGTAGCCTTTGTTCGGGGCGCCTTTCATGTAGGCGAAATGGTTGCGAAAAGAATAGGCCGCGACTCCGAGAAGGAGACGTGAACCCTCCCTTTGGTATGGCTCGCTCACACTGAGCAAATTCTGCCAGGGTGCAAGGCCGAGGCCAAGCGCTCCAGTCATCCAGGATCGTCGGGAACTTTTCATACGGAAATCATGGCAGAAAAGCGGCGAACCGAAAAGCGTCGATCATCGACGCGATAACGCGGGCGGAATTGCAAAAAAGTTCGCCTGGAATCTCCCGCAGCAGCAGTGCGTCACTTCTCACCTGTTACGATAATCGCGCCCCGGACACGTCAATCCCCGTAGCCTTCCGGATTTTTCACATGCCAGTCCCAGGCGGATTGCATGATTGATTTCAGGTCTGCGTAGCGAGGTTGCCAGCCAAGCTCATCCCGGATCTTCGAGCTGTCCGCGATCAGTGTCGCCGGATCTCCGGCACGGCGCGGCGCGACTTCCGCCGGAATCGGATGACCCGTCACTTCACGGGCCGTTTCAATGACTTCCTTCACGCTGAAACCGTTGCCGTTGCCCAGGTTGTAGTGGAGAACTTCCCGGTCGCTGAGCGCATTCAGCGCGAGAACGTGGGCTTGAGCCAGATCAGCGACGTGAATGTAATCTCTCACACAGGTGCCGTCCGGAGTGTCGTAATCGTCGCCAAACATCATGATTTTCTCACGCTGCCCCAGCGCCACCTGAAGAACGAGCGGAATCAGGTGCGTCTCCGGATCATGATCCTCGCCGCGGATTTCAGTGCAACCTGCCGCGTTGAAATAGCGAAGCGCCGCATAACGAAGGCCTTTGGTTACGTTCGCCCAGTGAAGCATCCGCTCGATGAAATACTTCGATTCACCGTAGGGGCTGCCCGGCACAATTCGCTCCTCCGGCCCGATCGGAATGCGCTCAGGTTCATCAAAAAGATTCGCGGTCGAGGAAAGGATAAAGCGCTGCAAACCATTCCGCAGACCGGATTTGAGAAGGTTCGATGCATTCGTCGTGTTATCCCCGAGATACTTCAAGGGGTCCTCAGTTGACTCCCCGACAAGGGTGAAGGAGGCGAAGTGCATCACCGAATCAGGACGAAACTCACTCATTAACGATTCGACTGCAGCCGCGTCCGCGAGGTCCCCTTCCACAAAAGTAGCCTCATCATTGAGGGCCGACCGATGCCCTTGATAGAAATTGTCGAAAACAACCACCTCCCTGCCTGCGGCAATCAGGGCATCCACGGCAACACTTCCAATATAACCGGCTCCCCCGGTAACTAAAACTCTCATGATCAGGTTAATTCGGCGGCTTGATCATCCGGTAGCCCGGGGTTGAACGCAAACCAATCCTGCGCCCCTGTATCGAAATGGGAACGTCAGATTCAACGACTCTCCGCTGGGGGATTTTGGGGACCGGGAATATCGCGAGGCAGTTTACGAAAGAGCTCGCCCTGTCTGAAACCGGCAGGCTCCGGGGGGTGGCTTCACGCCGTCCGGATAAGGCATTCACTTTTATCGAATCGCTGAAGAATCCCGATGGCGGTTCCATCACTGCCTACGGATCCTACCGCTCGATTTTGGAGGATCCCGCCATCGATGCGATCTACATCGCCCTGCCGAATACCCTTCATTTCGAATGGACGGCGGCGGCCCTCCGTTCCGGAAAGCAGGTCCTTTGCGAAAAGCCCCTCGCCCTCAACCGCAGAGAGGCGGAGGAGCTTTTCGACATCGCCGACAAGAACGGAGCACTCCTCATGGAGGGCTTCATGTACCGCGCCCATCCCCGGACGCACCTCCTCCTCGATACAGTCTCCAACGGGGAGATCGGCACTCTCCAACTCATTCAGATCAACTTCTGCTTCAACCGCCCGGCCGCAAAAGAAGACGCGCGCTTTCATCCCAACGAGGGCGGCGGTTCCCTCATGGATGTTGGCTGCTACTGCATCGACCTCGCGAGAAGCCTGACAGGACAGGAACCCGTTCGCGCCAACGGTATTGCTCATCTTCACGAATGGGGCGTCGATGACTACTTCGCCGGTTCGCTCGCCTTTCCCAACGGCGTCCTCGCGAGCTTTGTCTGCGGCATGACGCTTACCACCGACCAGACCACCCGCCTCTACGGCACTGAAGGATGGATCGAGATTCCGCGATTCTGGAAGGCAGCGGAAGGATTCACGATTCATCGCCCGGAAAGGGAACCCGAAAATATCCAACTGCTTCCCACCAGCCCCCTCCCGCCTCTCTACGCGATCGAAGCGGATGCTTTCGCCGGGGTCCTCCGGGGAGCACCGAACTGGAATCCCCGGGAAAACACCGTCGGAAATCTCAAAGTCCTCGAGATGCTACGCAACCAAATACAAGCTGACCCGCTGACCCGCTGACGATTCATGAAATCCGACAACAACGCTCCCACCGGGAACCGCGCCCCCACCAGCGGGGGCGCCCGCTACCCCGTTCAGGCAGCCTCCCTCGCCGCGTCACCGCCACGATCCGCAGTCCCATGTTGGGTGTCATGCTGATTGCCGCCCATAAATTGAAGGGACTCCGCCACCACACGGAGTTTGGAACGGTTCTGGCCCGATTTGGAATCCATCCACGTATCCAACTGCAGTCGCCCCTCCACGAGAACGCTGCGCCCTTTCTGCAAATACTTCGCCGCGTTTTCCGCGGTCTTACCCCACACCGTCACGTCCACAAAAGTGGTTTCTTCCTGCTTCTGCCCCGCCTCGTTTGTCCATGCGCGATTCAAGGCGAGTCCCAGATCAGTCACCGCCTGTCCGGATTTGACCCGCTTCAGCTCAGGATCGCGGGTGAGATTGCCAACTAGAGTAACTCGATTATAACTGCTCATAAGAACATCATAAAAGAACTGTTCAAAAATGCAAATAAAAAATTTCTCTCCCGATTTCCTTGTTTCTTTGCTGGCGTAAAACTGGATTTGCGAATCCTCCCGCCCTCACCTTAACTTACGCAGCCCGTTGCCCCCTTATGGAAGCTGAGACCCTTTCGCCCTTTTCTGATTTCTGTTACCTGTTCCTCAGCATTCTGCTTGAAGGCGCTCCGTTCATTCTGCTCGGAACTCTGATCTCGGGATTCATTGACGCCTATCTCCCGCCGGGACTGATCGATCGCTGGCTCCCGAAGAACCGGCCGCTCGCCGTGATGTGCAGTGGTCTCCTCGGGGCTGTCTTTCCTGTTTGTGAATGCGCCGTTGTTCCGGTGATCCGCCGCCTCATTCGAAAGGGCCTCCCCGTTTCCTGCGCGATCACCTACATGCTCTCCGCTCCGATCATTAATCCCATCGTGATCGTGAGCACGATGAAGGCATTTTCCACCTCCCTGGGACAGTTTTCGCTCCGTCAGACCGAAGTGATTGATGCCTACGGCCCTGTCTTCATGACCTCGAGCCGGCTTCTGATCGCCTTTATTGTGACCGTCGGGGTCGGTCTTGTCGTCCTCAAATGCCGCCCCAAGTCGATTCTCCGCCCTCAAATTCTGCCCAAGGCTGATGGAGGCGAAGCCGAAAAAGACGACGGCACACCAAATGCCACGAAGCAGGAGCGCCTCGTCCTCGCGATGCGGACGACGATGAAGGATTTCCTGGAAACGGCGATGTATTTCTCTATCGGAGTGGGAATCACCGCAGTGTTCAGGGCTTACGTGACCCAGGATCTCATTCTCCTCTTCAATCAATCCGAAGCCACCGGCATCGGCCTCATGATGATCCTCGCGTTCGTCCTCAGCCTCTGCAGCACCTCGGATGCGTTCATTGCCGCCAATTTCCCGGTCGCTCAATCGGCGAAACTCGCCTTTCTCGTCTACGGACCGATGATGGATGTGAAACTCGTATTCATGTACCTCTCCGTCTTCCGCTCCAAATTTGTCGTCATCCTTGCCCTGTCGCTCCTCGTTGTGATCGGGGTCTTAAGCTACTTCTGGATTCGTCTTTGATTTAACCCTGCTACAGGCCCATGAAAAAATTCCTCCAACTTCTGGCCATCCTGACCCTCATGACGTGGGGAGCGGTGTTCCTTTACTTCTATGTCACGGGGCGGGTCGAAAAACACCTCGATCCAGGTTTTCGGGTCTACGCCCTGATCTCCGGAGTCGGAATGCTTCTGGTCGGCGGCTTTAACTTCATCAATCGCAACCGCGCCCTCGGACTCTGCACCCACGATCACACCCACGGGGAGCCGTGTGATCATGATCACCATCATCACGATCACGATCACGATCACGATCACGATCACGATTGTGGCGAAGACCACGAGCACACCGCATCCTGCGGCCATGATCACGATCACCATCACGATGAGGATGGAGACCACGGCCACCACCATCACGAGGAAACCACCTCCGG
>JARGOP010000095.1 GCA_029233965.1 Verrucomicrobiales bacterium | reverse complement strand
ACCATTACAACAAGGAGCGCACCGGCGAGGATGGTCAGGCGATTCCCGGCTTCAGCGTTCCGCTTCTCAAAGATGGCCGGATCGACAGGAGACGCGCCACGCTTTGGAAAGCGGAGATCGATCAGGAACTCGCAGATCCTTTCATCCTCCGGCAATATCTCGACTTCGTTCGCGCGGCAACGATCTTCTACTACACCCGGCTCGCCTCCGGGCAGCGGCTCGCCCTCGCCGAAGAGGGTCCTTCAGATCGCCAAAGATCGCGATGCAGCCCTCGCAGAACAGATCGAACGGGGAGCATCGGCGCCAATCGTCAGGGTCGACAACCGGCGCCTCGTTGTGACCCGGGAGATCGGGGTCGTTCAGGCCCTGCGTCGTTTTCAAGCCGCAGCGATCGAACTCTCTCTGTTCTACCGCGAAGACGAGACGGCTTCTCCCATTATCGCCTCGCGTTTTCAGGTGCCCGGAGCCTTCCCCGCCCCTCCCGCTCCCGATCACTCCACCTTGGCTGCCGACCTTTCCAGAGCGATTGCGCTTCGACCCGGGATACGACGACTGGATCTCCTTCTCGAAAAAAAATGAGATCGACCTCCGCCTTGCAAAAACGGGCTCCTCCCCGATCTAAACGTCGGTGTGGAAGCCTACCAGAGTCTCAACGGAAATCGGCCGGGGGACATCGATGAAACCGAAGTGGACGCTCTTGTCACCTTCTCCCTGCCACTCCAGCGCCGTGCTGCCAAAGGTCAAATCGACACCGTCGAAGCGAAAGCGGAACAGGTCAATCGCGAACGCCGGTTCGCCCGTGACCGGATTACAGCTGATGTCCAGGACAGTTTCAGTGCCCTCGTCGCAGCCTACGAAGGCGTTCGCCAGTCGGCGGATAATGTCGATCTCGCCCGGCAGTTGGAAGAGGCCCAGGTCGAAAGACTCGAGCAGGGCGTCACGGATCTGCTTGCGCTGCAGATTCGTGAAAAGGCCTCTTTCGATGCCCGACTCCTCGAAGTCGAAGCCCGCGCGGCCTACTTCCGCGCCCGCGCCGATTACGAGGCCGCCATAGCGGCCGGTGCGCCGACATCATTTCTCCCGCAATCGTCACGCCCGTAGATCCTGCCTCCGGAACCCGCCGGTTCTTTTCCCTCCCCAATCCAGGCTCGATAGAAGGCTCCCGCTTCCGTTTCCACGATGGAGGAACGGAAGGAGATGATCGCAAAACCACCACAACTCCAATCAATCCTCCTGGATCCTCTTCCAGCGCTTGTGCATCCAGATCCACTGCTCGGGATGGCGAAGGATAATTTGCTCCAACTTCTCGTTGAAGCGCTTTGTATTTTTGGAAATGATGTCGCGGGTCCGTCCCTCGGTCACGATCTCAACCGGCGCTTCAAATTTGAGAACGTGCCTGCCATCGGGCTCGCGCCAGCTTGAGGCGGGAATCACAGGAGAGCCCGTGAACTGAGCGAGTACCGCCGCGCTTTTGAAGGTGTGGGCGGGACGGCCGAAAAACTCTGACATGACACCAAACTGCTTGATCGCAAACTGGTCGAAGATCGAAACGACGATGTGATTCTGTTCCAGCAGGTCCAGAATATCATCCAGCGTCCCCGCTTTGTCGATCGTACCGAAGCCCGCTTTCCGGAAGCGCCGCATCACGAGGTCATTGAACCACTTTGGCTTGAGCGGTCGGCGGATGAAGTGAAAGAGGCCGTGGTATTCCTTAAACTGGGCAATACCGGCGACGGTGGAAACCTCCCAGTTTCCGAAATGACCGGTGAGGATGAGCACTCCTTTTCCCAACTCCCGGGCCTGCTCGACGTGCTCCCCTCCTTCGATGCGAATGAGTGATTCTTTTTGTGTTTGCGTCAGGAACGGCATGCGGAGAAACTCTCCGAAAGATCTCAGGTGATGTCCGTAGAATGCCTGGGCGAGGGCTACGATCTCCCCGGGAGGCAGCGTTTCGCCGAAGACTCGATTCAGGTTTTCCATCACCACTTTGCGGCGAAGCGGGAGAAGATGGTAAAACACTTTCCCATACCAGGGCGCCCTGATCGGCTGCATTTCCGCTGAGGCAATCGCGGTGGCACTGGAAGTAGTGTGGGTCATGGAGAGTTCGATTTCCTTGATGCGGTAAAGATCCATCACGGCGCGTCCCTTCGCACTGGGCTCGATCCCCGGCTTTCCATAGCCGTTTTTCACCACGGAGAAGTCCACCGGTTCAATCGTGCCGAGACAGATCTCTTTCGGAAAAAGCTTACAGCAGGATTCCTTTGCGGCAAATCGCGCCGCAAGCTTCCGGGCGCGCCCGGGCCCTTCGCCGGCATCGGCAAGTTCCGCCCCGGTGTAGAATCGGAGAAGCCCCTCATGATCGAGGTCTTCAAGGAGTTTCTCGATTCGTGAAATTTCTACCGTGTCGATTCCCTGGCGTATCATACCTGACTCCTGCTCTTGCTTTTATTCCTGCTCTTGCTCCCTACTGGCTTCGGCTGGATCAGGATCAGGAGTCGAAGCAAGATCAAGACTGCCCCCTAAACCCGAACCGCCAACACGACATTCATCCCGCCGAATCCCCGGCAGATCACGAGAGCATTCCGGCTCTTCGGCTGCGAGACTCCGTTCGAGACAGGAAAATCGCCGAGGACTGGATCGACCTCCCCCAGAGTCGCGATGCCCGGAAGCATCTGACGCTTCAGCGCTTCCAGAGTCATAACGAGGTCGGCAATCCCGGAAGCGCCGATGAGATGACCATAGGCCCATTTGAACCCGGTAACCGGGGGAATCGCCTCACCAAACACTTCGCGAATCCCGATGGCTTCGGTCAGGTCGCTCGCGGGAGTTCCGTTGCCATGCGCACAGATCATCCCGATCTCGGAGGGACTCAGTTCAGCATCATTGAGGGCCTGCTCGATGGCACGCTGGACACCGTCGCCATCGGGACGCAGGTCAAGAATCCCGGTTGCTTCACTACAGCAGCCGAATCCGAGAAATTCACCGATGATTCCAGCACCGCGCTCCTTCGCCTCCTCTTCTCTTTCCAGGACCACGGAAGCCGCGCCCTCGCCGAAAACAGTCCCGGAGCGCTCCCTGTCAAAAGGCTTTGGTGCCCGGGACGACATCAATCCGAGCTTATGATAGTAGTAGACCATTTCCGGCTCAAAGGGGGCATCATGACCCGCCGCAACAATTCGATCCGCCTCTCCATTCCAGATTGCCGAAGCCGATTCCGCCACCGCCATGATTCCACTCGCGCACTGATTCGTGATGCAGGCATTGGTTCCTTTGAGTTGACCGCGAATTCCAACGTGGCAGAGCACATTGTTCGGGAGGTTTTTCAAAAGCCACATCGGCGTGACCTGATTGCTCAGCTCTTTTCCGAAGGCATGAAGGCTTTCCTTTGCCTCGGTGATGAGCGGTAGATAGTCGTAGTTGCTCGTGTAGTTGCCACCGCCCGATCCAACGATCAAACCGGTGCGATCATTGAAGCCATCCTGTTCTTCTTCCGGAAGGCCATCGCGATATGCAAGCACCGCGGAATCTGCAATCGCCTGTTCGGCCGCGTAGATCCCGAACATGTCAGTTCGGGAAATCGTCTTGTGAAGCTTCCGGTCGGAAACGAGGTCGCGGTTACTTTCTTTCACTTCAGCCGCCACTTTGACCGGCCAGTTTTCTCCGTCCCACTTCGAATAGGGCCCGATCGCAGTTTCCCCACTCTCGAGGACATTCCAGACATCACTCACCGTTGCACCGGCTCCGCAGACGATCCCACTGCCGGTGAATACGATTTTCTCAGAGGCGTTTTTCATGCGGGGACCTCCTCAGGGTTGCGGAAAACGAGAGAGCTGTTTGAGCCGCCAAAGCCAAGCGAGTTGGAAAGAGCGGCACGGATGCGACCGGGTTTCGCTTCTCCCACGACGAGATTCACATCGCAGTCGGGATCAGGCTCCCCGTAATTGGCATTGATCGGTGCCATGCTGTCGCGAATCGCGAGACAGCAGACCGCCGCCTCGACCGCTCCCGCCGCAGCGATGAGATGCCCCATGCTACTCTTGGTCGAGCTGACTCGAATTTCATCGTGAATCCGATCCGGGAAAACGGCTTTCATCGCCGCACACTCGCTGCGGTCATTCATCTGCGTAGAGGTGCCGTGGGCGTTAATGTAATCGATCTCCTCTACACTCACGCCGGCGTCGCCGAGAGCCTGATGAATCGCCTGAATCGGCCCGTTTCCATCCGGCGGCGAATCAGTGATGCGATAACAGCTCAGCGAATTTCCGTCGCCGGCGAGTTCGGCGTAAATGTTGGCGCCGCGCTCCCTGGCTTTGTCCCAGTCTTCGAGAACAAGAAAGCCGGCTCCCTCCCCGAGAACAAACCCGTTTCTCGTTTTGTCAAAAGGACGACTCGCGCCGGCCGGATTGTCGTTGTCGGTCGAGAGTGCGCCGAGGAGACAGAAACCGGAAATACCGATCGGATTCAGCATCGAATCGAATCCACCGGCGAGCATGCGATCGCACTGGCCGCGGCGCATCGCCTTGAGCGCCGATCCGATCGCCTGACCACCGGAAGCACAGGCGGTGTGGACCGACGTCGCATAGCCGCGAATCCCGAACTGCTTCGTGAGAAGCCCGAGCCCGGCATTGGACTGCCAGCGGCAGAAGTTGACGGGATTCCCGGGGAAATCGGGATTGAGGATTCCATCGGCATCGAAGTAGCCATTCTCGTCGGTGGCATAATCGTGAATCACTTTGAGATCGTCGTAGGCCACCGACATCATCCCGGCTCCGACGGTCAATCCCCAGCGGTGCGAGTCTTCTTCGGTCGGTGCGATCCCGGCATCGGCCAGCGCTTCGGCTGCAGCCGCGAGGGCAAAGGCGTGCGAACGGGAAGCAAACTTGAGGAGCTTTTTATCGGGCACTGCCGCTTCACGATCAAAGCCTTTTACCTCGGCTCCGATCATCGTCGAAAATCCGCTCGCATCGAAGCTGGCGATCTGGTCGGCCCCGCTTTTCCCGGCCCGCAACGCGTCCCAGGTTTCTTCGGTCGTGTTGCCGACCGGAGTGACCATGCCAATGCCGGTTACGGCGATGCGGCGCTTTTCTTTGGAAGCCATGCTCAAACTGAAAATTAAGTCTGCTGAAGCAGCACCCGGGCGCTGCTGTTCAATCGTTTTCCCCGCCGACTTTGCACGAGGATCGTCGCTTTGTCGCCCTCGATTTCCGCAACCTCCGCCGAGAGCGAAAGGGTTTCCCCCGGAGGCATAAAGGCGCGCAATTTCACACTCGTCATGCCGGTGACGATCCAGGCGCTCTCCCCCGAAAGGGTGGCGACAAGGGACTGGATGAATTGAAGATTCAGATTCATGAGCAGCGTGCCCGGGAAAACCGGATTCCTCGGGAAGTGATCACCGAAAAAAGGAGCTGACTCCGGAATCTGAAAACTGCCCGTGGCCGACTCTCCGGCGACGAGTTCAACCGCTTCATAGGAGAAAGTCGGAACACCGGGAAAAACATCAAGCTCAGCACCGGCGCCACGAAGAAGGTCGTAGCGGGCGCTGACCGCTTCCGGAGCATCAAAATCATCCATCGGCACCATCGGGCCGAGGCAGTCTCTCAGGCGCACGACAGGCTCATCGTTGACGCTCGCGACTCCGTCATAAGCGACCGCCTCTTCATCTGCTTTCACCAGAGTCGCCTCGAGCTCAAGCGTGTCGCCCGGCGTAACCTTTCCGTAAAACTCAACCGCTCCGGCAATGCCGGCAACCGGTCGAAATTTAAAATCGACTGCCTTCATCGAAGACATCGCGGCGCACTGTCCAATGGACTCGGCGACGAGCGAGAGCGGGAAAGCCTCCACGCCTGCCGGAATATGATAGCTCCCCGTGATCTTTTGACCGACTTCATCCGAGTGGATGCGGTCGACAAAGGAAAAGGCGCGGAAATGTTCGCTCATGGCGGAAATGAAACGAGGTGGGACGATGCCCACCTCCCGCTTCGTTGGAGCTCAAAAGGCCGATCACCCTTTTTGCTCACGGATGACCATCTTACAGAAGGTCTCGGTCGTGAAAAGCTTCGGAATCTCGGCCGACTTCATCGGGCTGGAGAAACGATCCGCCGGAACTTCGGTCATGTACGCTTTGATTTTCTCAAACCCGGCATCGGTGACGACACCACCCTGCTCGAACTCTTCTTCAGAAAGCTCTCCCCGAGCCTCTTCAACCGCCTTGCCGCGGGGGATCTTCACTTTAAACTCCCGCTCGAGGCGGAAAACGATGTCGAGAAAGTCGATCGACTCAGCGTCGAGGTCGTTGATCAAAGAAGAATCCGGCTTCACTTCATCTTCATCGCAACCGAGTGCGTCGGCGATGATTTCAGCCACCTGTGGGTAGACGGCATCGATTTCCTCCTGGGTGATTTCAGTACTCATGATTTTTACATTTTAAATCCACCGTCCACGCTCAAAATCTGACCCGTGATGTAACTCGCGAGGTCGGAACTGAGAAACCAGACGGCATTCGCGATTTCTGAGGGCTGACCATAGCGCTTCAGAACGATATTGGAAGTGATTTCATCACCCGCGAGATCGCGCACATCCTGAGACATTTCGGTCTCGATCACACCCGGGGCGACCGCGTTGACGAGGATCTTGCGGCGGCCCAGTTCAACAGCGAGGGCCTTCGTGAAAGAGTTGATCGCGCCTTTGCTGGCCGCGTAGTTGGTTTGCCCGCGACCGCCCTTTTCGGCGCTGACGGAACTGATGTTAATGATGCGACCGGTGCGCTTTGACATCATGAAAGGAACAACGGCGCGACAAAAATTGAAAACGCCCTGAATGTTCGTGTCAAAAACGGTGGAAAGGTCGTCGTCCTCCAGCATCGGAAGAAGATTATCGCGGATCACCCCGGCGTTATTCACGAGGACGTCGATGGTCTCGACGCGCTCCACGACCGCTTCGACACAGGCGCGAGCCGCCCCGGAATCACGGACATCGACTTTCATCGCCGTGATTTTAAGACCGGGATTGTCGGAAATGACCTCATTGGCCGCCTCCTCATTGCTGACATAGGTGAAGGTCACATCCATGCCCGACGATGCGAGGCGCTCGACGATGGCGCGACCGATCCCGCGGCTGCCGCCGGTTACGAGGGCATTCTTTCCGGCGAGACCGGGATCGGGTTGGGCAGGAGAATCACTCATCCGGAAATGGCGTAACCGCCGTCGACAAAGAGGGTGTGGCCCGTGATCATCGCAGACTCGGGCAGGCAGAGAAGATAAACGGCGTCGGCGACCTGCTCAGGGCTCAGGGTCGGCCCGAGCGGCGTGCGCTCCTTGTATTCTTCCAGAAGATGCTCGCGGTTGGGAAAATGCTTGAGCGCATCGGTGTCGACGACGCCGGCGCTGACGCAGTTCACACGGATATTCTTCGGGCCGAGCTCCTGGGCAAGGCCGCGGGCGAGCGCTTCGAGGGCGGCCTTCGAGGCACCGATGAAGGTGTAATTCGGAATCGCCCGCTCGGAACCGAGACTGGTCAGGCCAATGATGCTGCCGCCGTCGTTCATCATCGGGACGGCATTCTGCGCGAGGGTGTTGAGAGCAAGAGCGTTCGTCTCCATGCAGCGGCGGAAGTGCTTCAGCGTCATGTCCAGAGCCGGCTTGAGGACGCCGAGAGCGGCATTGCTGACGACAAAGTCGACCCGATCGAACTCTTTTTTGAACTCATCAAACGCTTCCCCGACACTGCCGGGATTGCTCACATCAGCCTGCACCGCGAGGGCTTTTCGACCCATTCCGCGAATCGTTTCGCAGACGGCCTCCGACTCCTCGTGGCTGTTGTAATACAAAATCGCGACATCGCAGCCTGCGGTCGCGAGTTTGAGCGCGGTGGCACGTCCAATCCCGCGGGATCCGCCGGAGATAAAGGCCACTTTTCCTGTGAGTGTTTCGGACATAAAAATCGAGCGTTCACCTATACAAAGATGCGTCGTCGAGTCAAGGGCGGTGCGTCGACTCGAAAATCGGTTCAAAGAGCGGCTTCAATTGCTCAGCCCCGAAAGGCGAAAGATGGTGTTCATCACTGTAGAGTGGTTTTCCATCCCGGGCCATCGGGAGAAACCCATCCTGATCGGCCAAAAGCGGGATGGGATCGAGCCGGAGAGCTGAAGACCCGCTCAGCACTCGCTCAAGGAGCGTCCGGGTGACATGCGTTTCGACCCAAAAGTCCTCCCTGGATTTCGCCGCCACATTGAGACCTTTTCCTCGAATCGAAGCCAGCATCACGGTTTCGGGTACGCTGTGAGATTGCAGAGGCACGTCGTCCATGAACCAAACCTTCACGCCCATCTCATCAAGCCGGAGCAGTGTTTCTTGAAGCGCTTCTTCAAATATCTCAGGTGCCTCAGCGGATCCGGACTCATTAGCGATCAGGTTTCTCCGGTCACCATCTGCGGTCGGCTCGATATAAAGTCCCCAGCGCCCCGTGATAAATACTGTTTTGATCTCCAGAGTTTCCAATTGATCGAGCACATCGTCCCCCCAACGCAATGCTCCCCGCCCAATCCTCGGCGTCCAGGTGCCTGTCAACGGAGGCGTTGAGGGATGCGCGGCCACATACACCGTGCTTTCATATTTTCGCCCAAGATCGTCGAAAGCCGTCAACAGCGACATCGCATGACTGTCCCCCCAAATGAGAACCGGAGGTCTCGTCGCCTCTTCTTTCGGAGATCCGATCGCGGGCAGAGTGCCGTTCTCAGCAAGGTAATCTCTCGAACGCATCCCGGTGAACGGTGACTCAACCTCCCCCAGCGCGAGCGTTTCCGCCGAAAACCGATTCGGAAAGCCCTCTGATTTCGACAAAGCCAATCCGAGGGAAAGCGTCAACGCAGACACGGCGGCCCCGATCATCAACACTCTCCGAATTGCCCCCTTTGCCTCGCGCTCCTTCGCCTTTCGAAAAGGTCTCTCCACAAACCGCCAGGAAAGTGCCGCGAGAATAAGTGAGAGGACAAAAATGATGGCTTTGATTGGCGTCGTCAGTTCTCCGAGAGACAAATACCGGGCAAAGACAATCAGCGGCCAGTGCCAGAGGTAGAGCGAGTAGGATATCAATCCTACAAATCGGATCGGCGTCCAACCCAGTAACGCGGAAGCGGTTGTCGCTTGCTGCGCATTCCCGAAAATCACAAAGGCAGCACCGAGGCAGGGCAGGAGCGCCGTGTATCCCGGAAAAGGGGTGTTCAGATCAAAGCGGAAGACAGCAGCGAGGATCATCGCAATCCCGCCCCAGCTTACAAGTTCGTTTACCCAGCGGGGCCTTTCCCGTCGAATTTGAATCAGTGCCAGAACCACACCGAGGTCCAACTCCCAGATCCGCGAAGGCAGGAGATAAAACGACAGCGATGGAAAAGCCTTCGTGCTGAAAATCGACCAGCCCAGTGAAACTGCGATCAAACCCGCGACCCCGATCACGGCCGCTTTTCGCCCAAGCTTGAAAAGCAGGATCATCACGAGCGGAAAGAAGAGGTAAAACTGCTCCTCGACCGCAAGAGACCAGGTCTGAAGAAGCGGCTGATACTCGGCTGCAGTTTCGAAGTAACCTGACTCCCGCCAGAAATAGAAATTCGCAGCGAGCGCCGGCTGCGCGATGATCGATTTTCCCAACTACTCAAGATGCGAAGGAATCATCCAGACGATGCCGGCAATCGCGGTGGCAATTACCACGACCGTCAGTGCCGGCAATATCCGACGAACCCGTCGTTCCCAGAATCGCAGAAGAGTGAATGTCCCGTTTTCAATCTCACGGATCACAATCGACCCGATCAAAAACCCTGAGATCACAAAAAAGACATCGACCCCGACATAGCCGCCGGGGGCACCCCACCCGAGGTGAAAAAAGACGACGGGAAGCACGGCGATAGCCCGGAGTCCGTCGATATCTTTGCGGTAATTCATGAAAGCAACCTTTCCCGATGGCCTTCACAGCGAAATACCTTCGGACCCGTGAGAATACGTTCACCGGGGAAAAGTTCAAAGCGGAGCTTGAGCGGTATAAATCCCGGTAATTTCTCTCCTTCGACCAGAAAGATTAAGAAGGCAAAGCCATCAAGGTATCCCGCAGACCCGAAATAACCATTGATTAATTATTTAAATTATTGAAATTACATTTAATTGCAGGCGGAATCTATCTTCCTCCCATGACTCTTGCCGATCCTATAAAGCGTGACCAGGGCATTTCCCCCTTCGAAATGTTCCTTGTCGTTGCGTTCCTCGCGATTCTCGGAAGCATCGGATTCGTCACTGTCTCAGACGTAGTCGGAGGAACCAAACAAACCAAATTACTTTCCGATGTGAAGGCCCTGAACTCGGCAGTTCTTGGATACATTGCTTCGAACGGAAACCTGAGTTCGGCTAAAACTCCAGAGGAAGTCATCGCTAAGCTCAAGAGTGTTTCTTTGAGCAGCCACTGCAACGGGATTCGCCAGAGCTTCATCGACGCCCGAATCGATATCGATCTTCAGTCTGAGAAAGAGTCCTCAAAAAGTTCGCTGAGAGCCTAGT
>JARGOP010000094.1:3497-10592 GCA_029233965.1 Verrucomicrobiales bacterium | reverse complement strand
CCTCTGCCTCTGCCTCTGCCTCCAGACTCAAATACTCAGCGCTGGTCGTTTCTCCCAACTCGAGAACGACGCGGAAACCGTAGGTGTTGAGCCGGATATGACCCACGTTTCCGATCTCGAGAGAACTGAGAAGATCTCCCGGAGCACGCATCCTCCACGAGGCTCCCCGGAGAACGCGAAAGTCGATCGAGTTCTTGAACGAGTCCGCACACCATTCCCAGACATTGCCTCCCATGTCATGGAGTCCGAACTCGTTTGGGGAGAAACTTCCCACCGGCGCGGTGGCGTCGAAAGAATCACATCCCAAATCAGGATGGTAGTTTCCCGCCGACTTGTGAGGAGGCCAATCCCCGTTCCATGGAAACTCGGTCTGGGACGGAGCCTCGATCAGTATCGTGGTCTCGGAAGAATCCGGCTTCTTCAGACCCACGGCGAGACTCCACTCCGCCGAGGAGGGAAGCCGATAGCAGCAGCCTTCCGGAAGCCTCCCCCCCGATCTGGCGCTCCCACGACCGTCGCAACGAGCTTGTCCGGCAGGCGCTGGTGGCTCAATATTTTTTCGAGCGCGACAAGCACTATGTCATTACCTCCGGGAACAAGGTGGAGATCGTGGACGAATTCACGGGGCGAATTCTACCCGGTCGAACCTGGAAGCAGGGCCTGCACCAAGCGATCGAAGCGAAGGAGGATCTACCTATTACCGACCCCACCGAGACTCTCGCGAGCATGAGTTTCCAGCGTTTTTTCCGCATGTTTCCCTCCATTGCCGGCGTTTCGGGAACGGCGCGTGAATCCTCGGCGGAATTGTGGCGAGTCTACCGTCTTGCCGTTGTCACGATTCCCACTCACCGGCCCGTTGTCAGGATCGTGGAACCGGCGAGGGTGTTTGCGACGAGGGAGGAAAAGTATGAAGCTGTGATCGACGAGATCGAGCGTTCCCACCGTCTCGGAAAGCCGGTGCTGGTTGGTAGTCGAACCGTTGGCGCGAGCGAAGAACTTTCCGAACGTCTCACCCGGAAGGGACTGCCCCACTCTGTCCTGAATGCCGTCCGGCATGCCGAGGAGGCCACGATCATCGAAAAGGCGGGAGAGAAAGGGCGGATTACGATTGCGACGAACATGGCCGGGCGGGGAACAGATATCCGCTTGAAGAACGAGGTTCTCTCGCTGGGCAGACTTCACGTGATATCCGTGGAGTTCAATCTCTCGCCCCGGATCGATCGCCAACTGATTGGACGTGCCGGAAGGCAGGGTGAGCCCGGTTCGGCTCGAAACTTTCTTTCGGCAGAGGACGAACTCTTCGTGCGATTTCTGCACCCCCGTCAGCGCAAGCGGCTCCGCTTTCTTCTCGAGACCAGGGCCCCCGGGGTCGGTTCGATGGCGCTCTCCGCCTGCCGGCGGGCACAGAGAACTGCCGAAAAACTCGGAGAGAAACAGCGGGAATCAGTCCTCCGCATGGACACCTGGATCGAGGAGCACCTTGCTTTCACCCGGCGCTCCGCGAGGTAGTCTCACAGGAAGGCACCACCCTTTCCGTTTTTGGCTCACGCTCCGTAAGAAGATCTCTGATCCGAACACGGGCTGTCGATCTCCAGCCTGCGGGATCACCAGTGCCGGGAGCGTTCCCACGATCAATCCAAAATCCAGGACCCACCTTCCCCCTTCTTGTTCAGCTTGACACCCCCTTGTTCTCAACGAGATACTACAAACCCTAGAGGATTCCTGCCGGACTTTCATACGCGGTTAACCAGTTCGGGTAAACTCGACCAAAGGCTTCCGGTCATATGGAAAAACATTTTGAAATTCTGAAGGAGACCATTCGATCACATTGCCAGGGGAAGCGGGTTCTTTTCATCCCGAACAGGGGAAACTGGGGCGATGCTTTGATTCGATCCGGCACTCTCAAGTTTCTTCACGAAGCCCGGATCGATTTTACTGAAATCAGAAAGTTGGACCCCACAAAGATTCACCAACTGGAAAAACAGCACCTTATCCTATATGGCGGGGGTGGTGCCTGGTGCAACCTATGGGACCATTCCGGAATTGTGGCGGAACTCTCCCAATCGAACACGGTCATTGTGCTCCCTTCGACGTTCGAGCTTCAACCACGTTTTGAAAACACGCTTTTTTTCAGCAGGGACCGTTTTACAAGTCTCCAAAATGTCCCGAAAGCCACTTTCTGCCACGATATGGCATTCTACCTCGGGATCGATTTTCACCCGAAAAAAGCCGGAAAGGGAGAAGGATATTTTTTCCGGACCGATCCCGAGAGTACGAATTGCATTCAATTACCAAAGAAAAACAGGGATATCAGCCGACTAGGAAAGCATCTCTCCCGGGTAACCGGATTTTTCCGTATTGTGAACCGATATGAGAGAATTTTCACAGATCGCCTTCATGTTTCCATTGCAGGTTGTCTCTTGGGAAAAGAGGTCCATTTCTACCCCGGTTCTTATTTTAAGAATGAGGCTGTGTTTAAATCGAGTATGGAAGAACAATTCGAATTCGTGCATTTTCACAAGGATTTTGCGTTGCCGCACCGGGACGAAATGAGTTCCCGGAGAGCGTCGCAATAATTGATGAGAGAAGCCCCGTTTTGATCCCTGGATCGTCTCATGAACTGGTCACATCGCCTCGCTCCCTCTCGAAAGGGGACCCCGCTCGAAAGCTCGCTCGAGATCGATGCTGAAAATGTGAAGGTGATCGACCTTAAAAACGTGAAATTAACCGCCTCGATGCGGAGAAAAATCAATGAGCTGCGACGAGTCCCGGCTCAGTTTCGGTTTATCGATGTCGCCCGGCTGGCCATCATTGTCCCATACAGGAACCGCAGGGAGCACCTTGAACGCTTTGTCCCTCATCTTTCTCGTCACTTGGAGAAGCAGAAACTAAATTTTCAGATCCTGCTCGTCGAACAGCTCGACACGCTTCCTTTCAACCGCGCTGCCCTGCTCAACGCTGGAGTACAATTCTGCCAGGACCAGTGTGACGCCTTCTGTTTTCATGACGTGGATCTTTTTCCCGAAACGGCGGCGTATCGATGTGGCACGCAGCCTCTCAATCTGATTTCCCTCACAATTCAAGAGCGGACTCTTCAACACAAAGAGGTGGATCAACACTATTTCGGAGGCGTGACCATGATTTCGAGGGACCAGTTCTTCCAGATCAATGGTTTCAGCAATCGATTCTGGGGCTGGGGGCTTGAAGACGATAATTTCCTGTTCAGGTGCCTGTATTCCGGACTGCAGCCCTGCCGAATGATGACATCAACTTATCTGGAATTGAGTCACGTGCCTGCCTTGAAATCAGATATTCATGGCAATCCCGCTACCCGAAAAGAACTGAATCGAAATCGGAGGGTGCTCCGTCGAGGAAGGTCCTATCAATCTCGAATCAAGCGGGGTCTGCATGATCCCTGGAACGATGGAATCAAGGAATTGACGGTTTCTCTCATCGATATGGATCCACTTGAAGGTGTCCAGCGAGTGGGAGTGGATTTTTCGGGTCTTGGCCGCTCTGTGTAAAAGAGATGCGGAAATGAAGACGTGGACACCTTTGCCGCAAGTGGTCGGGCAAGTCCGGAAATGTCCCCTGAGTCGCTACCGCTAGTGGTGGAGGTTGGGTAAGCCGCCCGGGAGCAGGGAGGATACCGGCTCGCCGGAATGCCTTCTCGAAAGCCTGCTGGCTCTCCTCCGGCGACACCGCTTTCGTCTCAGTCGTCAGCCGCACCGGTGGACTGGGCGTAGGCCTGAATCCCCCGCAGGATGTCTGTCACGAAGATGCCAACCGTAAGAATCGCACCGATATGTTCCGCTTTCGTGAAACGAATCGATTCACCCACCTTGATCTCCCGCTCGATATCCCCGACCCTTCGCGTCAGGTTGAGCGAACCGGGGGAAGATTTCTCCCCATTGGACGCCTGCACGATTTGCACAGACCGGATCCGGAGAGTCCGCTTCGTTTCGTCTTCAGACTCCTCCTTGTGAGGACGCCCTCTTTCACGAGCAGTGCCCGCATGAATTGCATGAGGCCCAGAATGTGATCCTTGACCTCCGTTTCGATCCGATAGTGCTCCCGGAGACAGCTGAGGGCCGGAGCTTTCCAGTTCATTGACGCTCATCGGATGAACTGATTTAAGGGTCGTCAATCCGAATCGCAACGCCTGCCGATCCAGACGCTGACTCTGCCTCGCGCGGTGGTATCAGTCCGCGATGATCAGCGAATCCCGTTTCTCGCGCGGGGTTTGCCCGCCGTTGAAATGCAATAAAATCTCCTCTTCCGTGATCCCGGAGGATGGGTTCGAAGCATATTCCACCAGCGCCTCGCGGATGGCCTCGATGCGCTCGGGAGCAGTGTTGGGTCGGTCCGGACCGAGAGGCTTCGCCCGGAGCGGCACAACCCAGTCCGGGATCCCCAAGAGGGGATATTCTATCTCGGTCAGGTCAACCGTCGGATCGATCATGACCTGAAACTCGCGATCATTGAGCGACACGACAGAGAGCACCGAGATCGAGGTGTTCGGCATACCGTGCTCAGTAAGCACACGATCGAGTTCCCGGGCATACTGGAGGATCATCCAGGGGTGATCCGCCATCTTTTCGACGTGTTCGGTTGCCAGAAGCGGCCGTTCGTCGGGATGCTCCTCGATCCAGGTCTCGGCTTCCGGCCGATCGAAGAGGAACTTGATGTAGGAGTCCTTGTTCCGCAACATCATCCGCCACGAGAACTTGTGCGCGACCTCAGTCCACGCCGGATCGTTCCCCGGCAGGTAGGCTCGTACGGGAAGGGCCGCCTGAATCACCAGGTAGGCGAGAACCAGGGATGCGGCGCGGCGATTCCGGCGCGACCACCCCTCGCCCCGTCTGGGCGCGGGATAACGCACGCGTTCCATGCCCGCCACGAGGTGCTGCAGCTTCGCCCACGCCCACCGCCCCATGGAAGGTCTCGCGAAAATCGTCAGCGTGGCAATACCGATCCAGGGGAAAAAGCCGATATTGAAAAGCTGCATGTTGAATAGGTGGAAACCCACGATGGCGACAACGGCGAATGGTCTCGACCGCGCAAAGAGGAGGCCGAACGGGACGACGAGATCGATCATGATGCCACCGTAGGCGGTGAACCACACGAACCACTCCTCTTTCACGATCCAGGAGACTGGCGGGCTGATTTGATCCTTCATCGAGAACCAGTAACGCAGCGGCTCACCCCGTAGCCAGTCGCTGTTCAGTTTTGCGATCCCGCCCCAAAGGTAGAGGACGAAGAACTGGCCCCGGATCAGCACGTAGTTCCACATCGGGGCAGTCCTCGGCGGCGCGTATCCCTCCGCATCACGGCTCCGAAACGATCCCACGCTGAACGTCCGGTCGGCCCGGGTAAAGGCGAGAAGGAACGAAATCAGGATGGTCAGGTAAAAATGATTGTTGTAATAGACGGTGTCGATCAGGAAGAGGTGCAGGTAGATCAGGCCGAACAGGACTGTGGCCCAGCGGAAACAGACTCCGAGCAGCACCCCCAGTGCCGCGACGCAGAGCACACCGATTTCCAGTGCGACCATCCAGTGGGCCGGGAAGCCGGACACCCAAGTGGTGAGAGGATAGGAAAAGTGAAAATATTCGGGCGAATAGACCCCGGTGACCTTCTCGAAGCGGGAGATCGCCTCCGCGAACATCAGCCCCCCCCACAAGAGGCGAAAAAGCCCCAGGGTGGCACCATCGACCTTTCGGCACAGTCGCTTCTGGATGAAACGGAGCGCATCTCTCATCTTACGCGGACCATCAGTGGGAGTGCGACAACCGCCTGGGAACGATCCCGACGCCGGAGGAGGAACCGAGAGCGTTGGAAAAGGCCCGGAAATCACGAGAATCAGTCTGCCACATCTCCCGGATTCGGGAAGTTGACCGTGTTACCATTGATCAACAGCTCGCCCTCGGTGCCCCCGGTCGAACTGTCACGCAGGGCCAGACCCGACCCAGCCCTCCTGCTGACATTGTCGAGCGTGCTGCGGAAGCGCAACAAATCGTCGCCACCCGGGCTCTGTAGCTCGATGGAATCGTCACCGTTTGAGAGAAACTGATTGCCCGAAATGGTGATCACCACCGTCTCGGCATCGTCCTGGTCCACGTCCAGGTAAAGCCCGTCGGCACCGTTCCGTGCAAACAGGTTGCTCTCGATCAGGGTGGTATTTTCGCCGTCGTCTTCCACATCGAGATGGAGGTCCAGTCCGTTGAGCGTGTTGTCGAGGAAGTCGTTGCCGGTGACGACGAGATTCGACGAATCGCCATTGTCGCTGTCCACGGTGAGGTTCATGCCATGACTGGAGTTTCCGGAGAAACGGTTGTCCCGAACCGTCAAGTCAATTGCGTCGTCGCCCACTGCGGCGTTGAGACCGTCCTCCACGTTATTCAGGAATCGGTTGCCGGCGACCAGGGCCGTGACCGGGCCCGAGCCGGTATTGTCGATGATGAGTTTGCCGCCGTTGAATCCGTTTGCAGAGATCACATTGTCGCTCACCTCGACACGGCTGCCCGCGGGAGCAGTGCCGACAGCCAAGTTGATTCCGAATCCTTCCTCCCCGTTGTTGAGCAACCGGTTACCCGTCACCAACAAGTCGACTCCTTCCGGTCTTTCGTGGAGGATGGTTATGCCATTCGAATTCGCGCCCTTAACTCTGTTGTTGGAGAGGCGGACGGTCGCGCTACCGACGGAATCATTGTAGACCACGATCCCTTGCGAAACAGAACCCCGGATGTCGTTGTCGGCCGCATGGAACGTGGGGACGTCCAGCGAGGAGATTCCCGAACCGGGGGGCGTCGCCACGTTGGGCGGATCGTTGGTGATTCCCCCCCGGATCGCAAAACCCTCCACCTTCGCCAGGTTGGTGGCCCCGAAGCTGCCGCCGCGGATGTCGAAGCCGCCCGCGGGGATCAGGGGGCGGGCAGTGTCGCCGCCCAGGGCGCGGCCACCCGAGCCAACGAATCCCGTGAAACTACTGAGGAAATGAACGGATTCCACCCCGGGAGCAGCACCGTGCCCAACTTCGATATTGGTGTCGAGGGGGGAATCGTAGGCGGGCCCGCCTCCCTGCACGTAGACGAT
>JARGOP010000094.1:0-3397 GCA_029233965.1 Verrucomicrobiales bacterium | reverse complement strand
GGTCTTCCGCGGTTCCTGCGCCCGCGGCGCCCGAGCCCGCCGCAATCCCGTTTCCGGCCGCACTCCCGTTGTTCACAAAAATGACGTCGTCGCGTAGGGTGTCCGTCCAAAACGTGAACGGGTCGCTCAACTCAGTCATCACCCAGTTCCGCCGGTCGACCCGGCCGAGCATCTTCGACCGCAGCCGCTCACTCCCCGTGAGCCGAGCACGATCCGAGCCGCCGGAAAAGACGGCCCGGAATTGCTCCCGCCAGGAATCGGCCCGGAACAGACCCTCGAGTGGCATGCTCATTCCGGCCGTGAACACCCAGTGATCCCCGAAAAATTCGTCATCCCCGTAATACTCGGTGCCCACGAAGAAGGAATCGGAGGGGTGAACAGTGATGCCACCGTGAAAGCCCTCCACATCTCCCGCGAACTTCCCGTCGTAGTGATAGCCCCCAAAGAAAGCTCGGGTGGGCAGAAACGAATCCAGCCCGGGCACGTCGAACTCAATCTTGAGGTCACCACCGCGCATCCCCCGTTCATCGACACCAACGAAGTTCTGCAGGATCGAGTGAGCCTGAGCGAACGGCTTCGCGTAGTAACGCATCGGATCCACCCCGGAAACGGGAAGATACCAGTTGCCGATAAGGTCGAGGCCTGATCCGCTGAACAGATCAAAGCCGCCCGCGATGCGGTTGACCTGATTGTCGAAAGCCGTGTCACCGACGTCGAAGTGGAAGCGGGTCCGGAGCGCGATGTCGGCATCGGGAATGAGAAAACCGTAGCCGAGTCCCATGCTGAAATGGTTGCTTCCGTTGTCGCGGTGGTCGAAGGCCAGCGTAGAGAGGAGCGCGCGCGAGCGATCCGGAGCGATGCGAAGCGGCACCGTCAAATCGACTCCCTGCTGCGCGATCTCGTTGGAAGTCCGGGTCGTAAAACTCAGGACTCCCTGCTCTGTCGGCGAGAAGTAGTCGCGGAACCAGGATTCGGTCGCTGCGGAGGCATCATCGATCACGGGAGCACTAGAAGCGTCTTCCGCGGGGATTGAGCATGGCAGGAGAATGGATGCAAGACCAGCGAGGAACTTTCGAACGATTTGCGGTGCTCTAGATCTCATAAGTGCAAGGGGGGTCGGACACGATTCGTAAAACGGGCAAGGGTATGGGCTGTTTCAGCACGCAGTCAAACATTTTTGTGTTAAAAAGGCGGGATGGCGCATAGGAATCGTTGTGTGAATAGATCTCCGACTCAATCTGCCCGCAGAGGCTGCGAAGTCCGGGGAAGAGAGATCGGCTGTCGACTCCCATGATCGCGAGTTTCCGACGGATGAACTCCTTCTCGTTCGCCGGGATGATGATTCGTGCGAGGTGAAACCGGTCTTCCCCGAGTTCAAAATTGCACCCCCTCCAACCCGGGGCGATGCGCGGTGACGGAGCGCCGGGGTTGAAAAAGCGAATTCCTGGCAATCAGAGACGACGGAAACGAGGGGGGAAAGCGCCCTACCCCTGATCCGCTGGATCCTGCTCCGATTCGAGGTGGGGGCGCAGACGGCTTTCGAAAAAGCGGCCTTCTTTCTCGAAGAACGAGTCCCAGTCGATCGTTTCGACGACCTGCCGAAATCGCCGGTCGTCACCGTTCTCTGCCAGCGCGAGAGCGTAGACGGCCTTCCTCGTTTCGCTGAAGTCCCTCCAGGCCTCTTCATCCGACCCCGGAACCGACATCTCCGGGTAGAGACCGATCGCTGCTTCCGCATCCCCGGCCGCGAGATACGCGAGGACGAGGGTGTTCCGGAATCCCGCCTCCTCCGGATGAGCCTCGACGATCCGTTTCATCGCCTCGACCGCTGCGCCGCCCACCGCTCGCTCCAGGATCAGGGACAGGTAGACCGCATTGTTGATCAGCGCCGGTTCGCCCCCCTCCCATGGGAGGATCCGCGCAAGCACCGCAAGGAGATCGTTGGCCCGGCCGCCCTTGACCAGATCATCCATCACCCAGGCGATCTCGCGCGCCGGGGGCAGCAGGCCGACGGGATGCCGACAGGCGGCCACGATCGCATCGACTGCGACCTCGCGTCGCCCCGCCCGCCTCGCTGCCTCCGCCAGCCCGAGGTATCGGTTGCGGGTCAGGTCGGAGTCGGCCGCGAGTTGCGCTTTCCGCCAGGCCGCGTTCTCATCGCTGTTGTGTCCCAGGCCCCGTGCCGCCGCCGCCTCGAGGATGGCGATCGCGACGGCATCGGACGAGTCGACCGGGTAGCTCAACAGGGCGAGCGCCCCGGCGTAATCCTCCGTCTCGATCAGGGCGCGCGCGCGGACCTCGCAGGCGATCGGATCGGTCAATCCCGTGGGCTTGTCGGTGACTTCGAGAATGGTTTCGATTTCCCCCAGCAGGGCGAGCCACCGGCAGAGCATGCCGAGCGAACCGGGATCGAGTCGTTCCACGACCGAGGCGACGATGGCCTCGCTCCGCTCCGGCTCCGCGGCAATCGCGAGAGTGTCCCGCAGCGTCGGGGGCTCCCCGGTTCCGATGCCCTCGCCGAGGGCTTCGAGCAGCCGGGCTCCCGACCGGGGGGGAATCCGCGAAGGCAGCAGCTGCGAGAGCCCCTCGAGGATGGCGATGCAGTCATCGGGTTTCAGCTCCTGCTCCAGGAGGTCGGCGGCCAGGTTCGCAGCCGCGGCATCGTCCCCCGGATAGGCCCGCTGCCAGAGTCCCTCGAGCCGGAGCCGTGGACCCGGCCAGGTTTCGAGCAGTTCGGGATCGATCTTGAGGGCGGCCACCACCCCCGCGCCCTCCCCGCGTTGGAGGCGTTGACGGAGACGCAGGAGACGCGCCTCGGGCGATACCTGGAACGACTCCGGCAGGGCCTCGAACACCGCCGCGAAGCGACGTTCATCGCCCACCTCGGCGAAGACGGAGAGGGCGTCGAGCCGGTCCGGGTCTGTCGCCTCGGGGTGACCGGCCAGGGCGGTGGCAAAGACGAGCGACCGCGAGTCGCGGAGTTCCCGGGCCGAGGCACAGAGCACGCGCAGAGGCTCGATGCGACGAGGATCCAGTTCGATCGCGGTGAGAGCCCGGGAGAGCGCGACGCGGTGATTGCCGGCGGCGAGTTCACGCTCGGCATGGGCGAGGTGACGGTCCGCGCTCCAGTCGTTGGCGTAGTGACGCAGGGCGGCGCGTTTCCAGTAGAGAGTGCCCGCCGCGACGGCAAGGAGCAGGGTGACCACGGCAATGCGTCGCACCCAGGGGTTCCGCTTGCGTTTGACCACCCACTCTCCTCTCACTTTCGAATTCTTCGGGGGTGGGCTGGATGGGGGCATGACGATGATATTGCTACTTCACTATCCCGCCGCCGCACGGGAGCCACCTTGCGGGATGACGCCCTTCATTCGAAACCGCGAGGGGTGCCAAATCCGGC
>JARGOP010000151.1 GCA_029233965.1 Verrucomicrobiales bacterium | reverse complement strand
TTACTCCGGCGTTCACAGGTAGGCTCCCTCGTAGAAAATGAACGTCGACGGCTTCACTTCCGCCTTCTTCTGCTTCAACCAACGATCCCCAAAGTCCTTCACTGTGGCATTGGGCAGATCGGTATCCGTGATCTCATGATAGAGGTCTTTAAAGACTCGCTGCACCTGTTACGCGTTTCGTTTTCGACGGGTGATGTCTTCGAATTCGTCAGCGACTTTCTGAGCCTGCCGTCTCGCTTCCACTTTGCCCGTGACCTTGACTCCCGTGCTTCGCTGATAGCGTTTCCCATCCGCTCCGGTAAAGCAGGCGATGAAGTTTGGAGACTTTGGAACTCGACGAAGACTGGCCATTCTGGTACTGACTCCCCCTTTTCGGAGCAGAGAGAAAGGTCGATTCAAATCACCTTGTTTTCAACTCGAAACACCTGCATAACTGTCACAACGTCAGTTACAACAAGACATGTTGTCGCAGACGATCGAGGATGTCGGAACCCATGTAAAATGGACTCTACGAAATCGAGTTACAACAAAAGTTACAACAGGGGTTCAACTCCCCTCACCTCCACCATTTGCAAAACCGGATATCGTCCATCTACAACCCAGGTTACGACAGGCGATGATGCCCTGCAAGACGATCGGTGACGGCGCTGTTCCGGCTATTTCAGAACGGGGACTAGATTTTCCATGAAGGCTTCAAGACACCTGGTGTAGGCGTCTTCGGCATCGGCCAGAAGCCGCGGGGGAATCGAGATTTCCTCCTCCGTTGAAGCGCTCCGTGAGGACAGGATTTTTCCTCTACGAATGTTCTCCGTGTAGTCCCCTGCGCCCCGCTTGCCGGCATCTTCGAAAACAGTGTACTGCGATGATAGAGGCGTGCTCAGCTGGAGAACCCTTGTCAGGGAAGCCAGCAGGGCTTCCGAATCATCAATGATGGATTCCCCGCAGAAATAATAGGAGCCCGGAAACTGGCGCGACAGTTCGACCAGGCGGCCCATTCGCTCGCAATAGTAAGACGCCGCAGCCTCCATCGGTTCCGCCCAAAGCTTGCGTCGTCTCAGTTTGTAGATGCTGATGAGACTTTCAGCAGGTTGCCTCACCGTAAAGAGGAAGTGGCATCGGTTTCGCTCGGTGAAGTGCTTCGGGAATCGAGTCCCATTGTGAAGGCATTTGTCGAGGATATAACGGCCGCCCAACCCGCCATCCTGATTGGAAACACTGTATTGAAGCCTGAATCGTGAGAATATCTGTTGATACTTGATATGACACTCAAGGTGCCCGCAGATTTCCGGGTGGCTTCCAAGAATGAGGCTGATGAGACTCGTGTAGCCTCTCATGTGTCCGAGAACGAAGAGCAGATCCTGATCGAGGGGCCTCAGCAGGTCCGGACGTTTCGAGATATGAGGAGCCAACTCCAAAAATTCTCTGGCCTTCATAATTAAATGGCTGTTTTGAATTTGATCACGAGCAACTCGTCAACTGTGAGTATATTTCCCGCCAATCGAGATAAGGCAACTCAGAATGTGCGGGATCGCGGCGAAGAAAGCGCTTCTTCCGCGAGACGGCCCCTTCAGGGTGAGCCGGAGTGGCAGTTGTTCATGCCAGGTCATCGAGGATCCTGTTCGGCGGGTCCCGGCTTCGGAAGTGACCGAAATACGGGTGCCTTGGTCCCTGGATCCACCGGCTGCCCTTTGGCCTGCCTCATGGACGAACGGGTTCAGGTAGTGCCGAACACGGATGGTGGAGCTACTTTCCTCAGGAAGAAGGAGATCGTTCTCGTCGCGAAGTTGCTACTGGAACTGAATCTCTACTGTGGGGAAATCCCGGCATTATTCGGAGAAAATCGTTTGCCTTTCTTTCCTGCCGATGTGCGTGGGGATTCAGTCAAAAAATGTCTTTATGTTCCACACCAATCCATCAAACAAGATCTGATTCTCCGCCTGCGGTCTCCTCGCAATTCCGAACCATTCGACTTTCCGAAAAACTCGAAAAAGTGTCTTAACCGG
>JARGOP010000018.1:61760-72008 GCA_029233965.1 Verrucomicrobiales bacterium | reverse complement strand
AGGTCTTTGCGCGGGACCGTGAGCGTTCCGGGGGAAGTCGCTATGGTCCGAAGCGGGAGACGGGAGCACGGAGAATGCGGGGAGCCCAATGGGGCGAGCTGCGGGTCCTGCGCGATTTGCAGCAGGATGTGGTGAGGTGAAAGGGGAAGCGACCTTCCCGGTTCCTCAAAGAAACGAACTCTGTTTGCCCTGCAGTCGCTGCCAGTTGCCGAAGGCGAGCATGCCAAAGAGAATGGCCATGAAGAATTGTTTGGTTACCAGCAGTCCGGCGACAGCGAGGGTCGCCGAAAGAATGAGGCCGACCCACAGCACCAGCTTCAAATTCCTGGGCCCGGCAATGCCGGCGAAGATTTGACCGCCATCGAGAGGAAAGATCGGGAGAAGATTCAAAATCGCCCAACCGATGTTGACCCAGAGCATCCAACCGGCGAAAAACTGCATCCAGGGGGCGGCGTCGCCCGCCGCGATCACTGCGAGGAAGGTAATGAAGCCGAGGGCAAGACTCGAGGCAGGTCCGGCCGCAGCGATGAAAATCGATTGCCCGCGGGTGAAGCTTCCCGGTCCGCTGCAAACCCCGCCGAATCCGTGCAGCATGATTTCAGAGTAAGGGGCGCCCGACTTCTTTCGCGCCCAGGCGTGACCGAGTTCGTGCCAGAGAATGGATCCAAAGACAATCGCGGCAACAATGAGCGCTTTGATGACGCCGTCCGGGCCGCCGGACTGGAGGTAATTCATCCCGAGGATGAGACAGAGGACCCAAAAGATCCACTGGACGCGGACGGGGAAACCGAAAAGGCGAAAGCTGAGCATGTCAGCATCATAGCTCGAATTCCGGTGGGGGACAGGAACAAAAAACGGCGGCCTTTCGGGCCGCCGTTTGAGGTGTATTGGGGAAACTAATTGAGTCTCGCGACGCTGATTTCAGCGATTAGATGAAATCGTTAATAAGATTCTCGAGCATTTCCTGGCGACCGCTCTGAGTCTGCGGCTCACCATTTTGAAGCGTGTATTCCGAAAGCTCTTCGAGTCCGACCTCGCCGGCTTCGATCTTCGCACCGATTCCGGAGTCGAAAGAGCTGTAACGCTGCTTTTTGAACTCATCGAGACGACCATCCTCGATGATGGCATGGGCGATCTTGAGGCCGCGGGCGAAGGCATCCATTCCGCCGACATGCGCATGGAAGAGATCGACCGGCTCGAAGCTCTCGCGACGGCACTTCGCGTCGAAGTTGAGGCCGCCTTTGGTGAAGCCTCCCATGCGAAGGACGCAGAGCATGATCTGCGTGGTGAGGTAAATGTCCGTCGGAAACTGGTCAGTGTCCCATCCGATAAGTTCGTCGCCGGTGTTGGCATCAATCGAGCCAAGGGCGTCGGCGGCCATTGCGACTTCGAGCTCATGCATCATGGTGTGACCGGCGAGGGTGGCATGGTTCGTCTCGATGTTGAGTTTCAGTTCGCCGAGGAGGTTGTGCTCGCGGAGGAAATTCAAGCAGGCTGCGGAGTCGGAATCGTACTGGTGCGTCGAGGGTTCGCGGGGCTTTGGTTCGATGTAGAAGTCTCCGGTGAAACCGATCTTTTTCTTGTGATTGACTGCCATCTGGAGAAGCGCGGCAAGGTGCTTCAACTCGCGACTCATGTCGGTGTTGTAGAGCGTCGCATAGCCTTCGCGACCACCCCAGAAGACGTAGCCTTCGCCCCCGAGACGGTGCGTGACTTCGAGGGCTTTCTTGATCTGAGCGGCACCGTAGGCAAAAACATCCGCGTAGGGCGAGGTGCCACCACCCTGATTGTAACGCTCGTGAGCGAAGAGGCAGGCGGTTCCCCAGAGCAGCTTGATGCCGGTCTGATTCTGCGCTTTTTCCAGCTCATCCGCGACCGCATCGAGTGCGTCGTTGGATGCCTGAAGGTCGTTCAGTTCGGGAGCGACGTCGCGATCGTGGAAGCAATAGTATTCGATGCCGCACTTCTGCATGAACTCGAACATTGCCCAGACTCGCTTCTGAGCGTTTTCCACCGAATCCGTGCCGTCATCCCAGGGCCGAATCGCGGTGCCGACGCCGAAGGGATCGCCGAGACCGTTCCGCATCGTGTGCCAGTAGGCACAGGCGAAACGAAGGTGCTCTTTCATGGACTTTCCGCCCACCATTTCGCCTGCATTGTAGTGTTTGAATGCCAGCGGGTTCCTGGAGTCGGGACCCTCGAAGGAAATGGTCGGGATGTCGGGAAAAAATTCGTTGCTCATAGTGGATGGATTTTCTATGAGGAGGGCTGACTTTCAAGCAGAATCGTGGGGGGAGCCCCCCACTTCGTGACGCTTCAAGAATAATTTTTGGCCGAAACCTTATAAAAAATGAAATCCCGTTCCCTTCGCTATCTCCTTTTTCCCGCTTTGGCCTTTGGTCTCAGCCAGCTTCCGCTGTTTGCCTTGACGGTGAATCCTCTTTTCTCGGACTACGCCGTGCTGCAGCAGGATAAACCAATTCCGGTGTGGGGAGAGTCAGAGCCGGGAGAGACTGTTTCGGTCACTTTTGGTGAGCGCAGCGGTGAAGCGAAAGCGGATGAGAACGGACAATGGATCATCGTTCTCGATCCGCTCGCGGGGAGCATGGAGCCCCGTGTCATGACGATTCAGGCAGGTGACGCAGAGATTCAGCTGCAGGAAATTCTCGTCGGGGAGGTCTGGGTTGGTTCCGGGCAATCGAACATGGCGTGGCCGGTGAGAGCCAGCCTTGATGGGGAGGCGGTCGCGAAAAAAGCCGCTGCGGGCGGTTACCCGGGTTTGCGACTTTTCAAGGTTCCGGTCGACGGCAGTGATGTCCGGACTTCGACCGTGAATGCCACCTGGGTGCTTCCAACCGAGGCGAACGTCTCCAATTTTTCCGCGACCGCCTTTTACTTCGCGGCAAAATTGGCACAAGATCGCAACGTCGCGGTTGGCATGATCCAGTCCGCCAATGGAGGCACCAATGCCTTTTCGTGGATCAACTCCGAGACCCTCGAAAGTGATCCCGCTGCTGAAACGGTCAGGACTTACTGGGCGGCGACGCTGAAGAACCATCCTGCCGCGATGGAGCGCTACAAAACCCAGTTGGAGAAGTGGAGAGCTGATGCCGCGGCGGCGAAAGGCAAAGGGGAAGCCTTCGCGGTTCGGGCCCCGAGGGAGCCGCTCGGTCCTGATCACGTGAAGCGGCCCGCAGGGCATTACAATGCGATGATTGCCCCGCTTCAGCCTTTTGCGATTCGCGGAGTGATCTGGTATCAGGGCGAGGCCAATTCGAGAGTGCCGTTTAATACCGGATACAATGATCTCATGTCGGCGCTGGTCGAAGACTGGCGGACGGACTGGGCGGCAGCGTCCCGTGGTGCCCTGGAGCGAACCGATTTTCCGTTTTACCTCGTGCAGCTTCCTAATTTTGCGGGCGGAGATCCGGAGGGGTGGCCGCTCATTCGTGAGCAGATGCTGAAGTTCTGGCAGGAGGGAACCAACACCGGTATGGTCGTCACGATTGACACAGGAGATCCCGACGACATTCATCCGGCCAACAAAACCCCTGTCGGTGAGCGCCTCGCTCAGTTCGCGCGAGCGAACACCTACAGGGAAAATATCGTCTACTCAGGTCCGGTTTACGACTCACTGCGGATCGAAGGCAGTCAGGCCATCGTGAGCTTCACGGAAGTGGGTGGAGGTCTTGCCTCTTTGAATGAGAAGCCCCTCGCCGAGTTCGAGATTGCCGGGGCCGATGGGAAGTTTGTTCCCGCTGTGGTTTCGATCAAAGGCGATGAGCTCGTCGTCACTGCTGAGTCGATCACTGAACCTCGCGCGGTGCGCTATGCCTGGAAAGCCAATCCGGAAGTGGTGAACTTCGGAAACAGGGAGGGACTTCCCGCGAGCCCGTTCCGGACGGACTCCTGGTGAGTCACTCGGCTCCGGCCCTGAGATCGTAGCAGATCAAGCGAGGGCCGTTGCCATCGACGTCGGCTTCGTGCTGCGAGACATAGAGGAGTCCCCGGTGTAAAACCGGGAGCGACCAGGTTGAGCGGGCCAGGAAAAGCTGCGCCCGTTCCAGGGTCTCGACGCCGTCCGGGCTGAGATTTAAAATACCAAGGCTGCCGAGTTCACCGAGCGCGTAGGATTTCCCATCGGCATGGAGGAGGCTGCCGCGCAGGTACTTCATGCGGTATTCGCGGCCGCTTTCAAGAGGGATGGACCATTGTTCGTCTTCCCGCCAGTTTTCCTTACCGGTCGCGACATCATAACTGGCGAGCCAGGCGTCGGGTTCGTTGCGTCCCCGGAAGCCGTAGAGGTGCCCCTCAAGGAGAAGGGGCGTCATCCAGTGCATGCCGAACTCCGGTGCCTCCCACACGGTTTCCCATTTCAAGGACTCATTGAGCTTCAGGAGAACACCGCCGTGTTGATAGGAAGCGGTGAGAAAAACCTGATCATTTCCCACCGCGACGGGGGTGGAGCTGTTCACGCTTTCGTATTTGTCAGGACGCCAGGGGAAGGCGTCAAGGAGCTCGCCGGTGTTCGGGTTGATCGCGAGGAGTCCGCCAAAGGCAGGATCACTTTCACCGCCCTGAAAGACGAGGAGTCGAGGCTCGCCCTGAAGTCCGGCAATGATGGGGGAGGCATAGCTGGCGTTCCATTCATGTTCCGTGACCCAGACGGTTTTTCCGGTATTCTGATCAAAGGCAATCACGCTGAGGCCCTTGTCTTCTCCATTGGTCCCCAGAGGAACGATGAGTTTGCCGTCGTGAATAAGGGGACAGGTGCCGTGACCGAAGAAGAAACTCGCCCGATCAAATTCGCTCATGAGGTCGCGTTGCCAGAGGAGGGCGCCGGTCGCGAGGTCGAGGCAGGTGAGGGTGCTCGTGACCCCGAGAGTGTAGACTTTGCCGCTGTCAATGATGGCACTGGCGCGGGGGCCGTTTTGAAACCCGTAGCGATCAGAGTACTCGACCGGGTAAGCGTAGCTCCAATAGCGCCGTCCCGTTTCCGGGTCGAGACAGTCGATCGTTTCCTCGTCGTCGATCCGATCAAAGAAGATAAGCCGACCATCGACGATGACGGGCGAAGTGTAGCCGGTTCCTTTTTGCAGTTCCCACACCTTGGCAGGGCCGCCTTCGGGGAATGACGAGAGGAGATGGGTTTCCGGAGAGTGGCAGTTGTCAGTCGGGCCGAGAAAGCGAGGCCAGTCGGCATTGATGGCTTCGGGATGGCGGGGCACGGGCGGGGAAATTTCGGTGAGCCGATCGAAAGGTTCGGCAACAGCATCTTCAGCGGCGGGCGCTTCGTTTACCGCAGGAGGAGCAGGGTCTTCGAAGGGCCCGGCCTGAAGGCTCGCCGCAGCCAACAGGGTCGCGAGCATGATCCAACCCTGTTGGGTCACTGACTGAACAGGGGCAGGTCGAAATGAGATCGCACGCCGTGAAGGCATTCCTGCCGTTGGGCGATACCGGATTGAGTTGTGCTGCATGGAAGGAGTCTACGGCTTTCGCCGCAGACGGGCCAGTGCGTTTTCAGGGAAGGAATTTTCCTGAGGTGTGGTGAATGGAAGCGGTGCCGATCTACCAGATGGTGGGCGCGAAAGTTATGGCTGCCGACGTGGCGGCCGGTGAAGTCGCCGCCGTGAACGGTGCGAAGGCAACGATCACGACCGAAGGCAGGGGCAACATTGAGGGAGCCAATGTCGTGAAGACCGACCTGATCGAAGCTTCCAAGGGTGTCATTCATGTCACTGGTACGGTTATCATGCCGAAGTGATCTTCCTCCTCTGATCATTTCGCATCTTGAGATGGAACGGCCGCTCTCACGGGCAGCCGTTTTTTCATACGTGGCGGCAAAGGTCGGTTTTTGTGCGCCTGGCTTCCGGGGGAGAGCTGAGTTGGTGGAAGGTGGGGGCAAAGAGTTTTCCCTGAACGCAATGCGGGGCCCATCGAAGTGATGGACCCCACAAGGAACCGCTTGTTTTGTGACTGTAACAACCACTTCAACTCAAGGAGGAGTCCTAAAGGAAATGCAGCCGTTACAGGTATCTTTGTTTCCTCAATTCAGAATTCGTTCGATGTTTTCGTTAAAAAATGAGAGTTTTTTACAGGATCTCAAACGGTTTAGTGATAAGTAATTCAAATTCAGTAGGTTATGGCGAAAATTCTTTTAGTGGAAGACGACGAGGACAACATCAGTCTGCTGACCCGCCTGCTTGAGCATCACGGGCATGACATCACGATTGCGACTGACGGGGCCACTGCAGTGGCAAAGGCGGCGGAGATTCTCCCCGAATTGATCCTCATGGATCTTGAGCTGCCTCCGACTCCGGATGCGTCTCCGGATCCCAATGCGGGCCTCGAGGCGACCCGTCAGATCAAAGCGGCGGAAGCGACCTCGGGGATTCCGGTGATCGCGCTGACGGCGCATACGATGGCGCAGCATCAGGAAAAGATAGAAGCCGCTGGATGCGACGCTTTACAGGAAAAGCCGATCTTTCCGTTCGAGAATCTCTTAGACAAGATCAAGGCATTCACTTCGGGGAATGTTTGAAGAAGACATAGAAAAGTTTGCGCTGGGGACGCTCCTCCTGATCGGGTGGGAGATTCTGGCGGTGGCGACGATCGTGAACGTCGTCATGAAAGCCCGCTCCGCTGCGGGCGCCTGGGGCTGGGCCATGTCGATGCTGGCTTTTCCGTTTCTTGCGGTGCCGCTCTACTGGGTCCTGGGGCGACAGCAGTTCAACGGCTACATGGATCGCCTTCGCGAAGCGCAGCAGGCGAATGAACGGGTTTTCTGCGACCTTCAGAAGACCCTTTCGGTCCACTTTGCCGACCTCACAGAGGAACAAAAGCATTATGGAGGCGTTCTTGAAGAATTGAGTGAGCGCCGTTGGACGAAAGGCAATGAGGTCTGTTTGCTCATCAACGGGGGGATGACTTATGAAGCCATTTTTTCGGCGATCGAATCCGCCGGGGAATACATTCTTGCTCAGTTTTTTATCGTGAAAGACGACAAGGTGGGAAACCGGTTTCGTGAACTCCTCGAGGAGAAGGCCCGCGAAGGTGTTCGGGTGTATTTTGTCTATGACGAGATCGGGAGCCATGCCCTTCCCCGGAAATATGTGAGATCTCTCCGGGAAGCCGGAGTGAATGTTCATGCCTTTCACTCGACTCAGGGGCCGAGCAATCGATTTCAGATCAATTTCAGGAATCACCGGAAGATTGTCGTGGTCGATGGCCGTGTTGGTTTTGTCGGGGGCCACAATATCGGCGATGAATATCGCGAAGAGACGGAGCGTTTCGGGGCCTGGCGCGACACGCACGTTCAGCTGGTCGGGCCATCGGTCTTGAGCCTGCAAATGGTCTTCCTCGGTGACTACTACTGGGCGGCGAGAGCGATTCCCGATTTGCGATGGGATCAGGTCACGGCGGCGGACGGCTCGGGCTGCGGAGCGGGGGAGTCGGAGGTGCTGACCCTGCCGACCGGTCCGATCGAAACGATTGAAGGGGGCACCATTTTCTTTCTCAATGCGATCACCCGCGCAAAGCGCCGGATCTGGATCGCGACCCCGTATTTCGTCACGGACGAGTCGATTCGCTCCGCGCTGCAGATGGCGGCACTGCGAGGGGTAGATGTCAGGGTCCTGATTCCGGACAAGCCGGACAAGGTTATTCCGTGGCTCGCGACCTTCTCCTACCTTGCTGACATGGAAGCGGCGGGAGTTCGCATTTTCCGCTATGAGCCGGGCTTTCTCCATTCCAAGGTGATTCTTGTCGACGAGTCGTTTTCTTCGGTCGGGACGGCGAATCTCGACAATCGTTCCATGAGGTTGAATTTCGAAGTTTCGGCGGTCGTGCTGAACTCCGACTTCGCGAAGTCGGTGGAATCGATGTTTGAGATGGATTGGGCAAATTCCCGTGAAGTGGGCGGTACCGATTACCTGAACCGGACTGTCTATTTTCGTCTCGGGGTGAAGTTGGCCCGTCTTGCCAGTCCTGTGCTTTGAACTGCCGATCATGCCTGATTTCTCCCGCTATTTTGATTGCAACGCGACGACCCCGATGTCTTCGGTGGCCCGTGAGGCCTGGATCGAAGCGAACGGGCGGTTCTGGCAGAATCCGTCGAGTCTTTATCGTGAAGCGGGAATGGCGAAGCAGGAGTTGGAGCGGTGTCGCGAGGAGGTTGCGGACCATTTGGGAATCGACGAACCGGAGCGCGTCATTTTCACCTCAGGGGCCACGGAGGCGAATAATGCCATCATCCGGTATTTGGCGGAGAGCCGTAGAGGCAGACTTCTGGTTTCGGCAGTTGAGCATCCTTGCGTCGAGGCTCCTTCGCAGGCCTGGTTCGGGGAAGAGCGGTGTCATGCAATCGGCGTGGACCCGGTGAGCGGGGGGATCGATTTAGCGGAGGTAGAGGTGCAATTGAGGGCAGGAGGGGTTGCGGCCGTTTCGGTGATGGCGGCGAACAACGAGACCGGCACGCTCCAGCCTTGGAAGGAACTGGCGGAGCTCTGCCGGGATCACGCGGTTCCGTTCCACAGCGATGCGGCCCAGTGGATTGGCAAGCTTCCCTCCGGAGAACTCGGTGAATGCGATTTTTTGACCGGGAGCGGTCACAAATTCGGCGGAGGCAAAGGGGTCGGGTTTCTCGTGATCCCGGAAGAAGCCGACGCTTTTCATGGTCTTATTGGCGGCCCTCAGGAGGGCGGGCGTCGTGCCGGAACGGAAAATCTACCGGCCGTCATCGCGATGGTGGCGGCCCTGACGGAGCGAAGTGATTCGGACCTCGAGGAAGTCGCCGCTGCGAACGCCGTTGGGCGAGACGCCTTTGAGCGTGAGATGACCGCGATCGGAATGAAGCTGATTGGGGCAGACGGCCCCCGTCTCTGGAATACCTCGATGTTTGTGCTGCCCCACACGAAGAATTTGAAGTGGCTCATCCGCCTCAGTCAGCGTGGATTTTCCGTTTCGACAGGCTCGGCCTGCAGTGCCGGAAGGGGGAATCCGTCCCGCGTCATGGCTGCGATGGGGCTCGATTTTGACGAGATGGGTCGAGTGATGCGAGTTTCCGGGGGGTGGGAAACTACCGGAGAGGACTGGAGTGATCTGTCCGCTGCGATCAGAGAAGTCGCGGGGGAGTTGACTCAGTAGCGGGGCACATCGGGATCGATTTGGGTCGACCAGAGCTCGATTCCCCCGGCGAGACTCCAGACTTCCGGGAACCCTTTATCGCGCAGATACATCGTCGCATTCATCGAGCGCATGCCGTGGTGACAGTAAACGACGGCGGGACGTTCGGTGCCTTTGAGAAATTCAGGTCCCGCTTCGGCGAATCTGGAAAGAGGAATGAGAGTGGCACCTTCGATTCTACAGATTGCGAACTCGTCCTCCTCGCGGCAGTCAATGAGGTGAAATGAGGGAGCGGAATCCCCCGTGAGCAGGGTTTGAAGCTCGACCGGAGTGATTTCAGTTTCGTCTTTGGAAGGGAACATGGGCTGGAATGGGCAGGATCCGAAAGATGCTAATGGAGAAAAAATCAAATTGAACCGCTCGTGTCCTCAACCATAATGGGAAAGGATATTTTCCGACTACTATGCCTACCTACGATTACGTTTGCAAAAAGTGTGGCCACGCGTTTGAGTTTTTTCAGTCCATGAAGGATGATCGACTCACTGATTGCCCGCTTGAAGAGTGCGATGGAGAGGTGAAACGGCTTCTTGGAACAGGGGCCGGCATTATTTTCAAGGGATCGGGGTTCTATGAAACCGATTACCGGAGCGACTCATACAAGAAAGCTGAGAAAGCGGACACTTCTAAGAGTGATTCCTCTTCCAGTAAGAAGGAGAAAAAAGCCGACAAACCGGCTGCGAGTACGACGTCCTCATCCTCGACTAAATCTTCCTCCGGTTCCGGCAGCGGAACCTCAACCTGAGCCAGCAGTTTTATGAAGCCTCACCGCCGAAAGCCCACTTCACCCCGTAAAGACGGCTCGTCGCCTCCTCCGGAGTCGGCTCCGGTAGAGCCTAAGAAAATGACCCCGCCTCCGGCTGAGCCTGCTTACGAAGAGCCGACTCAACCCTATGTAGACCCGGGAGAGATGGAGTATGTCGATCCGAACGCGGGCTACGTGGAACCGAATCAGGCTTACGTGGATCCGAATCAGGCTTATGTGGATCCGAATCAGGCCTACGTGGAACCGAATCAGGCTTACGTGGACCCGAATCAGGCTTATGTAGACCCGAATCAGGCTTATGT
>JARGOP010000018.1:54975-61660 GCA_029233965.1 Verrucomicrobiales bacterium | reverse complement strand
GACCCGAATCAGGCTTATGTAGACCCGAATCAGGCTTATGTGGACCCGAATCAGGCTTACGAAGAGCCCTCGCAACCCTATGTGGATCCGGGAGAGACAGAGTATGTTGACCCGAACGCGGGCTACATTGACCCGAATCAGGCTTATGTCGATCCGAATCAGGGAGCTGCGGCACCACCACCTCCTCCTGCCATCTCTCAGAGCCCCGGAGTCTATGATGACCCTCCTGCCACCCCCCGGCCTGAGCCCGCGCCGGCGGCGCCGGCGCGTAGGACCCGTGGCGCGAAGAAAAAAGTCGTGCGGCGCGGGCCGCAGCGTAAAACCGTGACTCCACGCACCAGTGGTCGCTACACCCCGCCGAAGAAGACTTACGGGGAAGGATTCTCGCTCATGACGGTCTTTCTCTCGATGGCTATTCTTGGCCTCATTGCGATCATTGCGATGATGATGATGCCGAAAGACATGAGTCACATCAGCGGATTCCCGGCGAAACTGGAAACGGAAGGGGTGCCCCGAAATCTCCTTGATGAGGCACAGCGTCTCATGATCAATCGCGGCAGAGAGCTCTCGATTTCTGAGACGGAGTTGAACACCTATCTCAACCAGCGCCTCCAGGCTGAGCAGGGCGGGCTGATGGGCTCGATTGTCGAGTTCAAAGGCGTCTACGTGGACATCGCGCCTCAGACGGCGGAAATCTTCATAGAAAGGGAATTGTTCGGTTTTCCGGTGACGATGAGCAGCAAGGTGAAAGTGGAAAACTTTCGCGGGAAGCTGGTCTACACGCCGGCGGGCTGGTCGCTCGGAAAACTCGAGACTGAGAAGCGCATCATCAAGCCGGTCATGGATCTCTTCAAACGCCTTCGGACGACTTGTGCGGACGAATACCAGGTGATGCAGCAGATGCATAATGTCCGCTTCGAAGACGATAAACTGGTCCTCGATGCGACGATTTAATCGTCGGGAAGTTGAAAACTGCCTCGCGTTTTCGGAGCCTGCGTTCGTAACCACGGGTTGATGACTCCAAACGGGAACGACAGCACCATTCACGAGGGGCGTTTCCTCACCTACCGCGAAACGGAGGCAGGTTGGGAATACGTGACGCGGACCAATGCGAAAGGTTGCGTCGCGATTCTGGCGGTGACGGACGACAAGCGAGTCATCCTTGTAGAGCAGTTTCGACCTCCGGTTGGACGCCGTGTGATCGAGCTGCCTGCGGGTCTGGCCGGCGATATTCCTCTGCAGGAGGACGAGCCGCTCCTCACCGCGGCGAAACGCGAACTCAAAGAGGAGACCGGCTACGTCGGAAAGAACTGGACGATGCTCTCCGAAGGGGTTTCCTCAGCGGGAATGACCGACGAGTTCGTGACCATGTTTTACGCGACGGGACTCACGAAAATGACGGACGGAGGAGGCGTGGGGAACGAGGAAATTCGCGTTCACTACGTTCATCAGTCTGATGTGACGAAATGGTGCCGGGATCGCCAGAGCGAAGGGCTCATGGTGGATTTCAAAATTTTTGCAGCTCTCCACCTTTCCAAGTCATTGACCCAGTCCACTGAGTCACGACTCTGGTATTGAACTCTGCCAATCCGGCGGAAAGGCGGCCCGGGGAAAGCTGAGTTTTGTTTCCCTGAGCATGGCCGCCCAGTCCGTCGGTGAGTAGCGACGGGAAAGATGCTGAAGGACGAGACTTCCGACTTGCGCATCGCTCGCGAGTTGACCGACTTCGCGGGAGGTCATGTGGCCGTTCCGGATCGCAAGTGCCCGATCCCGGTGATGATATTGGCACTCGCTGATGACGGTATTCGTCCCCTTGAGCCATTCGCAGAGCGCTTCCCGGGTTTCGCTTTCCGGCTCGACGCGGAAGTCGGTGAGGTAGGCGAGCGATTCTCCCGGAGAGGTGATGACAAATTCGGCGCGAAGATCCGCGATCGAGTGATCCGTCCCGTCGACGCTGATCCTCTCCTCGTCTGAGATGCTTTCTTCCGTGAGAGCCTGGAGCCATGGGCCGGGCTTGTGGCTTGAGTATTGCAGGGCCTCGGGAGAAATGTTTCTCCGTTCTGCTTC
This sequence comes from Verrucomicrobiales bacterium, assembly GCA_029233965.1. Classification (GTDB taxonomy): domain Bacteria; phylum Verrucomicrobiota; class Verrucomicrobiia; order Verrucomicrobiales; family DEV007; genus Arctic95D-9. The sequence continues at coordinate 59,593 of JARGOP010000018.1, read as the reverse complement.
GATGACGCGGAAAGCGACTGAGGGAATGGAGCCGTGCGGGAGAAGAAACGCTTCCAGGGTGAACCGTGGCGCCGTGACAAGAGCGCGCCCCGTCATCGGAACCGAAGGAAGGGAGTGGGCGGTTGCAAAGGCCTCCCGGGTGAGAAGCCTTGCGCCTTCCACCGTCGTCCCTTCGGTTTCCCGGACGATCCATTCCCCCGGTTGATCGCGGTGCAAATTCCAGGAGAAGGACTGAAAGCGATGGTGCATCAGTCCGATTGCACCGGTGGGGCCCCAGACATTCACCGGAGTGTCGGGACGGTTGTAATTGTGCCGGAAAAAGGTGTCGAAACCGGACACATGATCCATGTGAAAATGCGAGAAGGCGAGGTGAGTGATCGCCTGGATTTGCGAGGGACGCAACGAGGTGAGGCATCCCTCTCCGCAGTCGAAGAGAAAATGATCGACGGCCTGGCCGGAGTCGACGGTGAGGAACACCGCATTGTCTGAGCCGGGCTGGCCAAGAATCTGCCACTGGATACTCATGCACGGAAACTCGCGCAGGAGCCTTCACTTTGCCAGCAGCAAAGGAACTCTCACCGAACCGGTTCGTTCCGGAAGAGAGGCAGGTATTCGGTGAGGCCTTCGTTCGCGAACTCGCCGACGGGAACGAAACGCAGCGAGGCGGAGTTGAGGCAGTAGCGCAATCCGGTGGGCTCAGGGCCGTCATCGAAGGCATGGCCGAGATGCGTGTCTCCCGTTTTCGAGCGGACGTCGGTGCGAACCCATCCGAATTTTGGATCGACGATTTCGACGATTTCGACGATTTCGGACTCGTTCACCGGCTTCGTAAAACTCGGCCAGACGGTTCCGGACTTGGTATTTGTCGGGGGGGGAAGCGGTTCGCCGGAGATAATATCGCGATAGATCCACAGTTCCTCGTTGTCCCGGTATTCATTTTTGAGTGGGGCTTCAGTGCCGTTCCCGACTGCGACCTTATACGGCAGAGGCGTGAGGACTTTTTTCAGCGCAGGCCGATCCTCGCCGTAGGCTCCGGATTCGCTGCAGGCGGAAAACAGAAACGGGGCGAGGAGGAGGGGAAGAAGTCTTTTCATAAGGATCCCGCGCAGGTTACGACGCTCCTCAGGAAAATTCCTTTCCCCGTATCAGTGAAGAAAGTGGCGGTGGCCGGTGAAGACCATCGCGGCATCGTGTTCATCGGCAGCTTTGATGACTTCCTCGTCACGAATGGAACCGCCCGGCTGTATTGCCGCGGTGGCGCCGACTTCGAGAGCGTTCACGAGACCGTCGGGAAAGGGGAACATGGCATCGCTGGCTACGACAGAACCTTTCAGACTGAGACCGGCCTGCTCGGCTTTCCAGGTCGCAAGACGACAGGAATCAACGCGGGACATCTGGCCGGCACCGATGCCGAGGGTCCGGTCGCTTGAGGTGAAGACAATCGCATTGGACTTCACATGCTTCACGATGCGCCATCCGAATCGCATCGCTTCGATCTCCTCCGCTGTCGGGGGACGTTTCGTGACGACCTTTTCCTCGATGTTCTCAAGTCCCAGAGCTTTCGAATCGTGATCCATGACGAGAAGTCCGCCCGGAGCGGACTGAATGATCGGATCATCGAGGGTCTCGCGGAACGTTTCGTGCATTTGGATGAGGCGAAGATTTTTCTTCTTCTTGAGCAGCGCCCGGGCATCGGTCTCGAATTCCGGAGCAATGATGACATCCGTGAAAATTTCGGAGATCACCCGTGCCAGTCCGATCCCGAGCGGGCGGTTGCAAACGATGACGCCACCGAAGGGAGCCTGGCGGTCGGTTTCGAAAGCCTTTTCCCACGCGAGGCGAAGATCATTTTCGTCGGCACCAACGCCGCAGGGGTTCGTATGCTTGAGGATAGCAACGGCGGGGCGGCGGAACTCGAGAATGAGTTCGGAAGCTGCTCCGATGTCGATCACGTTGGTGTAGCTGAGACCCTTGCCCTGAAGCTGCTTGAAGTAGTCGTTGAAGTTGCCGTAAAGAGCCGCTTCCTGATGAGGATTCTCACCGTAGCGCAGCTCCTGCGAGAGCGGGAGACTGACTGAAAACGAGCTGGTGGTCTCCTGGAGATTGTTCAGGTGAGAGGCGATCGCCGCGTCGTAGGCCGCAGTGCGCTGGAAAACTTTGATCGCAAGACGTTCCCGCGTCTTCAGAGTCGTGTTGCCCTCGTGTTCTTCGAGGTCATTGAGGACGATTTCATAGTCGTCCGGGTCAACGACAACAGTCACGGAATCATGATTCTTTGCGGCAGAGCGCAGCATGCCGGGGCCGCCGATGTCAATTTGCTCGATTGCTTCCGCACGGGTGACTCCCTCTTTGGCCACGGTTTCTTCGAAAGGATAAAGATTCACGACAACGAGGTCGATAGGGAGGATGTCGTTTTCCTCGGCCTGTTTGACGTGTTCCTTCAGGTCCCGGCGAAAGAGAAGGCCTCCGTGAACTTTGGGGTGCAGAGTCTTGACCCGACCGTCGAGCATTTCGGGGAATCCGGTGAAATCCGCGACTTCGATCACCGGTATCCCGAGATCAGCAATAAATTTGGCGGTGCCGCCGGTCGAGAGAATCTCGATTTCATGGTCATGAAGACCTTGAGCGAGTGATTCAAGACCGGTTTTGTCGGACACCGAAATAAGGGCGCGGGTGATGCTCATAAACTTGGATTTCGCAGCATTATCACCTCCAAGAGGGGACGCAAGATGAAATGAAAGAAACCGGTTTTCCCCGGAGCAAAGCATAAAAAAACCGGCTCAAACCCCGGTTTTTCTAAAAGATTTTGGATATTTTTTTAAATAAGCTTGCGTTTTAGTTAAGGAATCTTAATATTTTGAGGAACTTAGTTAAACCTACCTGCCCTCTGGAAATGAAATATCACTACCTTTTACCGATTGGAATCGCTCTGCTTACCATGTCCTGCAAGAGCACCAAGACTGCGTCGACAAACCCTTATCAGAATAATCCGTACTACGGCCCGAGCAGTGCCGGGAGCAGCACGACGGATTACTCGAGCACCGCTTCTTCCGCGAGCTACCCGAGTTACAGCGACGCGACCTACACTCCGCCCGTGCCAAGCGCCCCGGCAGCACCAAGCGTGAATCTTCCCAGCGTGCCGTCCGTACCGACTTACAGCGCGTCGGCGACTCCCAGCTACAGCGCACCGAATGCCTACACGCAGCCGGACTCGACCGGCGGTTCGCATACCGTCGCGAGTGGAGAAAACCTTTACCGTATCAGCTTGAAGCACGGCACTTCTGTCGCGGCAATCAAGAGCGCGAACGCTCTCGAAAGCGACACGATCCATCCCGGTCAGGTGCTTCGGATTCCCTGATTCGGTTTCTCTCTACCCTGTATTCGAGAAAGCCGATGGTGAAAGCCATCGGTTTTTTGTAGTCCGGGCGATGGCAGCTGCGTTGTCTACAACCCGGACCAATTCGGATTCACCTTGAATTCCGCTTGAGGAAGCGCCATTCGGGACCGGCTATCCGCGCGCCTGTTGAATTCGCCTGCGAAAGGACCGGGCGACTCGCCGATACAACTCCCGTCCGAGGGCGGCGTCTTCGACGCCGGCGTCGACGCTCGGATTGTCGTTCACCTCGATCACGAGGAGCCGATTTCCGAATTGTTTGATATCAACGCCGTAGAATCCGTCTCCGATCAGTCGTGTCGCCCGCAGCGCCAGTGAGATGACTTCTTCAGGGACGAATTCAACGTGCAATGCTTCACTTTTTCCCTCGCGCCGTTTCGGGTCGTCAGCGTCCCAGTTGTAGATCTGCCAGTGCCCGTCCGCCATGTAGTATTTGCAGGCGAAGAGAGGCTGGTGGTCGAGCACACCGATGCGCCAGTCATAGTCGCTGGGAGCATATTCCTGACCGAGGATGAGATCCGACTCTTTCAGCATCGCTTCGAGCCCGAGACGAAGTTGATCTGCGTTTTCCACCTTCTTCACTCCTTTTGAAAAGGCTGCGTCCGGCAGTTTCAGCACGACCGGGAAACTGAAGTGATCTGGTAAATCCCGCTCCAAATCGGCCTTGGTGAAAATGAAGGTTTTCGGCGCCGGGAGCTTAGCTTTGGCGAGAACTTCGGCGAGGTAGACTTTGTTGGCGCACCGGAGAATCGACCAGGGGTCATCGATCACGACAAGCCCCTCTGAGTGGGCGAGCCGGGCAAGCTGATAGGTGGGGTGGTCCACCGCGGTCGTTTCACGGATAAAGAGGGCATCGAACTCACTGATCCGGTGGGCCTCGTCGCAGGTGATGGTTTCGACATAGAACCCGACTTCCCGGGCGGCCTCGGCGAAGTATCGCAGGGCCTTCTCGTTCGACGGCGGGCGGGGCTCGTCCGGATTCACGAGGATGGCCATGTCATACAGGAAGCGCTGCTTCGGAATTTTCGTGGTGTGGCGTTTGCCAAAGTAGTGAACTGCAAACTCCGAGATGCGGTTCTGATGTTTTTCGGGAACCTGATCCAGAGAAAGAGGAGTCACGGAACTCAGCTTCCAGGTTTCGCGGCGATGAAACTCCGCTCGAATCAGCGGTGCGGGAAAGAAACGATAGATCTGTGCCCCGAGCTTTCCGTGAGCTTTTTCAAG
>JARGOP010000018.1:0-54875 GCA_029233965.1 Verrucomicrobiales bacterium | reverse complement strand
GTGCCCCGTGCAATCGCCTTGTCCAGAAGAAAATTCCCGAGTCCGTATCCCCGGGTCTCGGGGTGAACGGCCAGCGAATAGAGCCGCAGGCCCTTGCGAAGGTGACGTAGAACGAGTGATCCTTGAATCAATCCCTCGTCGGCATCGACTACCCAAACCTCATCACTCTCATGCCGAAGGGCTCTCCGGATCGTGGCTCTGGAATCCCGTCGCGCCTCTTCAAAGCATTGCTCTTCGAGTCGGAGCAAAAGATCCAGATCGCGCTCTCCTGCGATGCGGAGGCGCGGCGTTGAGACTGAATCGGAAGGGTGCGCCGGAGCGGGGATCTCCGGTGAAACTGAATGCATGGAAAGCGCCGAAACGGCAGCGTTATGAGTCGCCGATTTTCCCTTCTTTGCAATGTGAGAATTTCAACCGGCGACGGGGAGAGAATCCAGAGGTGACGCGCGCTCTCACTTTTTCCCGATCAGCCTCGAGGACGCAGAGGAATAGCGTGAGCGCAACGAGTTGAGCGCGCGCAGAATCGCGTCTTCATCCATTTCGTGGACCTCGAGCTTCTCGCCGATTCCGGGGATGAGCGTGATGGTGAGTTCCCCGCCAAGATGTTCGCGGAACTCCTCAAGGCCGGCGAGAACGACGGGGCGTCCGCGTTCCCCGGCATCGAGAAAGTCAGACCAGAGATTGAAACCGACCGTGGTGATGAGGGCGAGAATTTCCCCGGCGACCGCTTTGTCGAGCAATCCGATTTCGACCGAGTAAAGGAGGTCGAGGGCCATGCCGATGGCGACGGCTTCTCCGTGGCTCACCTCAAAATTGGAAATCTGCTCGAGCTTGTGAGCGGCCCAGTGACCGAAGTCGAGCGGGCGGGCGGACCCATACTCAAAGGGGTCACCGCTGGACGCAATATGATCGACGTGGTTTTCCGCGCTTCGGCGAATCGTGGTTTCGAGGGGATGTTTTTCAAGCCGGCCGAGGGCTTCTCCGTTCGCTTGAAGGTAGCGGTAGAAATCGCGGTCGCGGATCAGCGAGACTTTGATTGCTTCAATGATCCCGTCGCGGCAGGCGCGTTCCGGGAGGCTCGCGATGAAATCGAGATCGTTCACAATCGCAAAGGGAACCGAAAAGGTGCCGACCCAGTTCTTTTTGCCGAAATAATTCACGCCGTTCTTCACCCCGACGCCGCCGTCGCCCTGACTCAGCGTCGTTGTGGGCATGCGAATGAGGCGGATCCCGCGGTGGGCTGTCGCCGCGCCGAAGCCGGCAAGATCCAGAAAAGCACCCCCGCCAATCGCGACGATGTAGGAATGGCGACAGATTTTATGAAACTCGATCGCCTGCCAGATCTTCTCGACGAGAGACCAGCTGTTCTTGGAAGGCTCGCCGCCCGTGATGATCATCGGGTCGGTCACGAGATGGAGCGTATCCGCGTGAACCGCGAAGTATTGAGAGATCTGTTCCGCGAGCTTCGGGTTCGCCTCCGCGACGCCGCTGTCGAGAAGCACTAACACCTTGGACCGGCCTCCGAGATCGCAGGCATCAGCGACCAGATCACGAAGCGTGTGGTTCTTCGTGTCGAACGCGCCATGCGTGAAGGCGACGCGATGCTGGAAGGTGATGGGGATGGGGCGCTGAATCATAGCCGGTTGCAAAGATAGGCCCCGATGAAGGCAGGATCAAAGTAACGCGAACACGGAGGGATCCAGTGGTGAGACTGCTATTCAGACAGGCTGAACTGAAAGTGAGTGGAGTGCCGATAGGTCTGACCCGGCTTCAGGAGACTGGAAGGGAAGGTCGGTTCATTGGGGGCGTTCGGATAATACTGTGTTTCAAAACAGATCCCGCCCCATTTCGGAAAGGGGGTTCCTTTGAAGTGGTTGGCCGTGAAAATCTGGACTCCGGGTTTGGTGCTCTTCACGGTCATGATTCGGCCACTCTTCGGATCGCTGAGGATGGCCACCGGTTTCGGAATCCCGTCCTCTCCGACGGTGAAGCAGTGGTCCAGTCCGCCGGATGCGATCTTCGGCAGTTGATCACCGATTCTTGTCGGGAACGAAAAATCGAAGGGGGTGCCGGTCACCGGGAGAAGTGGTCCGGACGGAATGTTTCGCTCATCGATTTCGAGGATCGACGACGAGAGAATCTGCAACTCGTGATCTTCAATCGTCCCGTTGCCGGCGAGATTGAAATAGGCGTGGTTGGTCAGGTTGACGTGGGTTGGCTGATCCGTGGTCGCCTCGTAATCGATCAGAAGCGTGTTTCCGGGAGTGAGGCAGTAGATCACGGTGGCTCGAACGGTGCCGGGATAACCTTCCTGGCCGTCCGGGCTCTCCAGCGTGAAAGCAATCGCAGGTCCGCGTGAGTCTTCGATGCGTCGGCCCTTCCAAAGCTGACGATGAAAGCCGGTTTTCCCGCCATGGATGTGCACTCCGGTTTTGGGGTTCACGCTCTCGAGTTGATATCGCGTTCCATCGATCTCGAACCCCCCTCCATCGATGCGGTTGGCAAAGCGACCGATCACCGAACCGAAGACGCCAACGGCGAGGGCCTCGTCGAGTGAATTGTAGGAAAGCGTGACGCGTCCGGGTCTGCCGTCGCGGTCAGGGGTGTCGATGGAAACGAGGAGTGCTCCATATTCCGCGAGACGGACTGTCGTTCCCTGATCGTTGGTCAGGGTGAAAAGCTCTACCTCCTGACCGTCGGGCATGGTTCCCCAAATCTTCGTCTCGATTTCCGCAGTCCCGATCAGAGGCATCGACAAGAACACGGTTGCCAAGAGCGCGATCTGACTGACATTTTTCATATGTGCATGCTGTCGCCCAGGATCCCCCGCGTCAATACGACACTCATGGCTTCTCTCGCCACGATGATTCTCCATCATAGTTTCGCCGATGACTGGCCGGTCTTCCGGGGGCTCGAGAGAAACGGAATTGCGAAAGCGGAATCCATCGCGAGCGAAGGTGAGGTGAGCACCGTCTGGAAGGCTGAGGTCGGCCTCGGGTACAGTGCGCCGGTGATCAGCAACGGAAAGCTGGTCATCACGGGGCATTTCGGCGGTGACACGGACAAGATTTTTTGCCTCGACGAAAAGACCGGCGCCGAGCTGTGGCAGTTCAGTTATCCGCAGCCGCTCGGCGATCTCTATTTTCAGGGAGGAACGACCGGAACGGTGACTTTCGATGGCGATCGTCTCTACCACGTGGCGCGTGAGGGCGAGGTGTTCTGCCTGAATGCCAATGACGGATCGGTGGTCTGGAAACGCAACCTGAAGGACGAGTTCGGCTATTCCAAGCCGACGTGGGGATTCACCGGTGCGCCCTTTGTCATGGGTGACCGCGTCTACCTGACCGCCGGCGAATCGGGTATTGCGCTGAACAAGAACGATGGAACCGAAATCTGGAAGTCGAAGAATGAGGAAGCGGGATACTCCTCACCCTTTCCGGTCACGCGTGGTGAAACGCAGTATCTCATCTTCACGAACAAGCGTTTTTATGTCTGCGTGAAAGCGGAAACCGGGGAGGTCGTCTGGGAGTATCGCTGGATGACCCGCTATGGCGTCAATGCTGCGGACCCCGTCGTTTCCGGCAATGAGATCTTTATCTCGAGTGGCTATGGCAAAGGCGCGGTCCTGCTTTCGTGGGACGGCAACGGCAAGCCGGAAAAGGTCTGGCAGAATCGTGATCTCCGCACACAGATGAACGCAGCTGTCCTCATCGACGGCTATCTCTACGGAGTGGATGGAAATGAGAGCGTGGATGGAACCGGCCTCAAGTGTCTCGATTTCAAAACCGGCGAGACTAAGTGGACCGACACCTCAATCGGTCATGGTACGCTCTGCGCGGTGGGGGATCAACTGGTGGTTCTCAGTGAGATGGGTGCCTTGCAGATCGGAGCGGCGAGCCCCGCCGGATTCGAGCCGACGGTTTCAACGAATGTCGTTCCCGGTCGTGTCTGGACTGTTCCGGTTGTCGCGAACGGGAAAATCTTCGCGCGGAATGCGGCGGGACAACTCGCCGCAGTGAAAGTCGGAAAAGATTCCTAACGGGAATTCCCTTTCAATCGTCCCATAGATCATGAGATTTCTGCTCCCCTGCCTCGGACTGACCTTTTTCTTCAGCCCGGTGAACGGGCAGACCACCGCAGAACCGCCCGCCGTTCCCCCGGCGACAGCACCGGGCGAAGAGAGTTCGGATTATGTCAGGTTTCTGGAAGGGACCGAAAAGGATCTCCTTCAAACTGCAATCACGAGATTTCAGAAAGGCGATACGATCGTCGATCTCGTCGCGGTGGTTCATCTCGCGGATGGTTCGTATTTTGAAAATCTGAATCAGCTCCTCGCGACCTACGATTCCGTATTGTATGAAATGGTGGGAGGAGCCTTTTCTCCTGAAACGGCAGACGAACTTCCGACCGGCTCCGATGAAATGGCGGGAATTCGACAGCTGCAAACGATGGCGAAATCATTTCTCGGGCTCGAATTTCAGCTCGAGGGAATTGATTACGGGGCGGAAAATTTTGTTCACGCGGATGTGGAGTGGGACGGCTTGAACGGCCTCATGGCAGCGCGGAATCAGAATTTTTCGGAGATCTTTTCGCGAGCCATGGCCCTCTCGGCTGAAGGCTCCATCGCCGGGCTTCCTGACAGCGAGGCGGGAATGAGCCTGATGCTGTCCGGTCTTCTCAGTGCGGTGACATCCGGGAACAGCACAGAGCTGAAGCGTCTTCTTGCCCCGCTCCTGAGTGAGGCGGAATCGTTCATTACTCAGCTCGAAGGGGATGATGGAACCGTTCTCGTCACGGAACGCAATAAAGTCGTCATGGAAACGCTCGCTCAGGTGCGGCAGGCGAAGGGCGGGGGAAAATACGCGATTTTTTACGGGGCCGGTCACATGCCCGACCTCGAAAATCGGCTCCTCGATCTTGGTTTCGCCGAAGGGGAAACCGGATGGGTCGATGCCTGGGCGATGGAACATGGTACCGCGGGCGCCTCTTCCTCTCCGACAGTTGAGCCGGGGGATTTCTTCCTGAAGCTGCTCGAGGAGAATCCTGAGATTATCGGCACACTTCAAAAAATGGGGGAGATGCTAGAGCAGATTCAGCCTCCGGAGTGAAGCCGGGTTCGATCTCTCCCGTAAGGAGACTTCAAAAGCCGTCGTCACCGTAACGTCTCTTGTGACCGCTTCATGACCACTCCGGCTTTTGCCCCTCTTCATCCTCTCGACGAGCACAACCGCAAGCTCGAAAGCAATGTTCATCCCCGGGACTGGGTGAATCCAACTCCGGACGGAAAGTACAATCTTGTTGTGATCGGAGCGGGAACGGCCGGACTCGTCGCGGCTGCCGGTTCCGCCGGAGTCGGGGCGAAAGTGGCTCTCATCGAGCGCGATCTCCTCGGCGGTGACTGCCTCAATGTGGGATGCGTTCCTTCCAAGGCGATCATTGCTTCCGCCCATGCCGCCGCGTCGGCGCGGAACATGGAACGTTTCGGTGTGCATGTGCCGGACGGAGTGACCGTCGATTTTGCCGCCGTGATGGAGCGAATGCGAAAACTGCGCTCCGACATTTCCCCACACGATTCGGCGGAGCGTTTCCAAGGTCTCGGAATCGATGTCTTCCTTGGTTCCGCAAAATTCACCGGACCCGACACGATCGAAGTGAACGGCCAGGAACTCAAGTTCGCGAGGGCGGTCGTGGCGACCGGTGCCCGCGCCTCCGCTCCCGCCATTGATGGACTCGACGGAGTGGATTACCTCACGAACGAAACCCTGTTCTCCCTGACCGAACTGCCCAAACGTTTCGGCATCGTCGGAGCCGGCCCGGTCGGGGCGGAAATGGCACAGGCATTTGCGAGGTTCGGCTCTGAGGTGACACTTTTCACGGGGCGTTCCGGGATGCTCCCGAAGGAGGATCGGGAAGCCGGTGATCTCATTGCGAAGGAGCTGGAGCGGGACGGGGTCGTGATCCGGGACTTCGGCTCCAGTCTTGCCGTCGCGAAGAACAACGACGGGACGATCTCAATGCGGAAGAAAGGGGAGGATTCGGGGGAAACGATCAGCGTTGACCGGCTTCTCATCGCGGCCGGTCGTTCTCCAAATGTGGAGGGGCTCGGTCTCGAAGAAGCAGGCATCGAATTCGATTTCAAGAACGGTGTTCATGTCGATGACCATCTCCGGACCACGAATAAGAAGGTCTTCGCGGCCGGCGATGTCTGCTCGACGTTTCAGTTCACCCACGCGGCCGATTTCATGGCCCGCAATGTGATTCGGAATGCACTTTTCGGAGGCAGGGCGAAGACATCCGGTCTCGTCATTCCATGGACGACCTACACGACTCCCGAAGTCGCGCACGTGGGTCCGACCCGGGACGACCTCGACGCCCGGAAGGAGGAACTTGACCTTTACCGTGTGGACATGAGCCGCGTCGATCGTGCGATTCTCGAAGGCGGGACGGACGGCTTCGTGAAGATCTACACGGAGAGAGGAAAGGACAGGATCGTTGCCGCGACCATCGTTTCGAGGAACGCCGGAGATCTCATCAGTCAAATCAGTCAGGCGATGGTCGCCGGAGTTGGACTCGGAAAAATTGGGGCAACGATCAGCCCCTACCCGACGCAGGGCGAAGCGATTCGCAAAGCGGGTGACCTTTATGCGAAAACGAGGCTCACTCCTTTTCTCGCCGGGCTGCTGAAAAAGTGGCTCGATTTCCAGATCCGCTAGGAGAAAATTTCCTCCAACGCAGATCGCATCACTCCCGGATCGGGACTGCGGCCGGTCCAGAACTCAATGCCAATCACACCCTGAGCCACCAGCATTCCGAGGCCGTCAATGACGCGGCAACCTTTCTCTCTCGCCTCGCGAACGAGTCGGGTTGCCGGTGGATTCGGAATCACATCAGCGACAATCATTTCTGATGAAAGGGTTTCGAGGTTCAGTGCAATGCGGGCGTCCACGTCGGGGAACAGTCCGATCGAAGTCGCGTTGACGACGATGTCGGTGCCCTCAGGAATGTCGAAATCGCCTGACCAGGGAACGTAGGTGACCTTGAGACCGCCGCCCACAGCCTCGTTTAAATCCGTTTTGAAGAGCGTTTCCAGTTCACGGCCCCGTTCTTCGTTGCGGTTTACCAGAGTGATCTCGCGGACTCCGGCCAACGCCATTTCGACCCCGATCGCGCGCGCGGCTCCTCCGGCTCCGAGCAGGACCAGTGATTTTCCCGCCGGGTCGTCGAGCTCTTTGAAACTTGAGACGAAACCTTTTCCGTCCGTGTTCTCTCCGATCAGTTTCCCGTCGCGATTCACGACGCAATTTACCGCGCCCATCAGCCTCGCGGAGTCGCCGAGTCCGTCCAGATACGGAATGACCTCCACCTTATGCGGAATGGTGCAGTTGAATCCCTGAAACCCGAACGCCCGCGCTCCCGCGACGGCGGCGGCAAGATCCTCAGGTCTCACTTCCAGGGTCAGGTAGCGCCAATCGAGTCCCATCGCTGCGTAGGCGGGCTCGATCATCGCCTGCGTTGGATTCTCGGCGACAGGGTATCCAAAACAGGCAGTCAGTTCCTGTTTAAAGTTCAATTCTTCAGCCATAGGCGTGGATTCTAGTGAAAGACCTTAGCGTGGCAAGTGTTCCGGCGAGATTTTTTCTTTATCCCGATGGCTCACGGGGCAATGCTGTCAGGCGATGCACATTCCCACTCTCATCGAACGCAAGCGTGACGGAGGACCGTTGTCAGAGGATGAAGTGCGCTTCCTCATCAGGGAGTTCACGGAGGGTCGCCTCCCGGATTACCAGATGTCGGCTTTTGCAATGGCGGTCTACTTCAAGGGAATGAGCGCCGACGAGACGACTTTCCTGACCCTCGCGATGCTGGATTCGGGTGGGAAAATGTCCTATCCCGCGACTGCTCCCCGCATTGTTGACAAGCACTCCACCGGGGGAATTGGCGATAAGACCTCGCTGATTCTGGCTCCTTTGCTCGCCTGCGACGAAGTCTGGGTTCCCATGATTTCCGGAAGAGGATTGGGAATCACCGGGGGAACGCTGGATAAACTGGAATCGATTCCCGGCTTTTCGGTGAATGTCTCCGGTGATGAAGCGGTCCGGCAGCTCGGGAAGATCGGGGTCGTCATGATGGGCCAAACCGCCGACTTTTGTCCGGCGGATAAAAAACTCTACGCACTCCGCGATGTCACCGCGACCGTTCCGAGTCAGCCTCTCATCGTGGCATCCATCATGTCGAAAAAACTGGCCGAGTCTCTGGATGCGCTGGTGCTCGATGTGAAGTTCGGAAGCGGAGCGTTCATGAAAACAAGGCCGGAGGCGGAGAGTCTCGGCTCGGCGATGCAGGCGGTGGGCGGGGCCATGGGCGTGGAAACGAGGGTTCTCTATCATCCCATGGACGAGCCACTCGGCAGGTCCGTGGGAAATGCGCTGGAAGTGGTCGAAGCGATTCAGGTGCTCGAAGGAGGCGGTCCGGGCGACTTGAGAAAAATGACGCTGGACCTCGCTGCCGAAGTGAGTGTCGCGGGGCGGGATAAACTGGAGCAGTGGCTCGACGATGGAACCGCCCGCGCGAAGCTTGATGAATTGGTGGCGTGTCAGGGAGGTGATCCTGACGATCTCAAGAGGCTCGAAGAGATCCACGCCGCACCGGTGATCCGGGAGGTTCACGCTCCCGGTAGCGGGCAAATCACGAGGATGGATGCCGACACGATCGGTCGCGCAAGTCTCGCTCTCGGCGCAGGACGGAGCCGCACCGGTGACTCCATTGATTTCTCGGTCGGGTTTGATCGTCTTGCAAAGGTCGGCGAAGTGGTGAAAGCAGGGGATGTGATCGGGCGGATTCATGCCGCAAGTGCATCGGCTGCGGAAGAGGCCGGAGAGAGAGTAGAGGAGGGATTTCAATGCGAATCGTAGCGGCATTACTTTTATGGGTGCTCATGTCAGGATGTGGTCGCCCCGAGCCGGTTCAGGTCGTGATCGAAGCGGAACCTTCGGTGGAGTCTCTCGTTTCGACGGTGCTCAACGGAGGGGGAACGTTCACGGATGTCGATTTCGCGACGCTGATCGAGACATCGACAGGAAACCGGGTTCTCCCCTTGAATCCCGAAGAACCGGTCGATGCCGAGATTCTCGACGGGATAGATCGGGCCATCGGCGAGGTCGTCGCGACGCTGAACCAACCCGGATCACCCACTCACAAGGAAGGGCGCATCAATGAGGTAAGCTCCTACTTTGAAGAGGGCCTGATCGAAGTGCTGGATCGAGCGCCCGAATTTGAGTGCGGGCATCCGCGAACCGCCGAAGGGAATCTGCAAAGATCCGGCTACCCCGATCTGTTCATCCGGCACGTGGCGTCAGGTCGCGTCATTTATCTCGATCCGAAACTGGTTGCGGAAGGCTCGCTCGATTCCAGTCTGCGGACCTTTTATTTCACCCCGCGAAAGGAGACGAATAAAGTCCTCTATGATGCCCATCATTTACTGGTCGGGATTGAACATGACGGGAATACCGGCGAGTGGAAATACCTCCGCTGGCACCTCGTGGACCTGACACGATTCAAAGTCACGCTGAAAGCCGAATTCCAGGCCTCGAACCGGGACCTCTACCAGCCCGGCCTGATCATCCGGGAGGGAAGCGCAGACTAGCGCACCGTCGGTTTCAGGAGAAAGAGCCCCGAGGTCGCGCGGAAGGCATCGTTCGAGGCCATCGTCTTGAACTCGTGTCCGGCACCCCAGGAGTCGGAAAAAATGATCCGGTCGGTGGTGTGATTGTATCCGATGATCATTCGCATGTGGCCGCCGCTCGTTTGCATCTCGAGTGGAGGGTCCTCTTCAAAGTGGCCGACCTCAAGAGCCCAGAGAAGCGGGATGCCCTCTCCGATCCACTTGGAAATCATCTTGTAGAAGTCTTTCTCCGAAATGGATTCGCCGACGTACTTGTCGTCGACCAGCTCGACGAGACCACTGGCATGACGGATCGCGAGGCATTCGAACCGCGTTTTGAAGAGATGATCAATCGCTCCCAGCTCTTTGTTAATGACGAGAGCGCTCGTGCCCCGATTCGGATCCGAATCGGCGATCTGCGCCAGTTGGTGCATGTCGCAGGCGATCCCGTAGTATTCGAAGAGCCGCTGTGCGGACGCGACCACGCAGTAACCCTTGGCACCCTGATCCACCATCGGCACTCCACCGACGTAAATGCTGCCGTCGGGTTTTTTCGCGACATTCCGGGGGAGCTCGGAAAGGGTCACGGTGGCTCCGGCGCGATCTTTGGTCGCCGCTTCGTAAGCTCCGCCCGCTTCGCGTCTGGCGAGACGCATCCGCAGAAACTCCGTGTTTTCCGGGGCGGCGGGATTGTGTTCGAGGACCGCTTTCCCGCGTGCCGAGATCCAGATCCATCCGGCAGTGAGCAGCCCCTGAGTGGGATTTTCGGTTCGGCGAACAGGACGGACATCAAGCTGCTGCCCGAGGTGGCGCCCCAGGCTCCGGTTCCTCGCTTCGAAGTCTGCGGCAGTAATGCTTCCGCCGTCGCCGCGGTTGAAGATTGAAATGGTGATCCCGAGAAATTCACCATCCTGAAAGTCAATGATCGCCTCTTCGATCGGGACGCTGCCCTCCAGTAAAGTCAGGTCCACGGCGAGATTCTGCGTGTCTTTGCGCTGAAAAATAGCCCGTGACTTGTCTTTGGTGAGCCATTTGAAATACGGATTCCGGTTCCAGTTTCCTTTCTCAAACATTGTATCCAAATCCGCCGGCTTGATGAGATGGGCGCCCGGGAGATGGATAAAAGGATCAAGATCGGCGACGAGATGGCTCTTTTCATCCGCTGAGAGATGCGAAATGAAGAGATTGGCCAATATCAGAGGGAGGATGAGGTGTTTTCTGCGCACCATCTGAACACTGTATCGAATTCCGCTAAAGGTGTCTCGCAAAATCGCGCCGAATGCATTTTCCGTTTGTCATCCCCCTCTTTCTCTGAGACAACAGGCTCGTTACAATCCCTTATTTGTCTATGGCGTTGCAGAAACTGATCAACGATCCGCTCAAAGTGGCGGACGAACTACTCGAAGGCCTCGTGGAAGCCTACAACGGTGAGTGCAAATCGGTCGGTCGTCGATCCATCGTGAAGTCCGAGATTCCTGACGGCAAAGTGGCCCTCCTCGTCGGGGGCGGTTCCGGTCATGAGCCTATCTATCACGGTCTTGTCGGAAGGAACCTTGCCGACGGCGCCGCTTGTGGAGACATCTTTGCGGCCCCTCCTCCGAACATCGTTTTCGAAGCGACGGAAGCAGTCGACAAGGGAAAAGGCGTCCTTTACCTCTACGGAAACTACGCCGGTGATGTCCTGAATTTCGACATCGGCGCCGAACTCGCTGATGATGAAGACATTGAAGTCCGCACCGTTCTGATCTGGGACGATGTCTGCTCCGCTCCTCCCACGGAAAAGGAAAAGCGTCGCGGGATCGCCGGACTGGTTCCTGTTGTAAAGCTCGTTGGTGCGGCTTCGCAGACGGCGTCCTCTCTGGACGAGTTGGAGGCGACCGCGAAGAAAGCGGTGCTTCAAACCCGCTCTGTCGGGGTCTCGATGGCACCGGGCTCCATTCCTGCCACCGGAAAGCCGACCTTTGATCTCGAAGAAGGAAAAATCGGTCTGGGCATGGGGATTCACGGAGAACCGGGCGTTGCGGAGATTCCGATGAGCACCGCCGATGAACTCACGCCGACGATGCTCGATCTCGTGATCAAAGATTTCGAAGACGACGAAGAAGTCGAGTCTCTTGCGGAAGGGGATGAGATCATTCTTTTCGTAAACTCTCTCGGTGCGACCACGATGATGGAGCTTCTTATCGTGCTCCGCAAAGCGAAGGAATACCTCACGGACAAAGGAATCAAAATTTATGACGTCATGCTTGGACCGCTGGTGACCTGTCAGGAAATGACCGGTGTCTCTCTTTCCATCACGCGGGTGGACGATGAGCTCAAAGGATACTGGGACATGCCCTGTCAGTCCGTCTGCTTCAGCAAGATGGAAGGACACTACGGCGGCTGAATCACACCATTTCTGGCTCAATCAAGCGACCGAACAGGGTTGAATCCGTGACCGAGCCCTGTTAGGTCACCAAAAATATTACTTCCATGGGAAAAGACACACTTTCGATTAACGAGACGCGCGACATGATGATTGCGGTCGCCAATAAAATCATCGAAGCCGAGCCCATCCTTACCGATGCGGACCGGGCACTCGGGGATGGGGACCACGGCGTGGGAATGGAGCGCGGCATGAATGCGGTCAAAGAAGCGCTCGAGCACCAGGAATTTGCCAGTGTCGGGAAGGTCTTCATGGCAGTGGGCATGGCGATGATGTCTTCGATGGGCGGCGCTTCCGGTGCGGTCTTCGGAACTCTCTTCCGTTCCGGCGGAAAGGCAGTCAAGGACGCGGAATCTCTCGATGCGGCCGGTATGGTGGCGGTATTCAAAGAAGGCACCGAAGGTGTCATGACCCGCGGCGGGGCAAAGCCCGGCGACAAGACCATGGTGGATGCGCTTCTTCCTGCTGCGGAAGCGGGTGAGAAAGCAGCCGCTTCCAGCGTTTATGACGCGCTCGTGGCGATCGCAGATGGAGCCGAAGCAGGCAGGGAAGCGAGCAAGGACATGATCGCGACGATGGGCCGCGCCAAGACCCTCGGTGAAAAATCCCTCGGGAAAGCCGATGCAGGAGCCGTCAGCGTTGCGATTATCGCAGCGACGATGCGTGACTATGCGGCCTGAGCGGAACGCATTTCATTGCGTTGTCACCGCGTCCTGTCTATGTTTCGGCTATCGCTATGGCCGAAGCAAAAGACGTTTACACTATCTCCGATCTGCAGGACTGGGCAGCGGCGACGAAAGGGCTTGATCATCCTGCCGTGCTTGCGGTAATCGGGGACCCGGTGGAGCATTCGCGTTCCCCGCAAATGCACAATCCAGCCCTCCGTGCTGCGGGGATCGATGCGGAATATGTCAGGCTCCACCTGGCGCCCGATGAGCTGGCTGAGGGCTTGTCCCTCATGAAATCGTCCGGTTTCACCGGCACCAATGTGACGATTCCCCACAAAGGAGGCGTCTATGATACGGTCGACAGCATGACCGAAGTAGCCCGCCGGATCGGTGCGGTGAACACGGTGGCTTTCGACGGTGATGAAATGCTCGGTCACAATACGGATGCTCCCGGCTTGAAGCGCGCCATCCGTGAAGAGTTCTCGATCGATTTAAGTGATCTCCGGATCATGATCCTCGGAGCGGGCGGAGGAGCCGGCAGAGCGGCCGCAGTGCAGTGCGCGATGGATCATTGTGACCGTCTTGTTCTCGTGAACCGCACTGTTGAGAAAGCGGAGGCG
This sequence comes from Verrucomicrobiales bacterium, assembly GCA_029233965.1. GTDB lineage: Bacteria > Verrucomicrobiota > Verrucomicrobiia > Verrucomicrobiales > DEV007 > Arctic95D-9. The sequence continues at coordinate 41,501 of JARGOP010000018.1, read as the reverse complement.
CTCAAGGAGGAATTGCGCGAGCTTTTCATCGATCCGGACCGGCTCGAAGGGCCTTCCAATCGCCTCGTTTCGATTCCCCGGGAGGAAAAGTATCTTGAGCGGGAGCTGGGGCAGGTGGATTTAATCATCAATGCAACTTCGGTTGGAATGAAGCGCACCGATCCCGAAGTCGTGCCGCAGCGACTCATTGAGCCGCACCATCTTGTGTATGACATGATCTACGCGCCTCCGCGAACCCGACTCATCAACGACGCGGAAGCGGCCGGTGCGAAAGCGGCCAACGGTCTCAGTATGTTGCTTTGGCAGGGGGTGCTTGCCTTCGAGTTCTGGTTCAATCGGGAGGCACCGGTGGAAGCGATGCGGGCGGGCTTGAAAGAGTCGCTCGGGCAGTGAGAGAGAGGAGCGAAACTCCTGCCTGACGAAGCTGTGACCAGCTTCGCTACGTGAGGCCGGAGAAACCAGAAAGGAGCGAAATTCCTGTCGCTCGCGCTGGCCCGGTCGCAGAGCTACTGCGATGGACAGGAGTGTCCATCCTCCTTGAGCCGGCTGGATAGCATTATTCTCATGAATGCTCTCTTGTCAGTGTGTCGAAGATTCGGAATGATGATGGATCATGCATCGTTGCCTTCTTTTGCTCCTTCTGATCGGAACGGCTCCTCTTTCAGCCGAACCACCACGAGTCCTTGAAGAGGGGATGAGGATCGAGCGCTTTGCCGGTTCCGACCTCATCAGGACCCCAACGGGCATTACCTTCACCCGAAGCGGGAAACTCCTCGCAATCGAGTCGAACACGCACTTCCGGCCTGACGGTTACGAAGGTCCTGAAAATGACCAAGTCGTATGGTTGAAGGACACGGATGGTGATGGCGTCGCCGATACTCGCTCCGTGTTCTTTGACACGAATCTTGTCGCGGCGATGGACATCGCGACGCATCCCGAAACGGGTGCGATCTACGTGGCGACCCGCAATGAGATCCTGCGACTCTGGGATGAGAATCACGACGGGGTGGCTGATGCTGACCGGATCGAGCGGAGGCTGGTGTTCCTGGAAACGGAGGGAACCTACCCGCACAACGGTTGTTCCGGCCTCACCTTTGACGACCTCGGCAATCTCATTTTCGGGATCGGTGAGAACCTCGGCTACCCCTACACGCTCATTGGGAGTGACGGGAGAGAGATCAGCGATCAGGGAGAAGGGGGGAACATCTGGTGGAGTGATGCGTCGGGCGAGGGACTGCGACGCTATTCGACCGGGTTCTGGAATCCTTTCGGAGTCGTCCATGCCCCCGGAGGCTATGTTTTTGCGACCGACAATGATCCCAGTTCGCGTCCGCCAAGTCGGCTTCACTTCACGATGCTGGGAGGCGACCATGGCTATCAGTTTCGATACGGGAGGAGCGGGCAGCACCCGTTCGTGTCATGGGACGGGGAATTACCGGGAACACTGCCAATGCTTCACGGCACGGGTGAGGCACCCTGCGATATTCTTTATCACGAGGGCTACCTCTACGTCGCGATTTGGGCGGATCGTCGCATCGAACGATATCCCCTGAGATGGAAGGGGACACATTTTGAAACCACCCAGGAAATCATTGTGCAGGGAGATGGTGATTTTCGTCCCGTCGCCTTTGCCATTTCGCCGGAGGGGGATCTCTACTGCAGCGACTGGGTCAAGAGTGACTACAAGCTTCACGGCGAGGGAGCCGTTTGGAAAATTTCCGGTTGGGAATCGGAGCCGCGTCCTATGCCGGTTCCGGAAGATCGCATTGCTCTGATGAAAGCTCCTGTGTCGGACGGGGTCATTGCGGACGCCGATTACTGGAGCGATCCGTGGCTGGCACCGGCGTTGATCCGTTCAATCGGGGCGAAGAGTTCGAGGCTTCTCGGGCAATACCTGCCTGACCCCGGGGATGAAACGTTTTCCGCTCATCAGCGTGCCTTGATGCTCCTCGCCTGGCGAAAGAACAATCCTGAGGATCCGACCGGCCTTGCGATTCAATCCCTGAAAGATCCCGATGCAACGGTAAGACTGCTCGCTTTGAAATGGATCAGCGATGAGGTGATCCTTGCCGCCCATGGCGCGGTGGAGGCAATCGTGAATAACCCGCCATCGCCGGTTCTCTTTCATGCCGCGATCACCGCGTTGGCCCGCCTCGATGGCGGGGACGTCGATGACAATGCAATCCAAAAGCTGATCGGGGAGCGATTGAAACGGGATGATGTTTCCGTCGAGACGAAGCGGGCTGCTTTTCGTGTTCTTGCGGATCGTGAAAACTTCCTTTCCATCAACGACCTTCGGGATCTTTACGCATCGGCGGATGTGGAATTGAAGATTGAGATCATGCTCACTCTCCTCGTCCATAAAAAGCGCGAAGAGGCAGTCGCGTTCGCGAAAGAAGTCAGAGATGATCGGGCGACTCCGAAACGCATCATCCGTTTTGCGAGAGAGGTAATCGGGCGCCCCGCGGCGCCACTCGCCGGCAGTGAAGACTATCCGGCGGCGAACGACCTCGAAGGATGGACGCGTTTTCTTGCGGGGGTCGATCTGAGCAATCAGACCGAGGTGGAAATTCGAGATCATGGAAGAGTGATTTTTCATCGATACTGCGCAGCTTGTCACCGGGCCGATGGATTCGGAAAATTGGGAGGTCCCGACCTTTCCACGATTCATGAACGCGGCAGGGAGTATATTCTCCATTCGATCCTCGAGCCGGGAGCAGAGGTTGCGCCTCAGTATGAACCCTGGGTCATCACTCTCGAGGATCGATCCTCGAAGATGGGGTTTCTGTTAGGGCAGAAAGCAGGAAAGAGTGTCTTTGCTGATATCAACGGGGAAGAGTTTGTTCACGATTTCAAGGAGATTGTGAAGCGGGAGCAGGTCCCGGTCTCGCTGATGCCTCCGGGGCTGATCCTGCAAATGTCTGGGGGTGAAATTAAGGCTTTGTTAGAATGGTTGGGGGCCGTTCGGGATTGAGCGGCCGGGTGATTTTTTCCTCAAATTTGCATGAGTCGTGAGGTGAGTGCGTCCTTCAGACAGCAACATCGCCAACTCAACACCACCATGAAGAATACCATCGTCACACTCGCTATCGCTTTCACTGCCTTTGTCGGATTCTCCCCTCAGGCAGAGGCCGGAACCAAAAGAGAAATCCTCCGCTACGTCGGCCACCAGTTTGCCGGAAATCACGGGCATCAGCATTACCGGCACGGAAGCTGCACCCCTTATGTCGTGCACACCGCAGAACTCGGGCGACACTGTGAAACCCGGACCGGGTATCGTCCCTGCGGTTCGGTTTATTACTATAGCGTCACAGTCGTGACCTACCGCGATTTCTACTCAAACGGAACCTCGCGCACCTACACGAGAATGCCGGGCTGATCTTTCGAGACACTTCTTTCACCAGGGGAAACGGCGGGGCGGCTTTCGGGCTGTCCCGCTTTTTTTGGTCCATCTATCCTCTCTGTTGTGTGTTTGTCAGGAAAAGGGGGATTGGAATGAAAAATCGGAAAATCTGCATAGGTCGATCAGAAGAAGCGTCTTCTTCTCGGTAACAACAGTAACACCACTACCCCAATGAAAACTATCCTTACTCTCGCCCTCGCCACTGTCGCCCTCATCGGCTTCACTGCCAATGCAGAAGCCGGTCCCGGTTACAAGCACGGAACTCCTGCCTGGGGTTCTTACCGTCCTCAGCATGGTGGCCACTGCGGTTCTGTTTACAGAATCCGCACGATCGAAATCTGCCGCCGCCAGGAGTGCCGCACTGCCTATTATCCCTGCGGAACGCCTTATCGCTATCATGTCACTGTCGTGACTTACCGCGATATTTTCTCCAACGGAAGCAGCAACACCTACACCCGTGTTCTCGGCTAATAACTCGAAACTCTCTTCAACAACCACTACAACAAAAAGGGGCAGCCGGGAGGTTGCCCTTTTTTGTGTCTTGAAGTGAAGCGCCGATTGGTTCAGAACGTCTCCATGTTTCGACGAATCTGTGTTCTCCTTTTCGCGTTTTCCTTTCTTTCGCCTGCGTCGGAGAAACCCAACATCCTCTTCATCTACACCGACGATCAATCCTATCGCACAGTTTCCTCTTATCCGGAATCCTACGACTGGGTGAGCACTCCGAACATCGATGCGCTTGCGGAGAAAGGGGTGAGATTTCACCATGCCACAATCGGAACCTGGTGCATGCCTTCCCGGGCGACTTTGCTAACCGGGCATCATTCCTACGGGATTGAATCGATGCGGATGGAAGGGGCTTACCCCGGCAGCGAATACGATCCGGAGCAATGTCGATTCTGGCCCTCGGTGTTTCGTGAGAATGGATATCAAACGGCACAGATCGGAAAATGGCACACGGGAACCGATACCGGCTACGGTCGGGACTGGGATTATCAGATCGTGTGGAACCGTCCCCGTTATCCCGGAAATTCGGGAGCCTACTACTATGATCAGTTGATTGAGAAAAATGGGGGTGATCCCAGGATGCGGAAGGGCTATTCGACCGATAATTACACGGACTGGGCACTGGATTACATCTCCGGACGCGAGGGGCGGGATCCGGATAAGCCCTGGTATCTCTGGGTTTGCTACGGTGGAGTACATGGACCTTTTACTCCTGCCGACCGTCATCTCGATGATTACCCTGATGCGAAGGTTAATGATCCGGTGGACATTTACCCGCCGCGACCCGGCAAACCGACTTATTCAAGAACGGTGGAGCAGTGGACGCGGGGGAGCGAAGGCGAACCGGTTCTGGTCAGAGGACAAACCAAAGGCGGAATCAGCGCGAACGGGAAGAAAACCCTGAGCGATTGGGTCAGACAAGTGAATCAGGCGGTGAAGTCACTCGATGAAGGGGTTGGAAAACTCGTCGCAAGCCTCGAACAGTCCGGGCAACTGGATAACACCCTGATCATTTTCACCTCCGATCAGGGCTTCGCCTGGGGACAGCACGGCTTTCAGGTCAAGTTGGCGCCCTATGATGCGAACATTCGTTCCCCCTTGATCATCTCGATGCCGTCACGATTTCCGGAAGGAAAGGTTTGTGAGCATCCCGTCGGCGGGGTCGACATTGTCCCGACGATATTTTCTGTCGCCGGACTGGATCTTCCCTGGGAGATGCACGGTCGAGACTTAACCCCACTGTTAGAGAATCCGGAGGCAAAAGAGGGAGCGCGGCCTGTCTTGACGGTTCATACCGGCGACAGCTATGGATCGAATACGGATGTGGTGCCCATTGCCGTTGATGAGGCTTCACGATCAAAGCTCTACATGCGTGGTGCGGTACCCTGGTGGGTCTCACTGGTCGATGGAAAGCAAAAATACATCCGCACCCTGATTCCCGGTGAAGTGGAGGAACTCTACGACCTCGCAGAGGATCCGGAGGAACTCGTCAATCTGGCGCGCTTTGCTTCCCACCGTGACCGGGTCATCGAATTGCGTGAAATGGCGATCGCGGAGCTGCGTCGGACCGGGGCAAAAATGGTAGAGACCCTGCCAGAGGTGGCGCCTTTGCCGTGAGCCCGATGCCCTGTGGGCTCTCTGCTCACGGTCAAACCTACGATTTGGGGAGTGTAGCTGCGAGCGTGAGCGAGAAGATCGTGGTGCTCTGCGGGGTTTTCGCTCACGCTCAAACCTGCGGTTTGGGTGGGCAAATGGCGCGTTCGGGGGCTCGTCATCGGGGTGCGTTGGAGGCTAGACTCTCACGATGATGAACCGACGAACTTTCCTCGCCGCTGCGGCCACCCTTCCCACGCTTGGTTTGGCTGCTCCGGGCAAACCCCGCCTGAAGTATCTCCAAATCGGCATCGGGCATCCCCACGCCAACAAGATCGAAGTCTATGAAGCGAGCGATGACTGGGAGGTCGTCGGGATCGTAGAGGAAGATCCGGAACTGCTGGCTGCGGCGAAGGAGAACCCGACCTACCGCGATTTCCCTTTTCTGACCCTGGAGGAGGGATTGAACATCGAAGGCCTCTCTGCTGTCGGCGTGGAGACAGCGGTTCGCGATCTTTTGCATTACGCGGAGATCGCGGTGGATGCGGGATTTCACGTTCACCTCGACAAGCCGGCGGGCGCGTCCTTTGCCGACTATGATCGCATCATGAAGAAAGCCGATGCCTCAGGGCTGGTGGTGCAGATGGGCTACATGTATCGTTTCAATCCTGCGGTGATGCTTCTGCACCGGATGCTCAAGGCCGGCTGGCTTGGTGAGGTTTTTGAGACGCACGCCGTCATGTCAAAAGTGATGCCCCCCGCGTCGAGGCAGGAGGTCGACGAGTTTGCGGGAGGGACGATGTTTGAACTCGGCTGTCACATCATCGATCTGACGGTGGGCGTGTTAGGAGCACCGGACAGGGTGACGGGCCATGCGCGCCGGGTTCTCGAAACGCCGGATGACACGCTCGTCGATAATATGCTGGCCGTTTTTGAATATCCCAAAGCGACCGCTACGATTCGTTCCACGGCGCTTGAGGTCGAAGGCTTCTCCCGCCGCCACTTCGTTGTCTGCGGCACCGAAGGGACCTGTCATATCCAGCCGCTTGATCGGCCCTCGCTTCAACTGTCGTTGTCTCAGGAGCGAAAATTCGACGGGGAGGAAGCGGTATATAAGAAGGGGCGTTCTGAAATCCAATTCGGGCCCTACCCGCGATACGTGGACGACGCGGCGGATTTCGCGGCGACGATCCGGGGAGAGAAAGAAAACGATTACCCGGCGAGCCATGACCTCGCGGTGCAGCGCGCGGTCCTGGAAGCCTCGGGGATGCCGATTTGACGACGAACGGAACGGGGATCAGAGCGCCTTCGTATTGAAGGTGTCGCCCTGAGTCATGTCGCCGGATTTGAAGCCCTTGAGGAACCAGCGCATCCGCTGCTCCGAGGTCCCGTGGGTGAAGGAGTCGGGAACGACATAGCCCCGCGAACGCTTCTGGATCGTGTCGTCTCCGATCGCATTCGCGGCACGGAGGGCCTCTTCGATGTCGCCTTCTTCGAGAATCTGTTTCGTTCGCTGGGCATGATGCGCCCAGACTCCGGCGAGGTAGTCTGCCTGGAGTTCGAGGCGGACGGAGAGCTTGTTGTAGTCTTCTTTGCTGATCCGGCCCCGCATCGACTGAACTTCGCGGGAGATGCCTGGCAGATTCTGAAAATGATGCCCGACCTCGTGGGCGATCACGTAAGCCTGGGCAAAGTCCCCGGCGCCCCGAAGCGACGTTTCAACTCCTCGTAGAAAGCGAGGTCGACGTAGACCTTTTGATCGGGCGGGCAATAGAAAGGCCCGGAAGCAGCCAAGGCATAGCCGCAGGCGGATTGGACCGAGCCGGAGAACAAGACCAGAGTCGGCTCCCGATACTGCCGGCCCTGCTGGCGGAAAAGTTCGTTCCAGACATATTCGGTATCGGCCAGAACGACAGAGACAGACTGAGAGAGTTCATCCTGCTCCGGCGAAAGGGTTGCCGGCCCGGATTGAGTTGTCGGAGCGGTCGTGGTGCCGACCTGCTCGAGGAGGGCAATAGGATCACCTCCGAGGAGAGCAAAAATGAGCACGATGATAATCAGGCCGCAGCCCCCGCCCATCGCGACCGGTCTTCTTCCGCCGCCGCGCGAACGGCGATCATCCACATTTTGACTGGTCCGACGTCCTCTCCACTTCAAGAATTTCAGTATCGTGAAAGCCCCAACATCTCAAAGCAAAAAAGCGACGATTATCAGGCGAGGTCCCTGCTGTTGGAGTGAGGCCTTCAGGTCTTTTCGACCGATCCGGCAGGGGGCCTGAAAAGGGCTGAAGCCCTCACTCCACCCTCTACCCGACCCGCTGACCGGGAACGGCTCCTTCGTCCGGAGATAACAGGAAGATGTCTTTTCCGCCGGGGCCGCTCGCGATGATCATGCCTTCGCTGACGCCGAATTTCATTTTCCGGGGGGCGAGGTTCGCGACCATGACAACGAGACGACCGATGAGCTCTTCCGGCTCATAGGCGGACTTGATTCCGGCAAAAACATTACGGGTCTCATCGCCGCCGAGACTCAGGGTGAGCTGGATCAGCTTTCTGGCTTCGGGCACTTCATTGGCGGCAATAATCCGCGCGACACGCAGATCCGGTTTCAGGAAATCCTCAATCGTGATTTCGTCACCAATGGGGGTTTCAGCAAGGGCGTCTCCGGAATCGGCCCAGTCCTGTTTCGGGGATTCAGCAATTTCGGATGCAGCTTCCTCTTTCGATTCCTCGACCATGGCCTCAATTCGCCTCGGATCAACCCTTTGCATCATGTGTTGGAACCTGGCAATGGATCGACCGGTGAGTGGTTGCGTTGCCTGATCCCATGAGGTGATCTCCTCACCGAGGAGTTCGCCGGTTTTGGTGGCGAGGCCGGGCAGTACCGGGGCGAGATAGATCACGAGCGTACGGAAGAGATTCAAGGCCACGGTGCAGACATCCTGCAGTTCCTGAGCCTTGCTCTCGTCTTTGCGGAGCTCCCACGGAGCGTTCGACTCGACGTAGGGGTTCGCCAGGTCGGCGAGTTCGACGATCATTCGCATTGCTTTGCCGTAGTCGCCTTTTTCGTAGGCGGCGGCAATATCCGCTCCTTTGGAAGAGAAGGTTTCGAAGAGTCCTCCATCGTCGGGATACTCTTTGGAGAGGCCTTTGTCCTGCACGAATTTCGCGGTGCGGCTTGCGAGATTGATGACTTTGCCGACGAGATCACTGTTTACCTTGGCGACGAATTCCTCAAAGTTGAGATCGATGTCTTCAACGCGCGAGGAGAGCTTCGTGGCGTAGTAGTAGCGGAGATACTCGGGATTGAGGTGCTCGAGATATTTCGAAGCCCGGATAAAAGTTCCGCGCGACTTCGACATTTTCTCGCCGTCGACGGTGAGAAAACCATGGATGTGAACCTGCTTCGGGAGGCTGAACCCGGCGGTCTTGAGCATCGCAGGCCAGAAGAGGGTGTGGAAATACTGGATGTCTTTTCCGATGAAATGGTGGACCTCAGTCTGATCGCTTTTCCACCAGTCTTCGATTTTTTCTCCATTCGCGTCGCACCACTGCTGGGTCGTTCCAATGTAGCCGATCGGCGCGTCGAACCAGACATACCAGAAGTTGCCGGGGGAGTCCGGAATTTGAAATCCGAAGTAGGGGCCGGGGCGGGAAATGTCCCAATCGCGCAGGGGCTCGTTCAGGAAAAAGTTTTTCAGGTAGTTCGCGCTCTCGGAAGGCAGCGTGCCGGACTGGGTCCACTCGTCGAGGAAGGCGTGAAGCTTCTCGATCTGGACGAAGAGGTGAACGGCTTTCCGGATCTCCGGAGTCGTCCCTGAGAGTGTGCTGACCGGATTGATGAGATCATTGGGCGAATAGGTTGCGCCGCAGTTGCCGCAGTTGTCGCCCGGTTGATCCACGGACTGGCATTTCGGGCAGGTGCCGCGGACGAAGCGGTCGGCAAGAAAGACGTGCTTTTCCGTGTCGTAGAGCTGATCGATTTCCCGCTCCTCGACCATGTCTTCACGGCGCAGCGCGGCCCAGATTTCGACGCATTTCGCGAGATTTTCCTCACTGTTGGTCGAGCCGTAGTGATCAAATTCGATCCCGAACGCTCCGAAGTCTGCCTGGTGGGCGGCGGACATGTCGGCAATAATCTGCTCCTCGGTGCGGCCTTCGGCCTGGGCCCGGATCGTGATCGCAGTGCCGTGAGTGTCGTCGGCGCAGATATAGATTGCCCTGTTGCCGACCATTTTCTGAAACCGGACCCAGATATCGGTCTGCAAATACTCAACGAGATGGCCGATGTGAATATGGCCATTCGCGTAGGGAAGGGCGGAAGTGACGAGAAGCTGTCGCATGGGGTAGACCCTTAAGTTTCAAGCGCCAACTTTCAAGTGAGTCTTCTTCTCACTCTGAATCCTCTTGTTGCACTATTCCTGAAAAAGGGGACCTCGCGGAGAGAGTACGACGAAGGGCAGGAGTATGAGTAAACAGTTTCACTGGCCCGCCGCCTCTTTCTGCTGCCACAGATAACCGCTGCCGTCGGGGTCTTCGACTTCAATCCATTCGCCGGGGAAAGATTTGCGCTGCCAGTGTCGCCATTGCTCTTCTCTGATCTGGCCGACACGGACGCCTTTTTCCTCCGATTCGTGGCGCATCAGAAACTCACGGTCCCGGTTCTCCTCCCGAACCGTTTTGGCAACATAGTCGCCATACTCTCCGGCAGGCTTGTTGCGAATCTCCACCTTGCCTTCGCGATTTTCGCCGATGAAGCGGTTGTTTTTGAGCTCCTGGATTTCCTGCATGCGGTCGCGGCGCGCGTCCATCGCGGCCCGATAGGAGGCCTGTTCCTCAGAGGTTTTTTCGTCTGCCTTGCCGTGCTGGTAGACGTGGACGTCCATGCTCAGGTCGACCTTGATGGGCTCCGGTGTGGAAACGTCGACATCGAAAGTGGGTAGGCATGAGGTCAGGCTCAGCGGCGCCGATAGCGCCGCGATCCAGAGAAAGAAGCCGTGTGTCCGGATCGTCATCAGGGAGAGATGGACGTCGATTCAGGGATCTTCGGAGTCGGCGGAAGCCGCGTTTCCCGGAAGACTGTCGTTGTCTGTTTGTTGGGTGACCTTGGGAGTCGTGTTTCGTTTATCGTGCAGGTGGAGGTTCAATTCACGGGTGCCGTAGGGACCGGCAAAGCGCAGATCAAGTTTTCCCTCCTGTCCGAGAAGGTAGAGGCTACCGGCACCTTTGTCATAATCAAATCGTTTCAACGCGATGAGCCCCAGCTCGGTCAGGCTTCGCTGCAGGCCGCTCCATTCCTCAGGAAGTTCCTCGAGAATGGCGTCGAATTTGGTGATGTCGAACCAGCCCGGTCCCACCGTCTGAATTTCACCGGTCGACTCTCCGAGGATTTTGTCCCGCCCTTCGCTGATCAGTTTCAGGGAGATGAGTCCCTTCATTTCAAAGTTGTCCGGCACGAGGACTCGCGTGATCGGTCGAGTGTCCATTTCTGTTCCCGCGACCCAGGCGTCCCACTTGCCCGGATCGTTGAGGTAAAAGTTAAAGCCACCCTCCGCGTAGCCGCCATAGGCTTCACCGCCGAGTTCTCCATAGACGCCGTTTTCATCGAAGGTCACGCTGAGATAAAGATTTTCCGCTTCGTAGTCCTTCCAGACAAAGCGGTCGAGTTCGAAGACCTGCACGATGTTGTTGCTGACCTGCTGGATGGGAACGTTGAATTCAATATTGCCGGTCAGTCCGTAGAGATTGACCTCAAAGTCGGGGAACTGATACACATAGCCTTCCTCGTCGGGAATGTTCAGTTTCAGCTCGATACGACCGTCCTGCATGTTCGTGGTCGCATTGAAAGGGAAGGGGACCATGCCGATGGGAATGCCTGTCGGAGCGATGACGATTTTCCCGGCGGTGGCGTTGATCGTTTTGATTTCCCAGTCCGGGGAATTCCCGATCGGTCCTTCTCCCTCAATTCCGACGCTGGCGCCCTCGTTCTGCTCACGAAATTTCCGCTGATAGTCGATCCACCAGAAAAGACCCTGCCCGACGTGCAGGGCGGGTCCGATCAAATCGATTTTCTCGATCTCCTGATTGGCGAGTCCGGCAAGCGAGAATTCGACGAAAATTGTGGGCAGGAAAGCCACCGTGATAAAGGAATTGTAGGGATCTTTGATTTCGATTCCCGCGAGTTCAACCTTCTGTATCTGTTCCTGTGCGAGGAGCCCGTCGGGCGAAAGAGGGACGTCAGTAAGCTTGGTTTCAATGGCAAATTCCAGACCGCTGACTTGCGGAATAAGCGCTTCGAACCGCACCTGGCTTTGCGTAATTTCCACTTCGCTCAGCATCCAGGTGGGAAGTCCGGGCGTGGCTTCGGGCGCTGGCTCAGGGGCGGGGGGATCGACCGCATTCTCCGCGGACTCTTGGTCAGCGCCGGAATCGGTGATGGCTTTCAATCCTTCTCCCACCCGCAGGATCGCCCCTGTCACTGTCACCTTCTCGATTTCGCGCGTTCGCTGAAGGGCCTCCGCCGTCGCTGCGAGTTCGATTTTTTTGATGGAAAGAACCTCGGTCTCGTTGATTCCGGGACTCGCCTGAGGCGGTGGCCCGTCCGGAAAGAGCGTCGGATCCGGATCCGGTTGCGGCTCCACTGCAGGCGCAGCATGATTCCGCAAGCTGAGGTTCTCGAGGACGAAGAGGTAGTCAAAGGGAGTGGCTCCGGAGGCCTTGTCCGTAGTGACCGAAAAATCAGCGACAAGTTTGGGAACCTGTCCTTTCGCGAATTGCGAGTCGGCCTCAAGCCTCCCGTCGGTCACTTCGAGATCGGCGATCTTGTAAACGGGACGATTCACGGGGCCGGCGGCTTCCGGGGGCGAATCGCCCGCGCTGAGCCAGTCACCGAGTGTTTCATCGGTGAAGTTGATCTTCGGACCGTGCAGGGTGAGTCGGTCGAGGCGGTTGTCGAAATTGAAGTCCGCCCACTTTCCGGCCATCCCGGCTCGATCCAGTTCGATGAGGGGTTCGGTACCCGGACCGACTCCAGGGGGCCAGAACCTGGTGCTTGAGAGTCGGATTTCGGAGGTTTCATCGGAAGCAAAGCCGCCTTCACCCCCGAAGCGAAGGTCTTTTAGGATTCCGGCAATCGCCGTTTCGAGATGGGGCGCTTCTGAGTCGCCAAAGGTGGTTTCCCGCATCACGAAACGGCCGTCGTTGAGATCGAGCCTCTCAATGATCCAGGGAAGGCCGCGTTCCGCTGTGGGTTCCGGTGGCGGGTCGTCGCGCTTGACCCGGCAGCGGGTCAGCGTTTCGTCGGTCATGAGGACTTCGAGTCCCTCGAGACGGATCGAGGACAAGGTTCGGTCAAGAAGGATGGCCTGGAGTGAACTGGCTTCGGCACGGAGCAAGTCAGCCGAGGCCAGTTGCGCGCCGGCGGTGCCGATGGCGACGTCAGTCAGGTCCAGTGCCACGGAGCCGGGAGTAGTCAGCTTTCCACCTGCGAAGCGCAGTTTCCCGAGCTGGAGACTGGTGTCGAAGGTCATCTCCGGAAGCGCGACTTTGCCGGAGGAACCATCAAACTCTGAAATCGAAAGGGTTGATTTGCCGAGCTCCACTCCTTTGACGATCCACTCAACCGGGTTGGATTCCGGACCTGACCCTGTTGAGCCGGGTTCAGCCCCGGCCGGCTCGCTGATGACCTCAGCCCGTTCGAACCAGTCCGGCGTGATCGTCGCGTCGATCCCGGAAATCCGAAGAAAGGGGATTTCAAAACGGGTCAGGTCACGGCTGATTTTCAGGCCGGTGGAAAGGGATTCGATTTCGGCAGGGGTTTCTGTATTCCCGAGATGAATTTCAGAGAGATCGATCTTGATGGGAGAAACGAGGTCGCCGGACCCGGTGAATTCAAACGCCGGGGTTGCGACGCTCCACTGTCCCGAGATTTCAGGAAGCCCGTCGAGATCGACGAAGAGTTCCCCGTCGTTCAAAGAGAGAGATCCGGTGAACACAGCAAACCTGGAGAAATCGATGGCGGCGGGGGAGCTGCTCTTTGCCCCCGGTTTCGAGGTCATCGCTTCGAGTGTCTCGTTGTTCAGACGAATCACGGGATTCTCAAAGCGAACCGATTTCAGCTGGCGGTCGCGACGCAGTTTCTGAAAGTCGTAGGTCAGGTTGATCTCAGGCACCGACAGCGTGGGCTCTTCCAGTTGGGTTCCTTTCGGTGAGAGTTGCAGATTTCGAATCGAAACTTCGCCGATCGGGTAGAGGTCGATCTTTTCCACCGAGACATTGAAAGGTTCGACGAAGAGAGCGAGCACATCGTTCACAATACGGGCGCGGTTCAGATAGACGAAGAAGGCAACCACCGCGACGAGGAGAACCGTGATCAACGTGACTACGGAGGACCAGGCGAGGAAGCGGAGCAACCAGCGCACAATGCGTTTCGGCGAGCGCCGTCTCCAGCGTTCGCCCGGGATCTGTTCGTGTTTCGGCAACCTGGCCGAATATAGTCAACGAACGGAGCTTTGCCAGCCGATCTCAGCGGGTTGCCTGCTGCTCGAAGGCGTGGATCAACTGGAGATTGGCGATTTCCACCGGGGTCAGGGCTCTCTGGACCGCTTCCACGGAGGGGGTCTTCGGCTGATAGCAGGGGCCGAACTGTCGGGCGAACTCGTTTCCTTCCGCCGTGGTGAAAAAGAAACCGCGGCGGAGGTAAATTTCATTCCGGGCTCGCCACAGACCTTCCGGCGGAAGTGTCTCGAGTTCGCGGGCACTGAGGGGACGGGCGTGGGAGTCCGGGAAAACCCACGGCGCGCGGGTAGCGGTCGGCTGAAGCGTCGGGAACGGCGAATCTGCCGGATCCCTTTGCCTTGGAGGTGCCGCCGTGAGAGAGGCGGGTGCAGGGTGAGTCATCACGGAGCGGGTCTTTCCCGGAGCGAGTCCTTCGACAAGGACGATCGCGCCTAGAGCGCGAGTGACCTGCTTTTGATGCCCGTTTGTTTTCGTGAGAAAGCGGGGGATTTTGACTGAGGCATTCTTCAGGATGGGAAAAATGAGATCGGTCTTGATCGCATAGTTCACCGATTGAGGCAGATAGCCCCCTTGCGTCATCCGGTCCATTGAGTTAAGTCCCGCCGCGACGACGCCAACGACGCGTCCAGTCGAGGAAATCAGGGGACCGCCTGAGTTGCCTGGCTGGACCGGTGCGGAAACCTGAAGGAAGCGCGGATCATCGCGGACACCGGAAAGCGCGTTGACGATTCCTTTGGAGATCTTCGGGTTGATGCCCAACACGGTGGGGTCGGGGAAGCCCGCCGCGGTGACTTCGGAGGCGTAGCCGACTTCACCGGCGGAAGTGAGACCGAGGTATCGACCATTCCATTTCTCGATCTTGAGCACTGCAAGGTCGTTTGCCGGATCGAGTGCGATGATCTGAGCGGGAACGGGGCCCTCCGGCGCGTGAATGAGGATATTCCCCGCATTCCTGATCACGTGGTGACAAGTGATGAAATAGCCTTTCGGGTTCACGGCAAAGCCGGTTCCGAACTGGCTCGCGCTGAGGGGCGTGCTGATAAGCAGGCCCACAGCGGCGATCGCTGCGTATAGCTTCATTCTGGTTAGTTTTCTCGGTCACCTCGAACAGCGCGTTTGTGAAACGTCGATCAAAGTGTGGTTGTTGTGCCCGGTGTCTGAAGCCGGACGGGTCGGGTGTGTTTCAGGCACACTAAATTTTTTATGGAAAATATAAAAGTTCTAACATTATCGTGCAAGCTCATTTTTATAATTTCCATAAAATAACCCGAGTACTGAACATCCGCATTCCGGTAAAGTGAGGCTCCAAGTCGGAAATTCCCTGCTTGCGTTGGCCCTGATTTGCGGCAAAATTCCGACCCCGCTGAGCAATCAGCAGCTTGATGGAATCGGGACGTGGCGCAGTCTGGTAGCGCATCACACTGGGGGTGTGGGGGTCGCAGGTTCAAATCCTGTCGTCCCGACCATCTGAGCTCAACGGAGGAGGAACCTTTGAACAAAGCCGCCGGATCGGCGTGAGGGTCGCTTCGCATGCCGGTTCCGGAGAGTTTCCCCCGTTCTTGTGAAGCTTCAGGATTGCCAAGTTCCGCCTGCTGTGTAGCCTCGCGTTCAACATGACGAGCGACCCTTATGACGATCTGACTCCTCTTTTCGGGGACATGCACAATCATTGCGGCATCTCCTATGGATACGGCTCCCTCGAAGATGCGCTCTCGAACGCCCGGGAACAGTTGGACTTTGTCTCGATCACCGGTCATGCCCATTGGCCGGACATGCCGGAGCCTGATCCACGCATTCAATACATCATTGATTTTCACGAGGAGGGATTCGCGAGGCTCAGGCAGGTCTGGGGGGAAATGATGGAAACGCTGCGGGAGCGAAACGAGGAGGGGAAATTCGTCGTTTTCCCCGGCTTCGAGGTTCACTCGTGCGAGTCAGGCGACCGGAACATGCTCTACAAGGATCTGGACGGGGAAATCCTTTATCCTCAAAACATCGGCGATCTTCACGACCGGCTCCAGGTCCTTCGCGACGCGGGGAAGGACAGCATCGCGCAGCCTCATCATGTTGGTTATCGGACGGGAACACGGGGGATCGACTGGGACACCTTCGATCCCCGCTTTGCCCCTTTTGTGGAGATGCTCTCTATGCACGGTTGCTCGGAGGGAAGTGAAAACACCCGCCCCTTTCTTCATTCGATGGGGCCATCGGACTATGAGAGCACGATTGCGGCGGGGCTGGAAAAAGGGCATCTCTTCGGCTTTTCAGGCGGGACGGATCATCATAGCGGGCATCCTGGAAGTTATGGTCATGGCAGGACTGCCGTCTGGGCAGAGAAGGGAACGAGAGAATCGATTTGGAAAGCGCTCTACGCCCGCCGCATGTATGCCCTGACGGGGGATCGGATGGAACTTAAGGTGACGGTGAATGACGCGCCCATGGGTGCAGTCATCCCGGTCACGGAAGAACGGCGGATCGAGTTCGACCTCGCTGCCGGGGGAGCGATCGATGCCGTCGATATCCTCAAGAACGGAAAACTCGAGAAGCGCTTTTCTCAGCCCGACTTTCCCGCGCCGGAAAGAGGCGAAACGGTTCGGACCAAAATTCATCTTGAACTGGGCTGGGGCGCGAAGCATCGCAGCGCCGAATGGCAGGTGGAGTTTGGAGTCGAGGGAGGGCGCGTGATCTCGGTGGAGCCCCGGTTCCGCGGATTGGAGGTCGTCTCCCCGGCGGAGCGCAATACCGAAGCCGGCGAATCTTTCTACCGCTCGCGGGTCATCGCGAAGACGGAGCGCGCCGTCAGCTTTGAAACGGTATCGAATGGCAACGCCACGAACAGCACGAGCGCGACGCAGGGGATGTGCATCGAAGTGGAGATGCCGGTCGATGCCGTGGTTTACGCGGTCATGAATGGCGTTCGTGCGGAGCACACACTTTCCGAACTGATGCGGGGCGCGCGGAGCGGCAGTCTCGATCACACCGACGCGCCCTCATGGCGTTTCAATCGGGCCCCGAAACCGGAGGAACTCAGCTGGAGAGGAGCCTGGATCGATGAAGATCACTCCGGCGATGAGAGTAATTATTATGTTCGTGTCAGGCAAATGAATGACCAATGGGCCTGGAGTTCACCCGTCTTTTTGAGAAAGGAATTATGAGCACGGAAACAATTCGAGTCGGCATTATCGGAACCGGAAGCCGGGGCATTACCTGCATCGGTCGTCAGATTGCGGAGCAGAGCCGTGAGCTCAACATGACGATCACCGCCTTCTGCAACCGGACCGAAAGCCGGATGCATATCGCGTTGGATGATCTGAACGACTTCGCCGCGAAGGCAGGCAACGAGCCATTCGCGCCGCGCTTCTATGCCGACCCGCTTGACCTGATCAATGATGACGAGGTGGATCTCATCGTGATCACCTCGCCGACGGCGGCCCATGCGGAGGCGACGATTCCGGCGCTGGAGTCGGGAAAGAAAGTCTACCTCGATAAGCCGATCGCTCACACCCTGGAAGATGCAATTGCAATCCGGGAAGCAGAGCGCCGCACCGGGAACCCGATGATCATGGGATTCACGAGACGCTACGAAAAGCCGTGGATCGATTTGCATGAAATGGTCACGAGCGGGGTCATTGGAGATGTCAAGATGATGCTGATCCGGGCCGTCCTCCCTTATTCATTTTATTTCCAGACCTGGCACCGCACCCGGGCCGTCAGTGGAGGGGCCCTGAATGACAAAGGCTCACATTACACCGATGTCTTCAACTGGTTTGCGAAGGGGCGTGCCACTCAGGTGAATGCTTTCGGCGGGCGGAATGTCTTTCACGAAGAGGAGGATGCCCCCGAGTTCTGTGCGACCTGCGATCGGGATTGTGCCTATCGTGTCGAAGAGGCAATGCCTGACACCCAGGACCAGATGAAGGGAGCCGTGGATCGCAGTTACGAAACGGAAACGGATCCGCTGAAGCGCAAAGACAACTGCGTTTACAAGAAGGGAGCCGATATTTTTGATCACGCCTCCATACACTATCAGTACGACAACGGAATCGTCGCGAACATTTTCTACAACGTCTACGGACCGAAGGCGGACGACGAGGAAACCCTCGAACTCGTCGGAACGAAAGGACGTATCATCTTGATCCGATTGCGCGGCGAGATCGATCTCGTGACTGACTACGGTCACCGCAGTCATGAAGTGATTCACTGCAAATCAGAGGCCTTCGAGACCTCGCACTTCGGCGCGGATCGAAAGCTCGTGCGGGAGATCGCGGCGTATGCGCGGGGTGGGGAGTCACCGGTCGATGGCGGGGACGGCATGGAGGCAACCCGCATGATCCTCGCGGCAATGCAGTCGATCGATGAAGGCGGCGAGACGATCCGGTTCTCGGAGGTTCCCGACGCTCCGCATTCCTGATACGAGTAGACGCACCGAAGATTTATGAAGAGCGCCCTTCCTCCCAACTACATCCGCCTTTGTGCGATGATGTTCCTCCAGTTCGGTATCTATGGCCTCTGGTTGCCGATCGCCGGAAAATTCCTCACCGCTGATCCTGAGACTTCGGGCGGTCTCGGATTTTCCGAGGGACAAATGGGAATGATCGTCGGGATTGCGGCCTCGGTAGGCGCGATCTGTTCACCCCTGATCGTGCAGTTCGCAGACCGGCGTTTTTCTGCGCAGCGGGTTCTCGGAGTCTTGATGATGATCGGCGGGATCCTGAAGATCGCCGTTTACCCGCAGTCCGGATTTCTCGCGTGGCTTCTCCTTTCGGTCTCCTTCACCCTCATGTTCATGCCGGCCGCCGCGATTTGCAACGCGCTCGCAATGCGTCACCTCGATGATCCGGGGAGGCAGTTTCCGGGGGTGCGACTCTGGACTGCAGTGGGGTGGGTGCTGATGGGATGGACTTTTTCTCTCATCGTTTTGAAGACCGATGTTCAGGGCAGCTGGCTCCCTCCTTTTTTCAAAGGCGACGATGTTCCCATGGTTGCCGGTGAGATGAAGAAATCGGTGATGTGGTCCGGCATCATCGCCTTTCTCTACGGTGCCTGGGCGTTTTTCTTCCTCCCTGACACACCACCTGTCGAGTCAAAGTCGAAGCGGCCTGCGGTGGCCGATGCCTTCGCTCTGTTGAAGATCCCGTCGATCGCGGCGCTGCTGACAGCGACGCTGATCATCAGTCCGATGAACCATCTTTATTTCATGCAGTGCGCCAAATTCCTCGGAGAGGCCGGGCTTGACAGCGCCTATCTTCTGCCGGCGATGGCGATAGGACAGATTTGTGAAATCCTCATGTATCTGGTCCTTGGCAGAGTCCTGCCAAAGTTCGGCTACAAGGCGGTGCTCCTCATCGGAATCGGGGCCTACGTTTTCCGCTTCTTCCTTTTCGGAACGATCGGGATTCCCATAGCGGTAATCATCTTTGGCCTTTCGATTCACGGGCTTTGCTACGCCTTTTTCACGAGCACCTCTTTTATCTACATGAACAAGGTCGCGTCGAGGGATGTCGCGAACACGGCGCAGTCGGTCTTCAACTTCATTTGGTATGGGATCGGGCCGCTCATCGCAGTGGCTCTCAACGGGATCCTCGCCTACTTCTTTGCGAGCGGAAAAATGTTCGCGCACGCCGAGTTCAAAGGGTTCTGGTATTCGCTGGGAGCGATCTCGCTGGTTGGGATGTTTGTGTTGCTCTGGCGATTTAAGGAGGAAGTGACGGTCGGAGAAGAGGGTTCTTGAAAGACATTTAGCTGAGTCGGGATGCATGACAAGGAGGGGTGGTTTTTTACCGCCCGTTCAGAACCGGGGGCAATTGCAGGGGCTTCGCAGGCGGTAGGAAACCGCCTCTCCTTGATTTGGCACGTCGATTCTGTCCCCACACGTAACACGCACTAGACGTCCCCGTGCTGCATTCGCCACTCTTTCAGACGCTCCTCCAACTCTCTCCGCTTCACCTGCACGTCCTTGTCCCCGGACTCACTCAAATCATCGAGCTCAATGGGATCATTCGTCAGATCAAAGAGCTGCGTCTTTCTAATCTCCGGATACACGATCAGTTTCCAGTCATCATCGGTGCGGATCATTCTCTGAGTGTTGGTGAAATAGCCGAAGATGGCGTCGTGGTGAGCATCTTTCTCCATGCGGAGGACGGGGACGAAGCTCTGGGCCGTGACGGAATCCGGAATCTCGATTCCGGCGAGAGCACACGTTGTGGGAAAGAGCTCCCGAAGATAGACCATCGCCTCAGTCCGGTGGCCGGGTTCAATGCCGGGGCCGGCGATGATGAGCGGGACGCGGGCGGTGTGCTCATACTGATTCTGCTTGCCGCGGAGACCGTGGGAGCCGCAGGCCATGCCGTGATCGCTCGTGAAAATGATGATCGTGTTTTCACGCTGACCAGTTTGCTCGAGGGTGTCAAGAATCGCGCCGATCTGAGTGTCGAGATCATCAACAACGGAGTAGTAGACCCGCAGGAGGTCACGCACCGCCGCCTGGGTGCGGGGCCAGGCGAGGAGGGCTTCGTCACGGCCATCGAAGTTTCCATGATCGAAGGGGTGAATGGGGAGGTAGTCGTGAGGAAGGGGGATGCCGGAGCTGTCGTATTTTCCCTCCAGTCCGGGCGGCATCATGAGCGGGTCGTGCGGTGCCGTGAAGTTGATGTGCATCATCCAGGGTTTGGCGCGCGCTTCACTGAGAACCTGAATTGCCGCGTCGGCAATCGTTTTGCTAATGTCAGGAGTGACGCCGGTTCCCAGCTCTGGATACTTTGTTTTGCCGTCTTCACTTTGAAAAATCCACCCTTTGTATCCGGTGATGGGAAACCCTTTCCAGTCCGTTTGTCCGGGCTCCCAACACTTCGCCCCCCCACTGCCGAAGAGCCCGGCGACCCGGGTGTAGCCATAGGTGGAAGGGCGACCACTGACGTGCCACTTTCCGACATGGACAGTTTCGTATCCGGCCTCGCGAAATGCCTCCGGCCAGAAAGCGGGATTGCCACGCAGCGTGGCGCCGCGGCGACCGTTGATGCCGTTTTCCCACCCATGTTGTCCGGTCAGGATTTCGGCGCGACTCACAACGCAAATGGGGTAGGAGCAGTAAGCACGGGTGAAGGTCATTCCGTCTCGCGCGAGTTCTTCGAGATTCGGCGTCTCGAGTCCCGCACCAGCCCCGGTGTCGATGAGGTCCGGTCTCAAATCGTCTGCGAGGAGGAAGAGGATATTCGGGTGTTCTCCGGCCCCGGCACCGGTGGAAGCGAGAAACGGGGTGGCGAGCAGAAGAAGGCAGAAAATGCAGAACCTGTTCATGCCGTGATTAGAGCAAATGAGAACTCCTGCGACAGGGGAATCGACCCGCACTCACGCCAGTGCAGGTCGATTCTGTCCCGCGTCCAATTTCTGAATTTCCTGTCTCTCTGGCGCACTTCAGCGTGGAAATGTCTTGTTCCAGTGGAAGACCTTTTGTCAGATTGCCGTCATGAGTTTCAGCAGACGTCAGTTTTTAGGCACCGTGGCAGCGGGGATTGGTTTTCCATCGGTGATCCCCGGCTCAGCGCTCGGGTTGGGGGACAAGACGGCCGCGAGTGAGCGGATCACGATGGCTTTCGTCGGAATCGGAAATCGCGGTATCGGCGTGATGGATGCTTTTCTGAATCACGGCGATGTGCAGGGCGTTGCCGTTTGTGATGTTCACGACCACCACTATCGCGAACGGGCCTGGGGGGAAGGTCGCGCGCTGGGACGGGTGCCCGGCAAGGCTGTCGTGGATAAAAAATATGGCAACGAGGATTGCAAAGCCTATGCGGACTATCGAGAGGTCTTCGCGCGGGGGGATCTCGATGCCGTGATGGTGGCGACCCCTGATCACTGGCACTCTATGATCACTCTCGCAGCGATCGACGCGGGACTGGATGTCTATTGCGAGAAGCCGGTCACGCACCGCTTTGCCGAGGGGCAGGCGGTCTATCGTGCCGTCGCGAAGAATGAGACGGTGTTCCAAGTCGGCTCGCAGCAGCGCTCCGAGCCGGTCTTTCGTCAGGCTGTCGAGATCGTCAGGAACGGGCATCTTGGAAGACTCTTCCGGGTCGAAGTGGGACTGCCGGCGGGCTATGCCGAAGCGCAGGGGAGTGTCGAAATCGAAGAACCACCGGCGGGACTCGATTACGAGGCCTGGTGCGGCCCGGCTCCGGTGCTGCCTTACATGAGGGCGCGCCATCACCGTTGGTGGCGATGGCACACCGCCTACGGCGGGGGAAATCTCATGGACTGGATCGGGCATCACAATGACATCGCGCATTGGGGAATCGGCGTGGAAGATTCAGGTCCTGTCAGGGTCGAATCACGCGGCTGGATCTGGCCGGAAACAGAGGCTTACGACACACCGGTCGAGTACGAGGTTCACTCCGAGTATGCCGGTGGAGTGAAAGGGATCATTTCCACGAAGAATCGTCAGGGGACAACATGGAAAGGGGAACATGGCTGGGTCTGGGTTGATCGTGGCAAGATCGAAGCCTCAAATCCCGAGTGGCTTGCCGATAGCTTTGAGCCGGGTGACTGGAAGGCCTACCGTTCGCCCGGTCACCAGCGCAATTTTCTCGACTGTATCAAATCGAGGGAAGCAACCGCCGCGCCGGCGGAGAACGGTCATCGCTCGATCACCCCGGGGCATCTCGGTTGGGTTTCCGCCCGGCTCGGGCGGGGCATCGACTGGGATCCCGTTCACGAAAAAGTGATCGGGGATGAAGACGCCGGCACGGAGTTGATGCGGCTGGATTACCGGGAGCGCTGATCAAAGCGCTTTCAGTTCCGCGAGCATTTCGAGAAGTTGTTCGGTGAGAACGACCGATGAGTTTTCTTCAAAGCGCGAGGTTCCGAGCCAGGTTTCGTAGCCGCCCAGTTCGTGTTGATTGGGGGGGGGCAGATAGCCGTAGCCGCCATTCGCGAGCGAGATCGTGAAAGTGTGCGGGAAGGGGCTTTTCTCTTTGAGCTCAAGGCCGATCTCGACAAGCACTTCGAAGGGCATCGAGACGATTGCCTGATCGCCAATGCGAACGGCCTGAATGATGACCGGTTCGGTTTTCTCCATTTCGGGCTCGGAGTATTCGAGGGTGCGGGAAGCGACTGAGCTGGTGCGCTGGTTGATTTCATTTCGCTCTTTGCTGCTGAGTTTCATCAGCTCGAGGGCGCGCTCGATTTCATCTGCGGAAGGTTTCCGGTAGTTCATTTCGACTTCGCGCTGGCGCATCGCGACGAGAGGGGATTCGTCATAGGTCTCGATTTTTTTCACGGCCCGCCACGCGGCGTCTGCGGTTTTGTTCGCGACGACGCGAATCTGTTCGAACGGCGCTCGCGGGGCACGGGTTCCATCGAAGTCGATGTTGTTGATGTCTCCGCTCGTCCCGTTCGTCATCATCGCGACGAAGTTTTCAGGGGGCTTTGATCCGCCGATGCGGTAGGGCATGATTCGAGAAAACTCCCCGAAGTAGTCCGCCGAGGCCATCCCGACCTCTTTGCCGTTTTCCTCGATGATTTTCGGAACTCCGGCCACGTAGTGGAGTGAGTAGTTCGCGATGAGGCCGAGAGCGCGGCTCTTGCGGGTGCGGACGTCAACGACGCAGACCTCGGGGTCGGTCGGTCCTGCCGGTTTGACAAGATTCTGGCGGGGGGCGTTGGTGCGAACCTTGTCGTAGGTGCCCAGCGGATTCTTATCCATGGTGCCTTCTTTGAGAAAATAGCGACGGTTGTAGACCTCCGAGGGTTCCTCGTCGGAGGCAAAGCCGACCTCGGCCGGTTCGAGTGACTCGATTGCTTTGATGAGCGCTTCGGTAAGCCCTTCCAGCTTCCGTTTTTCGTAGGCGATCCGGCCGGGAGAAGTGTCACCACCTTTGGGCGCAGTGTGAGTGTGGGTGCCGGAGACGAGCATTTCATCCGGCGACCAACCGGTTTTCGCGGCGGCAGCCGCCTTGGCTTCGTCGCACATTTCCCGTCCCACGCCAATCGCATCCATCAGGGCAATGACGGCGCGACCTTCTCCGTTCTGAAAAGCGATCGCTCTGACATGGAGAGGGTCGTGGACGTAATTCGACGGGCCGGACCGGAGCTGAATCGGGAAAACGGTGGGGGAAATATCGACTGCGGCGGTGCCCGCTTTCAAGCCTTCCTCAGCAAAGAGAGGTGAGGCAATCGAAAGGACAAAGAGCAGTGCGGGAATGAGTCGATGCATGGTCCTGAGGCTAGGCGAAGCGGGGCGGTTTCGTCTACCGCGTCATTGCGCTGGTCCTGAGTTCAGAGCTTGGGTGACTCAAACCCGTCCAGCACTTCCCCATCCAGATTCACGATCGTGTAGCTACCTTTCGATCCTTTCGCAATTTCCGAAAATCCTTCCGCGCCCTGATCGGTCTGCATCGCGACGACGTTGATTTTCGGGTTCCCGTTGCGACGGGAGTTGCGAAGGATGTCGGAAACACTGAGTTCGCTGTCGAGTCCGTCAGACATGAAGAAGATGACATCGGGCGGCGGTTTCATCATGTGAGCAAGTTCAAGCGCCATGTCCCAATCGGTCCCGGTAAACAGCTTGGATTTTTTCACGAACTCGATTGATTTGCGAATGTTCAATGAGTTCGCTCTTTTCCATGAGGCCGGGGTGAAATCAGAGTCCGGTCCCGCAAGATTGAAGTCGTGAATGCTCTTCGATGAGAATTTGTATTTCCCGTGCGGGCTCACGAAGTGAGTCGGTCCGTGGCTGCCGCCACTGTTTGCCGGATCAATCCCCCAACCCTCCTCGGCAAAGAAAGCTCCGCCTGCAAACAAGAGAACCTGGTATTGTGCGCCTCGAATCCCGTTGAGGGCGCGCTGTAGTTCTTCATTACGGAGTTTGACCTGGTTGGGGCGCATGGAGCGGGAGGCATCGAGGACGAAAAGGAAACGCTGTCCCTCGGACTTGCTTCCGAAGAACATCGCCGACGCGCCCCCTTGGACCCCGAAGTCCATGCTGGATCCGAAACTGTTCCCGAAGTCAGCCATGCCGACTCCGCTTCCGATACCCTCGATCGAGACCACAGCGAGAGACGAAGCCGCCGCCGCCGTGATCATCTGATTCGACATTTCCCCGGCACGGGGCGCTGAGGTCACAGGGATTTTTTCGAATTTCTGCAGCTTCTCATCGTCGATATCATTTCTCGGGTCGACAGGAGGAGCGACCGCCATGATTCTCGGTGGTTCCGGAGCGGGGGAGGGAGTCGCGACGAGGAGCATGAGACTGGCAATGCCAACGGTGCCCCCGATTCCGAGGGCGAGCGCGAGGATTCGATTCTGAACCTCTATCTTCCGTCGCAGGCGCTCGCCGGGGGTGAGGATGCGAACCCACCTGGACCGGTCAGAGGCACTGGCGCTCCTGATGGTCTCTTCAATCGCCGCCTTCGCGGAGAGGGCCGCTTCGTTGCCGGGGATCTCAAGGAGAACGGCATCAAGGATTTCCAGCCCCGCCGAGGGGTTGAGGAGGCCATAGGCTTCTGCTGCGATGATTCGAACTTCCGGATCCGCCGGCAGCTCGGTCACGTCAGCGAGGGTCTCAGCCGCTCCCTGCGGGTTTCCGTCGGCGAGAAGTGACTGAACCGCACTACGCCTGCCCAACCAGTGCTCACGCAACGGAGCTTCGGATTCGATGACGGTTTCAGACATGCTTACTGTTGATTTCTCCTGCGGCAATTTGTGACAGGATTCGACACGATGTGTAAAAAGCCGTTCCGGAAAAGCTGATGTCCTCTGAATCGACAAGAAAGCGAAGTCTGTCATTTCCATGGAGGAAATGACAGACTTATCTCATCGCGGCGAAGCGCAAATCCCGCGTCCCGGGAGAAAAGTGTTCCCGTTATGTTTCGGGCCGCTGTGGCGTGGCGAACTCAAAAAACAGCCGTGACACAGGGATAGATCTCTGAGAAGCTGAATCTGGAGTTGGAACGGGACTTGCCGAGGCGAATCCGGGACAGGAAAAATTCAAGAAATGTCGGGCTGATCCGTATGGCAGGAGAGTTCGGCAAATGCTTGACCCCAGAGAAGAATTACGTTCAGATTCTCCGGAATGAAGCTCGTTCACCCCTTCCTTCCCCTCCAATCCAGGTCGATGCGCGGTGTTGGATCGACAGGGTTGAAAAAGCGAATCCCTGGAAATAGTCGATCCCTGGTTCCTGATTGGATCTCCGGAATCCGACTTCTCCGGATGGAACTCCGGCTTACCGCCGCAGTTGTTGTCACGGTGATCTTGCTTTCGCAGCCACTCGGAGCAGAAACCCTTAGGGAACAATACCTCAATACGAAGTCGGCGGGCCTCACGAAGGTCTACTCGGACTATTTCTCCGAACTTGAACACCTGAGGCAGACTGCCGCCTCGGCCGGAGCGGTCGAGGAAGCCATCGCAATCGATGATGAGATCAAGGTGGTGCAGCAGATCCTCGGACAGATCGAGTCTGGTGAACCCTTGATCCATATTGGGAAGTTCGACGACTCGCAGGAGCGGAGCAGCGGCAATTTGCGAGCCGTTAAGAACCGCTCCTACGAGCGAATCCGGGAAGCGTTGAAGACCCTGGACGAGCAATACATCCGCCGGTCCGGGGAGGCGATGCAAATCGAACTGAAGCAGCAGGATTTCGAAAAAGCCCGCCTCCTCAAGGAGTTCCACGACGAGCTGCTCGCGGCGCGCAGCTCAGGCAGGGAGATTGACCTTTTCGCGAACTCGGATGATTGGATTGAGGTGAAAGGAGATTGGAAATTTGACGGCTCCAAGGTAGTTGGCGAGGGGGACAGTGAGCTTCTTTACCAGGGGCCTGAGCTCCCGGAGTCGTTCACGCTTACCGTAGACATCCGGGTCAAGTCGGGGGTCCGGCCGCGGATTTACCTCGGTGAATACACCGTCTCCAACATCGATCCGAAAAAGTTCGTTCTCTTTCCGAAACAGAAGACCAACCTCGACAAGAACTTCTATAGCTGGGACCACCTCAAGACCCACCGGGTCAGGATCAGCTACGGCCCCAGGCACATCGAGCTCTATATCGACGAAACGCTGGTCGAGAAGCACGTCGAGCCCACTCAACCGGTCAAGCGGCTCTCGCTCTCCGCAGGAGACTACTACTCGAAAGGTGAGGTGGTGTTCTCCAACGTGAGACTTCGGCAGGGTCTGTAGGGCCGTCCAGTATTTAGAAGGTAAATAGGAGTCAACCGAAAGCATTTTTAGGGTCCCGGCACATTCTTTCCTGACCCCGGAAATTGAGTCGACATTGATCGGACAGTAATGAAACCCGGGCATTGGTTCATTCTACCGGGAGCCCGTTTCTACCGGGAGCCCGTTGAAAAAACTTCGAAGTCGGGTAGGGGAACAGGCAAAGACGGCACGGTATTTAGCAGCTTCTCTTTAGACCTCCAGAGTTTGTCCTACGGCGGAGGGGCAGGTTCCATCTTGCCCGCGTTGGTCCTGACAGAGCGATGCCTGTGCTCTGCGGTCGAGGTGGAACTCGACCCTCCACGGTGACCAGACATTTCATATTTCGGTCCAACTTTCTTAGACTCATTCGGATTTTGTGCCATGCTGCTCACCCGCATGAATGACGAGAGAATCAAGGTTGCCGTAGTGGGTGCCAGTGGCTACACCGGCCAGGAGCTATTGAGACTTCTGGCGATGCATCCGCGCGTGGATGTCGTCTCCGTGACCTCGCGTCAGGAAGCGGGAAAGTTGCTCACGGAGCAGTATCCGAGACTTCGTGGAGCAGAGACTTTTGCAGGACTCTCTTTCATGGCTCCCGATGTCGACGCCATCGCTGCGACCGGGGCGACGATTGCCTTCCTCGCGCTGCCGCATGGGCTGGCGTCCGAGTATGCGGCGCCATTGCTTTCGAAAGGGCTCAAAGTGATCGACCTGAGCGCGGATTTTCGCCTCCGGGATCCGGCGGTATTCGAGGAATTCTACGGAGGGGTGCATCCCGCGCCGGAACTCCTGGACAGGGCGGTCTACGGACTGCCGGAATTTTACGCGGAGGAAATCGTGTCAGCTGATCTCGTCGCTTCGCCCGGATGTTACCCCACCAGCATTCTGCTTCCCCTTGTCCCCTTGCTCGAGGCCGGTCTTATTGAGGCGGGCAGCATCGCGGTTTCCAGCCTTTCAGGGGTCAGTGGAGCAGGGAAAAAAGCCGACACCTCGCTTTTGTTTGCGGAAGTGAATGAGAGTATCCGGGCCTATGGCGCGCCGAAGCATCGTCATCTCAGCGAGATCGAGCAGGAGCTTTCGGTTGCCGCCGGTGATACCGTGAGGATCAGCTTCGTGCCTCATCTTATGCCAATCACGGCGGGGATTGCGTCGACCATTTTTTGTGAAGCCTCCGGGGATCTCGCCGGACTTTCCGGGGCGGTTCACGAAGCCCTCGTGCAGAAGTATGCGGAGCGGCCTTTCGTGAGAATCCTCGGCGAAGGTTCCTTTGCGGATACGAAGAATGTGGTTCGCACCAATTTCGTCGATATCGGTTGGGTCATTGATGATCGAACCGGTCGTCTCATTTTGTCGAGCGCCGAGGACAACCTCGGAAAGGGAGCTGCGAGCCAGTCCATCCAGAGTCTGAATCTGATGAGTGGATGGCCGGAGACTACCGGACTCATGAATTTTTAGCCGGGAGGACGCCTTTGTTTAGTGATGGGAAAAAAAGTAAAACTGGTAAAGGGCGGGCTCTGCGCGCCAAAGGGATTCAAAGTCTCCGCAGTGAGTTGCGGCATTAAAAACCCGGCCGTGGAACGACTCGACCTCGCCCTGATTTATTCGGAACATCCCACCGTCGGGTCCGCCGTTTACACTCAGAACGAAGTCTGTGCCGCGCCGGTTCGTCTTTCCTCCAGCTACCTCAAGTCAGCGGATCCGCGGGCAATCATCGTGAACAGCGGGAATGCCAATGCCTGCACGGGGCACGACGGGATGTTGAAAGCAAGAGCGATGGCGAGCCTCACGAGCAAGGCGCTGGGGTTGAAGCAGCGTGAAATTCAGGTGTGTTCCACCGGCATCATCGGAGTCCGTTTGCCGATCGAGCGAATGGAACCCAAATTTCCCGCGTTGGTGGAGTCTCTTGGGAACGACAGTGACCTCGCGGCGCGCGCGATCATGACGAGCGATACGAAACCGAAAAGCGTTTCTGTCTCGGTCGACATCGGTGGGGTTCGCGTTCGGATCGGGGCGATCGCGAAAGGGGCGGGAATGATCAACCCCCACATGGCGACGATGTTGTGTTTCGTGACGACGGATGCGGCGGTGACGAAGGCCGAGATTACTCTCGCGACGAAGGAGGCGGTCGATCAGTCTTTCAACCGGATCTCTGTCGATGGCGACATGAGCACCAATGACACCGTCGTGGTCATGGCCAATGGAGCGGCCGAAAATAAAACGATCACGCGGGGGGGCGAAGGAAGCGCCGAATTCCGCGAAGCGCTTACCGAGGTGATGTTGCTTCTCGCGAAGAAGATCGTCTCGGACGGTGAGCGGGTCACGAAACTCGTCGAGGTCAAAGTCCGTGGTGCCGCTTCCCATCTCGACGCCGAGCGGGTTGCCCGGGCGGTCGGGAATTCGAAGCTCGTGAAGTGTTCCTGGAACGGAAACGATCCGAACTGGGGGCGCATCATTCACGCGGTCGGCTACTCCGGTGCGCGGGTGAAAGAGGAGATGGTGGATATTTATCTCAACGGGGTCCTCGCAGCCCAGAACGGGGTCGCGGCGAACACTCACATCGACAAACTCAGTGCGGCGGTGGCCGGTGAACAGTTCACGGTCGGGATCGATCTGCATCTCGGCAAAGGGGAGTTTAACCTCTACACGTCCGATCTTTCTCCCGAATACGTCCTCTTCAATCGGGAGGAATACGCGCTCAATCGCACGAAGTAGATTCGTGGCGGGCCCATCATGCCGCGGAATCTTTCCTTGCGGGGCAAGGGAATTCGTCGATGTTTGGCGCTTCACTTTTCCGATGGAGTCCACCTTTCAGCAGCAGATAGAAAAGGCCGCCGTGCTGGTCGAGGCACTGCCCTACCTGCAGCAATTTCGCGGGGAGACTTTTCTGATCAAAGTCGGCGGAAGTGCGATGGATGATCCTGATCTGGTTCGCCGTCTTCTCCGGGATATTGTCTTCATGGAAGTGGCGGGCATCAATCCTGTCGTGGTCCATGGCGGCGGGAAAGCCATTTCAGCGGCGATGGCGAAGGCAGGTCTCGAGGCTACTTTTGTGGGTGGTCTTCGCATGACCACGGACGAAGCGATGGGGATCGTCGAGCAGACCTTGAGCCGGGAGATCAATCCCGGACTCGTCAAGGGGATCGAGAGTTATGGTGGTCGGGCACTGGGAGTGGCCGGCAATTCGATTTTTATCGGGGAACGCCTCAAGGGCTGGTCGCAGGAGGAAAAACGCGAGGTGGAGCTGGGTCGCGTGGGAAAGGTCGTTGGCTTCGATCTTTCGACAGTGCGTGCGGCTCTTTCGAGCGAGGTGGTTCCCGTGATTTCACCGGTCGCCTCTGAGCAGGGGACGAAGCTCAGTTTGAATGTGAATGCAGACCTTGCCGCGAGCGCTCTCGCCGCGGAACTGAAGGTCGCCAAGTTGGTCTATCTCAGTGACGTCCTCGGTCTGATGCAGGATCCGTCGGATGAATCGACTCTGATTCACTCACTCAAGGTGTCGGAAGTCGAAGGCCTCATCGAAGACGGCACGATCGGCGGTGGCATGATTCCCAAAGTCCGCTCCTCCGTCGATGCGTTGAATGCCGGGGTCGGCAAGGTCCACATGATCGACGGTCGCATCTCCCATTCTCTTCTCCTCGAAATTTTCACGGAGTCAGGCATCGGAACCGAAATCGTCAAATGACCACCGCCGGGTTAACAGAGCAGTTTGTGCTCGGGAACTATGGCCGGTTCCCGATTTCCTTTGCCCGCGGGAAAGGGGGATACCTCTGGGATGAAGAGGGAAACCGCTATCTCGATTTTGTCACGGGGATTGCAGTCTGCGCTCTCGGTCACTGTCCTGAGGTCATGTCAAAAGCGCTGCGGGAGCAGGGGGAAAAGTTGATTCATGTTTCGAATCTCTACCAGATCAGAGAGCAGGCGGAGCTGGCGGAGTTCGTCGTCGAGACGATGCTGAAGCGCCCCGGGAAGGTCTTCTTCTGCAACAGTGGTGCGGAGGCCAATGATGGCCTCATCAAACTGGCGAGAAAACGGGCCTACGACAAATACGGTGCCGGTGCGGGAAAAAATATCATCATTACCTGCAAGCAGTCTTTTCACGGTAGAACCCTCGGCGGCATTGCCGCAACCGCGCAGGAAAAGGTGAAGATCGGCTTTGATCCACTCCTCCCCGGATTTTTGCACGTTCCCTTCAACGACATCGAGACGCTGAGAGAAGCGGTGACGGATCAGACTGCGGCGGTTCTTTTCGAGCCCCTGCAGGGAGAAGGGGGGATCAACCCGGCGACTCCGGAGTTCATGGCGGCGGCGGCGGAGTTTTGCCGGGCGCACGACGCGCTGCTGATGTTCGATGAAGTGCAGTGCGGTTCCGGTAGGACCGGTGACTGGTGTGGTTGGAGGACGCTCCTCAACGGCACCGGGATCGAAGTGGAGCCCGATGCGGTGAGTTGGGCGAAAGGATTTGGCGGAGGCTTTCCGATCGGGTCCTTCTGGGCGAGTGATGAATGCGCCGGTGCGCTCGGTCCCGGAACCCACGGATCGACTTTCGGAGGAACTCCGCTCGGGTCCGTGGTGGCTTTGTCAGTGCTCAAAGAGATCGAAGAAAACGGAGTCCTCGAAAATGTGAAGCGGCAGGAAAAACGGATCAAGGAAGCGGTCGCGGAATGGGGCCATCCGTTGATCGAATCCCTGCGGGGTTCCGGATTGATGTTAGGATTTGTGTTGAATGTGGGGACGCTGCAGGAGCAGGAAGCATTCAGGGCGTCGGGAAAAACCCCGAGCCTTTACGTCGTCTCTGAGGCGATGAAGAAAGGCATGCTGACGGTGCCGGCGGGAGAGACTGTGGTGCGCTGGTTGCCGCGCCTGGATGTGCCGGATAAAGAAGTGGACGAGGCCTTGAGCCTCTTTAAAAACGTGCTCGACTCTCTGCTTTGAGAGTTCGGGATTTGAGAAAGGCAAAACAGGATGAAGCATTTGTTAGGTATCGAAGATCTCACGAAGGAGGAGATTGAGTCCCTCGTTGAGGAGGCGATTCAACTGAAGGTCGATCGCGGGATTGTTCCCGGTCGTCCCCTCCGCGACGAGACCTGGGCCATGATCTTTACGAAGTCGTCGACCCGGACCCGGGTGAGTTTCGAGGTCGGTCTGAACGAGCTTGGCGCCCGCCCCATGTTCCTGAGCGGCAATGATGTCCAGCTCGGACGGGGCGAGCCGATCAAGGATACGGCACGGGTTCTCGGGCGAATGGTTCACGGAGCGATCATCCGGACTTTTGACCAGCAGGATGTCGTCGACTTCGCAAAATATGGAGAGATCCCGACGATTAATGCGCTCACGGACGAGGAGCATCCCTGCCAGATTATTGCGGATCTCCAGACGATCCGCGAGCGGCTCGGGGGATGGGACGGCAGGAAGGTCGTCTTTTTCGGCGACGGTGATTGCAACATGGGCCGGTCCTGGGCCTGGGCGGCGAAGCGTCTCGGCTTTGATCTCGTGATCGCGGCACCGAAGGAGTTCCAGCCGGATGAGGAGTTCATGACCCGGCTCGGTGAGGCTCCGGTTTCCCTGACCGACGACCCCAAAGCGGCCGCCGAGGGCGCGGATGTCCTTTACACGGATACCTGGGTGAGCATGGGCAAAGAGGCGGAAGCGGCGGACCGCCTCAAGATCCTCGCCCCTTTCCAGGTGAATGAGTCACTCCTCGCGCTCGCGAACGACGGTGCCATGGTTCAGCACTGCCTTCCGGCCTACCGGGACAAGGAGATCACAGAGACCCTCCTTGAGGCTCATGCCGATGCTATTTTCCAGGAGGCGGAGAATCGTCTCCACGCGCAGAAAGCGATCCTCGTGGCGCTGGCGCGGGGACGGTAAACAGGAGTGGGTCCGGGACTTGACACTGTTTGGCCTCGCGGGATGAGTGCCACCCCGCCCGCGGGGAATCGGGGGGAAGCAAGAGTGGTGTGAACCTTCGATTTCCCTCGACTGGAGCGCACGTATTTTTCACTGGCGCGGCCTCGTTCTTTCCGCGATCATTCAGACATGAGCGAGCGGAGTGTCCTGTGTGAGTCGCCCGAAGAGGAGCTTTTCAACGCCATCAGTCACGCGATTGGGGCGTTCCTCAGTGTCGTCGGGTTGGTTCTAATGGTGAAGCTGGCGGCACCGCTTTCGGGCTGGCACGTCGGGAGCGTCGCGGTTTTCGGGAGCAGCCTGATTCTTCTCTATTCGGCCTCGACCGTTTATCATCTCGTCACGACGCACCGCTTGAAGCGGATTTTCCAAGTCCTCGACCACGCGCTGATTTTTGTGCTCATTGCCGGCAGCTACACGCCGTGGCTTCTCGTGAATCTCCGGGGGCCATGGGGATGGTCGCTTTTCTTTGTCGTGTGGGGAATCGCTCTCGCGGGGATGGTGTTGAAAGCATTCTTTCTGCCCCGGTTCGATAAACTCGGAACGGCTCTCTACGTGGTCATGGGTTGGATCGTTTGCATCGCGATCAAGCCTCTCATTGAAAGTGTCGGTCCGGTTGGTATGGCGTGGCTCGTCGCGGGTGGGCTCTGCTACACGGGCGGTGTCGCCTTTTACCTGATGAAGCGGCGCTTTGCCCACTTCACCTGGCACCTCTTCGTCATGGCAGGGAGCATCTGCCATGTCATCGCGGTGATCACGGGGGTGATCGGGGATCAGTAGTCGAGAATCGGATCGGGCTGAACGGCGGGCTCGGGGTATTCGAAGGTGCGTCCCTCGAAGTTCCGAATCACGACGCGTTCCTCGTTCCGTTGAAGCACGTAGTCCGGATTCACCGGCACCTTTCCGCCGCCTCCGGGAGCGTCGATGACATACTGGGGGATGGCGTAGCCGGTGGTGTGACCGCGCAGTCCTTCGATGACTTCGATGCCCTTTGCAACGGGCGCCTGAAGGTGGGAGGAACCCTCAATGAGATCGAGCTGGTAGAGGTAGTAGGGTTTGACGCGACACATGAGCAGTTTCTGCACGAGCGCCTTCATCACCTCCACGCTGTCGTTGACGCCGCGCAGGAAGACGGACTGATTGCCGAGAGGAATCCCGTGGTTCGCGAGTCGTTCGAGGCCTTCTTTCACTTCGATCGTCAGCTCGCGCGGGTGGTTCACGTGAACGCTCATGAAGAGCGGGTGATACTTCTGCAGCATCTCGCAAAGTGCCGGGGTAATCCGCTGGGGAAGAAAGACCGGAATCCGGGAGCCGATGCGGAGAAATTCAATGTGCTCGATCTGACGAAGCCGGCTCAGAATTTTTTCGAGCTTGCCGTCGGAGAAAAGGAGCGGGTCGCCCCCGGAAAGGAGCACGTCGCGGACCTCGGTGTGCTCTTCGAGGTAGCGGAAGGCGGCTTCATAGTCGGTTTCCAGCTCCTGTTCGCCGGCACCACTGACAACACGACTCCGGGTGCAGTAGCGGCAGTAGGCAGCGCAACGGTCGGTGACCAGAAAAAGGACGCGGTCGGGATAACGATGGACGAGCCCAGGAACGGGCATGTGAGAATCCTCCCCGCAGGGATCGGACATTTCATAGGGTGAGGTCCAGGTTTCTTCGATTCGCGGAATGATCTGGCGGCGAATCGGGCATTCCGGATCGTCCTGATCGATCAGGTTGAAGAAGTGCGGCGTGATCGCCATCGCGAGTTTGGTGCCCGAGAGAATGACTCCACTCCGCTCCTCTTCGCTCAGGTTGAGATGCTCTTCGAGTTGGGCGAGGGAGGTGATGCGATTCTTGAGCTGCCAGGTGTGAATGTTCCATTGCTCCGGAGTGACGCCGCGCTCAGCCCAGTAACCGGGGGCGCTGGAGCGGAATGTCTTTTCCAGATCGAGAGCAGGATCGTGATGCATAGGGCAGGGAAAGTGGGGCTGCGGATAAAAAGGAGACGCGGTTGAAAGAAAAAGCTTACTTCGGTTGAATGATAAGGACCACGGCGTTGAAGTCAAACCGACCCACGCCAATTGATCAGCACCGAATGGTAACGCTCGAAGATTCTCAGAAAGTTATAAAAAGGTGTGAAAATTGTATGGGAGAGATTCACAGGCAATCTGTTCTGAGTGCTTGATATTTTGACGAGATGCGTCTGATTGACTCCTCCTCATGCTTCAACTCCTAATCTGTTCGACCTGCCGTGACGCCCTACCTGAAAATTCTCAAGAATATTTCCAAGCCGCACTGGTTTGAAATTATCCGCCTCATCAAGTGTTCTCCCGGGCTGTCCGTTGGGGAACTGGCTGAGAAATTGGACATGAGTTACATGGGCGTGAAGAAGCACTGCATCGCGATGCAGAAACTGGGCTATCTGGACACGTGGAGGCGTCCCAAAGAGGTGGGGCGGCCTGAAAAATCCTACCGGGTGACCGACAAATTGGGACCGCTCTTTCCGGCGATTGGCGATGAAGTCAGTCTTGCCATTCTCGACGCAGCGACCCAACTGGAGCCGAATGCCGCCGAGAAGCTCCTCTTTGCCTTTTTCCGTCAACAAACTGAAAAGCTGTCCACTACCGTGACGGGCGAGTCGGTTCAGGGGCGTGCCGAGCGTCTTGCCGCCGCCCGCGCCGCGCAGGGCTATTTTTCGGTTTGTGAATATTCCGAGGAAGAGGGACTCCGCATTGAGGAGTTTCACAACCCGCTTCAGCCGCTTTTCGACAAGTATCCAACCCTCGCGCGAATGGAAGTCCAGATGTTCGAGAAGCTTCTCGGGGCGAGGGTTGCGAGATCCGCGAGCAAAGTCTCCGGGCTGACACACTATCGTTTTGACCTTTCCCCCCGTTAACATTCCTACTTCACATGAGCAAATACGCCGACGAAAATGTACTCGTGATCTCACGCGATCTCTTTGACGAACTGGGTTCTTTTCAGGGGATCTCGCTGGAACCGGAAAACTACCTCCCTACGATTCTTGACCCTGCCAACAATCACTTTCTCGGACGTGATCTTGCCGAGGAGGATCCATCGTTTAAGCAGATTATTCCGTATGCCATTTTCCGCCATGAAGACCGGTTCCTTCATTATGTGCGGGGTGGAAAGTCCGGTGAAAAACGGCTCGCGGCGAAGGGGTCCATCGGTATCGGCGGGCACATCAACGATACGGACTATGCGGCGTCATCGCTGGACCGGGACACCTACTCAATCGGAGTCGAAAGAGAGATCGACGAGGAACTCAACATTGAGGGTGACCACACGCAGGAGGTGCTGGGGTTGATCAATGATGATTCAAATGAGGTGGGGAAAGTTCACCTTGGAGTAGTACATCTTTTCACCCTTGAGTCAGCGCAGGTCACCGCCGGCGAAGAAAATATCGAGAGTCTTGAATTTCTCACGCTCGAGGAGTTGCAGGCGCGCCACGACCGACTGGAGACCTGGTCTCAGATCTGCGTTGACGGTTTGGCGAGACTCTGGTGCGACAAATAGAGGATCTTCGAGATCCCGAGACCGACGCCGAGTCCATAACCGGCTCCCCATGAGAGCCTTGCGAGAAGGCGTATCGACTCTGCAGAAAGGTTCAGCTCGAACCCCAGGGGGCCGCGTCCCTGGATGGCCTGATAGGCAAACCCGCCCAGGTAGTAACCGATTGTGTGGAAGAGAAAAAGCACGGAAGTCGCGACGAGGAGGGAGATTTTGAGTCTGTTCCAACGGAGCAGGATCGCGGAAAAAGCGACTGATCCGGTCGAAGATCCAAGCACTTCGCCAAAGGTAGTCGGAATGGAAAACCAGGTGATCGACCAGATAAAGGCGTAGGCAAGGTAGGCAACGGCGAAAGAGAGGCAGAACTGAAGAGCCGCCTTTCCCGAAAGTCCGCAAGCCGGTAGCAGAGCCATGCCGCCCAGACCGAGGAAGACGATGGCGCATCCTGCATACATTGCCGGTTCATTGGGAAAGAGAGGGGCGGCGAAAGCCCATACCGAAAAGGAAATCAGTGAAACGATGAAAAAAAAGATGACTGATAAGGCTTGTGAAACGTTCATAAAATTGCGCGGGGTATTACAGTGAGACTTTGGGGGTGTGACGAGATGCAAAATCTTGATTGAAAAATCTCCGTTTCACAATTAAGTAGCGAGCCCTCCTGAGATTTAAATAATTATGGCTATCAGATACGATCAAAAAACTAAAGATGAAGTAGTTGCTTTCATCACTCAGTATAACGAAGAAAACGGCCGCGGCGGTCAGTCGGCTGCTGCTTCGAAGTGGAAGCTCAACCCGATTACGGTAAAGGCCTGGATGGAGAAAGCGGGCGTTGCCTCCCCGGGCAAGAGTTCGAAGAAAAAGAAAAAGGCTGCCAAAGGAACCCGCAAGCCGGCAGCCGCGAAAGCGCCACAGGCGGCCAGGGGTACGAAAGCGACTTCAACCAAGTCCTCCGGGTCAGTGGCAGGCTCTTTGAAGCGCATGGTCGAAATCCAGGAGCAGATTGAGTCTCTCCAGGCAGAATACGAGTCCTTGAAGTCGACACTTTAAGCGCCTCTTAATAAATCCTGTTTTTAAAAAACCGCAGCAGTTTTTCTGCTGTGGTTTTTTTGTTTCCTGACGAATCCCCTGAACAAAAATATTGAAACGATCTGACGCTTGCGAATTGCCTTGATCGGGTGGTTGCTGGCCCGCATGAAGATTGGATTGCTCAACGGAGGCGGGGATTGCCCGGGATTGAACGCAGTGACTCACGGTGTTGTCGGCGCGGCGACGCAACTGGGCTGGGAAGTTCTGGGGTTTAAAGAAGGCTTCGAAGGTCTGCTCAGTCCGGGAAGCTACAAGGCGCTTCGGAATGAAAAGACGGAGGGAATCCTTCGACTCGGTGGAACAATTCTTGGAACGACGAATCGCGGCCATTTTTCCGGGAAGGTCGGAGAGGGCGGGGTTCGTAAGGTTCCCAAAGAGTTGATGGAGGAAGCGTTCACCACGCTGCGAAACCTCGAGGTCGAGGCCCTGATCTGTGTTGGAGGAGACGGCACACTTACGACCGCACTGCAATTTCAGGAAGAAGGCTTTCCAATTGTCGGAGTTCCTAAAACGATCGACAATGACCTCGCCGCAACGGCGATGACATTCGGTTTTGATTCCGCGACACAAACCGTTGTGGATGCTCTCGACCGGCTTCAAACAACCGCCGACAGCCACAAACGGGTCATGGTGCTCGAAGTGATGGGGCGTCATGCCGGGTGGATTGCTCTGTATGGAGGATTAGGCGGGGGAGCGGCTTCGATCTTGATTCCGGAAATTCCATTTCACTATGAAAAGGTGGCCGAAGCGCTCGCGATACGCGAAGCGAATGGATTCCGGAGCGCTCTTGTCGTTGTGGCCGAGGGAGCCTGCCCCGTCGGTGAGGATTTACTCTACGAAGATACGAACACAGGCGGTGAGTTCCGTCTCGGCGGCATTGGTTCGCGGGTCGCGGACCGACTTTCGGAACTGACCGGGAAGGAAACACGCTGCACGACCCTGGGGCATCTTCAGCGGGGTGGAAGCCCGACTTCGCTCGACCGGATTCTCGCGACCCGCTTCGGGGTTAAGGCAGTGAAACTGATAGAACAAAAGCGATTTGGGCGTATGGTCAGCTACCAGCAGTATCACGTCGGTTCTGTCCCGATTGAGGAGGCAGTGAGGCAGTTGAACCTGGTGGACCCTCAGGGCGAGATTGTCGAAGCGGCGAAGTCGGTCGGCATCTGTTTTGGGGACTGAAACCTGCCCTTATTTCAGGGCGCACTTACAAACCCACTGAACTGATTCGGAATCGATATGGATGCTCTCCTGGAGTTGCTCGAGAAAAATGCACGGCTCACCACGGCTGAAATGGCGGAACGTCTGGGAAAGACAGTCGCCGAAGTTGAGGCGTTGCTAGCCCGGTTGGACAAAGACGGGGCGCTTCTCGGCTATCATGCCGTGATTGATCGGGACAAGGTGGGTGACGTCCTCGTTTCCGCTTTGATCGAAGTGAAGCTCACCCCGGAGCGTGACGGTGGCTTTGATCGTCTTGCGAGGAGAATCGCCAAATTTGATCAGGTGACGAGTTGTTACCTGATGAGCGGAGGCTACGATTTGGCCGTGATCGTCGAAGGACCGGATCTCCGCGAGGTGGCACGGTTTGTGAGCGAAAAACTCAGCACGCTCGATGGCGTGGTCTCGACCGCGACCCACTTCCAGCTCAAGGTCTACAAACAGAGTGGATTCCTTGCCGCCGACACTCACGAAGACGAGCGTCTTCCGGTCACTCCCTGAACGATCCGGGAGCCATCCGCTGATCCATTCCGGATTCCTTTCGAATCCTCTTTCTGCCGACTATGAAACCTCTTGAAGATCGAATCGCCGATCATGTAAAGCGAATTCCCCGATCGGGAATTCGTGATTTTTTTGAACTCGTGCAGGGACGTGACGATGTCATTTCCCTCGGGGTGGGGGAGCCCGATTTCGCGGCTCCGTGGCACATTCGCGAGGCGGCCATTTTTTCCCTCGAAAAAGGTCAGACCAGCTATACCTCAAACCTCGGACTGCTCAGCCTGCGGGAATGCATCGTCGATTATGTCGAGGGACAGTTCGGCGTCCGCTACGATGCCAAGAGTGAAGTGCTCGTGACCGTGGGGGTTTCCGAGGCGCTCGACCTCGTCTGCCGTGCCTTGTTGAATCCCGGCGATGAGGTGATCTACCATGAGCCCTGTTACGTCAGCTACAATCCGAGCATTGCGCTTGCCTACGGCGTCGCCGTCGGCGTGCAGACAAAGGTTGAAGATGAATTTGTGCTCAGGGCGGAAGATGTCGCCGCGAAGATCACGGATAAAACCCGGATGATTCTTCTGAACTTCCCGACGAATCCAACCGGGGCCGTTGAGCCGTTGGAGGAGTTGGAAAAGATTGCTCAGCTTGCGATCAAGCATGATCTGCTCGTCGTCAGCGACGAAATCTACAGCGAGCTGCTTTACAGAGGAGACTCGGGAATGGAGCGGGGCGAGCACATCTCGATTGCCAGCCTCCCCGGAATGAAAGAGCGCACGATTTTGCTGCATGGATTTTCAAAGGCCTTTGCGATGACGGGGTTTCGCCTCGGGTATTCCTGCGCCCCGCACGTGCTCACCGAAGCGATGATGAAGATTCATCAGTATTCGATGCTCTGCGCGCCGATCATGAGCCAGAATGCGGCGGTCGAAGCGCTCAAGAACGGGGCTGGTGAGGTGGAAAAAATGCGCCGGGCCTATGCTCGTCGCCGGAATCTCCTCCTGAGCCGGTTTGAGAAAATGGGCGTGCCGTGCTTCTCTCCCGGGGGAGCATTTTATGCGTTCCCGGACATCCGTAAATTCGGACTCAGCAGCAAGGAGTTCGCGTTGCGTCTCCTCGAGGAGGAGAACGTGGCTGTCGTCCCCGGTGATGCGTTCGGGCCGGCTGGTGAGGGATGTGTCCGTGCGTGCTATGCGACGGCCTATGATCAATTGGAGATTGCCCTCGATCGAATCGCAGAGTTTGTGAAGCGCCTCTAAGCTAAGTTTTTTTATGAGTGATATTAAGAAAGCCGTGATTCTGGCCGCAGGTCGGGGAACCCGGATGAAGGAGCTGACCGACGACATTCCCAAGCCGATGGTGAAGGTCAAAGGAACGCCGATTCTGGAATCCATTGTCCGGGGCCTTGTTTCAAACGGCATCACCGAAGTGTTGATTGTCGTGGGATATCGGAAGGAAGTCATCACGGACTACTTCGGCACCGGAGAGCGCTTCGGCTGCGAGGTGAGTTACATTGAGCAGGTCGTTCAGGATGGCACCGGCAGGGTCGTGGAGTTGGCGAAAGACTTTGCGGGCGATGATCCGTTTATTCTCAGCTATGGCGATATCCTCGTTCCCGCCGAAGCTTACGCCCCACTGGTCGAGTTTCAGGATGTAGATGGAAAGCTCACCGTGAAAATTGATGAAGATGTTCGGAAAGGCGGAGCCGTCTTCATTGAAGACGGTCGGGTCACGAATCTCATCGAGAAGCCCAAAGAGGACGAGCCGACGAGTCCCTACTACAACGCGGGCATCTACGTTTTCTCTCCGGTGATTTTCGAATATACCGCGCGCCTCGAGTTGTCTCCCCGTGGTGAATACGAACTCACGGATGCGATTGCCGCGCAGGTCAAAGACGGTCTGCGTATCGCTGCCGTGGAACTCGAAGGGGAGTGGGCGGATGTTCGCGATCCCGAGGTGCTCAAAGAGCTCAATGATTAGGAGCTTAGACTCTTTAACCGGCTGAAAACCAATTCATACCGATAATAATTCTTATCGAAATTATATCGAATTACCCTTGTGCTTTATTCCGCTTGTTCTCATTCTTCGGGGG
>JARGOP010000017.1 GCA_029233965.1 Verrucomicrobiales bacterium | reverse complement strand
AGAGTTCCCGTTTACTCTCTTCCAGGGTATCCGAACGGCATTTGCTGGCGCTCATGAAGTAGGCGGGCCAGCCAAAATAAATCAAATTACTGGTCGATTTTCACCGTAGGATCTTGTTCGGTTTTCCAATTCCTTTTTCGATGCGGTCCGGTTAAACGAAGGAAGACAGACTTCCTCTTGCGGCTCGTAACCGGAAGTATCCATCAGCATGTTTTTTCGTCTCTTTCATCTTTTCTTTTTTGCCTCACTTGCCGTCTGCCGGGTTTCGGCTCAGACCGGACCGGAACCCGCTGAAATCCCCGCCGCTGAATTGTCGGCAGATATCGCAGACTCTCTCGAAGCGCTGGAATCCGTTCGCAAATCGCTGACCCTGACGGAACAGGAAATCGAGGAAACCCGGGCCCGGCTCTCAGCTGCCCCTGAACTACAGAAGCCGGAGATCGCGGCCCGGCTCGACACTTTGATCGAGAGACAGGAGGCACTTGGGGATGATTTCGAAGCCATTGCCACCGGCATAGCCCCGGAATCTTACGAAGGCAGTCTCGAGAGCGAGTATGTCCTTGCCGACGAACTGGACTCGCTTCTCGAACCCATCATCGGGGAACTCAAGGCTCTCACCGAAAAACCCCGTGAAATCGAGCAACTGCGAAGCGACCTGGCGCGCTGGAACAGCAGGCTGAAGACTACTGAAGCGGCCCTCATAAATCTCGCAGATCTTCCGCCGGACCAGCTCTCAGAAGACCTTGCCGCCTCCCTCGCGGAGACAAAAGGACGATGGGAAACCCGGAAGACTCAGGCTGAAAACCGTATTCAGGCAATCACCTATCAGTTGGAGCAAGCCGAGCGCAGCCAGCCTACTTTCATCGAAACGGCACGGGAGGGCCTCCGTTCCTTCTACAAGAGCCGGGGCCGGAACTTCCTCCTCTGTATCGT
Organism: Verrucomicrobiales bacterium; assembly: GCA_029233965.1. Lineage (GTDB taxonomy): Bacteria > Verrucomicrobiota > Verrucomicrobiia > Verrucomicrobiales > DEV007 > Arctic95D-9. Next base: position 71,108 of record JARGOP010000017.1, on the reverse strand, counting down.
CACCTTCTTCGCGACTTTTTTCGGACTCCGTTTTCTACACCAGCGGGTCGACCATTTTTTTCCGTGGAAAAAGAAAGAAAAGCGCCCTTTCTACCTTCGCCTTATCGATGTCGGGCTGAATGTTTTTTCCGTCCTCGGCGCAGTCGCCGCTTCACTCATCACCCTCTACGCAACCGGTGACTGGGTCCTCATGGGGCTGGCGATCATTCTGCTCTTCGGGATCTCCCTGGCGGCGAAAAACGCCCTGCCAAAATTCTATGACCAGGGGCGTCTCCTTTTGAATCTTGGAGAAATCCGTGAGGGTGAAAGGGTCATCTACAACGGCATCCCATGGAGAGTGGACCGTCTCAGTTTTTACTCCATTCTCATCAATCCTGATCTCCGTGGCGGAACCCTCCGGCTCCCCGTCAATCAGCTCAGCGGTTTGATCTCCCGTCCCGTCAGCGAGGAAGGGGAACTCTGGTTTCCCTGTCACGAAGGGGACTGGCTTATCCTGCCGGACGAAGGTCTCGGGAGGGTCATTGCGCAGACGCCTGAATATGTTCAAATCGTGAAGCTGGGCGGAGCAAAAATCATGATCCCGACTGCTGACTTTCTGTCCAAATCCCCCAAAAACCTTTCCCCGGGCTACCGGATCTCCTCCATTTTCGGGATCGATTACGAACATCAGGCCGACTGCACGACTACAATTCCGGAAACCTTGTGGGCGTTCATCACCAAGGAGCTTTGTGCCCTCATCGGCGACCGCGAAAAGCTCTTGAACCTGAAAGTCGAGTTTGCATCAGCGGGAGCCTCCTCCCTCGACCTCGCGATCATCGCTGATTTCGACGGATCCCTCGCGGCCAAGTATCAGGTTTATGAGCGGGCGATCCAGCGCTTCGCCGTCGAATGCTGTAACGAAAATGGATGGGGTATTCCGTTCACTCAGATCACTTTACACAACGCATTTCCGGAGCCACGGAAAGAAGTGCCTGCTCAAATCGAGGAAAAACCAAAACTTCCTTGAGATTCATGACAAAGACGTGGACCTAACCCTGTTGGGTCATCCACCCTACCCTGCCCAGTCTCTCCTGATCCATGTCCGAAAGGCCATCAGACAAAATTCGTCGTAAAAGCTACATTCGCCTCATCTTTGTCCAGATTGAGAAAATCTACAGTGCGGTGCACCGCTTCCTTGCCTGGATCACCGGCCGGCTTGGCAAGCCGATGACAGCTGAGATTTACTATGCAACGCCGGTGGACTGGGGCGTCACCGTGAAAGGTCGCGCCCTCCTCGCAAAGGAATGGCACGAGCCCCGTCCTGAGGACAGCCGCCTCAAGAACTTCGTGCAGATGTTCAAACGGTGGACCACCCCGGAACGCCCTTTCACGCTCCTCCGCCTCAGCCTCGGCGGAAATTCCGTCGACGTCCGCGCCGACAATGAAGGCTACTTTGAAGCCGATATCCCGAAGTCGCAGTGCCACTCCGATACCCTCCTCATCGAACTGCCCGAGTCAGAAGTCTCCGACTCAATCGAGCACCCCCTGCACCATGTCGGCAAAGACTTTCGCGTCGTCGTCGTGAGTGACATCGATGACACCGTCCTCATCACTCACGCCGCGAAACGCCTCCGCATGGTCGCAACCACCATCTTCGGCAACGCGAGAACGCGCCAGCTTTTCCCGGGCTCACCCGAACTCTTTCATGCACTCCATGAAGGCGCGTCCGGCTCCCACGAAGGGAACCCGATCAACTACGTGACAAGCTCCCCGTTTAATCTCCACAGCCTTCTCCAGCTGATCTTTCAGGAAAACAAAGTTCCCATGGGTCCGTTCTTCATGACCGACTGGGGTATTGATGCCGACAAATGGTTCAAGATCAGTCACCGCGATCACAAAATCAACTCTCTCGAGGAAGCAATCAAATGGCACCCTGACAAACCGGTTATTCTTATCGGAGACAGTGGTGAACACGACACGGCGATCTACGTCGAGGCAGCATTGATGCATCCTCACCTCATCGATTTGATTCTTATCCGTGACGTCACGAGCCGGGAGCGACTTGAGCGGCTCAATGAGGAAGTGACGAAACTGGAAGAGACCGGAACTCGATTCGCTTTTTTTCGCGACTCTACTGAGGCGGCCATTGTCCTCCACGAACGCGGATGGATTTCCAGCGAGCAGCTCAAAGAAGTGACTGAGGCCGTCGAACGTTCATTCTAGGCCTCAATTCTCCATGGCAAATCTGACTGAGATCCTGAACGACATTCAGGAAGATATCGACGGGGATGAAATTCGTCTCGAGGAAATCGTTTCCCGTTTCGAGGATCGGGGTTTCGGTCCCCTGCTTCTGGCTCCGGCCCTGATTGCAGTGCTACCGACGGGAGCCATCCCCGGAGTTCCAACAAGCTGCGCAGTGTTTATTCTCCTCATCAGCGGACAAATTCTCTTTGGAAAACACCATCCGTGGCTCCCGAAACGAATTCGTCGATTTTCGGTCTCGAAGTCAAAGTTTAAAAAGGGTTTCCAGCGGGTCAAGCCGTGGACAGAGCGCTTTGATCGCCTTCTTTCGCAGCGATTCGAATTTCTGACCGGGGACACCGGGACACGCGTCGTCGCTTTCATTGCGATGATCCTTGCTCTTCTTATGATCCCTCTGGAATTGATTCCCCTCGCTTGCGCTGTCCCCGGCCTCTCGATCGGATTCTTCGCGATCGGGCTCAGCGCTAGAGACGGACTCTTCACGCTCTTCGCTCTCTTCGTTGCTGTCGGAACCGGAATCCTTGCCTGGCAATTCTGGCCTTTCTGAAAACGAAAAGGAACGGGATTCGTAATCTTCAGGATGCCCCTCGAATCCATTCCCCTCCCATCTTCCCGTGCCGGTGCCCTGATCGGATCTTCCATCGGCGATGCGCTCGCGATGCCGGTGCACTGGTATTACAATCGCGCCGCCCTCGCCGCCGACTACGGTGAAATTCGAAATTTCGTCGATCCGAAGAATCCACATCCCGACAGCATCCTCTGGCGGTCACACTATGAACCGCTCAATGCAAAGGGGGAAATCCTTCACGATCAGGCACCCTACTGGGGGCAGCGAGGCATCCACTATCATCAACATCTCATCGCCGGGGAGAATACCGTGACGCTCCGGCTCGCCAACCTGCTTCAGCAGTCTCTCCTCGCGTGCGGCGGCTACGATGCCGATGACTACCTGAGTCGATACATCGATTTCATGACGACTCCGGGAACCCACCGGGACACCTATCTGGAGGAATGCCATCGCGGCTTTTTCCAAAACTATGCCCGCGGGAAGAATCCGAAGCGTTGCGGGATTCAGGAAAAACATATCGGCGGACTTGCCGGTATCATTCCGCTTGCGGTCTGGTATCGGGATGATCCGGCAGCCGCCCATGAGAGCTGCCACGAACATCTTTCACTGACCCACCCCGGGAAAACGATGGCCGATTCGGCCTCCCTCATTCTCGAAATCCTTTTGCCGGTCCTGAAGGGAGCGGCGCTTTCGGAGACAATCGCGGACCTGCACTCCCGACAGGTTTCGCCACTTCTCGGGTTCCCCATGAAGAAGTTCCTCGATTTACCTGACACCGAAGTGATCGGACCGCATTTCAGCCCGGCCTGCTATGTCGACGACAGCGTTCCCGCGACAGTCTTTCTCGCGGCGAAATATCACGACAACCCCGAAGCCGGACTGATTGCCAACACGAATCTGGGCGGAGACAATGTCCACCGGGGAGCCCTCTTAGGTGCTTTTCTCGGAGCAGCCAATGGCCTTGAAGCCTGGCCTTCCCGCTGGCGGGACGGACTCGTCGAGACGCCTCCGCTCCTCAGCGGTTGTTCTCCGTCGGGCGAAAAGTGAGCACGACACGAAAACGATGACTGAAGGGTTCGTGCTCAAGCCATGGTTCCTGAAAAAGATAATATCCCCGAGCCTCGTAGAAAATGATCTCATCCCGGATCGGTAATTCCAGATCACTGAATTCGGTCGTATCCGGCACCCATTCCATCTTCCTCTCCAACCGCCGCTTCACGGAGCAGAATCGATTGATGATCTTATCCTCCACATCCTGAATCAGGGCGAGCACCTCTTTTTGTTTCATGCCGAACGATTACGCATCCCGGTAGCATTGCGACACAGGAACTTTCTTCATCCCGCCATCCGTCTTCCCGACATGATCTCTGAACAAACATCTTCTTCGATCCTCATTTTTCTCATCGTTCAACTCATCGCGACCTGTGGAATGCTCGGGGTCATCTGGTTTGTGCAAGTCGTGACCTACCCGCAGTTTGCTGAAATCAGCGGGCCTGAGTTCATCAGCTACCACCAGCACTATTCAAACCGGGTCACATGGATCGTGGCACCGCTCATGCTGATTGAACTGGGGACGTCCTTTCTGGGCCTGATCTACTTCCGCGGGAGCCCGCTTTTCCCGCTCGCCCTGGCCGGCTTTCTCATCGTCATCGTCCTTTGGGGGCTCACGGCTTTCGTTCAGGTGCCCCAGCACTCCAGACTTTCCTACGGTCACTCCATTGAAACCATTCGTGATCTGGTGAAAGGAAACCGGGCGCGAACGGTTCTCTGGACTGTGAAAACAGTCGTTACCGCCATGCTCCTCTACCGCTTCGTTCTCTCGACCGGCTTTCCAAAATAGCGGAGACGAATCGCCCCGGAGACCGGCTTCTGGGACAGACTTCCGAAGTAGATCGCAAGGCTCGAAAAGAGGACCGCCCAGACAAAGGGATGAAGCCCGAGAAGGAGGTATTCGCCGAACTCCCGCGTGATCAGAAACCCGACGAGATACAGCACAAGCACCGTCGCGCCGCCGGTCAGCATTCCCGCAATCACTCCACGTGAAGTCGTGCGTGGCCAGTAGAGGGCAAAGATCATCGGCATGAGGAAACAGGCCCCGAGTCCGGCTGAGGCAAAAACAATGAGGTGCTGCAGGAACTGCGGTGGGTGCATCACCGCGAGAAGCCCTAACACACCGACCACCACGGTGACGAGGTAGCTCAATTTTTTGACCTGCTTTTCCGACGCCTTCGGATTGATCGACTCCTGGTAGACGTCACGAACAATTCCTGATGACACGAGAAGAAGAAAACTGTCAACACTCGACATCACGGCGGCAAAGGGAGCGGCAATGAGAAGGCCCGCCAACCAGGGCATCCCCGCATTGGACGTGAGAAGTGCCGCCATTTCCGGCATGACACGGTCCGGATGGATTTCCATTCCCGGCAGGAGAACGCGGGCGCAGGTAAAAATGATGACGAGGGGAAAGTAGATCAACGTGAAGTAGACCGCGACCATCACAATCGAACGCCTCAGGGTAATCGTGTCGCGGAAAGCCATCTGTCGAACCATATAACTCGGTTGACCGGCACCGCTGAAAGTCCAGAAAGCAAAGAAGCTCAGGGCGAGCATCACCCCGAGGAAGCCTCCGGAGTCTTTTTGAGAAGGCCCCGGAGCGGTCATGTAAACCCCCTTCTTTCCATCCCCATAGGCATAAAGTTCTTCAGGACCGGTGATCGTGGCCGTCCACGGGGAGGTCGCATCGATCCCGGCGAGGACGCGATTGATTTCATCCGGAGTCGTCAACTTGAGTGCCTCAACTTTCTCACTTTCGGTCTCACCGGCGGTGATGATCACCGAAGACTTCAACCGGATCACCTTTGATTCCCCCTCCAGCTGGATCCACTCACCGCGGGGAATCCTGCGATCCTCCTGCGAGACTTCCCCCGTCGAAACGATCACCGTCACGAACTGCGGCGGGGTCATTTCCCCGAGACGTTTTGTCGCGTTCCCGAGGCCCCCGACCTGAGCGAGAGTGAGCACTAACATGATGACTACTCCAAGTCCCATCACAACTCCCTGCATCACATCCGTCCAGACGACCGCGCGAAATCCACCGAAGGTCGTGTAGGCGATGACAGAAACCGCAAAGACGAGGAGGCAGAGCAGGTAATCCCCTTCCGCCGCGCCTACCCACGGAATTCCGGCTGTGACACGTTCCACCCCGGCAACAGCACTTTCATAGACGGGCACGCCCTCCATCAGAGTCGCCATGATCTGGGCCCCGGCTTTAAACTGCGCCATGAGATAGAAAAACATGAAGAACACCACGAGCAGGGTCGCGAGATTTCCGACATTCCGGTTTTCGAATCGTCGCCGGAGCAGTTCCGGGATTGTGATCGCCCCGGCAATTCGCCCGACCTGATTGATTCGCTTCGCGAGAAGCCCGAGGGCGATAATGGGAACCACCATGTATCCGGCGATCCACCACGCGAGAACCCACCCGTGCGTGTAGATGAGTGACGGGAACCCCATGAAGCTTCCGCCTGACGCCGAAGTCGCCGCATAGGTGAAGGCGAAAGCCCAAAGCCCGATGCTTTTGCTGCCGAGGAAGTACTCGCTGACGAAGGACTTTGATTTGCCCGCCCGGTTCGCAAAGATCGCGAGAGCAAAGACCGCGACCATGTAGATGCCGAAACTGATCAGAGAAGTCATTCTGAATCCTCCTCATCGCGAAGGTCCGTATCCTTCATGAAACACATCGCAAACCAAATCGTGGCCGAGACCGCCAGAACCCACGGAACCGCCACGCCCATGATCACCCACGAAGGCATCCCGAAGAGAATGTCCGGTTCGCCTTCCGATCCTCCATCCGCAAAAAACCCGTTGTAGCTCACGGTCCAAATCGCGAAGAACGCCCAGATTCCGACCATGACCCAAAACTCACGCTTCGATTGGCGAAATGATTCGCCCAACTCCTCCGGTTCCTGCATGGGTCTCATCGTTCAAGAGAATGGGCAGCTCGAAAAGCACTTTTCATCCTTAATGACGTGCTGACTTTGCGGGGAAATTCGCTACGATTCCCCCATGCTGGATCCTGAGCTGCGACACCTTGAATTTCCTGGCCTTTCAAACAAGACCTACCTGAATACCGCAGCGGAGGGAATTCCCCCGGCGTCATCGCTCGAAGCGTTCCGCCAGTATCAGGAAGACAAGCTTCTGGGAATGGATGGTCGCGAGCGCTTGTTTCAAGCTTTCGATGAGAGCCGTCAAAGCGCGGCTGATCTTCTCGAACTGAGTGCCGGGGAAATCTCGTTTTGCTCCTCGACCTCGGAAGCATACAACCTCCTCGCCACCGCGATTGATTTCCCGGACGGCGCGGAAGCCATCCTCACCAATCTGGACTTTCCCTCCGGGGCAACTCCGTGGCTTCGACATCCTGACAAGCCGACCGTTCGTCTCTGGAAGCATCGCAACGGGGAATTGGCGGCCGATGACCTCAAGGAACTCCTGAACGAACGAACCCGTCTCGTCCAGGTTTCGCTGGTGAGTTTTCTAACCGGCTACCGGCTGGAGTGGGAGACGATTCGAGACCTTGTCAGAGAGAAATCTCCACAAGCGGTCCTTTCCGTCGATGTCACGCAGGCGGCGGGTCGGGTTGCACTCGATTGCCTTGATGCCGACTGCCTTTTTGCCAGTGGATACAAATGGCTGCTCGGTAGCCACGGGAGTTGTCTCGTCGCAATTCCAAAGAGCAGCACTCACCGGCTCGTTGTCAAAGCAGGCGGATGGTATCACCTTTCCAATGCGTTTGATGAAGATCGATTCGAGCGCGCGGAAACCTTTCCCGGCGCCGCCGGATTTGCGGTCGGCATGCCCTCCTTTCCCGCGATTTACTCCCTGAAGCACGGCATGGATCTGATCCGTTCCGTCGGAGTCAAAGCCATCGCCGCCCGCGGAGACCAATTGGTTTCGCAACTCCATGAAGGGCTTCAACAGTTGGGAATTCCAACCATGTCCCCCCATCAGCCCGGCAACTCATCCGGGATTGTCTCGTTTCAATCCGAGTCTGACGCCAGGCTCAACGCATTTCTTCGTGAACGAAACATCCACGTGATGCATCAAGCCGGGCGCATCCGGATTGCTGTGCATGGCTACAATACGGGAGAGGATATCAGCCGACTTCTCGCAGCGCTGGAGGAGTTTCAACGGACTAGCTGAAGAACAATCTTTCAGCTGTCCCCCCCAGAATCTGCTCCCGCTCGTCATTCGACAGGAAATCAGCATGCTCCGTCACGAGGGCGAGAGAGGCTTCGTAGGTGTGTTCACCCTGGACCTGATAAGGACAATCCGAGCCCCACATCAAGCGTTCTGCGCCGAAGGCGTCGCGCACCTGTTGAAACATCGGCAACAGATCCAGATACGGCGGAGACTTTGCCCCAAGGGCATAGAACGCTGAAGTTTTCACGAAGACGTTGGAGAACTCCGCCAATCCCAGCAAGGCATCGAGTTCTCCCTGATCAATCGAGCCTTTCATTCCCACCCGCGAAAAATGATCAATGACAACCCGTGTCTCCGGGTAGGTCTCACACATTTTCCGGATCACCGGCAACACTTCCGGATTGGCGAGACAACACATCGCGAGACCTTCGTCACCGCCGGTCTTCCACATCTTCCTGATACCGGGTGAGGTCTCCCACTCTTTGACCCGGTCCGGAAAAGCATAGAGTCGAAACCCCCTGACTCCTTTTTCAGCCATGCGGGTCATCACGGTTCCGACATTGTTCAGTTGGTGATTTACAATCCCGATGCCTCCGAAGCGCCCCGGAAAGTTATCCATGACATCGAGCATGAACTGATTTCCGAATTCATAAAAACTCATCTGCACCAAAACGGTGCGACGGACCCCGGTTCCCTCCTGAATTTCGAATAACTCCGACGGCATGAAAGTCGCAGGAACCGGTTCATGATCGAGAAAGTTCGGTGAGATCGGATAGGTTGAAAATTCCGAAGTCCAGACATGCACGTGGGCATCGATCCATCCTTTTTCCAAATCCGCGGAATGGCCAGCCACGGCCGCCCCGGTTACACCGGCTGTTGTTCCCAGAAATGCTCTTCGCGAAAGTTTTTTCATGCTTTGTAGTTCATCAAAAATTGCGTGTAGAAATCAAACGCCTTATCCACTTCTTCAAGGTCCACGAACTCAACCGCGCCATGCGCCTGGTCGATCGATCCGGGTCCAAAGATGATGCCGTCGATCCCGGCTCGTGAAAACTTGGTGACGTCGCAGCCGAAAGGAACGCCGACCGGTTCATTTGGCAATCCCATTTTGGCGAGGACGGAACCCGCCACCTTGACCACATCGGCCTCTGCGTTCGTTTCCATCGCTTCATCGACCAGATCAGGATCCCGGACGATCACTGAATCGGGGTCATCCCTGAAAAGGTCACGATAGCGCCGCATGACATCCTCCGCGCCCTCACCCGGGAGGAGCCGATGATCGATCGAAAGGAGGCAACTTTCGGGGACAAAATTGATCTGATCACCCCCTTCGATCAAACTGATACATCCTGTCGCGGGGCCGAGGAGCGAGTGAACCTTTTTCCCCAGACTGGAGTGAAACTCTTCCACCTTCGTGATGACTCCTCCCATCTTACTGATCGCGTTGATGCCGAGATGAGGCTTCGAGCTATGCGCTGCCTTTCCCTTTGTCTCGATTCGAAATCTCAGAACCCCTTTATTTGCCGTGACCAGCTGCAGGCTTGTCGGCTCCGATACGACGACAGATTCCAGAGGAATCTTGGTTTCATTCAACCACTCGATTGCCCGCAGGGCACCACGAAAAGCATGCTCCTCGTCGACGACGGCGAAAAAGTAGACATCACAGGGAGGGACCAGCGATTCACGTTTCAAATGAAGGATCGACTCCAGCATCGCGGCGAGACCGGCTTTGGTATCGCAGGAGCCTCTCCCGAACATGCGCCCTTCGCAGATCACCGGATCAAAGGGTGGGATCGTCATGCCCCCGACAGAAACAGTGTCCATGTGTGCTTCGAGAGCAATGGCGCGATCCGATATCCGGCCCGGTATCTTCGCGATGACATTGTGACGCCCCGGAAGCACTTCATCGGTTACGGTTTCCATCCCGGCCGCAATAAGCGCGTCCCGGAGAAAAGACGCCACTTCCGCTTCGCCCGGGCCTCCCCAGGTTGGGTTGACACTGTTCATGGCGACCAGTGATGAAAGGGTCTCGATCGTTCTACTCATGCTCTCGCGTCCCGGATCATAAGAGCCCTGAGGCGAAAACTCCAGCGTTCACCCGAGCGCATCAGCGGCGATTTTCAGATCTTCAATCCAGCGTTCTCTTGCGGCGTTTCTTTCGTCCCCGTCCCGGAGCCGCAGGAGATAGGAAGGGTGAACCGTCGCAATAATTCGTCCCTCGAATCCGATTTCATTCGGCCCCGTAACTTCACCCCGTTCTTTGAGAATCCGATACCCGGGGCGGATCACACTTTCCGCCGCGGTGTTTCCCAGGGTCACCAGCACCCGTGGCTTCACTCTTGCAATCTCTCCCAGCAACCAGGGGCGACAGGCTTTCCTCTCCGCACGGTTTGCTTTGTCATGGAGGCGACGGGGCCCACGCCCGCCTTTGATCGCGCCCGCCGGCTTCCATTTGAAATGCTTCACCGCATTGGTCACGTAGAGCGCCTTCCGGTCCAGCCCTGCTTCCCGGAGGGCTTCGTTGAGAAATTGACCCGCCGGCCCGACAAAAGGGTGTCCGGCAAGATCCTCCTGATCCCCCGGCTGCTCGCCGATGATCATGACTTCCGCATCGGGATTTCCCTCACCAAAAACGGTTTGAGTCGCTCGATCCCACAAGGGACAGGCGCGGCAACAAGAGGCCAGCTCCCGCATTTCTTCGAGCGTTTCCGGCATGGATACCGCATCGGTTTCCCGAACCGCAGGAACCGTGTTCTGATGATGCAGGCGCTGCAGATACAGGTTCTTCGGGGCCGGGGTCGGCGCCTTCGTTTCCCTTTCCATCATCCGGTCACGACGTATCGAGGCCTTCACCGCGAGTTCCTGAATGAGCGATGCCTCGGGAAGATTTTTCCAGTATTTAACGGGCATCTCCGCCTGCATTGCCTTGAGCTTCAAACGTGAAGGATTGAAGATGCTTTTGTAGTAACTGCGCCAAAGCTCTTCAAGAGCATCTCCATTCGGGGCCTCCTGCGGGGAGACACCTTCGGAAAAGCTGAGGATTTCCCCATCCCAATGCGCGCATTCGTCCGGCGTCAAAATAGACCAGTCCATTCCCGTGAACCGCTTTTGAAAAAACGGAGCGTTGTAGCGCACGATGTGATGCATTGGCTCAAACCAGGAAACAAACTGCTCCCGACCGGATTCCGATTCGCCGACTTTCCGAAAGCGGACGAAGGCGCGCATCTTGTGACAGTCTCTTCTCACCTCCTTCGCGAGATAAGAAGCACGGCGAATGTCGTCGTCTGTGGAAACGAAGAGGAGCTGACGTTCCTTTCCATGGGTCAGTCGCCAGAGAATTCGATAGAGCAAGGCCCATCGATTTTCGGCGGAATGACATGCCACCGTTTCCGCGAGGGGGAAAAACGCTTTCGGCACCGTAAAATTCAATTCACGAACCCTCATCGGAACCGGGGCAACTTCCCCGAAGAGATCCTCCTGCCCGCAGGATCGATCCCTCCAGATCAAATCCTCCGGGGAGACCCCGCCCTCCAGCAACTCACGGGCCTTCACCCGCCATGACGCAAACGTCGGCTCGATCTCTACGGTCTCAAGCATCAGCTACGCTCAAAATCCAACTTCCAACTTCCAACATCATACCTCCCCGGTCAGGGCACTTCGTTTCGTCTCCGCAAAATCGAACTCCAACTGTTCCGGCGGCGGCGCAAAGCGCGCTCGAAGTCGATCGCTGTCGAGTCCGGCCTTCGCCGGATGATGGTCCGCCGTGATGAGAAACGGGAGGCATTTCTTCAGGCTGACACGCAGCTTCGTGAGATCATCGAGGCGGATGCGGGTCCAGCGGCGCAACTGCAGAACCCGATCCACAGTGCGGACACCGAGCCCGGGAATCCGGAGCAACTCCTCCCGTGAGCCACGATTCAGATCCACCGGAAACTGCTCCCGGTGACGCAAGGCCCACGCGAGCTTAGGATCGAGATCAAGATCGAGCTGTCCCTGCAGTTCTCCCTCATTCGGCGTCAACTCGCCAACTTGAAACCCGTAGAAACGCAACAGCCAGTCGGCCTGGTAGAGTCGATGCTCCCGAACAAGCGGCGGAGACTTCAGCGGTAGAATGGAAGATGACGACGGGATCGGACTGAAGGCCGAATAATAAACGCGGTTGAGGCGGTAGCTTCGATAGAGGAGATCCGAACGGTTCAGAATCGTTTCATCATTCGAGCCGTCCGCTCCCACGATCATCTGCGTGCTCTGCCCCGACGCGTAAATTTTCGGAGTCCTCCCACTCACCTTGCGACGATCTTTCCGCTCTTCCCTCCCCAGTTGAATCCGGTTTCGAATACCGCCCATGGCTTCCTGCGTCCGGCGCAAATCTTTCTCCGGAGCGAGTTTCCGCAAACCCTCCTCGCCCGGCAGCTCGATATTGATACTGATCCGGTCCGCATATTTTCCCGCTTCTTCGATCAAAGCCTGAGAAGCCTCGGGAATCGTTTTGAGGTGAATGTAGCCGCGAAAATCGTGTGTTTCCCGCAACTCCCGCGCGACCCGAATGACCTGCTCCATCGTGTAATCCGCATCACGGACGATGCCGCTGCTGAGAAAGAGCCCTTCGATGTAGTTCCGCTTGTAGAAGTCCAGCGTGAGCTTGACCGCCTCCTCCGGCGTCATTCTCGCCCGCTGAATATCCGAAGAGCGCCGGTTGATGCAGTAGTGGCAGTCGTAGATGCAGACGTTCGTGAGGAGAATCTTCAGCAGCGAAATGCATCGCCCGTCCGGCGCATACGAGTGGCAAATCCCGCTCCCGCCCGCTGAGCCGACACCCTTACCATTCGACGAGTCCCGACGCTTCGCTCCCGAACTCGCGCACGAGGCGTCGTACTTCGCGGCGTCAGCAAGGATTTCGAGTTTCTTTTGCAGGTCCATTACATTGCACTTACGAACAGTATTCAAAAAATGACTCTTTTCAACTTCTTAAGATTGGTTAAGCTTCGCGATGTCATCCCCTCCCGACGAGTCAGTCGCCATCCTCGGAATCGATCTCGCCTGGGGTGAGAAAAATCCCGACGGCTTCACGATTCTCGAGTTTTCCGGGGGGCTGGAAAATCCCCCGACTCACATGGAAACCGTGCTGACCCGGGGCGATGACGAGCTGTTCGGAAAGACGAAACCCTTCACGATCTGCGATCGCGTCATGGTCGCGATCGATGCTCCGACGATTTGTCGAAACGAAGAGGGCTCCCGCCCTGTCGATCAGGAGTGCACCCGTGAATACCGTCGCTACGAAGCGGGTTGTCACCCCGTGAATCGCCGGCTCTGTGCCCGCCCGTTCCGCGTCGCGCAGCGCTTCGAGGAGGAAGGTTTTGTCCTCACGACTGATCCCGGGACGCCGCGCTTCGTCTCTGAAGTCTATCCCCACCCCGCGACGATTCGTCTCTTCGGGCTCGAAAAAACGATCAAATACAAGAAAGGGAAAGTCGCTCAGAAGCGTGCTGAGTTTTCCCGCTATCAGGATTACCTTGCCGAATTTCTCGCTGAGGAAATGCCTTGGCTCGCAGACTCCGGGCCTCACTGCCAGCTTCTCTCGCTCCCCTGGACGAAGAATATCGAAGACCAGGTCGACTCGATTCTCTGCGCCGCGATTGCTTATCGTCACCTCAAATACCATGGCGAAAAAAGTGAAGTCCTGGGCGATGATCTCGACGGTCACATGCTCATCCCGCGCAGCGCTTGATTCTCCAACGCAGGTCGCGACGCGAAACGTAACCCTCAGTGAATGCGCGACGACACTTTCCAACGATCCTCCCTCATCCACGCACCCGTCAACGAGCTCCGCGACTGGCACTTCCGCGAAGGGGCGTTTCTCCGCCTCAACCCGCCCTGGGAAAATGCCGAAGTTGTCGAATCATTCACCGAACTGAAGGACGGAGCCCGCGCTGTCATCGAAGTCGGGATGGGTCCTCTCAAACAACGATGGATCGCCGATCATGAAATCATCGAAGGGGGATTTCTCGACCGGCAGATCTCCGGTCCCTTCGCGAGTTGGGAGCACCGTCATCTTTTTGAAGAAGCCGAAAACGGAACGAGCCGCCTCACTGATTCCATCTCCTATCGGCTCCCTCTGGGAATCCTCGGAAAGACCTTCGGCAGTCCGCTCGTGAGGGCGAAACTGGAGCGAATGTTTCGTTACCGCCATGCTGTGACCGGGTCGGATCTGGAACGTCGGCAGAAGAATCCGCCGCCACGACCGCTCAACATTCTCATGACCGGTGCGACCGGCCTCATTGGCCGGGCCCTTACAGGCTATCTGCAAACGCAGGGACACACCGTGATTCCCGTAACCCGCTCCCCGAAGAGCGCGGGCGATATCCGCTGGAACCCGGAAGCTCAGGAGATTGATTTGCCTGCTGACATCAACATCGATGGAGTCATTCATCTTGCCGGGGAAAATGTCGGGAACGGTCGCTGGTCTGCTAAGACGAAACGTCACATCCTGGAAAGCCGCCGCCTCGGAACCCGGCTCATTTCAGAAACGATCGCGAGGCTCCCGAAGCCTCCCTCCGTGCTCGTCAGTGCTTCCGGCTCCGGGTTTTATCCCCACGACGGACAGATCCATGATGAAACCGGCCGCAGGGGCGACCACTTTCTCGCCGGGGTTTGCGAGGTGTGGGAATCAGAAGCGGAGGCAGCCCGCGCTGCGGGAATTCGTGTCGTTCACCCCCGCATCGGAGTGGTCCTCACTCCCGCAGGCGGGGCCCTGAAGAAGCTGGTTCCGCTTTTTCTGAGCGGACTCGGCGGCCCGATCGGCGATGGAAAACAGCACCTTTCCTGGATCAGCATGGATGACCTCATCGACGTTTTCCACCGCTCACTCTTTGAAAAAACCTGGGAGGGACCAATCAATCTCACTGCGCCGAAAGTCGTCACGAATGAGGAGTTTACGACCACCCTCGCCGCAACCCTGCGTCGACCGGCCTTTCTCCCGGCGCCCGAAGCTGCCCTGAAACTGGCCTTTGGTGAGATGGCGGAGGAAACCATCCTCGCAGACATTGTCGCAGTTCCGCGCAAACTTCAGTCTCTCGGCTACGAGTTTCGACATCCGGATTTGACCTCGGCGCTTTCGCACGTACTGGGTCGAATGACACCTGAGTCATGAATCCCCCCTCGCATCCGGAAACACTCGTCATTGGCGCCGGGCTCGCCGGGCTGAGCTGTGCGGTCCGGCTTCACGAAGCGGGTCGCAAGGTCAGCATCCTCGAAGCCTCCGACGGCGTGGGTGGTCGTGTCAGGACCGACAGAGTCGACGGGTTCCTCCTCGACCGTGGCTTCCAGGTCTACCTCGACGCCTATCCCGAGGCAGGAGATTTTCTCGATCTCGACGCACTCGATCTCCAGCCGTTCGAACCGGGCGCTCTCGTTTGGAAAAACGAAAAACTCAGGCCGGTCATGGACGTCTTCCGTCGCCCCTCAAAACTGTTCTCTTCGGCTTTTCAACCGATCGGATCGATCTTTGACAAACTGCTCGTCGCCAAGCTTCGTGCCCGTCTCATCAGGAAACCGATCGATGAAATCTGGTCCACCCCGGAGCAGACAACCGGGCAATACCTCAGGCAGTTCGGATTCTCCGACCGCATCATCGATGACTTTTTCCGCGGCTTCTACGGAGGCATTTTTCTAGAAGATCTTCTCGTCACCTCCAGCCGGATCTTTGAGTTCACCTTCAAGATGTTTTCGCTCGGTTCGGCCACTCTTCCCGCCAGAGGAATGCAGGCGATCCCCGACCAACTCGCCGCCCGCCTCCCCGCCGACACAATTCACTTTCATTCCCCCGTGACGGCTGTCTGCGGCACGTCAGTTGAAACAGAGCAGCTCACCCTTTCACCGGAGAACATCGTCCTCGCGACCGATGGGAGTACTGCCTCACAGCTGTTGCCGGGGCTCCCTGAACCGAAATGGAACAGCACGGCCTGCCTCTATTTCTCTGCGGAAAGCGCTCCCTGGTCGGATCCGGTCATCGCCTTGAAGGGAGATCGCGACGGTCTCATCAACAACTGCTGCGTTCCCTCGGAGATTGCCTCCGGGTATTCCCCTGAAGACCGCGCCCTCATTTCCGTCTCCGTCCTCGGAGATCATCGGAAAAATCACGAACTCACCAAACAAGTGCAACGCGAACTCGTCGACTGGTTCGGGGAAAGCGCGAAGTCCTGGGAGCATCTACGCACCGGGCACATTCGCAAAGCGCTCCCCATCGATCCTCCGGGCCATCTTTCCGAATCCCCCGAAAACGGGCCCGTCTACCGCTGCGGCGACTTCACCACCAGCGGCTCGATCGAAGGCGCGATCATTTCCGGACTCAGAACAGCCGACCATATTCTTTCGTCTCATGGATGAAGCGCTCACGGCACTGCGCGAGGCAATCCTGACCCTCTTGGATCAAAGGGAACCGGGCAAGAGTATCTGCCCCTCCGAAGCGGCCCGACTTGCGTTTCCGGAAAACTGGCGCAGCTACATGAAGAGAACCCGGGACGCCGCGATTCAGCTCGCGGAAACAAACGCCATCGAAATCTGCCAGGGGGGAAATCCTGTCGAAAATTTTCAATTCAAAGGCCCGATCCGACTCCGCAAGCCCTCCTGATTTCCCATGAGCCAGTTTCTCTGGAAAGCCCACATCATTTCCCTGACCGAGCAACAGGCTGCCCGCGAGCGGAAATGCGACGCCTCCTTCTTTCCTCCTGTCCCGGAAGAGAAGCTCCTCGCCTGGGAGAATGAGAAAGATGTTTCCCTCCCCGATGAAATTCGCTCCTACCTCCTGCAGTCGGACGGCCTCGAAGCGCAGCGCGGCGAGATCTGGCCGGTCCTGCCGCTTCCGCAGTGGGAGGTGATCCGTGACGATTGCCTCGCCCCTCATCCGTGGATCCGCTTCGGGGAAACGCTGGATTTTGTCTATCTCCTCTCTCTGGGGCACAGCCCGTCGATCTACCGACACGCGAAATCCAGGTCCGATGAAGAGTTCTTCGCCCCAGGATTCAGGAAATATCTGGAGCAAATTTTCCGCGGATACGGCTGAGGCTGAGCTCCCCGAAGACGTCATCAGAAATCAGCGAAAAACATTGGCGCAAACGTTTGTTTTCTGCCATTCTGGCGCTCATTACCATGAAAACCCCACGCTTTTCGCCCCTTCTTTGCGCCGGAATTTTCGCCGTCGGACTCTCCTCCTGCTCCGAACCGGACCGCTCCGGCGATTCCTCCGCTGCCGATCACTCCGCAAAGCCGGAAATCGCTTTGATCATGAAGTCGCTCGCCAACGAGTTTTTCAAGACGATGGCGGACGGGGCGGAAGCCTATGAGGCGGAAAACGCGGATCAGTTTGATCTTATTGTGAACGGTATCAAAAACGAGACGGACCTCGCCCAGCAGGTTGCCCTGGTCGAACAAATGATCGCCCGCGGCGTCGATGCGATCGTCATCGCCCCGGCTGACTCCAAGGCATTGATCTCCGTGTTAAAGCGGGCTCAGGCCGAAGGAATCACGGTGATCAACATCGACAACAAGCTCGATGAGAAAGTCCTCGCGGAAGCCTCCGTCGAAATCCCCTTTGTCGGCCCGGACAATCGCGAAGGAGCTCGTCTCGTCGGCGAAGAGTTGGCGAAAACGCTCAAGAAGGGAGACAAGGTCGCAATTCTCGAAGGCGTCCCCACCGCTTTCAACGCCCGGCAGCGCCGCGCCGGTTTCGAAGATGCGATGAAAGCAGCCGGAGCGGAAGTGGTCACGGTGCAAAGTGCCCAGTGGGAAATGGAGAGAGCGAACACAGTGACTGCCGCGATCCTCACTGCCAATCCCGATCTGAGCGCCATTCTCGCAAGCAACGACAGCATGGCCCTGGGAGCAGCCGCTGCGGTGAGCGCCGCAGGCAGAGAGAACGAAGTCCAGATCGTCGGCTTCGATAACATTTCGGCGGTTCAGAGCATGATCAAAGACGGTCGTATCCTCGCCACGGCTGACCAGCACGGTGACAAACTCGCCGTCTTCGGAATCGATGCCGCCCTCAAGATTCTTTCGGGCGAAGGCCGGCCGACCGATCAGAAAACGCCGGTGGATCTCGTCACTCTGGACGCCCTCTGAGATGTCTTCCTCCACAAGGACGAATGCCCTCGCACGCTACGGAGAGTCCCTTGGCCTCATCGCCGTGCTCCTGCTTCTCATCGCGGTATTCGCTCTCATCAGCGATCGATTTTTCTCGGCGTCAACCTTCAAT
Organism: Verrucomicrobiales bacterium; assembly: GCA_029233965.1. Taxonomy (GTDB): domain Bacteria; phylum Verrucomicrobiota; class Verrucomicrobiia; order Verrucomicrobiales; family DEV007; genus Arctic95D-9. The sequence continues at coordinate 52,851 of JARGOP010000017.1, read as the reverse complement.
CAGATTGCCAATCAGGTCCCGGCTCTCGCCGTTATCGCCGTCGGGATGACCTTTGTCATCATCACGGCCGGGATCGATCTTTCGGTCGGCTCGGTCCTCGGCTTTGCGGGCGCGATGCTCGGGCTCTCGATGGCGGACTGGGGATGGCCGCTGCTTCCGGCGCTGGCCCTCGCTATGCTCGCCGGCGCGCTCTGTGGTTTTGCGAACGGCTGGGTCTCGGTCCGCCTCGCTGTCCCCAGTTTCATTGTCACTCTCGGCATGATGCAGATGGCCCGCGGCCTCGCTTACCTCGGCACCGATTCCCAGACGAAATACATCGGCGCCCCGGTCGAGTGGCTGGGCGCCCCTATTCCGGGCATCGGCATTTCCCGGGCCTTTTTCTTTGCGGTGCTCGTCGTCATTGCCGGTCAGCTCGTCCTGAGCCGCACGGTCTTTGGTCGATATGTCAGGGTGATCGGGGCGAACGAAGAGGCCGCGACTTTTTCGGGAATCAACACTCGTCCCGTTAAGATTTCCGTCTTCGTCATCGCCGGGGCTCTCGCCGGACTTGGCGCCGCCTTTGCGAGTTCGAAACTCGCCTCGGTGGATCCCAACGCAGGCGTCGGCCTTGAACTTTCCGCAATCGCCGCCGTCGTCATTGGAGGCACCAGCCTTATGGGTGGCCGCGGCTCTATCATCGGCAGTTTCATCGGTGTCCTCATCATGGCCACCCTCGAAACGGGACTCGCCCAGATCGGCGCCTCCGAACCGGTCAAACTTCTTATCACTGGCATCGTCATCGTCGTCGCGGTCATCGTTGACGCGTGGCGCGCCGGAAAAATGAAACGCCTCAAACCATGAAAAAAAACCTCCTCATTGCTACCCTGTTAGGATTCCTGTCGGCCGCGCTGCACGCGGAACCGGTCAAGATGATCTTCGACACCGATATGGGAAATGACATCGACGATGCCATGGCCCTGGTCATGATCCACAACCTCGCGAAACGCGGTGCGGTTGACCTTCTCGCGGTCACCTCCACCAAAGATCATCCCCTTTCCGCCGCCTACATCGATGCACTGAACACCTACTATGGATTCCCCGATATTCCGATCGGCGTGGTCCGCAACGGAGCCACTCCTGAAGAGGGGCGCTACAACGGCTTCGCCACAAAGACCGATGATGAGGGCAACCTCCTTTACCCGCACGACCTCAAGTCCGGCGACGACGCTCCCGAGGCCGTCGCCCTTCTCCGCCAAACTCTTGCGGCACAACCCGACCACTCAGTCATGCTCGTGCAGGTCGGCTTTTTCACGAACTATTCCCGATTGCTCGACTCCGGGCCGGACGAGCATTCCGATCTCGACGGCAAAGCTCTCATCGAGGCCAAAGTCAAAGAGCTGGTCATCATGGCCGGTGCCTTTCAGACGATCCGATACGGAACGCAGCATCTCGAATACAACGTGGTCAAAGATATCCCCTCCGCACAGAAACTGGCGAAAGACTGGCCCACGCGCGTGGTCTGGAGCGGCTTTGAAATCGGGATTCATTCGACCTATCCCTGGAAGAGCATGGTGGAGGATTACAACTACATCGAGAATCACCTTTTGAAGGACAGCTACCTCGCCTACGTGCCCTCGAAACCACACGATCGCCCCACCTGGGATCTGAGCTGCGTGATCTATGCCATCTATCCGGACCGGGACTATTTCTACCTCTCTCCTCCCGGCGCCGTGACCGTCAACGACGAAGGTCGCACTGATTTCAAACCGGCCAAAGAAGGCGGTAAAGATGTCTACCTCATCATGAGCAACGACCAGGCGGCCCGGCTTCAGGAAGCTTACGTTCAGCTCTGCACACAGCCCCCCGCACCGGCCAGATGAAAGCTCTTTTTTTCAGCCTGGCGGCATTCCCCCTTCTCCTCCAGGCGGAACCGGTACAGGTCATTTTTGATACCGACATGGCGAGCGACTGCGACGATGCCGGCGCGCTCGCGGTGCTCCATGCGCTCGCGGATCGGGGTGAAGTGGAAATTCTCGCCGTCGTTACGAACCGGAAGTGCCCGGGAAACTCATCCGCCGGAGCCGCGGACGCGATCAACACCTGGTACGGTCGCCCTGACATTCCGCTGGGAACCGATAAAGATGGAGCAAAAACCCCGCCGCAATGGAACAATCCAAGCAGCTACACCTCCATCCTCCACGAGGAATTTCCCAACGACGCTCCCGGCGACGACGAATTGCCGGATGCACTCGACGTCTACCTCGAAACGCTACGTGCCCAGCCCGACGGGTCAGTCATCATCTGCAGCGTCGGAGCCCTCAGCAACCTGGAGGATCTGGTTCGCGCTGATAAGGAACTGATTCAAGCCAAAGTCAAAGAACTCTGCGTCATGGGGGGAGGCTTTCCCCGCACCCACCGCTTTGAAACGAACATTCGGCTCGACCCTGCCGCGGCCGTCACCGTCACCAACGAATGGCCCACCCCGATCACCTGGCAGGGATTTGAGGTTGGAAACGCGATGTACAACGGTCAGGAACTGATCGACGCGCCGAAGGAGAATCCCGTCCGCCGCGCCTACGAACTTCGCCCCTTCCGCGGCGGCAATTCACTCGACCGGGGTAAGCCGAATCACGATCTCGCGACCGTCCTTCTCGCCGTTCGCGGGCCTCAGCCTGAGCACTGGACTGTCGTGGAAAAAGGCCGTGTCCTTATTGACTCCGACGGTGGAACCGAGTGGCGCCATGATCGCCCGAAGAACCATCGCTACGTAGTCATCAAACAGCATCCCGGAATCCTGACGGATATCATTGGTGAACTCCTCGCGGCGCAGCCTGGAAAACCATGAAACGCTTCATTTTTCCCATCCTCGCTGCGGTTTCTCTCCTCGGGACTGCGGGTCAATCCACCGACCGCCCTAACATCCTGCTCATTGTCATCGATGACTTGAACGACTACGTCGGCTGCCTCGGCGGGCACCCGGACGCCTACACCCCGAACCTCGACGCCCTCGCGAAGGAAGGCATCCTCTTCACGAACGCCCACTGCAATGCGCCGGTGTGCAATCCCTCACGCGCATCGATTTGGACGGGGCTTCGGCCGACCACGACCGGTATCACGACGAACCCGTCCGGCTGGTTTCGCGACAAGCCCGACTATCGTGAGATCGTTACTCTTCCGCAGGCGCTCTCCCGCGCCGGCTACTCCACAACAGGTTTCGGGAAACTCTTTCACCTCGGGCACGGAAATAAAAAGTGGCCCGACTGGGAACAGCATCGGAACTACGGCTATGGCCCGCTATTGAACGAGCACCTGAACTATCGCGAGGGGGACCGTTTGTCTGACTGGGGCACTCCCCCCGGGGATCCCGGTTTGCGAAGAGGCCCCCAACCTTCTCATCCTGACATGACTGCCTTCGACGAGGACATCGCCACCCGCGCGATCGAGTTCCTCGGCGACATTCACAACCGTCCCTTTTTTCTCGGCTGTGGAATCTTCAGACCTCATACCCCCCTCTACGCCCCATCGCGGTGGTTCGATCATTTCCCCGCCGACGAAGTGGATCTTCCCCGCATCCGCGAGGATGACAATACCGACCTGCCCTACTTCGGTTCGAAGCCCCGGAGAGAAATGGACATCGAGGCTCCCGGGCTCTGGAATCATGAATGGGTCGTGCAGAATGACTGCCGGCGCGACATCGTCCGGGCCTACCTCGCTTGCACCTCCTACGCAGATGAACAAGTCGGTCGCATTCTCACGGCGCTTCGGGAAAGCCCCCATCGGGAAAACACTTACGTCTTCCTCTGTTCCGATCATGGCTGGCACCTCGGAGAAAAAAAGCACTGGGGCAAAGCCGCGCTCTGGGAACAAACCACCAGGGTGCCGCTGATCGTGGCGGGCCCCGGAATCTCCAAAGGAAAAGTAAGTCACGCGCCCGTCGAACTGCTCAGCCTCTACCCGACGATTCTTTCCTTAACCGGCGTAAAAGCGCCTCATCGTCTTGAAGGAGCCTCCCTGCGTCCCCTGCTCAAAGATCCACAGCGCGACGATTGGCCTCACGCTGCAGTCACGACCTTCAGCGAGCACCATGCCCTGAAGACAGACCGCTATCGCTACATCCGCTATGTCGACGGCAGCGAGGAACTTTACGATCACGAAACGGACCCTGACGAATGGACCAATCTCGCACTCGATGATCACCCCGAGCTGCCCCGACTGCGGAAACACCTCGATGAAATCCTGACAAATCCATGAAACCCTCTTCACTCATCCAGTCAACCCTGTTGAATCGCGATGTAGGTTTGAGCGTGAGCGAAAACTCCTGCGTTCCACTCGCTCACGCCCGCGGCTACTGCCTGTTGATCGCCCTACTCATCTTCTCTTTATGCCTACCACTTTACGGGGCAACCCGGGAGAAACCAAACGTCATCGTCATCATGACAGATGACCAGGGCTACCCGGAACTCTCCGCCCACGGCAATCCCGTCCTTCAAACGCCGCACCTCGACGCGATTCATCGCCACAGTTCACGACTCACCGATTTCCACGTCGCTCCGATGTGCACCCCGACGCGGGGGCAGCTTCTCACCGGACTCGATGCAGCACGCAACGGAGCGATCAACGTCAGCAGTGGGCGCACGCTCCTGCGACCTGAACTCGCAACGATGGCGGATCTTCTCGCAGCAGACGGCTATGCGACGGGAATTTTCGGAAAGTGGCATCTCGGGGATAACTACCCCTTCCGCCCCGAAGACCGTGGCTTCGAGGAAACGCTCTGGTTTCCTTCCTCGCACATCAACTCGGTCCCCGACGTCTGGGACAACGACTACTTCGACGACACCTATCGCCGCAACGGCGAACTGAGGGAGTACGCGGGCTATTGTACCGACGTCTTTTTTGCGGAAGCGATGAGTTGGATGAAGCAGCAATCCGAATCCGGCAAACCGTTCTTTACTTACCTTCCCACGAACGCGCCTCACACGCCCTATTGGGAACCGATCGAATACAGGGAAGCAATGCGAAAGCGCTTCGAAGAAGTCGAGGCTGCCGGCGGGGTCGAAGTGAATCCCGCTCACAAGCGTGAGGATCTCATTCAGTTTCTCGCCATGATCAAAAACATCGACGATAACGTCGGGAAACTGGACGCGTTTCTCAAAAAGTCAGGTCTCTTTGAAAATACGATTCTCATTTTCCTGACCGACAACGGAAGCACCCTCGCGGAGACCTATTACCCGGCCGGGATGCGTGGGAAAAAGACCCAACTTTGGGAAGGTGGTCACCGGGTCCCCTGTTTCATTCGCTGGCCTGCCGGAGGGCTGAATCAGGGGCGCGACGTCAGCGGCCTGACCCAGGCGCAGGACCTTCTCCCGACCCTCCTTAAGCTCACCGGCAGCGAAGTCGACCGGCCTGATTTCGACGGAATCGATCTCTCCGGCATGCTGCGGGGCGAAGACATGGTAGATCCGGAACGAATGCTCGTGATCAACTACAGCAGGATGCCACAGGGATTCGAATACCCCGCTCCGGATTCCCCGTCGATCATGCGGAAAGAAATGTCCGGCGTTCTCTGGAAGCGGTGGCGACTCCTTGAGGACAGGGAACTTTACGACCTCAACAAGGATCCGATGCAGACCACAAATGTGATCACCGACCATCCGGAGGTCGCTGAAAAGATGCGCGCGACGCTGAATGACTGGTGGGACGGGGTGAAGGACATCGCCAACGAACCTCAGCGCATTATCATCGGGCACGAAGCGGAAAACCCGATGATGCTCACCGCCTGCGAGTGGCTCGACGTTTTTATCGATCAGCAGCAGCAGGTGCGCCGCGCCGATCTCAAGAACGGCTACTGGGAGCTTGATGTCGCAGAAGCGGGAACCTACGAGTTTGAGCTTCGCCGCTGGCCCGTAGAGTCCGGCCTCGCGCTTCGTGAGGGTCTCGACGCAACTCCCATCACTGACGGCAAACTTCTTCCCGGCGTCGCACTCGATATCCACACCGCACGCATTCAAATTGGAAACTTCAAGGCCCGGAAGGTGATCGGTAAAAACTCACCTTTCGTGAAGTTCACCGGCCACCTGAATCCCGGGCCAAAGCGTTTGTATACGTGGTTTGGTGATTCTAACAACCAACAAATCGTAGGAGCTTATTACGTCTATGTGAACCGGATCAGCGACTAGTAAGGCGGGCAGAAGCCCGGTGCACCGAAGAAGATCACGGCCCTGTCATCCCGGAGGTGTAAATAGGGAGGAATCTCATTCGAGGCGCGAATCCCGAAGTAGCGCTCGAATCCCTGATCGACCGGTCCGCCCGGGAGAGGGTTTTCGGAGCCGTTCCTTTCATCAAATCCGAGGTGCTATTTCCCGACGATGGCGGTGCGATAGTCATGGCGCAGCTACAACTCAGCAATCGTGAGTTCATCTTCCCTAATAGCTGGCTTCGTCAGCCAGATTGTGACATCAATACGGAACGGAAAGGTTCCCGTCATGAGCCCGTAGCGCGAGAGATGGCAAAGCGGACCGGGCACGTGCGCATCCGTGAACTTCATCTTCCGGCAGCGCGCTCATTGAGATACGAAATCACAATTTTCGAGTTCGGATTGCAGGCTCCGAGGTCACCAAAACCCATGTCATTGACGAGGATTATGAGCACATTAGGATTCCTTACCTCAACAAAGGCGACTGCAGAAATAGCGATGGAGAGAAGGCTGATAATACGACTCATGATTCACGATTTTGGCCGCCGGGAAAATTAGTCAATAGACGGAAATGAATCCAACCCGCGCCGACGTTTGCAACCTTTGTTAGATGAAGCCAACCAACCGCATTAAAGAAATCTGACAGACATCTCACGCTTCCAGACTTCAGCTTGAAGAACTGACTGCAAAATCCGACGACCTCCAAAATACCTCTCATGAAATGACGGCCACCGGCGGGATAGCGAAGTAGCAATGGTTTCGTTGCGAACCGGACAGTTCGGGTAGATCTTTCCCCGCGAAAGGAGCTGTTTTGATTCAACCTGACCCCGAAATCTCACCCCATGCCGCCCATCTTGAGCAATCGCTCAACCGAATCGCGCGGGCGCTACCCCCCGACGAGTTCACGGGCCTGATCGGAGCACCCGGTCTCTCAGTTCTCAGATCGGCGATGGACTCTTTGAAAGCGGATTCCCTTTCCGTCTGGCTCGCTGATCGCGATGAGACGCATCTCACCGTAACCCACACGGAACCCGACCCCGATTTTCTCGGGTGGCAGCAATCCCTCGACGAAGGTCTGATAGGGCTCGTTTATGCGTCCGGGCAATGTCTCTGCGAGAACGAAGTCTACCTGAACGCCAACCACTCAAAAAAGGCTGACGAAGCTCTCGGGCAAGTTACCTACGCAATGATCGCGACCCCGTTTTACATCGCGGGAAATTTGAGGGGCGTTATCAGCTGCGTTCAGCTCAAGGCGAACCCCGCTGAGCCAAACCCTTCCGGCTTCAGCGCACGAAACATGAATCGTGTGCGACGACTTTCCACGGTCATGGAACGGCTTGTGAACTACCGGATGCTCACTTCGTTATTGGATCTTGAGCTATGAGCCATCGCATCAGCGACCGATCCGCTTTCCCAACGCTCGCGCAAGTGAGGGAGGCGTCAGAAAGTGGCACCGGACGCGGGGTGAAAGTGGCTGTCATTGACTCCGGTATCGAAGCGAACCATCCCCGCCTTGCCAACGCCTCGATTATCGACCTGGTGGCCTTTGAAGAGCGCCACGGAGTCGTGGAGGTTGTCGAGGAAAATGCCGACGATTCTTTCGGTCACGGAACCGCAGTCGCAGACATCATTCACCGGAATGCACCCGAGGCTGAGATTGGAAGCTTTCGTGTCATTGATGCCCGAAGTGTTTCCAGGACGCACCTCATCTGCGCCGGCGTTCGCGAGGCAATGAGACGTGGCTACCACATTCTGAACTGCAGCTTTGGCTGCCGGGGCATGGCCAAGTTTATTCTCCCCCACAAAGAGTGGTCGGACGAAGCCTGGCTCAAAGGTGTTCACGTCGTTGCCGCCTGCAGCAACACTGACAACGACGAAGCGGAGTGGCCTTCTCATTTTGCCCCTGTCTTCGGAGTCGATCTCGCCGAAACTGAAGAGGAGAAAATATATTACCGCCCGGAACATCTCGTTAGTTTTTCGGCGCGGGGCGAAAACGTCGAAGTCGCCTGGTTGAACGGTGGAATTCAAAGGCAAACCGGAACGAGTTTTGCTGCTCCGAAAATTTCTGCGCATATCGCGCGAATCCTGTCCGTCTACCCCGGAATACCTCCTTCAATGATGTACGCCTTAGTCTCCTCAATCGCCGAGCCATGGCATCCCGGCTTGAGCCCTGACTGGTGACAGCATTGACATTGAACCACTGACTAACGCATACTGACAACGATGAGCACCCGCGCCACCTTTCTCGGGCCCGTGAACCAACTTCCCGCCGAAGGGGCGGATAAAGAGCTTAACCTGAACTCGGAGGTCGATTTCTGCGCGTCTCTGTTCTCTGATTCGTCCTTACTTTTCGATGTTTCCGAGGATGGCGTCATGATGCATGCGAATCCGCAGGCGACAGAGATCTTCCAGCAATTTGATGTGCACCTCGACGGAGAGGAAGACGAGCCCTATCTGCTGTGGCGGGCCAATGCGTTTGAACTGCAATTGCAGGGACTGGTGAGCAATCGTGCCGCCTTCTCAACTCTTTCCGACGCCTCGGAGCCGGAAGACTATGTTCGCCGTTTTCTTGAGGTCCTGGGATCCTCCCTCGATGATCCTTCCCTGCAGCACGATGGAGCCAGGCTCCCCATGATCCGGTGGGAAGCCGCTGAAGACGGCTCTTCCGCCCGCGTCCAGCTTCTCGGTGTTCTCATGGCGAACGATGATCAATTCGAAAAACTCTGCCGGACAAATGACGGCAATGTCGGGCTGATCTTTGAAGATGCCGAAGTGGAAGCGCACGGAGTTCGCGAAGCCCTCACGGTGCTGGCTCTCGTCGGGATCACTCTCGGAGCGACCACCGAAGCCGAGGCCGGTCTTTTCAAGAAGATGAAGGCGAAGAAGGAGATGCGGATTGCTCAGATCAATCACCAACAGATGATCGTCGAAGCACCGGCTCCGGTTCAGCAGGCTTCACGCTCAGGTTATCAGGACGTTCACCGGGATCACTTCGTGAATCACCCACTCCTCGAAGCGCGCGGGGAAACCGGCGAAAAGAAGGTCATCGTCGATGTGGCGACCCAGCGGGCCTATCTTCTCATCGATAACATGGTCGCGATTGACACTGCTGTCTCGACAGCCCGTGCCGGGAAAGAAACACCACGGGGAACATTCAAGATCACCCAGCGCGTCGCCGAAGGGAAAACTTCCACCATTTACGGATGTGATCTCCCCTACTGGCAGCGGCTCGACAGCAGTGCAATCGGCATGCATGTCGGGGATCTGCCCGGCTATGCGGCATCGGCCGGCTGTATCCGGCTTCCACAAAGTGTCGCCCCGATTCTCTTCGCCCACACCGCCAGCGGAGTGACGGTTGAAGTTCTCGATAACTGGGACCAGCAGGAACTCCAACAGGGCGCCCCGCGAGAGGACATGCTCGTGGCCCAGGTCATCCCGCAGGATGGCAACTCCTGAGTCTGAGATTACTGTGACCTCTTCATCGAGAAACGCCCTTCACCCGGGACTGCTCCTCCCCATTGTCGCCGGACTCGGAGTCGGAGCCGTTCACGGGGTTGGCGGAATCATCGCCATTTTCGCCAATTGCTTCGTGACCCCAGAAACGGATCCCGTTACGAGTTTTCCGGGTCAACTGGTCCTCTTCGTAGCCGTTCCGTTTTTCTCTCCGGGCCTGACGTCGCTCATCCTGCTCCTCGCAGGAGCCACAGGATTACTCTTCCACGAAAAGAAACCGAATCCAGCGCCGCCCTCACTTCCGGGAACGTCCTGAAGTGATGATCTCTTCGAGCTGTGCTTTCAGTTCCTCCGCGACCTCAGGATACTGGTCGACTACATTGTTCTTCTCGGCAGGATCCTTTGAAAGATCGAAGAGCTGGAACCTCGGGACAGTTGAATTTTCGAGGAGCTTCTCGACGACGAGGTTCCTCGTCTTCTTCGAATCATGTCGCTGAAGCTTCCAGTCGCCGGATCGGAAACCGTAGTTCCCGCCCTTTCCGTTGTCCTGCTGGACAAAATGATCGCGCCCTTTCGCCTCCGCCTCCCCGAGAAAAGCACCCATGACATCGAAGCTGTCGAGAGCTCCTTCTTCGGGAATTTCGCCACCGGTCAATGCGGCGAGGCTGCCATACAAATCAATCGTCGTGACCAGCTCCTCAGATACCCCGGGCTCAATCGTACCTTTCCAGCGGGTGATGAGTGGCGTCCTCGTCCCGCCTTCGTAAATACTGTATTTTCCGCCGGAGTACGGACCGGCCGCCTTATGGTCACCCAGCTTTTCGAGCGCTTCGTCCGCGTAGCCGTCATCCATGACCGGCCCGTTGTCGGAGCAAAACACGAAAAGCGTGTTTTCGGCCAAACCGAGACGATCGACCGCTTTCATGAGCTCGCCGACGCACCAGTCCAGCTGGACAATCGAGTCCGCACGAAATCCGAGTGGCGTGACTCCCTGAAACCGCTCATGCGGGATCCGCGGCACATGGAGGTCATGGGAGGCAAAAAAGAGAAAGAACGGTTCCTCTTTCTTCGCTTCGATCCACTCGACTGATTTTTCGACCCACTTGTCGGCGAGATCTTCATCTCTGAAACGGGCGGAATGCCCGCCGGTGTAGAACCCAATGCGGCTGATGCCGTTGTGAATCGTGGAGTTGTGGCCGTGCGTCCAATCCATCTTCAAGGTCTCGCGGTGAGTGATCCCGGTGGGATGATCTTCACTCGGTTTTTTGTTCCCCACCCAGAGTGGATCATTGGGATCGAGGTTCAAAACGCGATGATCTTCCACATACACCTGAGGCACCCGGTCGTTCGTTGTTGGAAGGAGAAAGCAGTGATCGAATCCGAACTCCAGTGGCCCGGGTTTCAATTCCCCGTTCCAATCCGGGCCGTCTTCCCCGCCAAGGCCGAGGTGCCATTTTCCGATCACTGCCGTGCTGTAGCCGACGTCATTCAACATCGAAGCGATCGTCGGCGTTCCCGCAGGGATCACGGAAGGGCTGCTCGGTGGAGCGATTCCCGTGTTCGGCTTCCGGAACGCGTATGTTCCTGTAAGAAAGGAGTAACGCGTCGGAGTGCAGGTCGAGGCACTGCAATAGCCGTTCGTGAATCGGATTCCCTCGGCCGCAAGCTGATCAATGTAGGGAGTCTCAAAATCCTTCGCACCGTAGCAGGAAAGGTCCCCGTAACCCAGGTCATCGGCCATGATGACGATGACGTTCGGCTTTCGCCCCTCACCGGGGGAAAAACTGAGCAGGGAAAGCGAAAAGAGGCAAAGAAAAGTCGGGAGTTTCATCATCTGAGCCCCGAGCATAGCGGTCTCCGCAATGACCCGCCACTACTTCCTTACGCCAAAAATCTGAATCGAATCAGAGTCCTTCATCCGATACCCGGTTCCGAAGGGAAGCGGTTTCGCAATGCCCGATCCATACACCTGCCGCAGCCAGGGCTGATCGTATTCCGAAAACATGTCGATCGGACCGACGTAGTTGCCGTAGAACTTCAAATTGAAATAAAGATTCAAAAACTCGGCGGGAATACCGGACGCGTCTTGAAGAATCCACTTGCTGTCCCCTACCATGAAGTTCCGGATGTTACTGAAATTCTCCGTGTGCATGAGAAACGAGGCCGCTTTCAGGTAGGCGACGCTGTCAGGCCGGGCCGAGAGAAAATTGTGAAAAGGGGAACCACCTTTGAAGCCGTTGTTCGAAAGGTCGGTCTTGAAATAGTAAAGATTCTGCTCCGGCGGATCATTCACCCCCGCATTTTCTTTCCGAATCCTCAACCAGATTCCCGATGCCCCGGACGCCGGGGCAATCACGGCACTGCCGTCTGCCTCGAGCTTCACATAATCGCCATTGATGACTTCATGCCCTGTCAACGCCGCGAAATAGAGTAACACCGGAAAAACCCCGTCGATTCCCTCCTTCCCGAAATCTTCCCTCATCTCTGTAGTGATGAAAAAATTCCGGCGCGAGATGCTCCGTAGCGTGTAGTTGAGATGCGTGAGATAGCGATCGAGGGTCGGCTCATCCATCGAGAAAAAATCCGGAATCGTTCCGAGTGGCTCGAGACCTGCGAGAATGTACTCCGGCACGCCGGGGAAGACGGACACGACGTGCACAAAGTCCGGCCCGCCGAACATGTATTTCACCGTAGCCGGGCGCGTCAGTTGCGGCTGCAGCTCGGTCGCAGCCCACTGCTGGATCTTACTCAGGCGGGCTTCCTGCCATTTTTCGGAGAGCGCAATCGTTTCCGCGTAGTGCTTTCGAACAGAGTGGTAGCCCATCAATTGATTGAGCGGACTGCCTGCCGGGACCGGCTTTCCGGATACGAACCGGGCGAGGTCGTTGAAGGCGATCTCCTGAGATGAGGCAGGAACTGCGGTCGCGAGAAAGACAGCCAATCCAGTGATGGCAAAGCGAAAATTCATGACCGAATATCGCTGATCGAATCCCATTTTCAATGGAGGGAAACGCGCTAAGACTTCGCAATATTGTCAAGCACCCGCCGCAACATCCGCTTCAGCGCCTCGACTTCTTCCTCATCCAATCCTTCATGCAGTGTGCCAAGCACGCGATGGTGACGATGAATCATCGAAGGGAGCAGATCACGCCCCTTCGCAGTGAGATACAGGCGGAAGGCCCGGGCATCTTCCGGATCCTTCTCGCGTCGCACAAGGTCGTCATCCTCCAGGGTTCGCAGGAGACCGGTAATCGTCGCCTTGGGCAGTCGAAACTGCTCGGATAGATATTTTACATGACAACCCTCCTCCTTCGCGATCGCGAGGAACAGCCCACCCGTACCGGGTTTCACATGATCGGAGAGACCTTCGCTGGTGAGCGTCTTCACCGCAAAATGCCGAAACGCATGGTACGACCGTGCCAACTGAAACGGCAGATCATTCAACTCATAGCTCTCGGTAGTTCCTTCCATGAATAATGAAAACTGCACGCAATTTACCAGCCTCACAAGCCGACAATGAATTTCTGTGAAAAGCCGTCCACTATTAAAGACGACCACTCCGGACGACCCTCTCCACACACCGCGTTTATTCCGCCGGTCTCGATTCGATGACTTGATCCGCCATCGCCTCAAATGGTCCCATCGCGTCCGTTTCGATTGCCTCATAGGCATGCCAGGCCAGCTTCCGGTTTCCGTGCTCGTCGATGATCCCGAGTCGAAGCCCCCCTTCCCTGTCCGGCATATCCTGATAACGGTGAAGATGAAACGCTTCGATCACGGGATATTCCGGGAGACGTCGAAAAAATTCCACCAACCCGGCAAGCTGCCTGGACTGATCCTCAATGCTCAGGGTCGGTGAATTCCAGCCCTGTTCAGAAAACAAAATACCCCGGGGCTCCCCTTCGTACCGGTAATGGTCCTGCGCCAGATAATCGGGCAGCACCTCAAAATTCTTCGGCGTAATGTAGGGCGTGTCAAACGTCGTACGGACATCACTGTCATTCCAGTGGTCAGGATTCCGCAACGACTGGGGATAGGGGTGATAAGCGACGCCCCACTCATAGTCCCCTTCCGCCCTCCCCATTTCATTGAAGAGCGGAAGCATTTCGTTCACGGTGTAGGTCCCCGCACCGAGACTTCGTTTTGCCCAGTGATGCGTCAGGGAAATGAAGACGCGCGCGTTCGGATCATGCAATCGCATCGTCTGATACACGAGACGTGCCGAACGATGATAGGTTTCCAGGTAGCGCGCGAGGGGCTGCTCTCCCATGTTGGTCCAGGTTCCCGCCTGATCGACCTCATTGTGAATCACCCAGTTTACGATCCGCTTCTCCGGCTGATTGAAATGATTGCCAATGACGTGAAGCGCGGCCCGGTAGAGGTCTGCCCCCTCTCCGTTTTTCAGATTCGGCATTGCATAGGTCCCGCGCGCCTCGGCTTCCGGATGCGCCATGATCGAATTCCCATGGTTCCCCACGAGGAGGATTGCCGTCACGATCACGTTCTGCGAGCAGAGATTCGAAACCGTCATCTCACGCTGCTGGAGAAACTTCCGGTTCATATAGTAGGGCCTGCCCTCGAACATGATTTTTTCATTTCCCGGTCGCGGCTTGTCCGAAAGCAAGGCATCGACCACAAAATTGACAGTCGCGTGCCCGATGCCCAGTTCGAAGATCTCGTGATCCGGTGAGGTGATCAGCGGAATTCCACCGAGGCCCTTTTGATGATTCGACTTCAGCTCAGGGAGATCTTTCGCAACCCCTTCCCCGATCGTCCCCCACCGGGCAAGCGAGGCGATTTCGCCACCCGCCGTTTCGAGACGCCATCGCGAGAAAGCCCGGTCCCGTTTGTTCGGCGCCGCGAAGCGGGGAATCTCGATCTCGAAATTTCCTATCAACCCTTTTCGGATAGTGGCCTCAGGAACATCCGTGACATGCGATGGATGGACCTCGCGGAGCTCCCGAAGTTCAATCAGTCCCTCATGAAAACCACGGACCGTGATGTTCTCTTTCCCGACGACAACCTCATCGATTTGACCGGGATAGTCACTTCTGAAATACTCCAGAACAGCCCGGGCATCCGCCTCCTTTTCAGCGGCGATCCGCTCACGTTCCTGCACGGCGATCCGCTCCTTCTCATTCGGCTCCCGGAGTCGAATATTCCGGATCTGAAGACCGGTATTCGGCTTGTATTTGAGCGCAAAATGAAACCGTGATTTGTCATCCGGAGGAGTCAGGGCCGGTTCCGCTTCCGACAGGTCAAAGGCGATCGGCTGCCACGTTTCGGCAAGCGGGATCGGGCTGGTCGCGGCAAGGACCATGGACTCGTCGTTCTGTCGATAGCGCACTGAAAAGGCACTGATCCCTGAAGGCGAAAAATAGTCGAATGTCAGGATCGTGTCCTTCTCCGGGTCGAAAGACTCCGGGACAACCGAAGTCCAGAAGTGAGGATTCACTCCCGTGATCGAAAGATCGACCGCCCCGTTCGGGAGCTTCTTCATCTCCAACTGCGAGACCGGTCCCATTTGCAGTGGAATCTCGGCAAGAACGCTGCTTGAGCAAATCAACAGGGTGAGAAATAAGATTCGCATAGAGTCAGGACAGGTCAGATCAAAGACGCGGTTTCGCCGGTTTGAGAGGGGGAGCCCAGGCTTGAATTCCCTTGAGTTTCACCTTCCGGCGAAACACCTTTTCGCCGCAGGTCGCATACAGGATATCGTCCGCAAGGCAGACGTTTGAAGGATGCCTTTCGCCAATCGGAGGGGGAACAATGAGATGAACACGGCCCGGTTGGTCGCAAATCTGAACTCCCATCGCCGTGGCAACGAGCAGCCACCCCTCTTCGCTCACCGCCATGCCGTCCGCATGACTCCGGATATCGATCGACGCCGGCGGAAGATGCAGATGATAATAAGGCTGCACATACGCAAGCGTTCCATCCGCTCTCCTTTGTCCGGACCAGACAAATCTTCCGACGTAGTCCGCCGCATAAACCAGCGATTGATCAGTACTGAGAGCGACGCCATTCACCCCGCTGAAGTCTGCGTTCGCAATCCGCGGCTCGCCTCCGGGAGGGATCACCCAGATCGCCTTTTGCCGCGGTTCGGAAAAATAGACCGTGCCGTCATGCGCGACGACGACATCGTTCGGCTTCACCCCTTCCGCATGGACGGTCATGGCACCGGTATCGATGTTCCACGACACCAGTCTTCCGGGCTCACGCTGACAGCCGTAGAGCGTTTTCCCGTCCGGGGCGAATGCGAGACCATTGGTTCCCCCGGTCTCGTCTTTGAAGAGAGTTTTCTCCCCACTCCCTGCAAGGCGCCAGATTTTGCTGCCTTCCAGATCGGTGAAAAATAAATCCCCGTCCGCATTGATCGCGGGACCTTCGGTGAACTGATGACTGTCACTCACCAACTCCCAATCTTCGCCTTCGATGAGAAACTCGTTTGCCTTGCTGCTCGATTGATCCGGATGAGTCTTCACAACAGGATCACTCTTCCAACCCTCCCACAGCCAACGCATCACCTCCGGAAAGATCGCGTTTCCGTGCTTCCGGTTGTGACCGCCTTCACCCCACTCGTGATTTACTTCGTAGCCCGCCCATTGAAACGAGGCAAGCATGTCCTGGTTCGCAACCCACCAGCTCCCGCAATAGAGATTGTTATCGTTCCTGCCATCCTGGAGAAAAATCCGAATCGGCTTCGGTTCGATTTTCCGAACAAGCACCGGCAGCTCATTTCCTCCTCGCAGACCCACATACGTTCCGACCGTGGTGTAGACCCGGCGAAACTGATCCGGGCGCTCCCAGGCGGCCATGAAGGCGGCAATTCCTCCTGAGCTCGAACCGCAAAGACCACGGAGATTCGGATCCTCCGTAATGTTCAAATCCTTCAGTGCCAGCGGCATCATTTCTTCAAGCAGGAAACGGGAATAGCGATCATCAGCGGCGTCATATTCGAAAGAGCGGTTGAAACGCGGAAGGGCGTTCTGCGAAAGTTCCGGCACCACTCCGGGATTCACAAAGAGAGCGACGGTAACGGGCATGTCTCCCTGATGAATCAAATTATCAAATGCGACCGGAACCGTCTTGAGATAGCTCATCCCGTCCTGGAAGACCATCAGGGCAGCGGGCTGTGTTTCGTCGTATTGAGCAGGAACATACACAGCGTAGTCCCGCGAAGTACCGGGATAAATCGAACTGGAGTCAAAGACACCTTTCTGAATCACTCCTTCCGGAACCCCTTCTTTTTTTACCATGTCAGGATGAGTCGGATACGATTCGTCCTCAGCAACAATCACTGCGATCGGAACAAGAAGAGTAAAAACGAAGAGGTGGAGACAACGCTTCATAAAACAGGAGTTGGAAGAGGACGGTTTTTTTTGAGATTAACGATCAGGAGCATCAAAGATCATCTGCATTCGCTCGGGCTCGAGCAAGTTCAGTTGCGCCATCAGCGAAGTATAATCGAGGACATTCCGGACTTTTCGAAGGAAGCCATCCTCGTAAAGGCCATGGAAACTGAACATAAAATCGACCTCACGTCCCGACTGACGGTGGCGCGCCGCGAAACGGGAATGCCCGGCCACTTCGTTGCCTTCCGCGACAAGATCCACCACCTCGACGTGAATCTGATCAAACGAAGCCGTGAAGGAATGGTGAACTTCCTTGAAGCCACTCCTGCCGACAACGGTGTTTCCCAGCCCGAGAATCTCGCCCTGCGCGTGCATCAGTTCATCCACCGCCGTGAGATCGAGCTGATTCCAGACCCGCTCAAACCACTCGCGAATCATCCCCTTTACTTCCGGCTCCCCTGAAATCCCCATCGTTTGACAACCTTTCCGTCGATTGAGATGACTTCAATGGATTTGATCCCCGCATTTCCATTCGGGAACAAAACTCGCAAATGAATGACCTTGTTGGTTGAGGGAACCGTGCCCTTGAACCGAGGCGGTATCCCCGTTTCTTCAGCAAGCGTGACTGTTCCGGAAAAAAAATCCTTCTGCCCGTCCTCACGCCACGAAACCCCGAGATCACCGGTAATCGATTTCTCAAGCTCAACGGACACCTGAAATGGCCCGTCGAACTCCACCCGGTTGTTTGCGAGGAACGGAGTGAGCCGTTTCCCGCCATCGGGATCGAGGAGTTTGAGCACACCATCTTCCACTTTGATCACCGAATTTCGCGCGATCCATCCGTCGACGTTTTCCGGCTCAGCCAGCTTTTCCACGCTCTCCCGGGTCAATTTCTTCCCGTCGAGATAATGATCAAAATAATTCTCCCAGACTTCCGGCATTTGCCCGCCAATGAAACCCGGCGGATCCAGCTCCTGCGTCCACGCGCGGAGGCGGGAACGAAGCTCGCCTGCCTTCTCCGGCTTCTCCTGAAGAAGGTTAGTGGTTTCGTAAGGGTCTTTCACGATGTCGAAGAGATACTCGCGACTGCCTCCGCGAAGGAATTTCCAATCACCGACCCGAATCGCAGACTGGCTCGACCATCTCCAGAAGAGCGCTTCGTGCGGGGCCGTGTTGTTCGCTCCCGTGAGGAACGGAATCAAATTGGTTCCATCAAGGCTTTGATCTTCCGGAAGACCCGCGAGGGCGGTAGCCGTAGCGGCGACATCGAGTGAAATGACCGGTTTCTCATACACCTGTCCGGGAGGGATTCTGCCCGGCCACGCAACGAGGAAAGGAACGCGAATCCCGCCCTCGCTGAGCATTCCCTTCTCGCCGTTCATCGGCTCGTTCAGGGATCCATCCCATCCCGGCCCTCCTCCGGGCGCGTCCACTTTGTGAATTTTGAGGGGAGCGCCATTGTCGCCGATGAAGAAGAGAAGCGTCTTCTCCGTGAGGCCTTTCTCCTCCAGCTTCTCACGAATTTGACCGACGCCATCATCCATCGCGGAGATCATCGCCAGTGCCTGCCGACGTCGTTCCGGCATCTTACCCGGGAATCGGGAAAGATATTTCTCCGGGGCATCCAGAGGCACGTGGGGCGCACGGTAGGCGAGATAGAGAAAGAATGGATCGTCACCATGACGATCGATGAAGGCAAGCGCGGCCTGAGAACAGGCATCGAGATGATAGGTATCCGTTTCATCGAAACCGGGCTCCCGGTCTCTCCCATCGAGATGATAGGTGGCCCAGGCGGGCCTTGCCGAATTCCTGTTGTAGACTTCATCAAAGCCGTGGCTCACAATTTGCGGGCCCGGCCCGAGGTGCCATTTCCCGATCTGCCCTGTTTTGTAGCCCTGCTTTTGAAGCCGTTCCCCGATCGTCATTTCCGCATTGAAACCCTCGAGACCGCTTCCGTTTGTTTCCAGTCCGAAACGACTCTGGTCCCTGCCCGCGAGAAGACCTCCGCGCGAGGGAACACACTGGGGAGCGGTCACGTATCCATTTGTGCAGCGAACTCCGTCCGCGGCGAGCTGATCGAGATGCGGGGTCTTGAGATCGTCGTGGATCCCCGCCGCGCCGATGTCAGACCAACCGTGGTCATCGGTGAAGATGAGCACGATATTGGGTTGATCCGCCGCCGGCGAATCTTGTACCCACGCAACCGCGAGGAGAAAAAGGAGGGTCAATCTCATGACGGAACCCTATCGAATACAGCGCACTCCGGCTGCAGCGCGATGATGCCTTTTCATCAACGCAACGGACACGCCGTTTACTGAATCTGATGCCACCCTCAATGCCCTCCGGCCGGACCGGCAAACATGTCGCCATCACCGCGGCGCTTCTGAAAAGGCGCGCTTTCGATGACCCCATAGACAATTTCTTTCAGCGTCGCCCCGTGTGTCTCAATATCGTTGACGATCTTGTCGATCGTCGGGGCATCGTAGTATTCGATTCCGCGCCCCACCGCATAGGTGAGCAATTTCTCGGCAAGAGCCCGATGAAAGTCACGATAGCGGGCTGTCGCGAGAATATGGCTGAGTTCCTTCGCACTCCCGAACTGCTCACCGGTCATGAGCTTTCCGGCGGCATCGATCGGT
The DNA here is from genome assembly GCA_029233965.1 of Verrucomicrobiales bacterium. Lineage (GTDB taxonomy): Bacteria > Verrucomicrobiota > Verrucomicrobiia > Verrucomicrobiales > DEV007 > Arctic95D-9. The sequence continues at coordinate 33,232 of JARGOP010000017.1, read as the reverse complement.
TGGCCGTTGTAAGTATCGCGCCAGAGGCCCACCGGATTGTAATTTTCGAGCGCCAGCCCGATCGGATCCATCCGGGCGTGACAGGACGCACACATCGCCTGCTCCGAATGAAGCGCGAGGAGGTCGCGGAGAGGAAGATTCCTGGCGTCACCCTTGGCCGCTTCTTCAAGAGGCGGAACATCCGGCACTGCGGGTGGCGGCGGAGTCGCGAGGAAATTTTCGAGAACAAAGAGCCCGCGCTTCACCGGAGAAGTCCGCGTGGGGTTGGAGGTCACGACCTGAAAGGTGCCCTGTGAAAGAAGGCCGCCACGCTTTGAATCTTTCGGCAAATCGACAAGGCGCATGTGGCTTCCCTTGACCCCTTCGATCCCGTACCACTCGGCGAGGGTTTCATCGAGAAAGGTATAGTTCGCGGTGAGAAGATCGGTCGCCGGCTTGTTGTTTTTCAGGATGTAATCGAAAAAGTTTTCACTCTCTTTCCGCATCGCCTGACGGAGTCTTCCGCTGAAGGTCCGGCGCGCCTCGCCGAGATCCTTGATGTTCAGGACGCGTCGCTCATCGATGTGAACGGTTTCGACGTCGCGGGCCATGAGCCACTGACCCACAAAGTTCGCCACAAAACGGAAAGACTTCTCGTCCTTGAGCATGCGATCCACCTGATTCCGCAGTTCCACACGAAGTCTCCCCTCCCCCGCGAGTCGCATCAACTCTTCATCAGGAGTCGAGCTCCAGAGAAAATAAGAGAGTCTCGAAGCAAGCGCATATTCATCGATCGGAACAATTTTCCCGGGGTTGTCCGGTTCCGGCTGAATCTCGGCCCGCAGGAGAAAACGGGGACTCACGAGAATCGCCTTGATCGCCATCGCAATCCCGTCCTCAAAACTGTTGTTCGGCTGCTTGTCAACCTGACGGGCAATCGCAACAAGGCGCCCCAGGGTCTCGTCATCAACGGGACGGCGGAAAGCCCGCGTCGCAAAGGTCTGAAGAATTTTTTTCCGATAGGGATCGCGAGCATCTTCGTCAGGAGACGGAGGCCCTTCGGAAAACAAATAGCGGACATTCCACGGATAGTCTTTCTGACTCCCGTCGAGTGGACCCCGAATTCGAACCGACTCCACATCGATCCCCAGCTTATTTTCCCCTTCCTGAGGCGGATCACCGGTCTCGGTCGCGAGCCAGATCTTCTGTTCACGCCCCTGTTTCAGCGTCGCTTTGGTCTTGAGCGTGAGTCGCTTCGAGTTGTCCCATCCCAATTTTCGTGCGGTGAGTTCTTTATCATCGACTCCCACTTTCAAAGTCGCACTGTGAGAGGATGCCTCCCCGGACCCCGCGATGCGGAAATCGACCGCAATTTCGTATTCACCGTCAAAGTTCACCCATGGATTGCTCTCCATTTTCCGGGCATGCTCAAAGGGCATCCATTCGGTCGACCACGACTCGCTTCGCTCGTCGCGAAAGTCCTTTAAATTCAGCCACCATTCGACGATCTCAGGACCATCTGTCGGCACGGCTTCCTCGACCACCATATCTGCCGCCTCAAGATATTTCTCCATCAAGAGCGGCGAAATACTCAGAACATCGCCGATCGTATCGAAGCCGTAGCCGGTGTCATCCACCGGGAGTATGTCGTTCACATTGAAATCGATCTGGAGAAGATCTTTGATCGTATACCGGTATTCCTCACGGTTCAGCCGCCGGATCGTGACGCGACCGGGGTCGGGATTTTCATGATCGATTTGAAAAACGCGGCTCTCAATAAAGGCGAGCACCTTCTCGCGCTCTTCATCCGTCGGCTGTTTCTTATCCGCCGGGGGCATCAAATTGCTGCGAACGTTTTTCCACGTCTCATACCAGACATCAAAATTCTTCAGATGAGCGGCGACCGTCTCATAGTCGTCCATCATGAAGTCGCCCTTATCCATGCCGTCGCCATGACAGTCATAACAAAAGGTCATGAGAATCGGCTCGACGGCATCGAACTCCTTTTCAGCCGCTGACTTTTCAGCAGCGCCGGCACCGAAGCTAAAGAGACTCAGGGTGCAACTCAGAGCGCAAAAACGGATGGTGGCTTTAAACATGATATTTCCTCTGGAGGTTACGCTCCGATGGAAGGAGCGGCACCGGCGTATCAACGTGCCGGAAATCCTCCCCCAAAGTGAAAGATTCACTACGCAAATCCTGCTACTTTCGTTCAATCGTCACAAAGCGAAGGAGTTCGTCTCTCCTGATCTCTCCGCTGACTTCCACCGAAAGATCGGTGTTTCCAGCCTTCAAATTGAGGTTCGGGAATACCAGTTCCGACGAATCTTCAGACAGTTTTCCGGCAAAAAGATCGTCTCCCACCTTGAGGACGACATCCCTTGCACCGATCGGATTCGTCCACTTTACCGCTGCCTCATAGTTCCCGTCCTGTGCGAACTGGACTTTCCATACTCCCCCGACGCCCCATCCCGCAGCTCCGGACGGCACGCGCCAGTCCTGGATCGAGAGATCGGTCAGAGTCATCGCGTCATCTCCGATCACGATGCGGGGAGGCGCATAGTTATCAGGGCGGGTCGAAGAAACATCCGCCAACCATGCGGAATACGCCGCTTTCATTTCCTCCACCTTCTCCGGCTTTTCCGCTGCGAGGTTATTCTCCTCCCCGGGGTCCTTGCTGATCTGATAGAGCTCAAACGGCAGTGGATTTTTAATCTCCTCGTTTCCGAACCCGGTCCCGCGGACAAGCTTCCAATCCTGCTCCCGCATCGCGAAATGGTGGAACTCGACCGGCTCATTTCCGCGGTGGGATTGAATGAAAAGCGCACGGTCTTTCCAGCCCTCAACCTTCCCCTTCAACAATGGAAGAACACTTCGCCCGTCAAGTGAGAGGCCTTCGGGAAGTTTGGCTTCTGCGATTTCCGCCATCGTCGGCAGGATGTCGATGTGGGCCGCAATGCGATCGCTTTTTGTTCCCGCCTCCAGCATTTCAGGCCAGCGCGCGTAAAACATCGTGCGGATTCCGCCCTCATGAACGTGAGATTTCATGCCACGAAACGGACCCACGTAACGCATCGTGTTCGGGCCGTTGTCGGTGAAGAACATCACAATGGTGTTTTCGAACTGGCCGCTCTCTTTGAGGTAGGCATCCATCTTCCCCATATTCTGATCGATGTTCTCAATCATCGCAGAAACGCGGGCAACGGTGTCGATGTGCTTCTCATTTTCCTGTCCATTCAGAATCGGAGTGAGGTCGACTGACTGATAATAGGCCAGCAAATCCTCAGGCACATCGTGATACGGACCGTGCGGAGCGTTCGGCGGGAGATAAACAAAGAAAGGCTTCCCGGCTTTTTTCGACTCCTCCATGAACTCGATCGCCTCGTCGAAATAGATGTCCGTGCAGTAGCCTTGTTTTTTTACCTGCTTCCCGTTTTCAAAAAGGATTGGATCCGTGTATCGGTCCTCATTCTCGATTGGCTCGGAAGGCTGGGCGAGACCACCGCCCCGGTGAATGAGGACTTCATCAAATCCCTGATCCTGCGGGCGCATCGGGTAGTTGTCGCCGAGATGCCATTTGCCGAAAATGCCCGTCGCGTATCCGGCTTCCTTCAACATTTCCGCCATGGTGTACTCCTCCGGGTCCATCATGGAACGGCCCTTGAAAGTGTCGATGCAGCGCGTCCGGAAATTGTAACGCCCTGTCATGAGACAGGCGCGAGTCGGCGAGCAAACCGGCGACACGTAGAAATCCGTAAGCTCGGCACCCCCGGCGGCAAGGCGGTCCAGATTCGGCGTACGAATCACCGTATTCCCAGTCGCTCCGATATCTCCATAGCCCATGTCATCGGGCATCACGATGATGATGTTTGGCTGCGCTTGAGCAGAAGAGGCAAGCAAGACGAGGAAGAGAATGAGTTTTTTGATCATTGAACAATTCTTTCGATTTCCACTTTCGGGTAGTGGCCAAAATTTACGAGCAGGCCAAGCCGGTGACCGGTTGCTCGGAGGTAATTGTGCACCTGAGCACGGTGTGCGTCTCCTAACGCAGTCACGGCTTCTAGTTCAACAACGACCGACTCGAAACAGATGAGATCAGGCTGAAACGAAGGCTCAATCTCGCGACCTTTGTAGGAAAGCTTGATCGCAGGCTGCGACTGAAAGGGGATGTTTGAATCACTCAGTTCCATCTCAAGGCAAGCCTGATAAACAGACTCGACAAAACCACAGCCCTTCTCACGATAGACTTCGAAACAGGCTCCCCGAATCTGATAACTTTCCTTTTCGAAGAGGAATCTATTCATGTGTTCTAAAGAACACTTTTCAACTATCAATGCAAACAGAAACTGAGAACAGGGGCAATGCATTTTTGACCACAGAGAACACGGAATACACTGAAAGGCTCTAAATGCTGACCAGCTCTTCTGCTTCTCCTTCAGTGTATTCTGTGTTTTCCGTGGTTCCTCCCGTCAATGCCTGGAGCCCTTACTCCAAAGCCCTCACAGAAACCGTTTTGAGGCGCCAGCGGCCCGGTGTTTCGGAGCCGTAATGGGGGGCGCTGCTGAGGACGACTTTCTCCCCTTTTTTGACCACCCCGAGATCGCTCAAGACGCCGGACTGATCTTTCTCATCGATGTCACCGTCGACGCAGTAGATCGCGAGCGGAGCGTCTTCTCCGATCCGGTAAAATCCGCCGCACTCGCCGTTGCCTGCGACGATGGCACAGTGCTGGAGAATGACATCCCGGTCGAAGGTGATCGTCAGCGTTTCGCCGCCGTCAACCTGCTTCACTCCTCCTGTCGTCACGCCAAGGCCGCGAGGGTTCAAATGCAGCTCACCAGACGAAGGCAGTATCGTCATTTCAACACCGTCCCGGATGAGGACCATCTCCGGATAATTCGCTTCTCCGCCACTCAGTTCAAAAATCGCCTCCTCTCCCATCGGGAGCCCGGCGAGACGATGTCCGCCGACGTTCCGATGCAATCTTGAAACCCGATTGAGGTGCTCGACCAGGCCCTGCAACTCAGGCTCGCTGATCCGGTTGTTCTCTTCCCTCTGATCGGAACCGAGTTCGTAAAGCTCCAACGGCACCGTCTCCCCGGCCCGAAGCAGGCTCGGGTCATATAGGACCTTCCACTGACCGGCGAGGACTTTGCCATCAACTTCGGGATCGTCGAGTCTTACCGCAGCAATCGCCGGATCCGGCTTCGCTTCTTTGTGATCGTGCGCAAACATGGGGTTCTCCCGATATGTTTGCGTCCCCTTCCAGATCGCAAGCATGCTGACGCTGTCTTCAGCTCCTTTCCCGCCTGCACGCAGATCGGGAAGCGGCTTGCCCAGTATTTCAGCGAGAGTCGCGAAGGTATCGACCTGGCAAATCGGGGTCGCGTTGGTGAGGCCCGGCGATTGCGCATCGCCATCGCCGACTCCACCGGCCGCCCACGAAATCAGAAACGGAACGCGATGCCCACCCTCGTAGCTCGACGATTTGTTGCTTCGAAACGGACCGGTTGCGATGTCGCTGTCCTTTTCCGCCCCGTTGTCACTCGTGAAGATGACGATGGTATTCCCGATCAGTTTGGAGCCGGGATTCCGGGGGTCGTCATTCGTTTCCAACCAATCAATAAAACGCCCGAGGATGAGATCGTTTTCGTAGATAAAATCATGCCGCAGATCCATCGGCCCGCCCGACTTCGTTCGCGAAGCGCCGCGGCTTGGCTTTCCGCCGATTTCTTCATCCGGCGTATAGGGAGAATGGTTCGACGGAGAAGGATAATAGAGAAAGAAAGGATGCTCCGCATTCTCTTCTCCGATGAGATGGCTCGATAAATACTCGATCGCATCGTCCGAGTGCCTCCCGCCAAGCTCTGACAAGACGTATGCCCCGGGCCCCCCGGCCACGAGTGCTTTCCCGTCTCCGGTGGCCCCGATTGCGGTCCGCTCATGGAGATGGCCCGGCCCCTTTTTCTGCTTCGAATGATTGAACTTTTCAGGATTCACCGCTCCGGCATCCGGACCTGAGGTGCCGTGAGATCTTGCCGTGAAACGGGCAAAATCAAAGCCATGATCGACTGGAGTATCAAAGAGCGGCCGCGTAAGATCCGCATCTGCCCAGGCAGCGGCCGGGGTTCCATCAGAACGACGATAGCGCAACCCGACGTGCCACTTCCCTACCATCGCCGTCCCGTAACCGGCGTCCTGACATAGGGTCGCCAGTGTGGGACGGTCCCTCTCGATCATCGGATCTCCCTGTGCCCCGAAAAGCACCCAGTGTTTGAGTCGATTCCGCCAGGGATAGCGACCCGTGAGGAGACCATAGCGCGACGGTGAGCAGCGTGAAGAGGTCGTGTGAGCATCCGTGAAACGAACCCCCATCGCCGCGAGTCTCTCCATGTTCGGAGTCGCGACCTGCACCTCGTCAGCATTGCCCGTGAAATCCTGATACGCGCTGCTGTCCCCCATGCCCATGTCGTCTGCCATCATAAGGATGACGTTGGGACGGGTGATCTCCGGAGCGGCAAAGAGAACGAGCGGTAGAAAAGCGACGAGAACGAAAAGGCGGCGAATCATGACAGACATGGTGCCCGCGATCCGGTCCGTCTGTCGACGTCATTTCTGTACGACACCGGACAATTTTTTGTGAAAAAGAGACACCCCTCAGTGAGCAACCGCTTCTCCGGCCTGGCGGGCATCTCGGCTCATTTCCTCCTGAAACATGACGGCCATGCCGCGCAATTTTCGGAGGAGATCCTTTTCTCTGACCGGCTTTGTCTCACCGGGATCGGCTTCGAGATCGTAGACGGTCAGCTGCGGGTTCAGGTAGAGTTTATGTTTTCCGGAGCGAACCGCAGCGAGTGCGCCGTGACTTCCGTGGTAGAAAAAAGCATTCACATAGTCCTCCTGATCGAAGTAGTCCGACCACTCCAGTCCCTGTTCCCAGCGACGGTTCAGAACCACTTTCGCGTTTAATGAAAGCCCCGCAGCAGGAGACGGGATGCCCTCCACTTCACCCATCAGCATCGGCCAAAGATCACGCCCGTCGATAATGGGATGGTTCTCCGGAATTTTCACACCGGCTGCCGTCGCCAGCGTCGGGAACCAGTCGAGCGCATGCACGATCTCACCATTTTCGACGCCTTCGGAAATTCCGAGGCCGGGCCCCCAGACAATCGCCGGAACCCGAATCCCGCATTCCCAGGTCGTGAGCTTCGTTCCTTTCATGGGCTGCTGAGAATTCCGTCCCGCCCCCCGGCCGTTGTCGGAAGCATAGACAACGACGGTGTTTTCCGCGATTCCCAGTTCCGTCAACTTGTCCATAAAGCGACCGACATGATGATCAAGTTCCTGAATCGCATCGCCGTATTCCCCCCACTCCGAAGTCCCCTGAAATTCGGGACTCACCCCGAGCGGATTGTGCAGCATTGTGTGAGGCAGGTAGAGAAAGAATGGCTCGTTTTTTTTCTCTTCGACGAAAGCAATCGCCTCATCGGTGTAGAGACGCGTCAACTCAGCCGGGTCAGCGGGGCGCTTCACGACTTCCCCGTTCCTCAAAAGCGGCACTCCTTCTTCGCCAAAGTAGACCGTCTCGACGGGGTCTAAATTGGAATACATGCCGAAATGATAATCGAAGCCCTGAGCCTTTGGAACAAAAGGATCCTTGTCACCCAGGTGCCATTTCCCGACACAGGCCGTCGCGTAGCCATTGGCCTTGAAAAGCTCCGCCAGAGTCACCTCATCAGCATGAATTCCCCGCGTCGAATCCGCACGCTGCACCCAGGTTTCCATCCCGATGCGACGGGGATAAGCCCCCGTCAAAAGCCCGGCCCGCGACGGACTGCAGATCGGCGCAGCGGCGTAATAATCGGTGAAACGGATTCCCTCGCTGGCGAGTTGGTCAATCCGCGACGTCTTTACCTCGGTCGCTCCGTAGCAGCCAAGGTCGTAATAGCCCTGGTCATCAATGAAGATAATGACAACATTCGGCGGCCTCTCTTCGGCCCGAAGAGTGAGGCAAAGTCCGGAGAGGAGGAAGGAAAAAACAAGGATCCGCATACTGAGATACTCCCGCTTCTGCGGAAATTGCCCCCCAAATTGCGCTTTAATCGAAGATCGGATAGAACGTATTGAACGCCGCCTCACCAAACTCGGCAGGATCGTTAAATCTCCGATCGCGATTCATCTGATCGATCGTGAGCATTTCACCTTCGCTCAATTCAAAATCGTAAATGTCGAGATTCTCTCTCAAGTGAGCCACGGTCTGCGTTTTCGGAATCGTGACAGTACCGCGCTGGACGCCCCAACGAAGCGCAACCTGACCGACGGTTTTACGATGGGCTTTCCCGATCTCCTGAATGACGGGATCATCAAAGAGGGATTCATTCTCGTCCGCCATACTGAGCGGAACATACGAGCTCGCGCCAAAAGGGGAAAATGCCGTCACCGCAATACCGGCATCCTGACAATAGCGCAGGAGGTTATCCTGAGTGAGGTATGGATGCATCTCGACCTGGTTCACCGCAGGTTGGATCCGGGCGTATGACTTGAGATCGCGGAGCATCGCGGTGCCAAGATTACAGACGCCGATCCTCTTCACGAGCCCCGCATCGACCAGTTCCTCCATTGCGCCCCAGGTGTCCGCGTAAGGCACATCGATGTGCTTCATGGAAGGGTTCTCCGCCTCAGGATCAAAGAACCAACCCGGAGGATAACGCTCTTCGAAGGGCACATAGGCGAGCGTGATGGGAAAATGGATGAGGTAAAGATCGAGTTCCTCAAGCCCGAGGTCGTTCAGGGATCGCTCGCAGGCCGCCCGGACATGCTTCGGCTCGTGGTAGGTGTTCCACAATTTCGAAGTAATCCAGAGATCATCACGGCTGACCTTTCCTCCGGAGATCGCGTTTTTGATTCCCTCCCCGACCGCCGGCTCGTTGCCATAGTCGCAGGCGCAATCAAAATGACGATAGCCCACCTCCACCGCATCGGGGATGAGAGTGGGAAGCACCTCATCAGGGATTTTCCAGGTTCCAAGGCCGATCGTCGGGAATTGGCCGCCATCATAGGTAGCGAGAGTTTCGAGGGATTTGCTCATCTTTCCATAGCCTTAGCGAGAGGAGCCAATCAATCAAGTCCCGCCATCAGGAAGATCAAATTTCTGTCAGTTGACGTTTCCACGACGGGGGCGCTAGAATGCAGTTTGAACCACTTTCACTTCCAGGACCATGAAATCACTTGTCGCTCTCGCCCTCCTTGCCCTCGCCCTGCCCGCTCTCGTTCTCGCGAACACTCCTCCGCTCCTCGCTCCCCAGGCTGCGGCGATTGCTCAGAAGGACCTCGATGATCGCGGTTTGCAGACCGAAATCTTTATTGCCGACATGCGCTACAAAAAGGCATCGTTCGGCGACAAAGCACACTGGGAGGTGCTCTGGTCCGATTCGTTTCCCGCTCAGACTGAAGGCCGCGATGAAATCGGTCTCAAAATTTTCATGGACGGGAACTACTCCCGCTCCGTGCGATAACTTCTCAAGGAACGGGAATATCGACCGCATCGAAGCCATCAGAAAAACAGTAAAAAGAAGGGGTGCGACAGACCTGTTTTCAAGACAATCAAGAACATCAAATTTCCTCAATGGTGGAAAAAGACAGTCTTTTCATCGTAGTTTCGAGGTCGAATTTTCCCTCAACCGCTGTGGTTGAGCCCGATCAAACTGCGCGAAAGTGGCTCTCACGAGGATGCTACAAGCCAATTCAGAGAATCCATGAAATCCCTCTAATCCATGTCCTATCCATGCAGTCGGCACAACTGCGGCAGCATCCGGCATGGCGTTAGAAAGATTGAACGGGGATTCCATCGATTCTGCGAGGCTTTGCCTAATCCTCACCCCACCTCACCGCGACCGTCCCTACCCGCCCTGAAGAAACCCGCCCACCGCCTCCAGCACTTCGGCGGGTCGCTCCTCGGGAGGACAATGACCGCATTCAGGAATCACCGTGAGTTGGCTCCCTGGAATCGAATAGGAAACCGCCGTGCAACTCTCCGGCGAAACCACCCCATCCTGTTCCCCGACGATGACGAGTGTCGGTTGTGAAATCGCGTCATAACGAATCGACGCGGCTCCGTTTCCACCGAACGCTTTCGCATACCCGAAGCAGGCGCTCTTGAGTCCTTCGATGAGCATCGAGCGCCGGTAGATTTCGGAAACCTCAGGAGTGAGGACACCCTCGACATGAACCGCCTTCGAGGAAAGTTCGCGAAATTTCTCCGGATTGGAAAGCAGCGCCCGGATCAGAAAAAAGGCGACCCGGATTCCAAGAGCGTTCCTGACATACCACGGCGGTTTCCCGGCAAACTCCGACGGAGGACTCACGAGGACAACTTTGGAAACCAATACAGGATGCCGGGCCGCAAGAACCGCACTGACCGCAGATCCGTAGGAATGCCCTAACATAACCACTTCAGCGATCCCTTTTTTCTTCAGGATTTCGACAATGAGGTCAGCCTGACTCTCGATCCGGTAGGCCGTTGCTTTCTGCGGACGCTGCGTGAGACCGAACCCGTTGAGATCGATCGCGAGGATTCGAAACGATTCCGAAAGAGGACCGAACAGCTCACGGAAGGAATAAGAACTCGAAGCAAAACCATGCAGCATGACGATCGCCGGCCCCGTCCCGATGTCTTTGACGTAGACCGACTGGCCGTCCACCTCGAGGAACTCGTCCTTCGGAACTTCCGCGACGGCTTCTTCGAAAGGAATCTCGTGCTCTAAATGAATGAGACTCATTCACTCGCCAGGGGAATCCCGATTCCACGGGCCATGAGATTGGCGAGAAGCGGCATGAGGAAAAGAAGCAACAACTCGATCCTGACACTCCAGATCACCAGCTTCGGAACCTCCACCGATTCACCGGGGTCACCTTTTTTATTCTTTCCCAGAAAAACACTCGGGTAGGCCGAGACGACGCCCACAATGAGAAAGAGCGTCACCTTCACATGAAAGACCGGATTGCCGGAATAAAAGTCCGCCGGTTTCCCAACCCAGAACCACTGCGCAAAACCGGTCGCGAGGACGAGCACGACCATAACCGCGTAGACAATGTCGAGACGCTGAACCAAAGCGACCTCGCTCCGCTTCATCGTCTTCTTCAGCAGCAAATGCTGCCCTAAGACCGCAGCCATCAGCAGAATGAGCGAGATAAAATGAAGGTAGCGGATTAGAATGTCAGCAATCATCAGAGTCCGTTACGTCCGCTGCGGAATCCGCAGCATAGATGAGTTTGTCTTTCTTCTCGCTGCACCGGAATTCGGCACAAATGGCCACCCCGATAAAGTAGCCGCAGGCCATGTAGTAAATCCACACGAGGAAAACAACGACCGAACTGGCCACCCCATACGCCGACGAAATGACACTGTGGGTAATGTAACTCTGAAAGAGGACGCGCCCGACCATGAAAGCGACAAAGAGGAAGACTGCAGTTGAGGTAAGTGCCCTTTTCTGCAACCGGAACGGGGTCACGACGCAAAGCAGGACGACGCCACCGAGCATGAGAATCAATGCATTCCCCATTCCGAGGAGTGTCTTCGTTCCCACGGGCCATTCACGAACCATCGGGGTAGCGACGGAAGACACCACAAAGACGAGGCAGACCAGCAAGCCAACGGAGACAGCGAAGGCCAATGCGATCCCCCGTCCGATCAGGTTTTGCCGGATACGACGCGTCGCCGTTTCGATCGCTTCACCGAATATCGTCCGCGTTCCCACCACGAGCCGCATAAAAATCAAAGAAGCCGCCCAGATCAAGACGCCCCCGGAGACCAGATTGGACCACCAGGGCCCGTCGGCGAGTAACTTCACATGCACAATGGAGACGAGGGTTTCTGCGGCCTCCATGGGAATCATGTCAGCGAGCCAGTTGACCGCTGATTCTTTCGCCCGCTCCGGTCCCAGCGCCTTCGAAGCGACGACGACGGCAAACACGAGCAGCGGGGCCATCCCGAACACAGCATAGAACGAGACCGCTGCCGCCTGCCCCGGTCCATCCGCCCGCATCCAGCGCTGCATCGCCCGGCCGAGAAATTTCACGACTCTCATCCCCTGCCACCTATGGCGTCTCACTCCCTTCCCGCCGATGGAAAACCGGTTCCATTTTCCTCACCGGGGCTTCTCTGGCAATGCGGGCCTGGAAATCTCCGAGCCCGTGCCAGTAGGTTCTCTGATTCAAATCCACGGTTGCCGTGACTACCGTGTCCCATGCGGTGGCTGTCGCCACCTTCCGCCCCTCTCGATCCCAGATCGCAGTTTTCATCCAGTTTGTGTCGTGATCGGTGTAGGTTGAGGTGACAAGATGAACCCCGTTCTCGATGCATCTCGCACTGGCGAGAGCCGGGTTCCCGCCCCAAATCGGAACCGCGATGATCTCCGCCCCTCTCATCGCCAGTTCCCTCGCCACTTCCGGAAAGAAAACGTCATAACAGATCATCATTCCGACCTTTCCGAATCTTGTCTTGAAAACAGGGTATGCATCGGCCGGGGAAATTCCGCGGGCGATTTCCTCGCGGGGAAGCGTGACCTTCCGGTAGATGCCGACAATCGAGGCATCCGGCCCTAACAAAACCGCGCTGTTGAAAACCTGCCCTTCGAGGCGCTCCGCCATCCCCACGACCACGTAGAGATCAAGCTCCCGGGCCAGTGCACCGAAGAATTGGGTGGTCCCGCCCGGAATTTTTTCTGCGGCGGAAACATAGTCATGCGTGATTCCCTTGCAGTTCATCAACTCCGGAAGCACGACAAGGTCCGCTCCCTGCGCCGCTGCTTTTTCGATGAGCGTTCGAAGGTGCTCACGATTTTCTTCGATTGTCCGATCCCCTCCGGAGAGCTGGGTGTGAACCGCCGCGAGGGTAACCTTGCGCTCCGGTAAGGGCTCCGCAGCGAGCAAGCTTGGCGCCTTCCACAACACCTCACCTCCCGGTGCCCATCGAAGATGGAGCTGCACGACCGCCTTGACGGCGTCAGCCGGAACAGGATACCGATCGGAAACCGTGGTCCAACCTTCGAGATCCACTTCCTTGTCGCGGGGAAAATCAGGGCGGGCGATCGTCGATTCGGAACCGAAATAGGTCGGATTCACTTTTTCGCGACTCGTGACGGGACGTCCGTCCGCTCCATACCACTCGATCCGGACCACACAGGAGCGTCGCGGGTGCGGGATTCGTGTCGTCTTTCGTTTTGCGCTGAATTCCACCCAGCTGCCCCCTTCGACCTCAAAGGACTTCATCCAATACCCGTTCGCTCCTTCCTCATCCGGAGCGGCAAGCCCGAGGACGTCGTCATCCTGTCCCGGCATCCCCTCCGCCTCAGGCCCGGGAGCTATCGAATGCAGAGTCCAGTCGTCATCGCCATGGGAGGGGAGCAACCATAAAAAATGAAAAAGGATCATCCATTGCCGCAAGAATCTCATTCCAACAAGCTAAAGACTCTCCCGCGTATTGGCGAACAGGAAATTTCATCCACCCCGGTTGCACGCCTCCGTATCAGATGCACGCGCAGCCGGGAGCCACAAACGCCGGCCACGGGCATCATCCCAGTCGGCGGGGTCTGTGACCCGGCAGCGGAAGTCTGCACGTTGAACGCAAAAATCGACTGAAGTCAGACCTCAGCACTGGTGCCGCCAGCCTGAGCAATCATCGATTCGATCGCCACCCGGGACTGCATGCCCCGCACTCCGACGACCGGTTCTCCATCCTTGAAAACAATCAAAGTCGGAACCGAAGTGATCTTGTAGCGCTGCGCAATATCGCGGGCCGCTTCAATGTCCACTTTCGCAACGACAGCTTCGCCCTCTTTGGCTTCGGCAATTTGCTCAATGACAGGGCTGAGCATTTTACAGGGACCACACCAGGAGGCATGGAAATCGACGAGGACGGGAGTCGTCGCATTCGCGAGTGTTTCGTCGAAATTTTCGGAGGTCAATTCAATGGATTTCATCTCTACATGGGTTGTTTCACTTTATAAGACCACTTTGTCTGTTAATCCTTACAGGAGGAATTCGCAATCTTTCCAAAATGCCAGCCAGCTCTCTCCCCTTCCAATCCTGCCGCCCGATTTTTCAAGAAAACGCAGTCACATGGAGAGTCTGGGCACCCCGGGCTGAAAACGTCGAACTGGTTCTTTCAAGATCTTCGTCCGAAGAGAGGATTGCGATGAATGCTGAAGAAGACGGCTTCTACACGATGACTCTTCCGGATCACCACAGCGGAGAGCGCTACGGGTACTCTCTCAACGGCGGACCGGTCCGTCCCGACCCGGCGACGGTTTCCCAGCCGGAGGGTGTTCATCAAATGTCGGCCCTGTTTTCTCCGGCAGACTATTCATGGAAGCATCCCGCGCCGGAAATCCAACGGAGCGATTTGATCCTCTACGAACTGCACATCGGCACCTTCACCCCGGAAGGAACCTTTGCGGCGGCGCTCCAACGCCTCCCCGATCTCGTCGAGCTGGGAATCAACGCGATTGAAATTCTCCCCGTCGCACAGTTTCCGGGCGGTCGAAACTGGGGTTACGACGGGGTCCATCCCATGGCGACGCAGCACAGCTATGGTGGTCCCGAAGCATTCCAGCGCTTCATCGACGAAGCGCATAGTCATGGTCTCGCCGTTTTTCTGGATGTTGTGTTTAATCATCTCGGGCCGGAGGGAAACTACCTCAATGAATTCGCCCCCTACTTCACGGAGCGCTATCCGACCCCGTGGGGACCGGCCTTCAATTTCGACGGACGCAATTCGCGCCCGGTCCGCGACTGGGCTCTCGAATGCACCTGGCAGTGGATTCACGACTTCAGACTGGACGGGCTCCGGCTCGATGCCGTTCACGCGATGCATGACGCCTCGCCGAAACACATCCTGACAGAAATCAAAGAAACCGCAGATACCGCAGCTCGGGAACGGGGTGGCGCAGCGATCATCATCGCGGAAAGTCTCTTGAATGATGCCACGATAGTGACCTCGACCGACCAGGGCGGCCTCGGGCTCGACGCCGAATGGAACGAGGATTTTCACCACGCCGTAAGCGCATGGATGACCGACGAGGAACACGGCAAATACGTGGACTACCGGGGAATCGAAACCCTCGCCACCGTGATGCGAAACACCTTTCATCTCACGGGACAGCATTCGGAATTCTACGGACAGACGTGGGGACGACCTGCCCACGACCTCCCTACGGATCGCTTCGTAATTTCCCTTCACAATCATGATCACATCGGCAATCGCGCTCGCGGAGACCGATTAGCTTCGCTGGTTTCATCGAAGCAACTTCGGCTTGGCGCCTGCCTCACGCTTCTCAGCCCTTTCATCCCGATGCTTTTTATGGGAGAGGAATATGGCGAAACGAATCCCTTTCTCTTCTTCTGCTCCTTTGGGGACCGGCAACTGATCGAAGGTGTCCGGCGGGGGCGGAAACGGGACTACGGACTGCGCGGAAACATTCCGGATCCTCAAGCCGAAACCTCTTTCAGAGACAGTGTCGTTTCGTGGGACTGGAACGACCTCGAGAGAGCCCGACTGCGGGAGCTTTACCGTGAACTCATTCAACTGCGAAAGTCTCATTCCGGTTTGAGAGACGGCAGCAACCGTGGCGAAGTCGAGTTAGCCGGAGCCCCCGGCAGAGAGCTCCTCCTCATTGAGCGCGATGAAATACGCTGTTGCTTCAACCTTGGCCCGGAGCCCAACCCACTCCCGGCAGGGAAAGTCATCTGGAGATCGGAAGAGGAGTCCAATCGTCTCGCCCCCTTCGAAACAGCTCTGATCAAGCCGGAGACCTGATCACTGATTCTCAGGAAGCGGAACCTGAACCGGGTGCATGAGATAAGCGATGAGATCTCTGACCTGTTCCTCTCCGAAGGCCAGCAGGAGCCCTTCCGGCATCATCGAAACCGGCGACACCTCCCGCTTCTCAATATTGCTCCTTTCGAGAGTCAGCTCATCAGTCGTCTGACGAAGGCTCACCGTCTTCCCGGTCTCTGCGGAAACCACTCCGGTCAAAACGCGTCCATCGTTCATCGTCAAAATAGACATCTGATAGTCTGTGCTCACGACCGCATTCGGGTCGAAGATATTTTCTAACAAATACCCCAAATCAGACCTTCCCGACCCGGTCAAATCCGGCCCGATCTGTCCTCCTTCCCCATACATGAGATGACAGGCGCCACAGATTCCGGCGTAGAGTTGACGGCCTTTCACGAGGTCGGCTTCAGAGAGAGTCTCTTCATCCAGCTTTGCAGTCCAGTCTTCAATCAACTTCCGCTTCGCTTCATCCGACTCCCGAACCTCTCCCCAGACGCCCGCGAGCAATTCGCTCAGCTCCCGGTCCCCGAAGGCATTGATCTGACGGGCCTGGAAAGCGGTGAGATCCGTTTTGGGAATCGATCCCGATTTCATCTCGAGAAGCAGCGCCTCCGCCCAGGCCGGACGGGAAACCAGCGTCTCGATCACGGAGGGCCGCTCATTCGGGTAGAACCGGCGATACTCTTTCGCGAGCAACTGCCCCAGCTTTGGCTCATCGAAGAGGACCAGTCCTTTCACGGCCACAGCATTGACGAGGCGGTCATTGAGGAGTGATTCACAAAGCTCCCTCAAGTCATCCGGCTTGTTCTCGATGAGCGTTTCGAGGGCGGCCTTTCTCATCGCGGGATCAGCCTCCCGATCAAGGACGACTGCCTTGATTTCATCCAGCGCCCGTCCGTCACCAAAGAGAACACCAAGATCACGCACCAGCGAGAGACCGTCCCCGTCTTCCATTCCCGCGACAAGCGAATCCCAGGATTCCGGTTTCTTCGCTTTCTTCCAGCCCTGAAAACCGTCACTGACACCGTAGAGGACAGCGCTCTGCAAGGCCGGGGACATTCCTTTTGCTTCCGTGAGAAGCGCCTCCAGAGCTGCCGGGGTTTCCTGCCATTGACTGGAAAGGCTGCGGGAAATCCAGCGGACCAAATTGGGCCAGGAAGAGCCGCCCGCGATTTTCACCAGCGCACCCGGATCAGAGTCTGCGAGCGGACTGACACCATACCAAACCATCGACGGCAAATTGCGGTCGAACGCATCTTCTCCCCGTGAGGCCAGCGCGAGGCCGAGCGCGGAGCGTTGCTCAAGTGGCAGCCGCTGGAGCGAGGAAGCGAGAGCGAGGCGAACCAAACCAGACTCATCCTCGCGGGCCATGCTCTCAAATTTCGTCATGACCCCGGCAGGCTGCGCTGAAGGCATTGCATTGTCACGAGGTCCGGTGATCGTGTCGATCGGCTCGGCATCAAGGAGCAACCGAATCGCCCAGGCGCGCACGGATTCGTGATCGTCCTCCAGAAACGCTGTCCAGAAAAGCGGCGCTTCCCCGGCCCGATGAAGCGCCCACATCGCGCGGAGTCGATCCTCCGCCGTTGCGCCGGTGCTCGCCGTGGCGAGAAGGGCGGAACGATCCAACTCAAATCCACCGCGCCTCACACTCCGGGCATACCAGGGATTTTCATGAAAAAGCCAATCCTCCGGGGAATCGGGAAAGACGGGCTTCGAAACCTCACCGTAGCTCACTCGATAAATCCGTCCGCTCGTCCGGTGAACACCCGTGTGGTCATGACATTCACCGGTATCACTCCAGTCGATCATGAAAACCGATCCATCCGGCCCGGGCTGGATCTCGATCCCGCGGAACCATTCATCCCCCATGAGGAAAATGTCAGGCTCGTGACGTCCCACGAATCCACTCCCCTCGCGGTCGAGGCGCTCCACGTTCGTTCTCCGCCCGTGCATGTTGATCGTGAAGAGGCGGTCATGGAATCTCTCCGGCCAGTCTT
Organism: Verrucomicrobiales bacterium; assembly: GCA_029233965.1. Lineage (GTDB taxonomy): Bacteria > Verrucomicrobiota > Verrucomicrobiia > Verrucomicrobiales > DEV007 > Arctic95D-9. The sequence continues at coordinate 15,418 of JARGOP010000017.1, read as the reverse complement.
TGCCCTGGTAAATCATCATCCCGATGTGGGCGTGCCCCCCACCGAACTCATTCGCAGCCCCGTCGCGGGAGTCCGACCACTTGCCCGTTCTGTCGTAATGATAGTGATCGGCATGGGTGTCGATGCGTTCATAGACAAACGGATTTGGATCCACCCCGAAGCTTTCCGTGAAGTGCGCCCCGGCGATGCCGTGCCAGAGGTGGCCGTTCACGGTGTTGATGTAAAACAGCTCACCATGACGGTCCCAATCGTGCCCCCAGGGATTCGTCGTCCCGTGGGTGATGCCTTCGAAAACCTTCGTCTCCGGATGAAATCGCCAGATCCCGCCCTTGATCGGAATGCGCTCCCCGTCCGGCATTCCCGGCGTTCCGACCCTACCCGGACAGGAGTGCCCGGTGCGGCCGTAAAGCCATCCGTCCGGCCCCCAGCGCAGGCCGTTCGCGAAATTGTGGTAGTTGCTCTGCGCGACGGTGAAGCCATCGAGGATCACCTCGGGGTCACCGTCGGGGACATCGTCACCATCTGCATCCGGAATGAAGAGTAACTGAGGAGGGCACATCACCCAGACTCCGTCCACGCCAGGCTCGACGCTCGTGAGCATTTTCAACTGATCACAGAAAACAATGCGCCGGTCGGCCTCTCCATCCCAGTCCGTGTCCTCGAGAATAACGAGACGGTCATTCAGTGACAGATCGAACCGCATCGACCTCTCCGCGTAAGTGTAGTTTTCGGCAACCCACATCCTCCCCCGCTTGTCCCATGCCATCGCAATCGGGTTTTGAACTTCGGGCTCGGAAGCAAAAAGAGTGGCCTCGAATTCTTCCGGCAGTTCGAGCATTTCCAGAGCCTTTGCAGCCGATGGTGGCCGCGCAGCAAGGTCAGGCTCACTGTTGTAAATCTCAGGAAAGGGCTCCGCCGATAATAGAATTCCGTAAAAGCCCGAAAAGAACAGGAGAAACAATGCCATGCACCGCTTTCGGGATATCGGGTGATTCGCCATGCATTTAGAAACTCACTTTGGAGGTGAACCGTTCAGACTGCGCCGCCTGAACTTCAAACGCGACTCGTAAGACCATCCATTTCGTCCTCGCTCGTAGCGAAAGAATCGAAGGCCAACCCGGCCTGGTGGATTGCGCTCAGGTAAAGATTCGGGAGCGGGTAGTTGTCTTTCTGATCAAACGCAAGATGCTTTCCGTGATCAAATCCTCCGCCACCGAAGAGAACCGGCATGTTCTTGTTGTCATGGGAGGAAGCGTTCCCCAGGTTTGAAGTCAGGAGCACCATCGTGTCGTCGAGAAGGGTATTTCCATTTTGGTCAACACCTCTGAGGTTACGAAGGAAGTTCCCCCACTCATCGATCATGGCCTGTTCGACAATCGCGAGTTGTTCGAGCTTCTCTTCGTCCAGTCCATGGTGACTGAGACCGTGGTAACTTTGATCAACGCCTTCGAGCGCGTTTACGGTGTTTCCCGTGCAGTGCAGGGTCACAAAACGAGTCGAGTCCGTTTGCAGAGCCATGAAAACAACATCGAGCATCGCCCGCTTCAGGTCGGCAGCGTTGTTGCGATCGCCCGGAAGAATCTTTTCCTTCACCTGCGGCTTCGGTTCATGAATCCAGGCTTCGTCCGCTTCGAGTCTTTGCTCAAGTTCACGCACGCTCGTGAACCACGCATCGAGCTTGGCCTTGTCCCCGGCGCCAACTTCGCGCTCCAGTGACTTCGCCTCGGCTCCCACGATATCCATGATCGATTTTCCACCGCGAACGAGTTCGGCCTCCGTTTTCTTCACCTCTTTGGAATCATCTATGAAAAGCTTCGCGAAAAGTTTTTTCGGATCCGAAATCGCCGGGATCATGGCACCATTCTCTGTGTAGGAGGGGCTGCGCTCGTTCCCGGTATTGAGGACGAGAGACGGAAAACGGGTCTCGTGCCCCAGATGCTTCGCGAGCAACTGATCGATCGAAATGGTATTTCGGCTCGTCGCGCCGCGTGCATTCGGACAGGCCGAAAAAATGCTTCCCTCGGCGGTGTGACCACCGGTTACGCCGGGGTGTGAAGATCCTGACACGACCGTAAACTGATCCCTCAGGTCCTGCACGGATTTGAGATAGCGCGACGGCTTGTAATTCCGGCCCTCCCCTTCGGGAACCAGATTCGGGTTGTGCAATCCCAGCGAAAGACTGATCCCGACAAATCTCTTTGGCGCGGTCGGTGCCGAGGCACCGAAGGCCGGATTCATCGCATCGAGCCAGGGCAGTCCGAGGGCAATGCCGGCACCACGCAGGACGGTTCGGCGGGAAAGATGGGCTCCGGTGTTAATGTAGACGCTTTTCATGAGCTTACTTGGATTGGAAAATGGGACTGGAAACGCAGGCCTGGAGTATGGACTTCAAGCCGTAGTCGTCTTTGGCAGCACTTTCGACAATATCATCCAGATATTCGGAATCGCTAAAGCGCGGATATGCCCCCGTTCCATACGTCAATAGATGCCTGGCAAAAGTGCGCGCAAGCATCGCGGGCCGTTCCGCGTAGATCTGCTTCCAGGATTTTATGCCCTGAAACGGGACACCGTCCGGGGTCACGCCGCTCGGATCGACTTTGGCTGAATCCTTACTCGTTCCGTAGGCACTTCTCCACTGCCCCACCGGATCGTACGTCTCCAGAGCAAAACCGGCCGGATCGATCTTGGCATGACAAGCCGCACATGATTCATCAGAGCTGTGCTTCGCGAGTTGATCCCGAATGCTGACCGCTCCGCGAATATCCGGCTCCACCGCCGGGACATTGGGAGGCGGCGGTGGCGTCTTGAGCCCGAGAATTCGCTCATTCACCCAGACGCCGCGGAGGATCGGGGATGTCACCGAGCCATCAGCCGTCACTTTGAGCACCGCGCCCTGAGTCACAAGACCACTCCGCGCATCGCCCGGAAGGCTGACGCGCTGCAAACCTCCACCCGGCTTTACTGCGGCCTCTTTGATTCCGTAGTGATCCTTCAATCGTCCGTTGAGCATTGCGAAGTCAGAGTCAACGAGGTTCCGCACACTGAGATTCTGATGAATCAATTCGGAAACAAACGCCCGTGTCTCGGCGAGCATCGATTCCTGCACCACCGAGTCGAAACTTCGGAAACGACGGGGATCCGGGGTCGTGAAATCGATCTGTTTCAGATTGAGCCACTGATCGGTAAAATTCGCGATGAACCGCTCCGACTTTGGATCATCGAGCAGTCGATCCACCTCGCTCGCGAGGATTTCCGGTTCGCTCAACCTGCCCTGATTGGCCAACTTCATGAGCGATTTGTCAGGAAGGCTGCTCCAGAGCAGGAAACTGAGCCGTGACGCGAGTGCATGATCATCAAGTTTTCCGACCGGCTCGACAAAAGAGAGAAAACGGGGAGAACAAAGCACGGCACGATACCCGACCTTGAGTGCCTCTTCGAAGGGCTTTCCCTTCTCGAGTTCACCCCGGGCGAGTCCGACATAGGGATCAATCTGCCCCTCTCCAAGAGGACGGCGGAAGGCCCTCGTTGCGAAGTCGGCAATGAGACGATTCAACTCTTCCGGCGTTTTCTTCACCGCAAATTTGTTGTCTTTGAGCGAACCCGGGAAAAGGCTGTTCCGAACCTGCCAGCGGGAACCGTTCGGATAGATTCGCTTCACGTGTATCGAATCGAACTGAATTCCGGCAAAGCCCTCCTTCTTCAGGTCACGCCCTTTGAACGAAACATTTCCGCCAGTCGCGCCGGTCGGAGCAGCCTTTTCGGTGGCGTCACCGACCTTAAATTCCAGCATGTGCCCTTTCCGAATCCAGCCCCGGAAAGTCTGCGTGGCAGGTTTTGCTGTCGCCTCAACAAGTCCCAGCGGGTAGAGAATCGGCTCATTCGAGGCGCAGGCCCCACTGCGCAGCGTTCCCCACACCGTGCCGTCATCCCCGGGATTGATCGCCTGAAGGTTCTTGATCGTCACCTCATACCAGCCCGATTCCGGAACTGCCGTCTTTGGCATCCGCCCGAAAAACTGAAGCGTCAGCCTCCAGGTGATCGTCTTGCCGTCACGGGAATCAGGTCCCCGATAGTTGCCGGCAGTGCGATGAGTCAATTCTTTCGCCCGATACGTGTTCTCAAAAGCGGGCTCAGGTTCGAGGGCCCGCTCAAAAGCATGGTCGAGCGCCTTGTTGGCCGCGCTGAGATATTGATCGAGGTGAAAGTGGCTGAGTTGCTGCTGATCCGCTTCCGTTTCAAATCCGTGAATGACGTCGTCAGCCGGCAGCCCGTCCGCCAGCGGGATATCGATCCCCAGCAAATCGTGGATGGCATGCTCGTACTCAATCCGGGTCAGCCGCCTTCCATGGACCCGTCCATACCGGTCAAGAAACTCACGATCCGCTTTCACCAGAGGAGCCTTCAGCGTTTCGAGGAACTCTTTGAGTTCTCCCGCTTCAGGACGCGCCTGCTTCCGGGGCGGCATCTCGCCGTCTTCGACACGTCGGAAAACCAAATCCCAGGCGCTGAACGTGGCCGGTGATTTGAGATCGAAATCCAGGTTCGTCAAATCCAGGTCGGCTTCCGAGGTCAGATCATCGTGGCACTCGTAGCAGTGCGTGGCGAGAAATGCGTCCATTTTCCTGAGCACTCCTTCGTTCCCGGAAGAAGACACTACGCTGCCTACCAGCAGCGAGAGTACGGCCGAAAAAAGGCGATTGGGTTGAACAGGAGTTCTCACCCCGTAGCTTCGCGAAAAGCAACACAGATTCAAGCAGGACTGCGTCCGCATAGACGCTCAATCCAGGCACATCTTTCTATCTTTCAGGATCATCCGGGAAAGGCTCAGCGCATCTCATAAACACCTGCTGAATTTGAACGCGGTTTCCTTCGCGGGCCAATTCGATCTCTTCAGAATAGGAATCCAACTTGATACCCTCCGTTTTGAGCGAGGGCCTCATCATATTGTCGACTTCGCTGATCAACCTCCCGATGGTCAGGATCTCACGATTCTCCGGGCTGCCCATGCGTGCAAAAGTGAGGAGCTGCTTCACGCGAGTTCGCCCGCCCGTTTCGCCTGCTTACAAAGAACGTCAGTGGAAACTTTGGTATTTTCCTCACCGGTCTCTCTGGAAAACAGCTCTGCGCAATCGAGTATGGCCGTCAGCAAGATTATTGACTTCGTGTGCGATTCCAGCCACAAGGTGCCCCATGGCTGAAAGCTTTTCTGCCTTCATCAAGGAAGCAGACAGTTCCTTTTCCGCTCCATCCGCAATCGAAACCCGATCGCAGAAGCGACCAGCTCTGCGAGAAGCTCTATCCGCGGAACAGAAGCTTTCCCGGATTGAACAACCTGATCCGCATCCAAATTAATAATCCGCCCAAACCCGACCGTCGATCATCACGGGAAAGGCCAACTCGCTCTTTACCGCGTCGATCACAGAGACAAAATCGGGATCGTCTTCCACATTGTCGCAACAAAAGGTCTTTCCGGTCAGCGCAATTTTTCTCTGATCCCAACTCCAACCTGCAAGAGAAGCTTTGATCGCTCACTCGTCCACGATCTACCCACGGTCGCCACCATCCTCAGCGAGCCCTTTCTCCAATCCATCCGGACAAAGGATCCATAATCACCGTTCGCTTCATCGACCGCACTCTGCAGGATCTCGTTCGCAACCTGGATGAAAGGACCACGTAAATCTTTCTGAGGATAGCGCTGGCTCGGTGCAGAAATTCCTCTTCCACTCAAATACGGAGATTACAATTCATGAATTTCGGGGCTCGAATCCTACGAAAATAGCAGCTGGATCGGCCTTTCTCGAACAAACCCGATGCCTTGAGTCAACATCATGGATCGCGGAAACTCCTTGCAAAGCCGGATGTTTCGACGACTCTCCAGCGTCTACAACCGGGTCAAACGGCATTTCGCACCCCGGTCCGCCCTCTCGGTTTCTTCGGTGAGAATTGTTCCGGGCTTATTTTATTTCATCGAGTCCTACCGCTGACCAGCGGCTCTCAAGTCCCGTCGGGACACTCGATCCTGTGGATTCATTCCAATTCCGCGCGCTCGTGCCTTTCCATTAGAAAACCAACTTATTTGTATGTCTATTTCCTTTTCCGAACTCGCTCTTGGCGAACCTCTCCAACGTGCCCTCAAGGATCGCGACTACACCACTCCCTCTCCGATTCAGGAGCAAACTATCCCCTATGTTCTCGCGGGGCACGATGTCATGGGCTGCGCTCAGACCGGCACGGGAAAGACGGCGGCCTTTGCCCTGCCGATTCTCGAGCACCTCACGAATCGTCCGAAATCCCGCACCCCGAAATCACCCCGCGTCCTTGTCATCGCGCCAACCCGTGAACTTGCGATCCAGATCCACGACAGCTTCGGCGCCTATGGAACTCACACCCGCCATCAGTCAGCAGTAATTTTTGGCGGAGTCGGACAAAATCCTCAAGTCCAGGCAATCCGCCGGGGAATCGAAGTCCTCGTTGCGACTCCGGGCCGCCTTCTCGACCTCATCGGGCAGGGACACATCAATCTGAGAGAACTCGAGATTTTCGTCATCGATGAAGCGGACCGCATGCTCGACATGGGATTCATTCACGATGTGAAGAAAATCATTGCCGAGCTCCCCCGTAAGAGACAGTCCCTCTTTTTCTCCGCCACGATGCCGGATTCCATCATCGAACTTGCCGGCTCAATCCTGCAAAACCCGAAACATGTCGAAGTCACTCCTCCGGCGACCACGGTGGAGAAAATCCGGCAGACCGTTTGCCATGTCGGAGGAGGGAACAAAAGAGACCTCCTTCAGCATTGCCTCGAAGAGAATCCGGGGGGACTCGCCCTCGTCTTCACCGGCATGAAACACGTCGCCAACCGAATTGCCGAGCATCTTGAAAAATCAGGGATCCCCGCAGCCGCGATCCACGGAAACAAATCCCAGTCCGCCCGCGTCCGGGCGCTGGAGGATTTCCGCAGCGGCCGGATTCGAGTGCTCGTCGCGACGGACATCGCCGCTCGCGGAATCGACGTCAAAGGCGTCGATCTCGTCATCAACTACGACCTCCCCAACGAACCCGACTCCTATGTACACCGTATCGGTCGAACCGCTCGTGCCGGCGCTGAAGGCTGCGCAATTTCATTCTGTGACGAGGAAAGCAATGGACTGCTCACCCAGATCGAAAAGAATATCCGCACGAAAATTCCTGTCGATCTCGAGCATCCCTTTCACCGTGAACCTCGCCATGAGGAAAGAAATGCCACTCCCCCTCGCGGGGGTCAGGGCGGCGGACGTGGAGGTCGTGGCGGCGGACGAGGCGGAAATCAGCGGCGCAGTGGCGGTGGGGGACAGGGCGGCGGAAATCGCCGTCGAAGCGGAGGAGGCGGAAACCGTCGTTCTTCCGGTTCACGCAGTTACTCAGCAACCTCCTGAGATCATTCGTCTTCGACGACTCGAATCTCAATGCAGTGGTAGTGGTTTGCGGTCGTCTCCGAGCGCGAACCCGCGACAAACGGGCGTGAAGCTCCATAGCCGGCTGTCTCAATCCGGTCCGCCGCGATCCCAAGGCTCGTGAGGTAATTCATCGCAGCCATTGCCCTCTCTTCAGAAAGGGACCGGGCCCGGTTGTTGTGATACCAGGCATGGCCCTCGATTGAAATTTTTGCTTTCAGGTTCAAGGCCGGATCATTGGCCGCTTTATCCAGTTCCTGAAGTGCATCCGGTGACAGCGATGCGGAGCCGCCCTCGAAATTGACGTCCCCCATTTCCAGCAACTGATTCAACGTTTCGGGGACGACGACGTTGGTCGCTTTCCCGAAAACCCGGGCGAGCTGTGGCAGCGTGAGCAGTTTCAGCGTCATCGCAAGCTTGTATCCATACTCTAGGTACTGCTTAAGAAGATTGCCGGAATCCTGAGCAATACAGGTCGCAATCGACTCCCCGTTGACCTGCCCCGGGGCATTTTCCTGAGAAAAAGCAAAGAGCGAAATGAGGAATGCTATTTTGGGGTAGGCAATGACTACGAGTTTGATATTGCGGCATCCCTGAAGAGTTTAAACCCTTTTCTTCCTCATCAGTAAGTTATTATGCAGATGAGGAAGCCATGAACGATCTCCAGACCATCCACCTCAACCTGCTGAACCGGGTCGAAACGACCGAAGGATTTCCCTTTGGACCCGAGGTGGCGGTTTACAAGGTCGTCGACAAAATGTTCGCCCTCCTCATCCCCGAAGAGGTTCCTCCGAGGCTCAATCTCAAATGTGATCCGGATCGGGCAATCGCACTCCGTGACGAACACGAGGCGATCATTCCCGGGTACCACATGAACAAGAAGCACTGGAATACCCTCGTGCTGGATGGCTCTCTACCGGATGACCTCGTTCTTGAACTGATTGATCATTCCTTTGAGCTCGTCGTCAAAGGGCATCCCCGCAAGACGCGCGAACGCATCCGACGGGCTCTCGAATCCTGATTTGAGAGAATCCTATTCGAAGAGTGGGCGGCTTAATTTGAAAAGCTCCTCCGGTGCGATCTTCTGCACTTTGCGATCATAGGTGATGAGTCCGTTGATCTCGCCCTCGACGTCAGTGGTCTGGGTGTAAATACCCGCAGCGATTCCCTGCTTTTTCAACTCCACGAGTTTTTCAATCGAAACGCGATACCGCTCGAGCCATTCCTCTTTGTTCTCAGGCAATCCGCCGTATCCCCAGTTTCTCGCATTGGTGTCCCAAACGTGGCCGTCCACTGGAAAACCGTGGCCGCCGAATTCTCCCATCACTTTCACAAATCCATCAAAGCGGCCACCCTCCCCGTCTTCCCGGGGGAATTCCGGATCCGGGTAGTGGTGCGCATCGACAATGTGTCCGACCGGGAAAAAGTTCCCCCCACTCGCAATATTAATCTGTCGGGTCGGATCGTAGGGCACGACCCACTCTCCAGTCTTCATCGTCTGATGTTGTCCCCAACGCTCGTTGTAGGGAACCCACTGCACAATCGAAGGATGACTGTAAAGGGTGTCGATCATGAGTTTGTGCTCGCGCAGATACTGCTCGTGCGCTTCCGCCGGCCAGGTCAATGTCGGCGGATTCGGCTTGAGCCGGGTCCACTCCGGATCATCATTTCGCTTTGCGCTGACTTGATCCTGCCAGACCAACATTCCGATCCTGTCGCATTGATAGTAATACCGCCGCGGCTCAACCTTGATGTGTTTCCGGATCGTGTTGAAGCCGGCTTTCTTCAGAAACTCAATATCGGAAACCATCGCCTCCTCCGAAGGCGGCGTGAGGAGACCGTCCGGCCACCAGCCCTGATCGAGCGTTCCCCAGTGGAAAATCGGCTTTCCGTTGAGGGTAAAGCGGAGGTTTCCGGCTTCATCTTCCTCAATTCCGGTTTCACGAATTCCAAAATAGGTCTCCACGACATCCTCACCAAACTCGATGCGAACCTCATAGAGCGTTGGCGAATCCGGAGACCAGAGCTGCGGATTCGGTATCGACAATTCAATGCGGTCCCCTTTGATCCGGGACCCGGCAATCTCAGTCCCGCCCATCGTGACGAGAGCACGTCCCTTTGCCGGTCCTCCCCCCTCGCTGGAGAGCTCGATAAGGACACGGCCGCTGGTCTTCGTCGTGATCTTCACCTCAGTGAGATAAGTGTCGACCACCTCTTCCAGCCACACCGTCTGCCAGATTCCGGAAACCGGGGTGTACCAGATCCCCTTCGGGTTGAGGCGCTGCTTCCCATGCAGCTGGTATGCGCTGTCCGTCGCATCCGTGACCCGGAGCTGGATCTCATTTTCCCCCGACTGGATCGCATCCGTAATGTCGAAAGAGAACGGCAGATTGCCTCCTGTATTGGATCCCACTTCGATCCCGTTGACCCACACCGTCGACTCATAGTCCACCGCTTCAAAATTCAAACGGTAGCGGAGGCCCTCCTTTTTCGCGACCTCAAGGGTGCGGCGATACCAGAGGACATCGTCCGGCATGAAGCGCTCTTCAACTCCGGAAAGCGGAGCCTCGATCGCAAAGGGAACGAGAATTTTTCCGTCCGCCTTCTCCGGCATCTGCTTTGCCTCCATTCCGGTCACCGCATAGTCCCACGACCCGTTCAAATTGGTCCAGTTGTCACGACGAAGTTGCGGTCGCGGGTATTCGTCCCACACGCTCTCCGCCATCACCTCAGCCGCCCAGGGCGTTCGCATCGCCACTTTCGGAATTACGGGAATCACCTCGTGCCGGATGATGCGTCCGTTGAAGCGGTTTGGAACTTTATAGTCAGCGACGGCGTGAACGCCATCCGCCCCGACAAACATTCCCAGCCCCGGCTGTTCTCCCATCAACTCCCTGATCGGAGTGCTCGCGACTTCCTCTCCGTTCACTTTCAAAGTCAGCTTGTCCTTCTCCACTTCCACGACCAGATCGGTCGGACCGGAGCAGGCCTCGCTGCCTCGAATCACGGTTAGCTTTGAACGATTCCGCCACGCGAAGGCGGGCTTCCCAGCCTCGAAAAAGAGAGAGTATCCAAAGGCATTCCCGCCCTGGGAAAGAACGACCCCGTTCGGTTTTCCATCGCGCACCTTCGCCCTGATCGTGAACTCACGCCCGCCGATTTGCGGCGTGATCGCTTCCGGAGTCGGATCCCCCGGCCGTGGACTGCTCTTCCCGCGCGGATATACCTTGACCCGCTCCGCCCATTTCTCCCACATTGCCGCCATTTCACGAACCTTCGACGGATCGACCCGCGCGAGATCTTTCATCTCCGTGCGATCGGCGACCATATCGTAGAGTTCCCATTGGGAAGCATCAGTCCCGTTGACCGTGGAAACGTTTTTTCCCACCAGCTTCCACCGACCGTCCCTGACAAACGCATTCATCTCGTGCTCGACGAAGATCGGCTCTTCCCGCTCAAGAGGCCTACTCGTGAACGCCGGACGGAGGGAGATTCCGTCGAGCGCCGGAACCGCGTTACCGGCGCGCTCCCGGGGATGTTCCGCCCCGGCCACGTCGAGAAGGGTCGGCATCACATCGATCAACTGCGCCGGATCGGAAAACCAGTCTTCACGGGCTTCGATCTGCTCCGGCCAGTGCATGAAAAACGGTGTCGCGGAACCCCCTTCGTGCGCGAAGTGCTTATAATATCGGAAAGGAGTGCTCCCTGCATTGGCCCAGGCCTCACCGTAACTGTTTGAGTCCTGCGAATTCCGCTTTTCAATATCGTAAAACTCACCCCGTCCTAACATGCCACCCTCCTGGCAGGCCCCGTTGTCGGAGAGAAAAAGAATCAGCGTGTTTTCGAAGGTCCCCGCCTCCTTGAGGTGCGCGACGAGTTTTCCGATGTTCTGATCGACACGATCCACCATCGCCGCGTAAACCGCCATTTTGAGATCCATTTCATCCTGCTTCTTCGCATCGAGAGAATCCCATTCGGGAATGCCCGGCGTCTTCGGTGAGAGCGGCCACGATTCATCGATGAGGCCGAGTTCAATTTGCCTCGCGTAGCGCTGCTCCCGCAGTTTCTCCCAGCCCGTTTTGTATTTTCCGCGATACTTCGCAATGTCGTCTTCGAAAGCCTGAAGTGGCCAGTGCGGCGCGGTGTAGGCGAGATAGAGGAAATACGGATCCTCTTTGGCCTCCCCCTGACGATGATCTCCGATGAAACGGATCGCGTAGTCAGTGAATGCATCCGTTGTGTAGTATGCCTCATTCGTCGTGCTCTCAGGTGCCTCGAGAAGCTCATTGCCCAGCGAGATTCCACGATCCCCTTCCGGATTGAAAAAGCGCGTCGCTCCGGTGATGCAGCCATAGAATTGGTCAAATCCCCGCTGCATCGGCCAGTCCTCCCGATCGAAAAATCCGAGGTGCCACTTCCCGGCCATGAGAGTTGCGTAGCCGCTGCTCTTCAGCGCTTCGGCGACGGTGACACACTGATCGTTGAGGTGCCCCTGATAAGCGGGAGGCTCTGTCGTTTTCCTCCCCCCCTTGGGAGATTCGGTCATGTGACCAATTCCGGTCTCGTGAGGATGAAGCCCGGTCATCAAGGTCGCTCTCGTCGGACAACAGCGGCCGGAATTGTAGAATTGAGAAAACCTCACGCCACCATGAGCCAGGGCATCGAGATTCGGCGTCTCGATCTCCCCGCCCTGATAGCCGAGATCCGAGAATCCCATGTCATCCACCATGATGAGAATGATGTCAGGCCGCTCCGCCGCAGCGGAAAGAGCAGGAATAGCCGCCAGAACGGCAGCGCCAACGAGGATTTGAAAAAGGATTTTCATGAAAATAGCGAAAAGCCAACAGGACTCGGGGATGTCCCTATGATCGTTAAAACTGGGTAACGATCATAGGGACATCGCCCGGAGCTGGCTCTGGATTGCGAAGAGTTTGAAAAAGTGAGAAAGAAGGCACCTGATCTCAGAAGAGTTTTGACCGGTTATTCGAGACGTCTAAAGCGCAATTGTATCTACCGGGTCGGGATACGCAAAGTTGGCAAGAAACCAAAAGTGAGCGGAGTTGATCCAGCTTGATTCCGGACTATCCGAGAAGGTTGTCTTTGATGCAAAGTTCCGCCAATTGCCTGGAAATAGTCTGTTTCCCTTTTTGCGGGGTCATATGATTGATATTGATAAAATCATCCTCTTCGAGCGAAAACTGGTCTTCGGAGTAGAATGATATTCCTGTTTCTTCAGAGATTCGTTTGAGCATTTTCAGATACTTATTTTTCTCTTTGTCTTCTGGAGCGGGGTATTGATTCGGCTTTAAAGGGTGAATGAATCCAACTACTCTATCGCATAGCTGCTGGAGTTCGTTCGCACCTCTGATCCATGCTTGAATTGCAGTTTCGTTAAAATCAACTTTGCCTGAAAAGGTGTTTATGGTTTCCCTGTCCCGTTTCTTGGTCCACCCTGGGACTAGGGGGAGCCTTTTTCTCTTTTTAACCTCCTCCCGTTCGAACGTTCCTCGTGTTTCTGCCGACCACTGGAACTCTGCATGGACAATCTGACTTGGTTTGGGAGCTGTTCTACCAAACATTGACTCGTCGATACTGATATCACCCTTCGGCGGAAGTGCGCATATGTGCATTGGATCGAGTTCGTAGATCACCGCTGCAGGACGCAATTTTGCCTGCTCACAACATTCGCGGATATACTGGCAAATTCGGGAGATCCCATCAACCCTTACAGCAACCAGGCCAATATTGACTGAGCGAATCTTGACGCCCGTATCCTTGGCCGTTTGATCAAACGCTCCGGGAGAAAATGCGCTCATCGTCCCGGATGAACCGATAGCGAAACAGAATTCCGGTCCACCTTGTTTTAAAAGTTCTGGAAATGCTTCGATGAATTGGATTACCCGGTTTGCCCGGGATTGTAATCCGGTATTCATGGAATCCAGAACCGATTGCCCTTTTAGAAATCTCACGATGTTTTGAAAGGGCATCATTGAAAGCGCAACGACCTGTTCCTGATCCAAATCTACCTTGTATATTTTTTCGATTTGGACGGTCAAATTGATGAATGCAAGCGAATCCATGCCGGCATCAATCAGGTTTTCCGCTTCGTGAATACGCTCGATCGAAAGCGCCGGGCTTGCCTTTAGAATGCAGTTGAGGAATCTGGTTTCATCAGGGTTTTGTGAGGAAGGTCGCTTACTGTTCCTTGCCCGCAGAGTCTCGTGGATCAGGTCGGCGATCTCTTTTCGATCAGCTTTCCCGCTGGAGTTTGTAGGAAACGAATTTAGAAAAACGAGATCGGTTGGTACCATGTAATTAGGCAACGACGACCTGAGTTCGTCCAAAATACCATCTGCATTTTGCTCATCTCCCTCTATAGCTGCGATGACAAACCTTCCGCTGGCGTTGTCAGGCGGCCAGGAAAATGCTGCACAGTTGTTCCCACCTGCAGCACTTCGCAGAGCGGCTTCGATTTCCCCTAACTCAATTCGGAAACCTCTCACCTTGACTTGATTGTCCAATCGACCGAGAAACAGCAGTTCGCCACCGGATTTTACTGCGCCATCTCCGGTGCGGTAGTAGAGGCCATTTCTGTCAGGGAGGGGCATAAATGCCTTGCTGGTTTTTTCAGGATCATTCAAATACCCTGGCGCAATTTGTTCACCGCCCAGAAACAATTCGCCTGATTTTCCATCTTCCAACTCTATCAAATCGGGTCCACAGACGATGGCCTCCATTCCGGAAAAGGCAGTTCCGATCGGTGCTAAGGTTGAGTCGTCGATATCTGCTCCATTATTGTTTTTGAGGATTTCGAAACGGGTGCAGGCAATCGTTGCCTCGGTTGGTCCATACCAGTTTTCGACCCGGCTGTTTGGTGCTGCTGCCATCCATTCTTGAGCCAGTAGAGACGGGAGTGCCTCGCCACAGAACAGGCTCGTGCGCAATTGTGGAAAGGCTCCGGGTTTCAGATCGCCTTTCAATCGCATCTGATAAGCGAGGGATGGGACCGAGAACCATTGTGTAATACTTCGGGTGTTGATGTATTTAGCCGGATTGACCAGGTCTTCCCGGCTTGGAACAACTAAATGAGCACCGCTTGACCAGCAAAGAAACATGTCATGCATGGAAAGATCGAATGTCAGATCGAAAGTTTGAGAAAAACGATCTTCATTGGTAGCCCCCAGCAACTCACCGGCTATCTTTACGTAGTGAGCCAAATTAGAATGTTTGATAGGCACGCCCTTGGGGTTTCCGGTACTGCCGGAAGTAAAGAGAATATAGATGATATCTTCCGGCTCATTGCAGTCATGTCCGTTGAACATGTCAGCGCATGTGCTCGCAAAAAAATCAGGCCTGGCCGCCTCGACGACTAAGTCGTCGGCGACGAAAACGGAGTGGATCGAGGCTTTTTCAGAAAGGCTGGCACTATCGATCACTTCGGTAAAGGAGCTACGTAGATCATCGTTGCAGATAATGCGGGAAGCTTTCGAACGCTTTAGAATTTCGAGGTTTCGCTGCGAAGGGAATTTCGGGTTCAGCGGAACAAACGTATGCCCCCGCATCAAGCACGCTAGAATTCCGGCATAGGAAACCCAAGTTTTGTCCGCCACGATTGCAGTGACAGGCTGGCGAGTAATATCAGTTGTTTCGCTTTCCGCCAGTTGATCTCCTATCTGTTTTGCGTAGCCAAACAGCTCTCCGTAGCTCAAGCTTTCATCTGAAAGCGAAAGGGCTGGTCCGCTTTTGTTCTTACTTGCGGCTTCGAGTAGATATTCCAGAACGATTGATTCGCAGCTCATTACTCAATCTTCTTGTACTGTTTCTTTGTTCGGGGAAGAGTATGGCAAAGAAATCTGGCTGGCTGCCTTTTCAAATTGGTGAGCAGGGCCGCTGGAGCCTAACGATTCCTGAATACTCCACCTTTTGTTGTAAAGCATTTCAAGAGGACTGGTCAGTTGTGGGCTAAAAATCTGAAAAAAAGATGG